>JBBAMY010000006.1:73408-75172 GCA_040402235.1 Candidatus Planktophila sp. | reverse complement strand
CATGACATACGACGTTGCCAAGATCCGCTCCCACTTTCCTTCACTTAATACTGGCCTTGCATTCTTTTGTGGCCCTGGGGGATCTCAAGTTCCGTTAGTCGTTGGAGCAGCAATTGCTCACGCAATTACTAAGCCGATCTCTAATCGAAATACCAATACTGAGAGTGAGAAGAACGCTGAAGAGTATGTGGTGGGCTTTAGAGAAGCAGTGGGTGATTTAATTGATGTTGATCCACGAGGTGTTGTCTATGGACGCTCTTGGACACAACTTACATATGACTTCTCTCGCACCCTGGCTAAGAACTGGGGGCCAGGGGATGAAGTAGTTGTCTCACGCCTAGATCATGATTCAAATGTTCGTCCATGGATTCAAGCTGCAGAGGCTGTTGGGGCAACGATTCGTTGGGCAGAGCTAGATACAAAGACAACAGAGATTAGCGTGGCCGCTGTTGAAGCTGTTTTATCTTCTAAGACAAAGCTTGTTGCAATTACAGGTGCTGGTAACACCATTGGTACTAGACCTGATCTAAAGGGTATTGGGGCTGCTGTGCACAAGGTGGGTGCGCTGTTTTTCGTTGATGGCGTGCACTTAACACCACATGCTGCTATTAGTGTTAAAGATATTGGCGCAGATTTCTTTGGTTTCTCTTTCTACAAGTTAATGGGACCACACTGTGCGGCCCTAGCAGCCTCACCAGCACTTCTAGAGACTCTCTCCAATGACAAGTTATTACCTGCAACTAGCGTTGTCCCAGAGCGCTTTGAGTTCGGCACATTGCCCTATGAGCTCATGGCTGGATGTATTGCAGCAGTTAATTTCATTTCAGAAATGGCACCAGGTAATGGTGTTACTAGGCGTGAAAAGATTGTTAACTCAATGAATGCGCTAGAAAAATATGAAGATGAACTACTGGAGTATCTAGAGAGCTCTGTTGCATCATTACCCGGAGTAACTTTGTATGGAAAAGCAAAGCACCGCACACCAACAATCTATTTCTCTTTTGCAGGACATAACAGCGTTGATATCTATAAAGCTATGGCGCTAAAAAACGTCACACTTCCTGCCTCTAACTTCTATGCCCTAGAGGTCTCACGCGCACTTGGCTTAGGCGATGCTGGCGCGCTGCGCGCAGGCTTAGCGCCATATTCAACGAGGGATGATGTGGATCGCCTCATTGCAGGCTTAAAAGAGCTCACTGCCTAGGTTTTTCACAAATAACTCACAGGGTAGCCAGGGCTTTACCACAGATAGTTAGCTCTATATTTCTCTTATCCGCAAATGGTTGTGGAAGAGATGAGGAACTTCATGATCATGTTAAAGCGCACAATTGCAGTAGCAACTACTGCAGGCCTCTTTGCACTTGCGGGTGTCACGGGAGCACAAGCAGCTGAAGCAACAACACCAGTTGTTAAAAGAGTTGCACCAACACCAGAACAAAAAGCAGCACATGAAGCAGCAAGAGCTGCGCATAAAGCTGCTGTTGCAGCAGCAAAGCCAGCGATTGAATCCGCAAGAGCTACCTTTGAAGCTGCACGTTCTGTTGCAACAACACCAGAAGCAAAGAAATCTGCACATGATGCTTTCAAAGCAGCCGTTGCAACTGCTAGAGCAGGTATGCCTGCAAAGCCAGGCAAACGAGTTCGTCCTTAAACAGGGTTGAGAAAGTAAAAAGGAGCCAGTTCCCCTGGCTCCTTTTTACTTGTTCATGAAAAGAAGAAGGCCCAAGCGATATAGCTTTCGCTAGGGATCTCTCTTGGGCTTTG
>JBBAMY010000006.1:0-73308 GCA_040402235.1 Candidatus Planktophila sp. | reverse complement strand
AAAAGAAGAAGGCCCAAGCGATATAGCTTTCGCTAGGGATCTCTCTTGGGCTTTGGGGAAATAGTAGTAGAAAACAGAATTACTCAGAGTGACTTTAGTTAAACCCTAACGACTGATAGAGCTTTATTCCTTTTTCATTATCAGCATCGACATATAACATCGCATGCTTTAAACCCTTAGTAACAAAGTAGTTAATGGCTTCTACCGAGAGTGCTCGTGCAATGCCGCGGCCATGATGGGCTGGTGCTGTGCCAACAACATAGAGCTCACCTACTGGATCTTGATTAACTAAATCTTGGTGAATCTTGGTCCAGACAAAGCCGTCTATTACTCCGTTTTGTGTTGCAAGAAAGAAACCTTGGGGATCAAACCAGTCCTCTTTAATTCTGTTATCTAGATCTGCCATTGCCCAATTACCTTGATCTGGGTGGTGGGCAAAGACGTGGTTGTTTAAATCTAGCCACGCTTGTTTATGGATAGAGGTATCAAAAGTTTCGATGGTGTAGTTGTGTGTGCGTTGAGGAAGTGGTTCGCTGGTGAGATCGCGATGGAGTTTTAGAATATGACGCATAGTTTATGCATCGACAGTGAAGCGATATCCCACATTTCTAACTGTTCCAATGATTGCTTCAAACTCAGGACCTAGCTTTGAGCGAAGGCGTCGGATGTGAACATCAACGGTGCGTGTGCCACCGAAGTAGTCATAGCCCCAGATCTCTTGCAAGAGCTGAGCACGAGTAAAGACTCGGCCTGGGTGCTGAGCTAAGTATTTAAGTAGTTCAAACTCTTTGAAAGTTAAATCTAGAACTTCACCCTTAAGGCGAGCGGTGTATGTGGATTCATCAATTGAAACATCACCGCTTCTAATTTCACCGCTGTGTGGGTCGTTGCGTAGATCAGATGCTGCTTGCTTGCCTAAAACAATACGGATACGAGCATCTACTTCTGCAGGACCTGCGGTGTCGAGCATGACATCGCTAATGCCCCAGTCTGCATTAAATGCAGAAAGACCACCTTCTGTAGTAATTGCAATGATGGGGCAACCAATTCCAGTTGTTGTAATGAGCTTTGTTAAAGATTTAGCGGCCGGTAGTTCACGGCGAGCATCGATGAGGAGAACATCAACTTCTGGTGCATCAACTAGAACAGATGCTTCTGCGGGCAAGATGCGAACGCTGTGCTGGAGCAAACCAAGTGCCGGTAAAACTTCAGCACTAGCACCATGAGTGTTCGTAAGTAGCAGAACCTTGGCCATTGGTACAGACTACCCTCGTGAAATCCTTGCTTCCAATCGTGATTGTGCTGGCACTAGCTAGCGCATATGGCTTTTGGTATCAGCGCTCAAGGGGCGTAGTAAAGGCTAAAGAGCGGGCCGGTGTGATTACTGCCCAGATGATTGGCGCACCCCTTGGCACTAGAGCCAGCCTGGTTCAGTTCTCTTCAGCCTTTTGCACACCATGCCGTGCAACAAGAGCACTACTAGAAAACGTTGTTGAAGATCTAGAAGATGTTGTTCACATAGATATAGATGCAGAAGATCATTTAGAGCTCGTGCGTCAGTTAAACATTTTGAGCACACCCACCACCTTGATCCTTGATTCCAAGGGCCATGAAGTGGGCCGGGCTGTGGGTGCACCTAAGCGTGAACAAGTCCTTAATGCCCTTGCTGCCATTAGATAGTTTGTGCAAATAATTCGCAACTCGCGCTATTGACCTGCCTTCTTTATTATTTGCATTATGTCATTAGCCAGCTTCTTCACCAAGCGCCGTGTCATTGATTACGGTCGCCTGGCTGGTTCTTTGTGCCGAATGTAATTGTTTTTCATTTAAACAATTAACTATTCGTCTACCAAGGAGATAAGAAATGACACAAGAAACCCAAGTTAAACCAAGCACGGTGATTGATGCTCGTGGACCACGTTTTGGCGCAGTGATTACAACGGCAGTTCTAGCGACCGCCTTAGCAACATCTAACCTCTGGGTTATTGTTGCACAGGCAATTGTTTTTGCAATCGGTGCCTTTCGTGGTCCACAGTTCACCCCCTATGCGCTGATTTTTAAGAAGATAGTAAAACCACGTTTAAAGAGTGCGGTTATAACAGAAGATGTGCGCCCACCGCAGTTTGCGCAAAGTGTTGGTCTGATATTTGCACTCGTTGCAATCGCTGGATCGATTAGCGGAATCTCTGGACTCTTTGTAGTTGCAGTCTCATTTGCACTTGCAGCGGCCTTCCTTAACGCTGCATTTAACTTTTGCTTAGGGTGCGAGATGTATTTGTTGCTCCTGCGCGCAAGAAAACCACAAGCCTCTTAACGTCTCTAGCGTTAAGCCTTCGAAAGTTACTTTGGCGCACCTGGGCGTAGTTACCGGGGGGTTTTTAAGCCCAGGTGCGCAAAGTAATCTAAGACAAAGTAAGGTATGCACATGGCTGATAGGCACGAGCTGCGCGATAAAGGATTACGTTTAACACCACAGCGTGAACTAGTCCTTGCTGCTGTGCGCGAACTTGGGCATTCAACGCCTGAAGAAGTGGCAGAGAAGGTACGCCTGACACATCCAGGAATTAATCTTTCAACGGTCTATCGCAACCTAGAAACTCTAGAAAATGTTGGTTTAGTTCAACACACTCACCTAGGCCATGGCGGTGCCACCTATCACGCAGCTGAAGAGCTGACCCACCTGCACTTAGTGTGTGGAAAGTGTGAGGCTGTGGGAGATGCTCCATTAGATGTTGCCTCTACTTTTGTTAATGCACTCTCAGATGAATATGGTTTTAAGACAGATGTTTCACACTTTGCAATCTATGGAACCTGCTCTAACTGTCAATGAGTGCGGTATTAGTTGAAGATGGTCCTGATAAAGGCGCAATTTGGCATTTTGGTGAACCAGTAAAAGAACAAAGAGCTATTGAGGCAGGCACAGCCTGGGCAGATCTTTCTCATCTTTCAGTCATTGCAGTGAGCGGCGAGGATCGCCTGAAGTGGTTGCATGATTTAACAACACAGTTTTTAACAGATCTTGAAGTCGGTCTTTGGAAGCCTGCAATGATTTTAGATCCACAAGGTCACGTTGAGTATCAATTCAACTTAGTTGATGATGGAACAACTACTTTTCTTGTACTCGATGCAAGTTATGCAGAGGCTTTGGTTGCATATCTAAGCAAGATGAGATTCATGCTAAAGGTCGATGTGCGGGATGCAACAAGTGAGTTTGCTGTGCTGCGCGCACCAGGTGCAACAACAGATATTGGTGGACCTTTTGCATTAGTGCCACGAGGTGAAGTTGGGCAGATGGCACAGGCCTTTAACGCTGTTGCAACTCAAGTGGGCACATGGGCACTTGATGCCGAGCGCGTTGCAGCCGGACGCCCACGTATTGGTTTTGAAACAGATCACAAAACAATTCCTAATGAGATCGGTGTCTTAAATGGCGCCGTGCATATGAATAAGGGTTGCTACCGGGGACAAGAAACAGTTGCCAAGATATTTAACTTAGGTAATCCGCCGCGCAGATTAGTAATGCTCCACCTCGATGGCAGTGATGTGGGCTTTCCGTCCGTCGGCACAAAGATTGAAAATGATGGCGTGGTAGTTGGCTTTATTGGCACTGTGGCAAGACACCATGAACTGGGCACTATTGCCCTTGCTATCGTGAAGCGAAATACGCCCTTAGATGCCACGCTTAGCGTTGATGGAATTGCAGCAGCGCAGCAACCTATTGTTTAACCGCTACGATTTAGCGCGTGGAGCTTCTTACCTCAGTAATCCTTGGCTTAGTGGCCATCGCTTTTGGTAGTGCGCTCATCTTTTACGCATTTCGCGGACGTCAATCACAGGCCAGACGCTCGCCCAAATTTAGAGGACGTCCATAAATGGTTTTCACAATCCCTGAAGGATTGCACCCAGATCTAAATCCACTTGCCTGGCTGGTTGGCACATGGCGCGGTAAGGGCCGCGGTGAGTATCCAAACATTGAAGGCTTTGAGTTTGCCCATGAAGTTGCCTTTAATCATGATGGACGCAATTTTCTCAATTACTTTTCACGCTCATGGATATTAGATGCCGAAGGTGAGATCGTGCGCCCAGGTGCATCTGAAGTAGGTTTTTGGCGCGTGCAACCTAATAATGTTTTAGAGGTTTTGATTTCACACTCCACTGGAATTACTGAAGGCTGGGTTGGAACCTTTGATGGTCCCAAGATTCAATTAGTAATGGATCAGGGATATTCCGCACCTTCTGCCAAGATTGTTACAGCAGGTGTTCGCCTCTATGGCCTTGTGGCTGGTGAACTCTTTTATGCCTATGACATGGCTGCCGAAGGTCAAGAGCTACAAGCACATGTGTGGTCATCCCTGCCACGGTCAACCGAATGATGTTAGGTGAAGTTCTAGCCGAGGTAACACGCGGCGGGAAAGTGGAATCAGTTCATGCAGGACACGTTGTTGTTTTAAACGCTGATGGCTCAATCGCTTTTCAAAAAGGTGATCCCACTCTGCCTATGTATTCACGCTCTTCACTTAAATCTATTCAAGCATCAGCGATGGTGCGCGCAGGCCTTGATTTAGAACCACGTTTATTGGCACTTGTTTGTGCTTCTCATGCTGGCACACAGATGCATCAAAGCGGGGCGTTAGCTATTTTGGCAAAGGCTGATCTAGATGAGCATTCATTGCAGTGTGTGATGGATAGGCCATTAGATGAAGAGCTGCGCAGAACGGCGCAGCCCACACGTCTTGCAATGAACTGCAGCGGTAAGCATTCAGGAATGATTCTTACCTGTCATATCAATGGCTGGCCTATTGACTCTTATTTGAGTCCAGAACATCCACTACAAAAAGTGATTGCTAAAGAAGTAGAGATGATGAGTGGTGAGAGCATTGTTAACACAACCGTTGATGGTTGTGGGGCTCCGCTATTTATGTTTTCTCTGCTTGGTTTGGCAAGAGCAGTTCGTCAACTAACTATTTCAACTGATCCTGTGCACCAAAGTGTTGCCCAAGCGTGCAGAGATTTCCCTGAGATGGTTTCAGGTCAAGGTCGTCTTGCAACGAGAATGATGCAAAATATCCCAGGTCTATTTATGAAAGATGGCGCAGAGGCTTTTAACGTTGCCTCAATGCCAGATGGGCGCACCTTTGCGCTAAAGATCAGTGATGGAAGTTCGAGGGCTGTGCCGGCCGTTACTGCAGCTGCGCTAAAGATTCTTGGCGTGGATGCTAAAGAGATAGAAGAAAGTACATACGGCGGGGGTAAGAGCGTAGGGAGCATTCGCGCAACCTTCTAAATGCCCGTACCCTTGAACTATGAACGGGCGCATTGCAACCTTGATGGTGCACACATCACCTCTGGATCAACCAGGTATTGGTGATGCTGGTGGCATGAACATCTATGTTGTGGAAGCTGCCCAGCGCATGGCTGCCATGGGAGTGGAAGTAGATATCTTCACGCGCCGCACCCATGTAGAGCAAGCTGAGATTGTTGAAATGTCTAAGGGAGTGCGGGTGCGCCACTTTGATTGTGGCCATGGCCCTTTAACTAAAGAACAACTACCTGCCCATATCAATGGTTTATCTAAAGAGTTCTTACGCCTTGCAAAAGATGAAAACTATGACGTCATCCATTCTCACTACTGGATCTCTGGCAAAGTGGGGATGGCTGCAAGTAAAGAGCTAGGTATTCCACTGGTTCACACCATGCACACCATGGCACGTGTGAAGAATTTGAATTTAGCTGAAGGTGAAAGCCCAGAACCAATGATTCGCGTGCAGGGTGAAACACAGGTAGTTGCTGCAGCCCACGCCCTTATTGCAAATACCGATGCTGAAGCTGCCAGCCTAGTTTCACTCTATGAAGGGTGCCCAGATATCGTCCATGTTGTTACACCAGGTGTTGATCTCTACACATTCACTCCAGGGGCTGGAAGAGCTGCCGCCCGTGAGTTTGTTGGTTTAGATGCAGATGCCTTAGTTGTTAGTTTTGTTGGTCGTATTCAGCCCCATAAAGGCCCTGAAGTATTAATTCGCGCATCAGCTGAACTTGTAAAGCACTCACCACATCTGCGCCCCAAATTAGTAATAAACATTATTGGCGGAGCCTCTGGTGCTAATACCGAAGAAGTAGAGCGGTTAAAAGAGTTAACTGCATGGCTTGGTATTGATGACGTTGTTAGTTTTATGCCACCGGTTCCACGTAGCGATCTGCCGCAGTGGTATCGCGCAGCTGATTTAGTCTGCGTTCCTAGTTACTCTGAAAGCTTTGGTTTAGTAGCACTTGAAGCACAGGCATGTGGAACTCCAGTAGTTGCAACGGCTGTGGGTGGCCTTCGCACCGCAGTTGCCGATGGTATTTCAGGTGTTTTAGTTGATGGCCATGATGCAAAGGCCTGGTCCTCAGTTATTGCGCGTCTTTTGCTTGAACCACAGCGCCGCGTGCTTTTATCTATGGGTGCTATTGAGCATGCATCTCACTTTGGTTGGGACACAACGGCCCGTGGCACATTAGATATTTATGATCAAGTTATTACCGAGCACAACGCTGCTCTTAAAATCGCAGGAGAGTAAATGGGCGCGATTGACCCACGCTTTATCATTGAGGAGTTTCTTGATTCTCATGATTTAGAGTATGAGCGAAAAGATGCACATACATTCCTGGTTACTTTGCCAGGGGAGAAGAAATTACAAACTCACCTTGCACTTATCGTTGGTGATCATTCTTTAAGTATTAACGCCTTCGTTATCCGAAAGCCTGATGATAATGAGGCGGCAGTGCATGCATGGTGCATGGCTAAGAACGCCTCCCTCTATGGAATCGCTTTTGCTATCAATGATGTGAGAGATATTTTCTTAGTAGGACGTCTTCCTTTATCTGCAGTAAGTGATCGTGAGATAGATCGATTAGTTGGCTCTGTCCTACAAATCTCAGACTCTTCCTTTAATCCTCTTCTTGAACTTGGCTTTGCTAACGCCATCCGTCGTGAATGGGCTTGGCGTGTTTCACGCGGGGAGTCTCTAGCCAATTTAGATGCTTTCAAACATTTGGTTTAGGATGAGGCTATGAGCAGCTACGAACTAATCCTTTTGCGCCACGGAGAATCAGAGTGGAATGCCAAGAATCTCTTTACTGGTTGGGTGGATGTGCGCCTATCTGCAAAAGGTGAAGATGAAGCCCGCCGTGGTGGTGCACTTCTAGCAGAGCGTGGATTATTGCCAGATTTATTACACACTTCATTACTGCGCCGTGCTATTCACACCTCTGCGTTAGCTCTAGATGCATGTGATCGTCACTGGATTCCAGTGAAACGCTCATGGAGATTAAACGAGCGTCACTATGGAGCGTTGCAAGGCAAAGATAAAGCCCAAACTCTGGCTCAATATGGCGAAGAACAGTTCCAATTGTGGCGCCGTTCATTTGATGTGCCACCACCTGCCATTGATGACAATGATGAGTTTTCACAGGCTAAAGATGTGCGTTATGCCGACATCAGCGCCCCTAAGACTGAGTGTCTGAAAGATGTTATTGGGCGCATGTTGCCTTACTGGCATGAATCAATTGTTCCTGACCTTAAGGCCGGCAAGCGCGTTCTTGTGACTGCCCATGGCAACTCACTGCGCGCACTGGTTAAGCACCTAGATGGAATTAGCGATGCTGATATTGCTGGGTTAAATATCCCCACCGGAATTCCGCTCTATTACAAACTTAACGCTGATCTGACCCCTGTGGTTAAGGGCGGGGAGTATTTAGATCCAGCGGCAGCAATTGATGCAATAGCAGCAGTTGCTAATCAGGGAAAGAAGTAAGTTTTAAGCAGTGATACCAGCGTAGTCATCACGCTGATCACGAATAATTGCTTCCACCGTTACTTCACCGGCTCGGGCAAAGAACATCCTTACTTGAATACTTTGGCCGGCTTTAGCACCTAGTACTGGCACTACAGCTTTCGCATTTGCACTTGGACCTTCAAATATAACAGGTGTGTTTTTAGCTAAAGCGTTGGTGCCTGTGATAGTTGCTACTTGACCATTAATTGCCACACCTAGCAATGTATCTTCTTGGTCCTTGGAGTTAACAAGGGTTCCCACTAATACGCCAGCGCCTTCGGCAGTTTCTACGACTAGAAGATTGACTACTTTAATGTTGTTACCGTCGGTATTTACTGTTGCCTCAACACCATCAGTTACTTGCTTGATATTGCGAGTGGAGGCATTTAACCCGGCGCCGCATCCAGTCAGTGAGATGGTTAAGAGTGCAATGAAGAATGCAGTTACTACGCGGGGCATAGGCGCAATTGTCTCACATCAAATAAGCAGTGATTTACGCTGGTTATAGCCAGGTTTTCTCAATGCGATATTGCTGGTAGAATTGACCCTCTAGCGAAGGGCATCACATGACATTTAAGGTCGGCGAAACCGTTGTTTATCCTCATCACGGGGCTGCATTAATCGAAGCTATTGAAACTCGCGTGATCAAGGGTGAGGAAAAGACCTACCTAGTGTTAAAAGTTGCTCAAGGCGATTTAACCGTTCGTGTTCCAGCTGAAAACGTGGATCTCGTCGGTGTTCGCGATGTCGTTGATTCTGCCGGCCTAGACCGTGTATTTAACGTCTTGCGCCAGCCATATACAGAAGAACCAACTAACTGGTCACGTCGTTACAAGGCAAACCTAGAAAAGCTCGCCTCAGGTGATGTTATTAAGGTTGCTGAAGTTGTTCGCGATTTGTATCGCCGCGACTTAGACCGTGGTCTATCAGCTGGTGAAAAGCGCATGCTCGCCAAGGCGAAGCAGATCCTTATCTCAGAGCTAGCTCTTGCAGAGCGCACTGATGAAGAAAAGGCTGCAGTAATCCTTGACGAGGTTCTCGCTTCGTAACAATGTCTATTAGCGCCATCATCGCTGCCGCTGGCAGTGGTGAAAGATTTGGCGCAGATATTCCTAAAGCTCTCATCCAATTAGCAGATCGCACTCTGCTCGAGCATGCCGTTTCATCCCTGGCCCCAGTTGCTGATCAAATTATTGTCAGTGCCCCTGCCGGTTTTGAAAAACAGATTAGTGAACTACTCGGTGATGGCATTGTTGTTGTTACAGGCGGTGCCACACGCTCTGAGAGTGTGAGAAATGGCCTGGCAGTTGCAACGGGTGACTATGTTTTAGTCCACGATGCTGCCAGAGCGCTAGCTAGTACTGATGTGGCACAGCGCGTGATTGCCCAGCTGCAGAGCGGTGAAGTGGCAGTGGTTCCAGCCCTAGCTGTCGTGGACACAATCAAAGTCACTGATAGCAATGGCTTTGTTCTTTCAACTCCTGATCGCGCCTCCCTCGTGAGCATTCAAACACCTCAAGGTTTTAAGACTTCTGCACTTCGTGATGCGCATGCATCTGGTGGTGAAGCAAGCGATGATGCTGGCCTGATTGAAGCAGCTGGCGGAAAAGTAAAAGTCATTAGAGGCGAAGAGCGAGCAATAAAAATCACTACTTCTGCTGATTTAAACACCGCACTTTCACACTTAGGTTTAGGCCGTGATATTCGCAGCGGAATTGGCACTGATGCACATGCATTTGGCGTGGGAAGAGAAATGTGGCTGGCAGGTTTGCACTGGCCGGATGAACAAGGCGTTGAAGGACACTCTGATGGCGATGTTGCAGCTCATGCAATCTGTGATGCGCTCTTTGCTGCAACTGGCCTAGGTGATTTGGGGAGCAACTTTGGTACAGATCGCCCTGAATATGCAGGTGCTTCGGGTGTGAGGTTATTGCAAGAGTGCACTGCGTTAGTTAAAAAGGAAGGCTTTGCTATTTCACATGTGAGTGTGCAGGTCATTGGTAATCGTCCAAAGATCGGTAAGCGCCGTGCCGAAGCTATTGCTGCGATTTCATCTGCTCTGGGTGGCGTGCAGGTTTCAGTCTCTGCAACGACAACTGATGGCATGGGCTTAACTGGTGAAGGCAAAGGCATCGCAGCCATTGCAACTGCTCTGGTTTATAAGCAGTAGAATTCTCAAATGTCTGCACTCAATCTCTATGACACAGCAACTCGTGAAGTAGGCGTCTTTAAGCCACTGATCCCGGGTCATGTCTCTATGTATGTGTGCGGTGCAACTGTTCAATCACATCCACATATTGGCCATGTTCGTAGCGCAATTAACTTTGATATTTTGCGCCGCTGGCTGACCTGGTCTGGCTATGACGTCACTTTCATTAGAAACGTCACCGATATTGATGACAAGATTTTGCATAAAGCAGTGCATGAAAAAGCACCGTGGTGGGCAGTTGCCATGAAGTATGAGCGTATCTTTACCCAAGCTTTTGCTTCCTTAAATGTTTTGCCACCTACCTATGAACCACGGGCAACGGGCCACATCACCCAGATGATCGAACTGATGGCAAAACTTATTGATAATGGGGCTGCCTATGCCCCAGGTAACGGTGATGTGTATTTAGAGGTGCGCAAACTTAAGCGTTATTTAACTCTTTCAGGTCAAAAGCTTGATGATCTGCAACCAGCAGCAGATGCTGATGAAAAATTCAAAAGAGATCCACGAGATTTCGCACTTTGGAAAGCAGCAAAACCTGGCGATCCATCATGGCCAACACCGTGGGGGCCGGGCCGACCTGGCTGGCACTTGGAATGTTCTGCAATGGCGCACGCCTATCTTGGTGAGGCATTTGATATTCACGGTGGCGGCTTAGATTTAGTTTTCCCTCATCATGAAAATGAGATCGCACAGTCAGAGGCAGCTGGATATAAATTTGCTAACCGCTGGTTACATAACGCCTGGGTGACTCAAGCTGGTGAAAAGATGAGTAAATCTCTTGGCAATACATTGCAGGTGGAAGTTATTTTGCAGCGCGTTCGTGGAATTGAACTGCGTTGGTATTTAGGTAGTGCGCACTACCGCTCAATGCTGGAGTACTCAGAGGCAGCGCTAGATGAATCAGCTGTGGCATTTCGTCGTATTGAAAACTTCTTAACTCGCTCTGTTGAACTTCTTGGAACAGAGCCAGAGCCAACAATTAACGATGCCTTTTGCGCGGCAATGAATGATGATTTAGCTGTGCCAGCAGGATTAGCTTCGATTTCAGAGAATCTACGTCTTGGAAACCAAGCAATTACTGATGGTGATAAAAAGGCGATCGCTAAAAACGCCAATGAAATCCGTGGTGCTCTGCAGATTCTGGGCTGTGATCCTTTTGATTCAAATTACCCACAAAGGGCATCAGGAAATGTGAATGCAGCACTTGATGGTGTTATTCAGTTGGCGCTAAAAGAGCGCGCGGCTGCACGTGAGCGTAAGGATTTCGCTGCATCAGATGCCATCCGTGATGGACTACTCGCTTTAGGAATTACAATTGAGGACACAGCACAAGGGCCGCGTTGGTCAATGGAAGAGAAGAGTTAACCATGGCCGGCAATTCATCACGCAAAGGCGCAATTCGCCAATCAAAAAAGGGTCCATCTTCAGGTACTGGTGGAAAGAATAAGAAGCGTTTAACTGGCAAAGGTCCAACTCCTAAAGCTGAAGATCGTCCTTATCACGCAGCTGCAAAGCGCAAGAAAGCTGCAGAGAAGAAAGCAACACGTTCTCCTGCTGCCCGCTCAACTTCTCCTCGCGCAACAACTATGACTCGTTCTGCACCTTCACGTGCTCCTCGCGGTGATCGTCCACGAGGTGAAGTAGTTGCAGGTCGTAACGCAGTTCTAGAAGCGTTGCGTGAAGCAGTGCCTGCCACAGAGTTATTAGTTGCTCGCAGTATTGATGTTGATGATCGTGTTGCAGAGTCATTAAAACTGGCACTTCACCTAGGTCTACCAATTCGCGAAGCACACCGCGCTGAAGTTGAAGGAATCTCACCTAACAGCCAGGGAATTATCCTGGCAATTAAGCCGTTCCAGTACTCATCATTTGAAGAAATCATGTCACGCGCTAAAAATCCTGCCTTAGTTGTTGCACTCGATGGTGTTACAGATCCACGTAACTTAGGTGCCATTGTTCGTAGCGCTGCAGCATTTGGCGCTGCAGGTGTTCTTATGACTGAGCGCCGCGCTGCTGCAATGACTGCATCTGCATGGAAAGCATCAGCTGGAGCAGCTGCCCGTATGCCAATTGCTCAGGTAACAAATCTTGCTCGCACCATCGATGCAGCTAAGAAGATGGGCCTGTTTGTTGTGGGTCTTGATGGGGAATCGGAAGACACCATTGCTTCGATGAAGATTGCCGCAGAGCCCATCATGATTGTGGTTGGGAGTGAAGGAAAAGGGCTTGCTCGTTTAACTCGTGAGAAGTGCGATCTAGTTATTTCTATTCCAATCAGTGCAACAACTGAGTCACTGAACGCATCTGTTGCTACATCCATTGCCTTGTTCCACATAGATCAGGCACGCCGTAAGGGGTAAGTAAGTGATTTACACTCGTTTTATCGCACTCGGTGACTCCTATACCGAGGGTATGTGCGATGAGAAAAAGTATGGCAACTACCGTGGTTGGGCAGATCGTGTTGCAGATGGCATGGCAAAGGCGCATCCAGATTTCACGTATGCCAACTTATCTATACGCGGAAAACTTGTCAGACAAGTTCTAGATGAGCAGATTGAAGCAGCGCTAGCTCAAGTGACTGGACCAGATACTTTGATTTCCTTCCATGCCGGTGCAAATGATGTTATTCGACCTGGATACAAGGCCGAGATTGTTCTAGCCCAATACGCCGATGCTGTTAGACGCTTAGCTGCATCAGGTGCAACGATTTTGCTATTCACAGTTTTAGAGCGAACTGGAAACTCTGGACGCTCTGCCAAGATGTGGGAAGAGCGCTTTGGTGGATTTAATCGAAATGTTCGAGCAGTTGCCAAGGAAGTTGGCGCAATCATCGCTGATGCAAATGAAGAAACGGCATTTAGTGATAAACGATTCTTAGCTTTTGATCGCTTGCACTTAAATGCTATGGGTCATGAACGTGTTGCAGATGCAGTACTTGAACTTCTAGAACTCCCATTTGATGCGGGTTGGCGTGATCCTTTGCCACCGGCAAAGCCTGAACCTAAGATATTTAAAGTAGTAGTCAGTATTTTGTGGTTTATTACTTTTGCTCTGCCATGGATGTGGAGACGAGCACGCGGCAAATCATCAGGAGATGGTCGAAGCTGCAAATATCCAATTGCCATTCATTGGCCCTTGAATTTAGATTGAAGTAAGCGTCCACTCCCAGGTGTGTAAGCCTGGTTTGATTTTGTATTTAGGCAAAGTATCTGGACCACACGATGAGGTTCCAACTCCGCGATGTGCACCATCGATATGAACAACAACGTTGCCACATGCTTTTACTTCAACATCATGGGTGGCATCAGCTAAATCCACTGCTCTATTAGGCGTCACAGAGACCTGTAAGGGCCTGCCCATGTGGACTCTTACTCCATGCCCAGTTGCATCTGTTACTTCAAACCAGCGCACAGCGGTGTGTCCACCATTTTCTTGTGGCCTGACATATGGAATGTATTGCTGAGCAACACTTGTTACGAAGCGATGTATGCGCGCAATCTTTCGATCTGGATATGACTCGTGAGGACCTGAACCAAACCAGGTTACGTCAGTAAGAGAACCATCTAATTCGAAGTTAATACCAACTCGTGCAACATCCGTTAGTACCTTAGGCAAGGTCACAGACTCTTTGACTCTAAAGCCATCGGCTACAGGAGTAATTACTTGAACGTGCTTAATGCTAATTCCAGTACTTGTCTGCCACGTGTTTGTGACTTTAGTACTTGTGCGATTTTGTGAGACAACACAGTCGGTGCGATCCATATCGCGCAAGCCCCAACGGTTCCACTTAGTTGACATATGTCCGATGCGATCGTTATCAGTTGGTGCGCGCCAGAGAGTGAGCGCAGGTGCAACAACTCCTCGTGGCAGAACAATCTGACCGTAGTCATCTAGAACATGTGTGTATTCATCAGAGGCTTTTGCGTTCTTTATAGTCAGAGCACGTGAAGGCAGAGCCATCTGATTCCAGCCAACTTCAGTACATGCTGGAGCCCATGGGGTGCTATCAATGTTGATGATGGTGAAAGTAATAAAGCGCTCACCTGGGCCATCGGCCTTAGCTAGATACTTTGATGAAACTTTAAATGCAACAGTTTTACGTGGTGCAACCTTAGGCAGCTTTACTTTGCCACTATCGGTAATTAAGCCATCACGAGTAATAGTCCAGCTAACTTCGTATTGACTTAAGTCTTTAAAGAAGTGCTTATTAAAGATTTTAAAAGAACCAGTTGATACCTTTACTGCGCTGATGTTGGCAGGGGCGGCAATAGCTTTAAATTCAGCCATTGCAGGCTTAGCTGTGCGATCTGGGAAAACCATTCCATCACAGCAGAAGTTGCCATCATGCTTCTTCTCACCGTAGTCCCCGCCATAAGCGTTGCGCTTTGAACCGTCCGGCATTGTTTGAACTGGTCCGTGATCCCAGAACTCCCAGATAAATCCACCTTGCAGACCTCTAGTCGATTCAATAACTTCCCAATACTCAGCCAATGTTCCATTGCTATTGCCCATAGCGTGGGAGTACTCGCACATAATCAATGGGCGATCTGCTTTTGTAGAAGTTGCATACTCTTTAATTGCCGTGATTGCTGGATACATCGGACAAATAACATCAGTGAGTGAATGTGAACCCATCCAATTACCACGGATGCCACCTTCATAGTGAAGAGGACGTGATGGATCAAAATCGCGAGCAAATGCAGCAGCTGCTTCATGATTGCTTCCAGCACCTGATTCATTACCAAGTGACCACATGATTGCTGCGGGGTGGTGAATGTCGCGTTGAATCATTCTGCCCACACGATCAACGAATGCAGTTAAATACTTTGCATCATCACAGATAGATGCAATGAATGCATGGGATTCAATATTGGCTTCACCGATGACATAGAAACCAAGCTCATCACAGAGATCTAGAAAAGCGGCATCGTTGGGGTAGTGGGATGTGCGAACGGCATTGAAGTTCCAACGCTTAAGTTCAAGCAAGTCTTCGCGCATATCTTCACGAGTAAGTGCGCGGCCTGTGTAACGGTTGAAATCGTGGCGGTTAACGCCATAGAACATCACTGGCGCACCGTTAACTAAAAAGTCCTGGCCCTTTACTTCAACTGATCTAAAGCCAATCTTTTGTTGTGAGACTTCAACGATATTTCCATCTGGATCAATGAGTTCAACGTGGAGGGTGTAGAGGTTGGGGGATTCTGCTGACCAGGCTTTAACTTTAGGAATACGGGTATTTAAAGCGATTTTGCCTGCTGGCCACGGTTCATTTTCTAAAATAGCTTTCTTGGCATCTGCTGGCATATTGCCATGCCAAAACTTTCCGTGGAAATACTCATCACTTCTTGCCTTTAACTCTTCAGCGCGCTCAGTCCATTTAGGGGATTGGAATGTCTTTAGCGTTGATTCAAGGTTTGCCGCTTTAACTTTTGGAAGCTCTTGAATGGATGCACGCAGGGTGTAGTTGTGGGTTGAAATGTTATCTATTGAGGCGATGTGAGCGCGGATATCAAGAGTTCCTGTGGTGCGATCTTTTTCAAGACCTGCAGTTGTATAGAAGCGCTCAATGAAAACCTTGTTAGTTGCAAAGAGTTTAATTGAACGGGTAATTCCACCATGCCACCATTGGTCTTGGTCCTCAATGAAAGTTGCATCAGACCATTTTGTAACATCAATGCGCACAACGTTGTTGCCACGGCTGACAAAGCTTGTAACATCAAATTCTGCAGCAAGGCGTGAATCTTTCGTAAGGCCCACTTCAACGCCGTTGATAAATATAACTGCTACAGATTCATAGCCACCAAGATGTAAAACAATGCGCTTGCCCATCCAACTATCAGGAAGATCAAAATCTCTCTCATATACTCCATGTGGATTTTCTTCTGGAACAAAAGGTGGTTGTTCTTCAAATGGCATTTGAACGTTTGTATAGATTGGTTTATCGAAAAAAACAGCGCTTTCTTCTTGCATCGTCCATAAACCAGGAACTGGGATTGATGCCCACTTGCGACCTAATGGTTCGCGTGGAGAGCGAAGAAGTTGAAAGCGCCACGTTCCATCAAGGCTGATTTTTTCTAAATGCTCGATATTGAGCATCGGTAGACGATTTACTGCAGTAGTTTCTGGGCTCATCCAGTAATTCGTCATCATGGGCGCAAGTCTGCCATTGAGCCTAGATTGGCGCCTAATCACCCTTGATTAGCCTGATAGCCTTAGCCCAGACACTTAGAATTCACTTAACAAGGACACACTTTCCCCATGAAGCTGCATAACATCACCGACCGCGAAATGAGTTGGCTCTCATTTAATCAGCGAGTTCTGGAGTTGGCCGAAGATCCAACGATGCCTTTGCTTGAGCGCGTTAGGTTTTTGGCAATTTTCTCATCAAATCTTGATGAGTTCTATATGGTCCGCGTTGCAACTTTGATGAGTAAGTTAGAAAACGGTATAACCGCAGCCAATGTTGCTGGATTTACTCCTATGGAGTTAATGAAGCAGGTTTCTCTTCGCACAAATGCTTTGATGGAGCGCCATTCGCGCGTTTACCATGATGAGATTGAGCCTTTGCTCAAAAATGAGGGAATTGAATTCCTACACTGGGATCAACTCGATGACACTGAGCGCGGATATGTCACCAAATTATTTCAGGACCGAATCTTTCCAGTATTAACGCCATTAGCAGTAGACCCTTCTCACCCATTTCCATATATCTCAGGGCTCTCTTTGAATTTAGCGGTAATAGTTAAGAACCCAACTTCGCATGAAGAGTTCTTTGCCCGCGTTAAGGTGCCAGAGATTTTGCCACGCTTTATTGCAACAGCTAAAACTGGCTCAACTAGATTCCTACCTTTAGAGGATCTAATTGCTATTCACCTTCAGGAGCTCTTTCCTGGAATGATTATTCAAGACCACTACACGTTTCGCATCACTCGAAATCAAGATATAGATCTGGATGAAGAAGAATCAGAGGATATTTTGACCTCAATTGAGCAAGAGCTTGCTCGTCGCCGATTTGGTCCACCAGTTCGTCTAGAGATCGAAAATGGCGTGGATGATAAGCTCGTGGAGAAGTTAGCTGAAGAGATAAAGATCAATCCAGAAAATATTATTCATATCGGCGCACCTCTTGATTTAACATCACTTCATAAGATTGCAGATCTTGATTTTCCAGAGCTTAAGTTTGACCGCTTTAGATCACGCACAGCTAAAGCACTCTCTGAGGTGGATCAAGAAGACCCTGATTTATTCTTTGCCGCGATCCGTCAAGGTGAGATATTGCTCCACCACCCCTATGAATCCTTTACTTCATCAGTGGTGCAGTTCCTACAAAATGCTGCCCAAGATCCACAAACTTTGGCGATTAAGCAGACGCTTTATAGAACATCAGGTGATTCACCAATAGTTGAAGCTCTTATTGAAGCGGCAGAAGCAGGCAAACAAGTTTTAGCAGTTATTGAAATCCGTGCGCGCTTTGATGAGCAAGCAAACGTGCGTTGGGCCCGTAAGTTAGAAGCAGCCGGTGTTCACGTTGTTTATGGACTCATGGGTTTAAAGACACATGCCAAGCTCTCACTTGTTATTCGTGATGAAGCAACTGGACTTCGCCGTTACTGCCACTTAGGCACAGGTAACTACAATCCAAAAACTGCACGAGCATATGAAGATTTAGGAATATTGAGCGCTGATCCTGAACTCACTGAAGATTTAACAAAACTTTTTAATCAACTTTCAGGTTTTGCTCCGCAGTCAACTTACTCACGACTTCTAGTTGCACCATCAACACTTCGATCTGGAATTTTTGAGCGCATCGACCGTGAAATTGAAAACCAAAAAGCTGGCAAGCCAGCAGGAATTCAACTCAAGCTCAACTCTATTTTGGATGAAGGCTTTGTTGAAAAGATTTACCAAGCTTCACAAGCTGGCGTGAAGATTGATTTATTAGTCCGAGGAATTTGTGCGGTTCAACCCGGGATTGAGGGACTGTCAGAAAACATAACTGTGAAATCTGTCTTGGGTCGCTTCCTTGAACACTCTCGTATTTTCCATTTTGTTAATGGCGGAAATAATGAATACTGGATTGGCAGCGCCGACTTGATGGGCCGTAACCTTGATCGTCGTGTGGAGAGCTTGGTGCGCATTGATAAGAAGGAGCACCAGAATCGTCTGAAAGAGATTCTTGATTTAGGTTTGAGCGCAGATAGTTCTAGCTGGCAACTCTCTGGAATTGATTGGCGGCGAGTGAGCAAGAACAATAAGGGTGAGGCTTTATTGGACGTGCACTCGGCCTTTATCCATAACTACTCGAGGGAGCGTTAATAATGAGCGAAGAATCCCAAGTTGTTCACGCAGCCGGCGCAGTTCTGTGGCGCGAAGTAGGAAAGAAGAAGCTCGAGTTAGCAGTAATCCACCGTCCGCGTTATGACGACTGGTCATTACCAAAAGGAAAATTAGATCCTAATGAAACGATGATTGGCTGCGCATATCGCGAAGTTATGGAAGAAACTGGCTATGCACCGATCTTTGGTCCAGAAATTGGTGATGTCACTTATGAAGTTGATGGAGTTAAAAAGATTGTTAAGTATTGGTCTGCTCAAGCTATAGGTGAGCCAACTGGAACTACTGATCTGCAAGAGGTGGATCAACTTCTGTGGTTATCTCCAGCTGATGCCAAGAAGAAACTGACGTTAGAAGATGATAAGTCACTTGTGGACTTCTTTTTAGAGTTCAACTCTGGAACAACTCCACTAGTTCTTTTGCGCCACGCTAAAGCCGTCAAGCGTGAAGATTGGGATGGCGATGATGGAGATCGTCCACTTGCACAACTAGGTCAGCTACAAGCCAAGCGAATGCTTTCACTGTATTTGCCATATAACATCGCAGAGATTCACTCCTCAGATGCCCAGCGTTGCATTGAAACTATTGATCCGATGGCTCGCTCACTAAAAATGAATCCTATTTACTCTGCTGATTTAAGTGAACATAGCTTTACTAAAGATAAAGAAGCACCACTTGATTATGCACAAGATCTAATGGACAAAGGCAAAAACGCCATTATCTGCAGCCATAACCCTATTTTGCCCAAGTTATTAAAGAAGTTAATTGGTAAAAAGAACTTTAAGCAGCTGGATCAAAAACTTGAACCCGGCGAAGCATGGGTTTTGCATTACAGAGATGGTGAAATCATTGCTATTGACTGGGTTGAAGCACCCAAAGCTTAATTATTAAGCCAGTCCAAGCGGCGCAACACAACACCTTCACGCAGCGCCCATGGGCATATTTCCACACGATCTAGATCCAATGCCATCATAGTTGCCCGTGCAACTATTGCCCCAGCAACAATTTGTTGAGCTCGACTATTTGACACACCCGGAAGTTCTGCCCGAGATTTGTTACTCATCTCTGCAAGCTTTGAAATCATTGCCTTTAGGTTTGCACTCTCCAAATACTTTGGGTTTTCATTAAACATGTGTCCAGTTAAACGGGCTAGGGTTCTAAAAGTCTTGCTCGTTGCAACAAAATGATTGGCATCATGCGCACGAAGAATTGCAGGAAGTTCATCTTCTAACTTACTGCTCACGAAATCCTCTAAAAACTTAACTCCCTTTGAACTGTAGGGATCACCACTCAAGAAATCTCTGGTTAATCGCGCAGCACCTAACGGCAAGGACAAGGTTGCTTCTGGATTCTCATCAACACCCAAAGCAATTTCAAGTGAGCCGCCACCAATATCTAGAACTAAGAGTTTGCCAGCAGACCAACCAAGCCAGCGACGCACAGCAAGAAAAGTCATTCGAGCTTCTTCATCGCCAGTAAGAATTTGTAAATCAATCTGGTGGCGTTGATTGATATCTTCAATAATCTTTGGACCATTCTTAGCATCACGAATAGCCGAGGTTGCAAATGCCAAAATCTCATCTGTTTGGTTTTCATTAGCGTGTGCAACAGCATCAGCAACAGCTTGATGCAGGAGATCAATTCCTTTAGTAGTAATAGAACCTGATGTATCAAGATATTCAGTGAGTCGTAGTTCGACTTTGAAATTTGTGGCCGGGGATGGACGAGCGCCCAGATGTGCATCCATCACCTGTAAATGGATGGTATTTGAGCCCACATCTAGAACGCCTAATCTCACCGGCACAACCTATCGTTGAGGCTGGGCTGAACCCACGATTTTAAGTTTTTGGATTCCACTGCCATAATTGACGCTGGTCGAAAGATCGATACGTGTTCGCACGTAGGCCTCTCTAGCTCAGTGGTAGAGCAGCGCACTTGTAATGCGCAGGTCGTCAGTTCAATCCTGACGGGGGGCTCGTAAGTTTTAGAAAGGGGAAATTATGTCTACGTTTCCTTATGATGATTTTGCCGATGCATTGGCAGCCAATGATGAATACATCAAGACGTTCAAATACTCAGGATTAACCGGTACGGCCCAAAAGGGCCTAGCCATTGTCACCTGCATGGATTCACGCATTAATCCCTTATCAGTTGTTGGAATGCGATCAGGGGATGCCAAGATTTTGCGCAATGCTGGAGCACGTGTGACTGATGACGTTTTACGTACATTGGTGTTGGCAACATATTTATTAGGTGTTAAGAGAATCTTAATCATGCCTCACACCAACTGCCGTATGGCCCAAGTGGATGAGGCTGAGATTCACCGTGAGATTGATACTAAATACGGCATTGACACATCAGAGTTAGAATTCAAAACTGTGGCAGATCAAAAGGCCTCTTTGATTGAAGATGTGAAGTTGGTTCGAAACTATCGCTTACTTAATAAGGGCGTTTCAGTGGGCGGTGCAATTTATGATGTTGCAACAGGAAAAATTACTCCGATAGATTGTTAGTTCGCCGAACTGGTGAGCGAGTAATTGGATAACTCAGATCTTCTAAAAACTGCATCATTACTGCGATAGCTAGTGCAGGTTTTTCCTTAATTAAACTATGTGAAGTGCCAGGGATAATTGCTAACTGGCCAAGCGGCAGAGCCTCATAAAGAGAGATTGTGTGATTGTGGGCAATGACATCGTCATCTCCTGCCATAACTAAAACAGGGCATTGAATAGAGGCAATTTCACTAAGAGAGATATCAGGCTCAGTTTTCCAAATTTCATTCATTCGCTTGATTTTCTCCAACAAAGTATGCGGAGCATCAGGTGAAATTAAGTTGTATTCAGCTTGATCTTCCTCTGAAACAAAAGCCTCTTCAAAATCACTTAACGGTGCGCTGTAATGATAATTAGCCCCAAATGCCACAATTGATTTCACTAACTCAGGTTGCTTTATTGCAACCATAAGGGCAATGATTCCACCATCGCTATAGCCAATGAGATGAGCAGGCTCTTTCACAACATCTTCTAAATATGCAATTGCCTCTTGGCATTGAAATTCAAAATGCAGACTTCCAGATTGATCACCGGTGAAACCATGTCCAGTGCGATCGTAAGCAAATACATGGAAATCATCTTCAAGTGGTGGGACCATTAGGTAATCCCAGGCAGACGTCTTACTCAATCCACCATGTAGTAAAACAACGGCTTCGCCATCATGTTCCCACTCATAGTTATAGACCTGATGATTTCGCAGATTTATATATTCAGGCACTACTAGGAATCCATAATGTGACGATTACCGCGATCAAAAGTTAAGTAGTTCCAGGTCCAGTCGGCCATTGTGCCAATCTTGTTGCGACCGCCTACCAAGTAGAACAAGTGCAACCATAACCAGGCATACCAGGCTGGAATTCCTGCCATTCTAAAACTCTTCACTTCAACAACTGCTTTGTGGCGCCCAATGGTGGCCATCGATCCTTTATCAATATATTTGAAATCTTCTAACGCTTGTCCGTTAGCTAAGCGCTTTATTTGCTTTGCAATAAAGCGGCCTTGCTGCATGGCAACAGGTGCAACCATGGGAAGAAAACGGCCATCTTTTCCAACAAAACCTGCGACATCACCGATAGCAAAGATGCCTGGATAATGCTTGACCTGCAATGTGTTATCGACATCAATGCGTGTGCTTACGAGTGGAAGATTGAGTTTTTCGCTGGCAGGCTCACCTTTAACGCCAGCTGCCCAAATAGTTATCTCTGAAGGAATTGATTCACCATTCTTTGTAATAATCGACCGTGGTTTTATCTCTGCCACTGCAGTATTTACTAGAACATTCACGCCAAGCTTTTCTAAATCTTTTTTGGCACGTGCAGATAATTTCTCTGAAAACATAGGCAGAACACGAGGTCCAGCTTCAATCAAACTGATTCGCATGTGTGATGCCGCATGAGCTTGATCATTTTTAAGAGGGCCGCGAACTAATTCAGCAAAAGCGCCAGCCATCTCGACGCCGGTTGGCCCACCACCAACGACACAAATTGAAAAGATTGTGTCATCTTCAAAACGGCAGAGATCTTCAAAACGACGCATCACCTCTGCGCGAATCAACAAAGCTTCGCTCACACTTTTCATTCCAAGAGCATGTTCTGTGACCCCTGGGATTCCAAAATCTGCAGTCACAGAGCCAAGTGCAACAACTAGTTGATCAAACTCTAAAACTTCACTGCTATCTAACTTAATTGTCTTGTTCTTATGATCCACAGAAATAGGAGAGCCCATTCGAAACTGAACTCCAGTTTTTCGTAAAGCGCCTCTAATTGGGTGAGCAACGTGATCTGCTGCAAGACCTGCCGTGGAGACCTGATAGAGCAGCGGTAAAAAGGTTTGGAAGTTGTGGCGATCAACCACGGTGACATGGGCAGTATCTGCCATGGCTCGGGCAGCGGTGAGTCCACCAAAGCCGGCCCCGAGTATTACAACCCGAGGCTTCTGAGATGTCTTTTCCATGGAGTAAGTCTAGGCTTCACAACATGTCCGTGCCCAATCAAAGCCGCAAGTACCTTGTCACAGGTGCATCTGGCTACGTGGGTGGCCGTTTAGTGCGCGCGTTAGTTGATGAAAGTAGCGATGTTCGAATTTTAGTGCGAGATAAATACAAGATCCTTGGCCAACCGTGGGCTACGCAAGTAGATATTTGTGAGGGCAGTGCTGAAAACATGGTTGACATGGACCGGGCATTAAATGGTGTCCACACAGCTTTCTACCTTTTGCACTCTATTAATTTAGGACCAAATTTTGATGAGATTGAAAGCCAGATGGCGAAAAACTTTGCTCAAGCAGCCCAGCGCGCTGGAGTCTCGCAGATTATCTACTTAGGTGGAATCGCTAACGATGTCAACATTAGTAAGCACCTTGCATCACGGGCGATGACTGGAAAATCATTAGCAACTACTTCTGTTCCAGTTCTAGAGCTGCGTGCCGGAATCATCATCGGTTCTGGCTCTGCAAGCTTTGAAATGTTGCGCCATTTGACTCACCGCTTACCTGTTATGACTACCCCAAAATGGGTGATGAATAAGACTCACCCAATAGCTATTCGCGATGTTCTGTATTACTTAAAAGCAGTTGCAAAGTTAGAGACACCCGTTAATCGAGTATTTGATATCGGTGGCCCAGAGGTGCTTTCTTATGCAGACATGATGCAAAAGTTTGCCAAATTATCTGGATTAAAAAAGCGCTGGATTATTAAAATTCCTGTGTTAACACCTGGGCTTTCAAGTTTATGGATCGGTTTAGTTACACCTGTTCCAACGGCTCTTGCACGGCCATTAGTAGGATCACTGATTAGTGAAGTCGTTGCAGATCCCGCGAAATCTATTGATGCATTAGTTCCAAAGCCTGCAGAGGGTCTCACTGATGTTGAAAATGCTATTTCTCTAGCGCTTTCAAAGATTACAACTCATGGTGTTGAAACACGTTGGTCAGATGCAGCGATGCCAATAGCGCCCTGGCAAAAAGCCCAAGGAGATCCTGAGTGGGCAGGTGAAATGGTTTTGCGTGATCGCAGAGAAACCCTTACAGATGTTCCTGCAGAAAAAGTGTGGCGACAAATAGAGCGAATCGGCGGTGACAACGGCTGGTTTGGTTCAGATTTCTTATGGTGGGCACGTGGAGTTTTAGATCGATTCCTCTTTGGCGGAGTGGGATTACGGCGCGGTCGCAGAGATCCTGATTTCTTGCGCGTGGGTGAGAGTCTGGATTTCTGGAGAGTAGACGAGTTAGAACCGGGCATGCGATTAAAACTTTATGCGGAAATGGTTTTACCTGGCAAAGCATGGTTAGAGTTCACAGTGACAACAGTTAATGGCAAGACAAAGATTGTTCAAGAGGCAACTTTTAATCCTCGTGGACTTGGGGGGCAGATGTATTGGTATGCAGTTGCACCGTTCCATCTCTTTGTCTTTCCAACAATGCTGCGAAACATTGTGAAGAAAGCTAGAAGCAGTGCATGAGTTCACACCAGAGGTTCAAGCCCTAGCTGCTGAAGTTTTGGCATACAGCCTTGATCGTTTAAAGAACGATCCACCACTCGATGGTCCTCGCACTGCAGAGGATTTGTTCAACGAAGTAGGAAACACCATTACTGCTCGTGGTCTGGGTGGACATGAGGCTCTAGAGGTATTCACTTCAGTCTTAGCCAAAGCCTGTATTTCAACAGATCACCCACGCAATTTAGCTTTTATTCCATCTGCTCCTAGTGAGTATGCAAACCTTTTTGATTTAGTAGTGGGAGCAAGTGCGCTCTATGGCGGTTCTTGGCAAGAAGGAGCAGGGGCGGTATTTGCTGAAAATCAGGCCCTGCGTTGGATTTCTGATTTAGCGAAGTTGCCAGAGCAATCCGGTGGAGTTTTTGTGCAAGGCGGAACGATTGGAAATCTTTCAGCCTTAGTTGTGGCACGTGCGCAGGGCCGTAAAAATCACCCAGGTGCGTCTCGTTGGGTGATTGCTTGTAGTGAAGAAGCACATTCATCCATTGTTAGCGCTGCAAATGTGATGGATGTTGATGTTTTAAAGGTGCCAGTTGCAGCTAATGGAAAGCTTATGGGGGACGCCGTTGCCCACGCCATTGATCATCTGCATTTAACAACCACACGCAGGGTGTTTGCAGTAGTTGCAACTGCTGGCACAACAAATCTTGGAATCATTGATGACTTAAAGGGCATTGGCAGCGCAGCACATGAGCGGGGGATTTGGTTTCATGTTGATGGGGCTTATGGATTGGCTGCACTCTGTGCTCCATCTGTGCGATCACACTTTGATGGGGTAGAAGCCGCAGATTCCTTAATCGTTGATCCACACAAATGGTTGTTTGCTCCATATGATGCCTGCGCACTTATTTATCGCGAACCCGAACTTGCCCGCCAAGTTCACTCACAACATGCTTCTTATTTAGACACATTAAAAGATGGGGCATTCTCCCCATCTGATTATGCAATTCAACTAACTCGTCGCACGCGCGGATTACCATTTTGGTTCTCACTTGCTGCCTATGGCACTGATGCATATACCGAAGCAATGGAGCAATCATTAACAGTTGCGCACCAAGCTGCGCAGTTAGTAAAAGCACATCCAGATTTAGAGTTAGTGTGTGAACCAGAACTTTCAATCGTTGCATTTACACGCAAAGGTTGGTCGACAAGTGATTATCAAAGCTGGTCTGACAAATTACTCTCTGATCAAATCGGTTTTATTCCACCTTCATCTCACAATGGCCAACCAATTCTGCGATTTGCAATCGTTAATCCATGGACGAAAATCAGCGATATTAAATTGATTCTCTCCACCCTGTAAATCCCACAGTTTTCGCGCTCACCCGATACCATTTGCTACATGTCCGCGCAAGAAGAGTCCGCCATGCCCGCAGGTCTAAGCGCGCTTGAACTCCGCATCCTGGATTTCGAAGCGAGCTGGTGGCGCTATGCAGGGGCAAAAGAGGCGGCAATCAAGGAGCTATTTGAGCTTTCAGCTGCCCGCTATTACCAACTCCTAAATGATTTGATCGATCGTGATGATGCTCTGGCCGCCTCTCCCATGCTCGTGAAGCGCCTTCGCCGCCTGCGCGAGGCCCGCATGAACACCCGCACAGCCCGCTAAGCCCCAATCCACCCGTTTTGCGCCTGGGAAATAACTCCCGTAGATTTGGCGTTAGCACTCTCGGGGTGCGAGTGATAAAGCCCCCGCTAACGAACGATTACATGAAAGCGAGCACAACTCATGGCAAAGCAGATTGCCTTTAATGAAGAAGCCCGCCGCGGATTAGAGCGCGGAATGAATATCTTGGCCGATGCGGTCAAAGTAACCCTTGGACCTCGTGGACGAAACGTTGTCCTTGAGAAGAAGTGGGGCGCCCCAACTATTACTAACGATGGTGTTTCCATCGCTAAAGAGATTGATCTAGATGATCCATGGGAAAAGATTGGCGCAGAGCTAGTTAAGGAAGTTGCTAAGAAGACTGATGATGTCGCAGGCGATGGAACAACTACTGCAACTGTTTTGGCCCAGGCCCTTGTGCGTGAAGGACTTCGCAACGTGGCAGCGGGATCAAACCCAATGGCCCTTAAGCGCGGTATGGAAAAGGCAGTCACAGAAATCGTTACTGAGCTTTTGTCTATGGCTAAAGCCGTTGATTCAAAGGAACAGATCGCAGCTACAGCATCTATCTCTGCAGCAGATGCAACTATCGGCGAGATGATCGCGGAAGCGATGGACAAGGTTGGCAAAGAAGGCGTTATCACTGTTGAAGAGTCAAATACTTTTGGTCTAGAGCTAGAGCTCACAGAAGGTATGCGCTTTGATAAGGGTTACATCTCTCCATACTTTGTAACTGATCAGGATCGCATGGAAGTTGTCCTTGAGGATGCTTACGTATTGATCGCTAACTCAAAGATTGCAAACATTAAAGATCTAGTGCCAGTACTTGAAAAGGTTATGCAATCAGGTAAGCCACTATTGATCATCGCTGAAGATGTTGAAGGCGAAGCGCTCGCAACACTAGTTGTGAACAAGATTCGCGGAACATTCCGCTCAGCAGCTGTTAAGGCTCCAGGCTTTGGCGATCGTCGCAAGGCGATGCTCCAAGATATTGCAATCCTTACAGGTGCAACTGTTATTTCAGAAGAAGTTGGACTTCGTTTGGAAGCAGCAGAGCTTGATCTTTTGGGTAAGGCGCGCAAGGTTGTTATCAGCAAGGAAGAGACAACAATCGTTGAAGGCGCAGGAGATGACGCACAGATCAAGGGTCGCGTTCAGCAGATCCGTAATGAGATTGAAGCATCAGATTCAGATTATGACCGTGAGAAGTTGCAAGAGCGTCTTGCAAAGCTTGCTGGTGGCGTAGCTGTTATCAAGGCAGGTGCTGCAACTGAGGTTGAACTCAAGGAGCGCAAGCACCGCATTGAAGATGCAGTTCGCAATGCAAAGGCTGCAGTTGAAGAAGGAATTGTTGCCGGTGGTGGCGTTGCACTTCTCCAAGCAGCAACAGCAGCATTTAAGAAGTTAACTGGTTTAACTGGTGATGAAGCAACTGGTGCAAAGATTGTTGAATATGCAATCGAAGCTCCACTCAAACAAATCGCAATCAATGCAGGACTTGAAGGCGGAGTTGTTGTTGAGAAGGTTCGTAATCTTCCAGCAGGACAAGGCCTCAACGCTGCAACTGGAGAGTATGTGGACATGATCAAAGCTGGAATTATTGATCCAGCTAAGGTCACACGTTCTGCGCTACAGAACGCTGCATCTATCGCAGCCCTGTTCATCACAACTGAAGCAGTGATTGCAGATAAGCCAGAAAAGAATCCAGCACCAATGCCACAAGGTGGCGGAGATATGGACTTCTAAAGCCCACGAATTACGCGTAACGCCGTCCTCGATTAACGCGAGGGCGGCGTTCTGCTTTACCCTATACACATGGCAAAGAAATCATTGGTGAAAAAAGCGCCAAAGGAGACATCAAAGAAGGCTGCGTCAAATGCGCCTGCTCCTTTTGATGCAAAAAATCTTGCCCACAGTGCAATCTTTGAACACGCAGAAAAGCGTGATCATGTTGGTTCATTCATTAGCGTTGAATTTGATGATGAGAACCGCGTTGCCACATATCTTTTTAATGCAAACCTAGCTGGCTACAAAGGCTGGCGTTGGTGTGTCACTGTTGCAAAGGTTGATGCAGATGCAACTCCAACTGTTTGTGATTTAGTTGTTCTTCCCGGGCCAGATGCACTTCTTGCACCAGAGTGGATTCCATATCGTGATCGCATTTTGCCGGGTGATGTTGGCGTTGGTGACATCGTTCCAAGTTCACTCGATGATGCGCGTTTAGTTCCTGGACAATCAGCGTTGCCACAGGATGAAGATTTAGATACTGCAATGGCAGTTGAATTAGGTTTTGGTCGTGCACGAGTAATGTCTATTGAAGGTCGCGATCAAGCCGCTAAGCGTTGGTATGACGGGGACCGTGGACCACAGGCACCATTGGCACAAGCTGCTCCTAAGCCATGTCACTCATGCGGATTCTTTCTTCCAATCGCAGGCTCACTACGCGCAACCTTTGGCGTGTGTGCAAATGCAATTTCTCCCAATGATGCTCGCGTGGTCTCTGTTGATCATGGATGCGGCGCTCACTCGGAAGCGACCTTCACTGACCTGGTGATAAACTAAAGCCCTGACCGCAACCCCCGCGGCATAAACGAAGACACGAAATAATCAAGGAGCCCTCCCCATGCCTACAGGACGCGTTAAATGGTTCTCCCTAGAAAAGGGTTTCGGTTTTATTGCCAATGATGAAGGCGAAGATGTTTATCTAGCTGCTTCATCTCTTCCAGAAGGTGTTGCAACAGTTAAGCCTGGAACAAAGCTTGAATTCAGTATTGCTGATTCCCGTCGTGGACCACAAGCACTTTCAGTACACATCATTGATGCACCACCATCACTTGCTGAAAACTCACGTGCTAATACTGATGATTTAGCTGCGATGATCGAAGACACAATTAAGATTTTGGATCGTGTTGGAAATGGTTTGCGCCAAGGCCGCCATCCATCAGCTGTCGAAGCAGAGCGTTTAGGCCGCGTATTGCGCGGTATTGCATCTGCTTTAGAGGCTTAAATTAAATTCCGCTGCGCTTATTACGGCGAATTGAATATCGAATACCAGTTAGGCCAAGGCCTGCTCCGCATAGGCATGTCCAAATGATTTTCGCATCTGCGCCAACTGCTAAGGCAATGACAAAGGCAACAATCCAGCAAACTACGCCAATTGATACTAGGGTTACAACAGAGCCGATATTTGATGCCATGAGAGAAGAGTAATGGGAATTAACGTAAAAGAGGATGGTAATTGGCGCTCATTTCGCCATCGAAATTATCGGATACTTTTTCCTGCCAGTACCATCTCAAATATTGGTAGTTGGGCCCAACGCGTTGCCCAAGATTGGCTCGTTCTAGAACTTACTCAGAGCGGAATATATCTAGGAATTGTCACAGCAATTCAATTCACTCCCTTTCTTTTCTTTTCACTCCATGGCGGCGCCTTTGCTGATCGTTTTGATAAACGTAAACTTTTAATTGGAACCAACGCCCTAGGTGCATTTTCAGCAATCGCGCTTGGAACTCTTGTCATGACAAACCAGGTAGAGCTGTGGCATGTATTTGCGTTAGCAGCCGTGCTTGGAATTTCAACTGCTATAGATGCACCAGTTCGCCAAACCTTTGCTGCTGACATCGTGGGTCAAAATGATCTGCCCAATGCAGTAAGTCTTAACTCTGCAAACTTTAACGCTGGACGCTTAGTGGGACCTGCACTTTCAGGCTTACTTATCGCTGCTTTTGGTACCGGTCCATCCTTTTTGGTTAATGGAATCTCCTACCTCTTTGCAATCGGTGCGTTAATGGCGATGAATGAGAAAGAGTTTTTCCATCAAGATCGACCGAAATCGAAGACCAAAGTGCGAGAAGGCCTGCACTATGCATTAGCCCGCCCTGATATTTATGTAGTTATGTTGATAGTTTTCTTCCTTGGAACCTTTGGCCTGAACTTTCAAATCTTTAACGCACTTATGGCAACAAAAGAGTTTGGCAAGGGACCTGCCGCTTATGGATTACTTGGAACCTTTGTGGCTTTTGGTTCATTTTCAGGTGCAATTGCATCTGCACGCCTGGAACGCTTTCGAAAGACCCGCTTTGTTATTTTAGCTGGGGGAGCTTTTGCACTAGCGATTCTGGTGCTTTCAATATTGCCTAACTACACCACTTATGCAATCTTCCTGCCGATCTGTGGTGTCACTGCCCTCATAACCATGATCACCGCAAACTCCATTGTTCAAGTAAATAGTGACCCAGCAATTCGCGGGCGAGTAATGGGTATCTATCTTTTGATTTTCATGGGTGGAACTCCGGTTGGATCACCGGTGATTGGTTTGATGGCAGAAGCAATTGGAATTAGATCAACAATTGCCGCCTGCGGTGCCATTTGTTTAATTGCAACTACTGTTATTTGGTTTAAGTTCAAAGATCGTGTGGATGTCCCAGCAGATATTTCAGTTGCTGCGGTTTTAAAGTCCGCTCAGCGCGACTAAAACTATCAATCCAATAAGCACAACTAAAGTGATAATTCGGCGGGTTTTATAGCTCATCATTTATGCCTTCTCGCTCTGTGATGGTGTTAGCTTAATGATTATAAATGCAATCACAATCAACACTGGAACCATGATGTATGCACGGGAAATACCGAAGTTATCGCCTAAAAAGCCCAGCAAGAACGGCGCCCCTGCAATCGCTATTCCTGCAGCCAAAGATGATTTACCAATTGCTAAGTCTGGACGATTATCACTAAAGCTAACTAAACGGATCGCTGCCAGTGCAAACTGCATTGATATGCCTAAACCAATAATAAACAGACATATCAAGCTGATAATCATTGAGTGCGAAAGCCAAAATGCTGCAAAACCAACAAACTGCAACGCTACTAATCCAAGGAGCTGATTATCGAGTTTGAAGTTCTTTAACACCAAACCACCAAACCAGCGGCCAACTCCCATGCCAGTGCCAAGTGCAACTATTGCAACGGTGGAGATAGCAGCACTTGAACCAACTCGATCTTTGAGTAATGCAGCTGACCAAAATGATGTAGCGAACTCAGATGAAATACATGCCACAAATCCAAACCAAGCTAACCAAAACTTTGCTGACATCTTTCCACTTTGTGGTCCACTCTCATCTGGCACATGTTCTTCAGTATCTTTTTCGCGCCCAACCAAAACTAAAATCACTGCAACTGGAATTGCAAGCAGTAGACCTAACCGCCAGAAATTTGGATAGAGCGATGCGATTGTTCCAATGAGTGCGGTCCCAGTAACAAAGCCAACGGATGCAATTCCATTTGCCTGTGGGATAGCAACTTCTGCAGCTTTTCCATAATGGTGAGACATGGAGGAGAGCATTGTGTTGATGACCATTGAGGTGCCAAAACCTGCAATTAATGTTGTGGGAATCGTGAGAATAACTGGTGGTGAGATAACAAATAGAAAAAGACCTACTAAGAAGATTCCTAGGCCAATCCATTGCGACTTTGCACGGCCATATTTATGCGCCAAATGAGGATTGGCATATCCAGCTGCAATTGATGCAACTCCCATGGCCGTTCCATGCAGGCCTGCAATAGTCAGTGAAGTTCCTTGATCAGCGCGCAGCAGTGACTGTGCTGGGCCAAAACCGCCTAGGTAGAAGTTAACAATTGCGGTCTGTGTGGCAACGACCCAGAAAAAGCGATCACGCTGAAAGGTTTTTGGCACGGGGCTATTAAAGCGCAGCTACTACGAAATCAATGCATTTAGTCAATGCTTCAACATCACTTGGCTCAACGGCAGGGAACATTCCAATACGAAGTTGGTTTTTGCCCAGTTTGCGATAAGGCTCGGTATCAACGATTCCATTGGCACGAAGTGCTGAAGCAATTTTTGTCGCATCAATTGCATCATCAAAGTTAATTGTTCCTACAACCTTTGAGCGCATTGATGGATCTACAACAAATGGAGTTGTGTAACTTGTTTTCTCTGCCCATGAGTAAAGAATCTCTGAAGATTTCTTACTGCGGCCTGCAGCAAATGTAAGTCCTCCATTTTTATTCATCCACTCAATTTGATCAGCAAGCAACATGAAAGTTGTAAGTGCAGGTGTGTTATATGTCTGATCAAGCCTGGAGTTTTCAATTGCAATAGAGAGATCAAAAAATGCTGGAATCCAACGGCCACTCGCCTTAATTTTTTCAACACGGGCAATTGCTGCAGGACTCATAATTGCAATCCACAGGCCGCCATCGGAGGCGAAGGATTTTTGCGGTGCAAAGTAGTAAGTATCAAACTCTTTAGCATCAACCATTAATCCACCAGCAGCACTTGTTGCATCTACAACTACAAGCGCATCACCGATATTTGAAGGACGAATGATGGGCATTGAAACGCCAGTACTTGTTTCATTGTGGGTGAATGCATAGAGATCAATTCCAGCTTCAGCTACTGAGGTTGGGTGTGAACCAGGTTCAGATTTGATGACAGATGGCTCGCCAAGGAACGGCGCCTCTTTAGAAGCAGTTGCAAACTTTGAAGAAAACTCACCAAAAACTAAGTGCTGTGAACGGTTTTCAATCAAGTTAAGCGTTGCAATATCCCAAAATGCTGTGGAGCCACCGTTGCCAAGGATTACTTCATAACCCTCAGGTAGATTAAAGAGTGAGTGCAAACCTTCGCGCACGGCCTTCACGACATTCTTAACCGGCTTTTGGCGATGTGAAGTTCCAAGAATTGATGTTCCACTTGAGGCAAGTGCAGTTAGCGCTTCCGGGCGAATCTTTGATGGACCACAACCAAAACGTCCATCAATAGGCTTGAGATTGGTAGGAATGATGTTCTCTGTGCTCATGCGCTAACCCTATGGGTAGTACCTGTTTAACTCCCAATCGCTTTGGATGTTAGGTCTCTCATAGCGCAATCGATCATGCAATCTGGAATATCTACCTTGCCAAAATTCAATTGATAGTGGAGTCACACGATATCCGCCCCAATATGGTGGACATGGAACACTTGTGCCTTCAGGCCATTTTTTTGCGGCCCCTTCAAAGCGTTGTTCTAACTCATCTCGTGATGCAAGTGGTGATGATTGATGACTTGCCCACGCACCAATTTGGGAACTCCACGGTCTTGTTGCAAAATAATCTTCTGACTCTTGTTGCGAGATTTTTGTAGATAAACCACTTATAGCAACTTGGCGCTCCATGGCATACCAAGGAAAGAGCAGACTGACCTGTTCATTAGTTTCCATTGCATGTGCTTTACGTGATGAGTAGTTAGAGAAAAAAGTAAAACCACCTTCAGAGATATCTTTAAGTAAAACAGTTCGAGTACTGATGGAAGAATCAGTGCCAAGGGTTGAGAGCACCATTGCATTTGCTTCAACGATGATTGGGTTTTCATGGGCTTGGCGAAGCCAGTCGGCGAATGCGGTAAATGGGTCGGCATCTAAATGCTCCATCCCCACCTCACCATAGGAGCGGCGCATCGCCCGGATCTCATCACGGGAAAACTTCTCATCGGCCATGGATGTATCGAACCTCACTTTGGCCCCGAGTGCATCCTCATGGCTAAGTGGTCGCCAGGACCCCTTGCTTGGGGGCAGAATTACCTCCTGCAAGAAACTTTCTCTTCGCTAAAAGGAGCTCTCCGTGTCAGATGATTTCAAGCCAGGCCTTGAAGGTGTAATTGGATTTGAATCTGAAATCGCTGAGCCCGATAAAGAAGGTAGCGCGCTTCGCTATCGCGGAGTCGATATCGAAGATCTAGTCGGACGCGTTTCATTTGGAAACGTATGGGGACTACTAGTTGATGATGAATTTAATCCAGGTCTTCCCAATGCTGAAAAGTTTCCTCTTCCAGTGCACTCAGGTGATGTGCGCGTAGATGTGCAAGCAGCGATTTCAATGTTGGCACCAGCATGGGGATTGAAACCGCTTCTAGATATTGATGATGCAGAAGCTCGCAGCAACCTTGCACGTGCATCTGTGATGGTTCTTTCATATTTAGCACAAGCTGCCCGTGGTCAAATTGCTCCGGCTGTTCCAGAATCTGAAATTGATAAAGCACACACAGTTGTTGAGCGCATGATGATTCGCTGGCGCGGAGAACCAGATCCAGCACACGTTCGCGCAATCGATGCTTACTTTGTTTCTGCTGCAGAGCATGGAATGAATGCTTCAACATTTACTGCACGCGTTATTGCATCAACTGGTGCAGATATTGCAGCTGCATTATCAGGTGCTATCGGTGCGATGTCAGGTCCACTACATGGTGGTGCACCATCGCGCGTTTTACACATGATTGATGAAGTTGAAAAGACTGGCGATGCAGCTGCTTATGTGAAGGGATTGCTAGATCGTAAAGAACGCCTGATGGGATTTGGTCATCGCGTCTATCGCGCAGAAGATCCACGTGCTCGCACATTGCGTCGCACAGCTAAAGAGTTAAATGCACCGCGTTATGCAGTTGCTGAAGCGTTAGAGCAGGCAGCATTAAAGGAACTTCGTGAGCGCCAACCAGATCGTGTTCTAGAAACAAATGTTGAGTTCTGGGCAGCGATTATTTTGGACTTTGCAGAAGTTCCTTCGCATCTTTTCACTTCAATGTTTACAGCTGCCCGCACTGCTGGTTGGTCTGCACACATCTTGGAAGAAAAGCGCACTGGCCGTTTGATCCGCCCATCTGCTCGCTATATAGGTAAGGCTCCTCGTAAACCTGAAGCCGTAAAGGGCTGGGATGGCACGGTCGAGCAGCTTCATAAGTAGAGCAGGCTAGATAGTCAAAATAATGCTTAAATCAGGCCATGCCTAAGACAAGCATTATCTGGTTTCGTCGAGACCTTCGTATTAATGATCACCCTGCGCTTTTAGCCGCAATTGAATCATCAGAGCAAGTAATCCCGATTTTTATTCTTGATAAAGCACAGATTCAAGAGGCCGGTGCAAAGCTATTGGCATACATGGGCCAATCGTTAAGAAAATTGGATGAATCACTTGGTAACAACCTGCACATCATTGAAGGTGATCAAGTGGAAGTTCTTTCTGCTCTTATTAAAAAGTATGAGGTTCAAGAGGTTCATATTTCGGCAGAGTATGAACGATATGGGGCTGAACGTGATGCGCGAGTGGAAGCGGCAGGAATTAAGTTAGTTCGCACGGGTAGTCCATATGCCGTTACACCTGGGCGAGTTCTCAAACCTAGTGATGCAACTCCATACAAGGTTTACACGCCTTTCTACAGAGGATGGCGAACACATGGTTGGCGCGCACCAGCAGTGACACCAAAGAAAATTAGCTGCGTGGAACCAACGGATGAATACCGTAATTTTCCAGATTTCAAATTACCTGAAGGCGTAGAGATTATTGAGGCCGGAGAAGCAGCAGCACTCTCTAGATTCAAGGAATTCACCAAAAAAGGCCTCGATACATATGATGAGAATAGAAATCTTGCTGGCATAGATGGAACTTCCAAGATGAGTACATATTTAAAGTTTGGTGAGATTCATCCACGCACACTTCTTCAAAACTTAGGAGAGAGCAAAGCCCACGATACTTTCCGTAAAGAGATTGCTTGGCGTGAGTTTTATGCCGATGTTCTCTTTAACAATCCAATGACTGATCGGGAGTACTACGCGCCTCGCTTTGCCGACATGCGCTATGACAAGCCAGGTGCACAATTCAAGGCTTGGTGTGATGGTAAGACTGGCTATCCATTTGTAGATGCAGCTATGCGCCAACTGATAAAAGAAGGTTGGATGCACAATAGGACTCGAATGGTTGTTGCCTCCTTCTTAGTAAAAGATCTGCATCTTGAGTGGCAGTTAGGCGAAAGGTTTTTTGCCGAGCATTTAGTTGATTTTGATGTTGCATCCAATGCCCATGGTTGGCAGTGGACAGCAGGCACTGGCACTGATGCATCTCCGTATTACCGAGTCTTTAATCCCATAGAGCAAGGCAAACGCTTTGATGAAAATGGGGATTACATTCGAAAGTATGTGCCAGAGCTTGCACACCTGTCAGCTGCAGAGATTCACGAGCCATGGCTCTACTTAGATGGCTACAGCAAGGGCTATCCAGAGCGCTTAGTCGATCATGCGGTAGAGCGCTTGGAATCTTTAGAACGGCTAAAAGAGATTAAAGCCGACAAACCCCTAGACCCTCGCGCTTAGCTCGATACATCGCATCATCTGCTCTTCGCAACAAATCAGGTGAACCTGTATTTTCTGCCACCCCAATGCTTACATCTATGTTGATGTGTTGATTATCAATATCAAAGGGATAACTCAAGGTGGCCCGCAGCGCCAGCGCCACATCCATTGAATGCTCATAAGCACCTTCAATTAACACACCGAATTCATCTCCTCCGAGACGCGCTAATAGTGCGCCGGAAGGTAGGGCACGTGCAAAGCGCATAGATACTTGTTGCAAAACTTTGTCTCCGGTTGCATGCCCATGCAGATCATTAACTGGTTTAAAACCATCAAGATCGAGCAATAATAACGAGCCATCTTTACCAACAAAGTTTTCAATCTCACTAATCAGCCGTCTTCGGTTAGGCAGGCCCGTTAACTCATCTGTACGGGCCAAGATCCTTTCATGACCGATATTTCTTGCTTGCTTAAGTGCAATTGTCATACGTATAAATGCGAGCATTAAAGTGCTAACGGCTGGAATCAAAATAAAGGTTGGGAAGTACCCAGGCTTCATAGCGATTAATGCTAAAAGAGTGGCGCTTAAGAAAACAGAAAGTGCGATGAATATTGGGTTTACAGATACTACAGATTCCTCATCTTTACCTGGGTGCCACGTACTCTCTGCAAGAAGTACTAAACCCAATAACCAACCATCATCAACAATGGAACCAAAAGAATAAATTCCATTGAGATGTTGCCAGAGGAAGAAAAAATCGGTGAAAGTAAAAGCAACAGTGCCAACACAAACAATCAGAGATCTTTGTGACCAACCATGAGATGCAATTGTTGCCATTGTTAAGGAGATAAGGATTAAGTCACAGACTGGAAAAGTTAGAGCAAAGAGGGCATCACTTAACTTTCCACCGAAGTGCGGTAATACAGGTTTGAGCGCAAAGGTTGTTCCTAACACTCCAAGACCAAGTCCGACAATGGATGCATCAAAGATCTCTAGGACCGTTGATTTTCTCGAGGAATTAATAAGGCGGGGTAGTGCGATCACGGCGCAGGGATAGAAAAGCAGATAGGCAGTATTTGAAATAAGTGAGCTCACTTCAGGCAAGGGATAGTAGGAAGCTGCACTAGCTAGAGCAGATCCAAAAAGCCACAAAGAAATAGCGGTGATGAGTAAAGGTTTCGAGAGTGGATCAGAAATTCTCTGCGCAATGGCAATAACAATGATTGCAAAGACAGGGATTGCGTTATAGAGGTAGAGCTCGACTAGTTTCGAACCGTTAAAAGGTGAAAAGTGAGTCAAGAAATGTACAAGTAGAAGTGATGGGCCAACTATGCGAAGGAACCGTATAGCCATCTTCTTAATCTAGGTGAGGCAAAAACTGGGATTGAATAGGGAAAGCCCCGTTATTTCTAACGAGGCTTTTACCTACAGTTATTTGGCTTTAGAAGCCCTTTGTACAGATGAGCTGTGCATTTGCCTTTGTATTGGCAACATCAGCTTTTAGCTGTGCTGGCTGAGTTGTAGCAGCTAACTTAGCGGCTTCAAGTTTGCGAATATTGAGAGTGATTTTGTTGACCTGTGATGTGTATAGACGGACAGCAGATGTCCAAGCAGAGACTGCAGAGGTGTAGGCCTTCTTATCTGCAGCACTCGTTGCTGCAGCAAGCTTTGCCTGCGCGGCAGTCAGGCGCAAATTAGTATCATCCACTTTCTTCTGTGTTTCAGCCTTATTTGCTATCTCAGTTGTAATTCCAAGTTCAATGACTGGAATTTGAGCAGTTAGATTTGTTGTAAGGACAAGTGAATCTTTCTGTGACTTTACAAAAGCTGCAGCTGAATTGAGGCAGTCAAGTGAAAGCCAGGTCAGTTTTGCACTTGTAGACAATGGGTTCTTTGCACACTTGTACTTGCTACCACTCACAGTTGTTGATGCATTGAGCTTGGTGCAAGCAACACCATTTGAAATTTTGGGAGCTGCAGTAGCAGGGGTCGCAATCATGACGCCACCGGCGACGACAAGTGCGAGTGTGAGAGAAGCGAGTTTACGCATCAGAAAAACCTCCATTGGATATGGGCTAATGGTAGCCAGCCGGTACTTAAAAACTCCTGAGAACCCGCCCATGAACCCAATGAATTCACTGTGAGGTTAGTCAGGGATTACTTTTTGCGCTGTTTTATGCGAACGTTCATGCCAATTTTGCGTACTAATGGACGTGGGGCATTGCGCATAACAAAAGTAAGGAGTCGGTATTGCCAACCTGGAACGCTAACCGCTTTGCCAGCGATTGCATCTTTCCAAGCGGTAGCAACAAGCTTGTCTGAGTTAAGCCACATGAATGCAGGCAGAGCTTTCATAGACATGCGCCCACGTTGGTGAAACTCAGTGCGCGTAAAGCCAGGGCAAAGCGCGCTAACTTTGACGTTCGTTGATGAAAGCTCGGTATGAAGTGATTCAGAGAGAACTGTCAGATAAGACTTTGAAGCACTATATGTTCCCCCTGCGATCCAGCCAGCAACTGATGAAACATTGATGATGACACCTTTATTGCGCTCCTTCATTCCAGGCAGTGCAATATGCATCAGGCGCATAGGAGTGCGCACAAGAACATCAAGCATTTGCTGTTCGATATCTAATTGACTCATCGTAAAGGCCTTATTGATTCCAAAGCCGGCATTATTGATAAGAACATCAATTCGATTATTTGCAATGAAATCTTCGATTGATTTACACCCAGCATCAGTTGCTAGATCTGCCTGAATTACTGTGGTTACTATCCCAAAGGTTGATTCAAGGCTTTTTGCTCGCTCTTGGAGTCTAGGTAAATCACGTGCAACTAAAACAATGTTGTAACCATTGTGTGCCAGCAGGCGTGTGAAGCTTTCTCCGATACCAACGGTTGCACCAGTTACTAAAGCCCACGATTGCATCTAAATCTCCTAGTTGACTCGTAGTTCGCCTAGTGCCCCGGCTGGAACAAATGGTGCGCGCGGTGCAATTGTATTCAATCTTTTATATGGCTCGTCTTGAGCAGGTCGTGAATCAATATCACCCTTATTAGGCCAGAAAGATAGTGCACGTTCTGCTTGTGCAGTAATTGTTAATGATGGATTCACACCAAGATTTGCAGTAATTGTTGAGCCATCAACAATATGAAGTGTTGGGTAGTTCCAAGCACGGTGGTAAGGATCAATTACTCCCTGGCTCGCATCACTTCCAATGACGCAGCCACCAACAAAGTGGGCGGTAAATGGCGCATCTATGAGATCGCCAACATGTCCACCTGCTACACCGCCATGCTTTTGTGCAATACGTCTAACCGCTTCATTAGCTGCCGGAATATAGGTGGCATTGGGATGCTCAGGGTCATTGGTGGAAGTTAAGCGCCAGCCAAAAATAGATTTCTTGCCACGAACAGTGACCGATGAGTCAACATTTTGCATCGTTAGAGCAATAACTGTTCGCTGACTCCAACGTCGCACATTCAAAATCTTTAGAAGAAGTTTTGGATCTGCCAAAAATTGCTTCCACCACTGCTTGCGCCGCTCTTGTGATGAGAAACCATCAGTCATGATGGTTTGCAGCAAGCCCATTAAATTAGAACCCTTGCCATAGCGCACTGGTTCAATGTGGGTATTTTCATCAGGGAAGAAGGAAGAAGTAATGGCACTGCCATCACTGTAGTCAATATCAGTATTTTGCATGAGGGCACCAGTCAAAGCTTCACTATTGGTTCTAGATAAATCACCCAAGCGATCAGAAAGTTCTGGTAATACTCGATCGTCCTTCATCTTATGGAGGAGTTTTTGTGTGTTAAATGTTCCAGCGGCAACAATTACATCTTTGGCGAAAAATACAGAGCCTCTTTCGCCTAACCAGTCATCTGTTTTACGGGTTGAAATCTTCCACTCACCGTTAGGCAACTTCTCAATCTTTGTGGCAGTCGTCATTGGAAAAACTTGAGCGCCAGCTTTTTCAGCTAGACCTAAGTAATTTTTAGGTAATGTGTTTTTTGCGTTGAATCTACATCCACTCATGCAAGCACCGCATTGCATACATCCGTTGCGATCAGGACCAACACCACCAAAGAATGGATCTTTACTTGCTACACCTTTGCCATCACCAAAATAGATTCCAAGTGGAGCCATCTTGAATGTGTGGCCCACACCCATTTCTTCAGCAGCTTCTTTCATAGCTCTGTCGCTATTAGAAAAATAAGGGTTTTCTGTAACACCCAACATGCGACGGGCTTGGTCATACCAAGGTTCTAACTCTTCTTTCCAGTTAGTAATTGCCGCCCATTGCTTATCAGTGAAGTATTGATCACCTGGTTGATACAAAGTATTGGCATAGACCAAAGATCCGCCACCAACACCTGCGCCAGCTAAAACCAATACATCTGGCAAGACATGAATACGCTGAATGCCATAAAGGCCAACTTTTGGAGCAAATAGGAATTTATTGATGCGCCATGATGTTTTTGGGAAATCTTTATCTCGAAAGCGCTTTCCTGCCTCAAGAACAGCGACGCTATAACCCTTTTCACGTAGGCGCAGCGCAGACACGGAGCCGCCAAAGCCGGATCCGATTACTACAACATCAAATGTTTTCTTCACGGATTTTCCATGTAGTTCCATAGGACTCAAGTGAATCTAAAAATGGCTTGGCATCAAACCACTCAGGGCCTGCAACTCCTTCAGGTTTCCAGATGCCTTTATGGATTAACTCCATCGCAATCACTGGATTTACCGCTGTTTGCCATACAACTGCTTGATCTCCGTATTCAGCCATAGACCACTCGTTATCAATGATGTTATACATATAACAAGCATAAGGCTTTCCATCTTTGTTGAGCCCCTTTACTAGTGCACCTGCACAAGTTTTGCCTTTCATGCGAGAACCTAACGTCGCAGGATCTGGCAAAGAAGCTGCGAGTAGATCGCGAGGAGAGACCAAGATTCCCTGGACATCAACGTTTTCTTTTCGATCCATGCCAAGCATATGGATTGTTTTTAACGTTGTGATGAACTGAGCACCAAGGCCATATTTAAAGTTAACTTTCTTGGCATCAACTTTTTGGGGGATTAAAACCACTTCTTCGTGTTCAACATTTACGCACTCGACTGGACCAATACCCTCAGGAAAGTCAAAAGTTTCAATCTCACTAAATGGCTCAGTAGTGAACCAACCACGTCCGTCCTCCCATACCAAAGGGGGATTTAAGCATTCTTCGATAGTTGTCCAGATTGAGAATGATGGTGCAAAGTCGTAACCTTCAACCGTTAAGTTAGATCCATCCAAAATTGTGATGGAATCAATGACAGAGAAAAGATAATCCGCGGCATAGCGAGCAAATACATCACTCATTCCAGGCTCTATACCCATTCCAACTAGGGCATAAATATCGCGCTCTTTCCAGTTCCAATCGCGGGCAAACTGTTCATCTCCGAGTTTTACGCCAGTTTCAGAGTTTGGGTAGTGGGGATGTGGGCGAGATAAAGACATTGCCATGTCAATGTAGTTAGTACTTTCAATTTCACAGGCTAGAAAAATTGGCATCACAAAACGTGGATCAACAGCGTTAATTACAACGTCTGGTTTCACTTTTCGGATAAGTGCTCGGATATCTTCAAGCTCGGCAGCGTTAACTTCAGCTGCTGCAAATCTAGAGTCCTTTACTCGTACTACAGCTTCCTCAGCACGAGAGAGCGTGCGATCAGCAATGACCATAGAAGTAATAAATGATTTACGAGAAGATATATTGGCAATAGCTCTGCCAACTCCGCCCGCGCCTATAACTAGCGCCTTCATTGCTGGCCCCACATGAGGAAATAACATCCTTTTCGATTGTTTTAACTAGTCTAGTCCTAGCAATAATTCATGACAAGATTGCCCCTGCACAATCTAAGTCCCCGTAGCTCAGTGGATAGAGCAACCGCCTCCTAAGCGGTAGGTCGCAGGTTCAACTCCCGCCGGGGACACGTACTTTTAATTAATGCTTAAGAGTGAATTTTTGCATCCACTGAGGCGCCCACCAGTTGCGTTCACCAAATAAACGCATGAGTGCTGGAACAAGAAGTGCACGCACAATCGTTGCATCCAGAATAACTGCTAGTGAAACACCAAAGCCCAACATCTTAATAGATGTGACACCACTTGTAATAAAGGAGGCGAAAACAACGGCCAACAATAGTGCAGCTGCCGTAATGATTCGAGCAGATCTCTGCAGACCAACAGCCACGGATTCGACGTTACTCTTACCGCTCAAATGTTCTTCACGGATGCGAGAGAGTAAAAATAGTTCGTAGTCCATTGAAAGCCCAAAGACCACTACTGCTACCAGAATCACTGATCCTGTATCTAGCGTCCCAGTCACAGTGAAATCACCCACCAACCACTTTAAGTGGCCATCGATAAATATCCAAGTAATTGCACCAAGAGTTGCAACTAGTGAAAGCCCATTTAATATCACTGCTTTAATCGGCAAGATGATTGAACCTGTAAAGATGAAGATAAGAATCAAAACAGTGAGTGCAATCCATCCCAAAGCCAAAGGCAATGTTCTGGCGATCCCGTCCTGCGAGTCAGTGAAATCTGCAGCTGCTCCACCGATGAGTGTTCCAGTAGGTTTGTCTAGATTTCGAATCTCGTGAATAACCTGTAAGGAATCCGTGCTTCGAGATGGTACTGAGGAAATAACTTGCACTCGGATGTCTTGGCTATAAGTCTCAATTGCACCAACACGGACAATTCCATCAACTTTTTTGACCTCATCTAAGAAAGTAGTAATTTCACTTTCACGCCCAACACCATCTAGTACTACAACTTCAATCGGGCTACCGATTAATCCGTCAAAGCGGTTATCAACTACTTTAGCTGCAATAGCAGCTGGATCTGATGCAGGCAGAACTCTAGAGTCAACCTGGGCAAAAGAAATATTAGTGACTGGAGCAGCCATTACTCCTAAGACAACTAAGCAAGCAAGGACAACTGGAATAGGGCGCTGCATTACGTTTCGTGCAGTGCGTGCCCAGCGACCATCTTCTTTAGGAGTAATTGCACTCTTTCGCACAACACCCTTATCAACTTTTTCACCCAGTAAAGCTAGTAGTGCAGGTAGAGCGATTACTGCGCCAATAACTGCAAATGTAATGACAGCAACACCTGCGTAACCAAAGGATTTCAAGAACTCAAGTGGGAAAAAGAGCAGTGATGCCATTGTTACAAAAACAGTCAGTCCTGAATAGAAAACAGTCTTACCTGCTGTAGCAACAGTTGTGACAACAGACTCTTCAACGCTGTGGCCGTTATGAAGTTCTTCACGGAATCGATTCACCATCAGTAGCGCGTAGTCGATACCAAGTCCTAGACCAAGTCCAGTGATGAGATTGAGAGCGAAAACGCTGACGTTAGTGAACAGCGTTAGAAGGTAAATAATAAAGAATGAGCCAAGGATTGCTGTTACACCAACAAATAGCGGTGTTACCGATGCAACTAGAGCTCCGAAAACAAAGACAAGCAGTAGGAATGTGAGTGGAATCGCAATTGATTCAGCAAGAATCAAATCCTTTTCAATTTTGTGGTTAATTGCATTCGTTATTACACCTGCACCAGATGCGTAGATATGAACATTCTTGTACTTACCATCAAACTCTTCTTGTAATGACGCCCCTAATGAACCCAGGGCATCCCAATCAAAAGCATCAAGATCTGAATACACCAAGATGAATCCTGCTTTTCCATCAGTAGATCTCATGGTTGGTGAACCACCAGTGGACCAATAGGAATAAGTTTTAGAGACTCCCTTGTGGCCTTGAATCTTCTTCTCAATTTCAATTGCAGTTGTGGCAACTGCTGGATCATCGATAGTAGAGCTTGCAGAGTCCACGACCATGACAACAACTGGCTCTTCAGCGCCAAATACATCAACAACATATTTAGCTGCTAGCGCAGATTCACTATTAAGGTCTGAGTAGCCACCGGAATCAAGACGGCCAAAAGATAAGGAACCAACTGCGCCAGCGAGGATGGTTGTAATAATGAAGGATAAAAGGACCAGCTTGCTGCGCTTAACGATGAACTTTCCAAGCTTCTCAAACACGTTTCTTACTCCTTAGATGTAGACTTAAAACTATGAGTGATCTCTTTCCTAATGTGACATCAGATGAGATTGATCCTGAAGCCGCGGCAGAACAGTTACGTCGTGAAGAAGAAATTAAGTTAGATAAACCGCCCCATCATCAGGATTAATCTGCCGCAGCTGCCGGAGTTGGCGCAGGTGCAGGAGTTGTTTTAGCGGGTTCACTTGTAGCTGTCTTTTTTACTGAATCAGTTTTATAAAATCCAGAGCCTTTAAACACAACACCTACGGCGCTATAGACCTTGCGGATTTCACCCTTGCACTGCGGACACTGGGTGAGTGAGGCATCGCTAAAGGACTGGAAAGCTTCAAACTCATGCTCGCAAGCGTTACATGCGTATTGGTATGTAGGCACTAGCGCTCCAATCATTCAAATAAGGCCTTATTCCAACCCTTTGGGGTAGAAGCCAAGTCTAAAGAAGTGAGACGATTGGCGCGAATTCAAGCCACAGATGTGAAGGAGATCTAAGTGAAAATCACTCGAGTCCCACAAATTGTGGCTGCTTTAGCCCTTCTTGGCTTTCTGGGTATGTCTACAGCTGGTGCAAACTCACTCATTACTACATCACCAATAAGTGGATCCACCGTCACAACAGCCCCCACCTCAGTAACCCTCACCACCCAAGTTGCATTACTTCCTGATGCTAATGAAATAGTGGTTACAGATCCTGCAGGGGTACGCGTTGATGATGGGACTCTAACAATGACTGAGGTTTCAGCAACTATTGGCTTAAGGCCGCTTGTTGAATCTGGAATCTATAAAGTTTCATACACTTTGTATTCAGAGGGCGATGCTCCTCTAGAAGGTTCATTTACTTTTAATTTTTCTGCACCAACTGTGATCTCACCTAACGAAGCATCGCCGACCCCAACAGAACCTCAGACTCCTGCCAGTAGCAGCTGGGGCACAAACATATTTATTATTTTTATTTTGATCATGGCCTTTTTTGTCTTGATAGCACTCGTGCTCTATGCGCGAAAACTCTTTAGGGAACGATGATTGCTTTAAGCACAGTTTTTAAATATTTATCTCTTATCGGAAGTTTTACAGTTGTTGGAACACTATTGGCGATGGGCTTTCTACTTCTTGACTCCCATGGGAAATTATCAACCTCTGGGCAAAAGCTTCGCACCATGTTATCGATTTCAGGGCTTACCTGGTTAATTGGAAGCATTGGAACAATTCTTTTTACGTTGGCAACTATTCTCGATCAACCATTATCAGGTGCCTTAGATTTAACAGTCCTACGATCTTTTATTACGCAAATAACATTGGGGCAATATTTACTATTTCAATCCCTTGTCGCCCTTTTTATTACCTTGGCATCAATTCGCGTCAATAAGATACTGACAATTATTGTTCTTCTTATCCTTACCCTGATTGGTTTAGTTGCACCCGTATTTCAGAGCCACTCGGCTTCAAGTGGCTCACACGCACTAGCTATTGGTTCTCTAGTAATCCACGTGGTTGCACTATCACTCTGGGTGGGTGGCGTAATAACTCTTGCACTATTGGACCCTGAAGATAGACCGATCGCAGTTCCACGCTTTAGCGAATTAGCATTGTGGGCTGCCATTGCTGTCGTATTAAGTGGAACGGCAAATGCTTGGGCGCGTCTGGATTTCAAAGAGGCCTGGAACAGTGCGTATGCGTGGGTAGTAATTGGAAAAGTAGCTCTAACGATTTCCTTAATAACTATTGCATATGTGCACCGTAAGAATTTAGCCCTTCGTAGCTCAATTGATTGGAAAGGCTTTGCTCGATTAATTTTTGCAGAAAGTTTAATTATGGTAGTCACAGTTGCAATGGGTGCATGGTTATCTTCTAATCAAGCTCCATCAAGACCAGAACCAGCAAAGTTTGATCCTGCATTAGCGATAGCAGGAATTTCTACACCTGCGGAACCAACCTTGAGCCGAATCCTCTTTAGTTATGAACCAGATGCGCTGATGATTGGAATCTTAGTTACAGCCGTTGCACTCTATATTAAAGGCGTTGTTGTTCTTACAAAGCGTGGAGATAAGTGGCCAGTAGGCCGCACCATATCATTCGCCCTTGGAATCTCAGCAATAGATTTTGCAACTAGTGGTGGTCTTGGTCTGTATGCCAACTTTGCTTTTTCATATCACATGGTTGCGCACATGGTTCTTGGAATGATTGCACCGATTGGAATTGTGCTTGGTGCGCCAATTACGTTAGCGCTTCGAACTTTGCCACAAGGAAGAAATAAAGATGAGCGTGGTGTGAGAGGTTCACTACTTGCTGTGCTGCATTCCAGATTAGCTGTTTTTTTCACCAACCCAATAGTGGCGTTAGCTCTCTTTGACGGCTCACTCTTTGCCCTCTACTTCACAGATTTATTTGGCTCAATGATGCAATCGCATGTGGGCCACTTGCTGATGAATATTCACTTCCTACTTGCTGGAATCCTCTTCTTTCATGCTGTTATTGGAATCGATCCGAACCCTCGCAGGGTTCCACATTTAGTGCGCATCGTTATTATTTTTGCTGCAATGAGTATTCATGCATTCTTCTCAGTAGCTCTGATGTCGACTTCAACATTAATTGATGGTGGTTACTTCGAATCTCTTCAATCACCATGGCTTGTTGATCTACTTGCCGATCAGCGCATGGGCGGATCAATCGGCTGGGCTATGGGCGAGATCCCGATACTTCTAGCGCTGGTTGCTACCTTCATTAGCTGGGTGAGAGATGACTCACGTGAAAGCATGCGAATTGATAAAAATGCCGCACGATCGGCAGCTATGGGCCAACCAGATGAGTTGGCTACTTATAATAAGTATTTACAAGATCTAGCCCAACGCGATAGAAATGAACCCTAATGGCAAACTTATTTGATATTCCCAGCGAGTATAAGGATCTTCGTGCCAGCGTTCGCGCCTTGGCTGAGAAAGAGATTGCACCTTATGCAAAAGCAGTTGATGAAGATCATCGCTTCCCACAAGAAGCAGCAGATGCACTTCAAAAGGCAGGTCTTGCAGCAGCACATGTCCCAAGTGAATTTGGTGGCGATGGCGCAGATGCTCTAGCTGTTGTAATTATTATTGAAGAAGTTGCACGTGTTTGTGGTGCTTCATCACTGATTCCTGCAGTAAATAAACTTGGTTCACTTCCGCTTATCCTGGGTGGAAATAAAGATCAAAAGCAACGCTGGTTATCTCAACTGGCACAAGGAAAAGGTTTTTCATACTGCTTATCAGAATCTGAAGCAGGTTCAGATGCTTCAGCACTTCGCACAAAAGTAGAGCGAGATGGTGATGGCTGGATACTTAATGGAAGTAAAAAATGGATTTCAAATGCAGGAATCTCAGAGTTCTATACCGTCGTTGCTCAAAGTGATGCATCTCTTGGCTCTAAAGGAATAACCGCATTTGTGGTTGAAAAATCTGACCCAGGTGTCTCTTTTGGTTCACCAGAAAAGAAGATGGGCTTTAGGGGATCACCAACGCGTGAGGTTTATTTCGACAACGTAAAGCTTTCAGATGATCGCCGCATCAGTGAAGTTGGCGAAGGTTTTGCGCTAGCCATGAACACACTTGATCACACACGCATCACCATTGCTGCCCAAGCTCTAGGAATTGCCCAAGGTGCCTTAGATGTTGCTACGCAGTATTCACATGAGCGTAAGCAGTTTGGTAAAGAGATTTTCGATTTCCAAGGGATTCAATTCATGTTGGCAGATATGGCGATGAATATTGAAGCTGCCCGTCAACTAACTTATGTTGCCGCATCAAAGAGTGAGAGTGGTGAAAAGGATCTTCGTTTCTTCTCAGCGGCAAGTAAGTGCTTTGCTAGTGATGTGGCGATGAAGGTGACAACTGATGCAGTTCAGATCTTGGGCGGCTATGGCTATGTCTCAGATTACCCAGTTGAGCGAATGATGCGAGATGCCAAATTAACTCAGATTTATGAAGGCACCAATCAAATTCAACGAATAGTTATGGCGCGCAATCTACCTAACGCTTAAATCTGACAATCAGTGAAGGCGTTGCCGCAGCATCTAGTGGAATGTCATGGGATTCACGGGGCAAAGTTTCACTCGTTAATTCACCTGCATGAACTAAACCAATTTTCCAGCCAGGCAAAGTTGGTAATGCGCGATCATAAAATCCCCCACCTTGCCCCATTCGATAACCCTCTTGGTCAATACGAAGTGCGGGCGTGATGACCACCCCAACATCACTTGTGTCTGTTACAGCCGGACCAGTTGGTTCAGTCAGATTTTTGGTGATTTTCAATTTCGTTGGATCGCCATCCCACTGAACCCATTCAATGACTAAACCGTTAACTCGGGGCAGTAAGAGTTTTTTGCCATCTGCTAAAAAAGCTTTATTGATTTCATCTGTGCTGGGCTCCTGGGTATATGAAAAGTAAGAGCAGATTGTGGTGGCATTGACTATCTCCGGGGCTTTCAAAATGACATTGAAATTGGTCGGAATGAATTTTTGAACCCGTTCACGGCGGTAGCGATCTCGCAACTGCTTCTTAAGTGTGTTCTGATTCATTGCTTCTGACCTCCGCTTTCCACGCCTAAATCCCAAAGATTACTGACCACAACAAGTATGGTGTGATTATGGCAGAGCACACGCGGGTTGATGAGTTTTTGACTTCACTTTTAGCGATTTGCAAACCCCTTGATTCTTTTGAAATGCCATTACTAGATGCCCATGGTGCAACGTTGTCTCAAGATGTCTTTGCTGGAGAGCGCTTGGTAATGAAAGCTGGATCTAGGATCCGCTCCACTCAAATTGGATTAGCTGCATCCATCGGACTTGATCACTTGCCTACCAGACCACACCCACGTGTAGTGGTGATGTCAGCTGGCCCAGATCTAGTTGAACCCGGTAAGACACTTAAAGATGATGAAGAGTTTGAGACTAACTCCTGGATGCTAACAACTGCGGTGCGCGAAGTTGGCGCAGTTGCTTATCGCGTGCACTCAATCCCAGATGATGAAGCACAGCTACAGAACTTGATTGAAGATCAATTAGTACGCGCTGATCTCATAATTATTAGCGGTGAGCGCCATGATGATTCATTTGATTTGATTACGAGAACCATTTCTAACATGGGTGAAATTACAACTGTGGATTTGGCAATAGAGATGAGCGGTCGACATAACTTCGGGCTTATTGGTCCAGATAAGACCCCAATCATCACTCTTCCGGGTGATCCAATCGCGGCATATATCTCTTTTGAACTCTTTGTTCGTCCAATGATTCGCACGATGTTGGGCGCTGCAACCATCCACCGCCCTAGCGTTAAAGCTAAGTTAGAAAAAGCAATCGAATCCAGCGATGGAGTGCGTTCCTATATTCGTGCTGCAATATCTGAAGATGGTAAATCGGTCACACCGTTAACACATCAAGAAGAGATTTCAACGCTCTCAGATGCTTCTGCCTTTATCGCCGTAGGTGAAAAAGATATTAATTTGAAAGCTGGCGATGAAGTAACTGTTGTGATTTTAGAGCGCAGATACATTTAGGTAGCCTTATGACTCATTCATGGCCAGTAGTGCTCAAAAGTGAAGAGCTATTACTGCAGCCATTGAGATTGAGAGATCGTGGGCGTTGGAATAATGTCCGGGCCGAAAATCGTGACTGGTTATCTCCCTGGGAAGCCACAATTCCAATCATTGCTGGAGATGCTGCGCAGAACCCCGGCCAGCTTCCTTCCTACTTTCAAATGGTTCACACCCTTAACTCTGAGGCTCGAAATGGCCGCTCATTTTCATTTGCAATCTGGCATCAGCGCAATTTAATTGGGCAGATTTCACTAGGCGGCGTGATTCTTGGCGCAATGCGGGGCGGCCATATCGGTTACTGGATTGATAAAAACTATGCAAATAGAGGTTTCACAACGCAAGCGGTGATGGCCTTAACAGATTATTCATTTTCTGCGCTGAATCTTCATCGTGTTGAAATCAATATCAGGCCCGAAAACATGGCATCAAAGCGCGTGGCTGAGAAAGCTGGCTATATTTTTGAAGGCGAACGTCCCCGCTATTTACATATCGCTGGTAGTTGGCGAGACCATGTCGTATTTGTAAAAGAAAATCCTGCCGTTAAGTAGGCTCTAAATCCCAAGTTCTGTAGGTCTCATCCTTTATCTTTATGCATCATGGCTTCTGGACTTATCTATATTGCGATCATCGGTATGTGGGTCGCATATTTCGCACCCCGTTGGATCCATGACCGCAATGAGTTTTCTGGAAAATCTGTTGAGCGATTCAAGAGTGCACTCATTGTTGTTGCATGTTCATCGCCACAAGGAATTTCTGGAAGTGGATCGATTCATATCGATTTAGATCGTGAAGCAAAAATTGCACAACTTCTTATGCGCAGACGAATTATGTTCTTTGTTCTAACTGGTTCTCTAACTACAACACTTGTGGGTGGTTTCATGAATACGATGCCTTTTATTTACTCATTAGTTCCTGCAACTGGAATTTTGATTTATGTTGCAAGTGTTCGTCGCCAAACAATCGCCGACAAGATTCAATACCGACGTGTTCAACAACTTCATCGTCGCACAGCTGGTGTATCAGCAACGAACTTGGCTGAGGTTGTGACACCAAAATCATCACAGGAACATTGGATACCACTTTCAGAGCGCGAACTTAAAGGTGTTGTTCTATTGCCTAAGGGAACTGCAGCTATTCGCCAAACGTGGGAACCTGCAGAAGTGCCAGCTCCGACATATGTCAGTGCACCAAAGGCGATTATTCCTAAGCGAGTTATTGATTTAACTATTCCTGGTGCTTGGAGTGAAGAGCAAGAGCGTCTAGAGCGAGAAGCATTAGCTGCTGCTTCACCTTCACGTGATGAAATCTTTGATCAACAACTAGCTGATGAAGCAGTTGAGCGCCTTAAGCAAGCACGCGCCTCTAATCAATAATTAGATCCAAGAACTCATCCACATACGCTGTAACCAAGCATCGTATGTGATTACTTCGCCTGTGAAAATTGGAAGGAAATAAACAAAGTTTAAAAAGATTACTGTTACAAAGGCTGCGACTAAGGCTTGTGAGATCCCTGATTTTAAGGAGCTATCCAGCAATAGCTTTGCGCAATACACAAGAGCCAGAATCATGAAAGGCTCGAAAACAACTGCATAGAAGGTAAATACTGTGCGGGATTGAAAGAAGAACCATGGCAGGTATCCAGCAGCCATTCCAAGCACAATTAAATTCAATGCAGGCTCAGAGGTGCGCTTAATTAAGCTGCGCAACCAAAACCCAATAACAACTGCAACAGCAATAGTTCCGGCCCACCATAGAAGTGGTGTGCCAATAGCTAAGACTTCTTGCGCGCAGTTATCGCTGCTACAACCCTTGGGTGACTCATAGAAGAAAGAGGTTGGTCTACCCATAACCATCCAACTCCAAGGATTTGCTTGGTAAGAATGTTTTTCAGTTAATCCTGTATGAAAGCCCAACATCTCTGAGTGATAGTGGATCCAGGAAGTAAATGGATTTGATGACCATTGGCGATCCCAACCGCGATTGCTAAGAAACCAACCAGTCCAAGAGGCGATGTAAACAATGATGGGAAGAAATCCATATTGAACAAATTTCATAATTGTTGGTCGAATTAACTCTTTAGAAGGATGCTTTGAGAATATTTTGTAGAGAGAAACAAAGACGATGGCAACCAAGAAATAAACTGCACTCCACTTACAACCCATTGCTAAACCTATGGCGATGGCAGCAAGCCAATGTCTTTGCTGATGCCATAAGTAAATTGCAAGGAGAACAAAGAAAGTTAAAAATAGATCAAGTAAGGCTGTGCGTGAATGCACCAGCACTAAACCGTCACAAGCCATTAAGAATGCACCTATCCCTGTTAACAACGGTGAATAGAACAGCACATGTACTAAGCGGGCAAAGAGCAAAATGAGCAGTGTGCCTATGAGGGCTGTTGCAAATCGCCAACCAAATTCATTGTCACCAAAGAGCTTGATACCGCAAGCTATAAGCCATTTTCCAACGGGTGGATGAACAATGAACTCTGGGTCACTGCCGCTAACTTCCACGCCGTACTTCAAAAAATCTCTAGCGCCATCAACGTAGTAGACCTCATCAAAGACAAAGCCCTTAGGTGTTGCTAGGTTTATTAATCGAATCGCAAGGGAGACAATCGCTATAAGGATGGGGGCGATAGCGGCGAGCATGTGTGTAATCGTATGCGCAAATTGCTGTGAAATTACTGAGATGATGGCCCCATGGCACTGATATTGGCAGCAACCCCGTTGGGCAACCCAGCCGATGCAAGCGCGCGGTTAAAAACTGCCATTGAAGATGCCACGATAATTGCCGCTGAAGATTCCAGACGCTTTCACCGTTTGTGTTCAGATCTCGGAGTTACTTTCACAGCTCGCATACTTTCCTTCTTTGAAGGAAATGAAGATGAGCGAACTGCAGAGTTATTAAATGAGTTAGCAGCTGGTGCGCATGTTCTAGTTGTGTCAGATGCTGGAATGCCAACAATCAGTGATCCAGGTTTTAGATTAATGCGCGAAGCAATTGCTAGAGGACTTGGAGTCTCTGTTATTCCAGGACCGAGCGCAGTAACGATGGCTGTTGCGTTATCAGGGCTACCCACGGATCGATTTACTTTTGAAGGCTTTCCATCACGCAGCGCAGGTGCTCGGTTAGCAACATTTGAAAAACTGCGCCATGAAGAGCGCACTATGGTTTTCTTTGAAGCACCACATCGACTTGCAGATTCACTCTCTGATGCACAAGCTGTTTTTGGCAGTGATCGCAAAGGTGCAATTTGTCGTGAGATGACTAAGCACTACGAAGAAACTATTCGTGGAACACTTTCGCAGCTTTCAACGTGGGCTGACACCAATGAAGTTCTTGGTGAAATCACTCTAGTAATCCAAGGCGCAGTCCTAGATTCAGCAGCGATGACTGCTGATGAAATGGTGGCCCGTGTTCGAGAGTTTGAAGCTGCAGGCATGGATCGCAAAGGGGCAATCGCCTCCGTTGCCGCAGAATTCTCAATTGCAAAGCGGTTGGTTTATGCCGCAGTCATCGATGCGAATAAGATGAGCAAGTGACTAAGTCCTTTTATCTAACGACGCCGATTTATTACGTCAACGATGCACCGCATATTGGCCATGCCTATACGACGGTTGCCGGTGATGTGTTAACTCGTTGGCATCGTCAAAAAGGTGAATCAGTCTGGTTTTTAACGGGCACAGATGAGCACGGCCAAAAGGTTATGCGCACGGCAGAGGAAAATAACACTGCACCACAAGCCTGGGTTGATCGCTTAGTGCAAGATGCGTGGAAACCTAATTGGCAAGCCCTCAATATCGCCAATGATGATTTCATTCGTACTACTGAAAAGCGTCACACCGAACGAGTTCAAAAGTTCTTACAATCCCTTAAAGACTCTGGACATATTTATGCGGGCAAGTATGAAGGTCCCTATTGCGTTGGTTGCGAAGAGTTCAAACTGCCTGGCGACTTAATTGAAATTGATGGCAAGAAATGCTGCCCAATCCATAGCAAGCCAATCGAGCTCGTCAATGAAAATAACTGGTTCTTTAAACTTTCTGCTTTTGTTCAACCATTGCTTGAACACTATCGCAAGAATCCAGATGCTTGCCAGCCTGAGAGTGCGCGCAATGAAGTTGTTTCATTCTTAGAAGGTGGAGTAACAGATCTTTCTATTTCTCGCTCCACTTTCAAATGGGGTATTCCTGTTCCTTGGGATACCGATCAAGTTGTCTACGTTTGGTTTGACGCGCTCCTTAACTATGCAACTGCAGTTGGGTTAACCGATGCACCAGATAGTGAAGGTGGCAAGAAGTTTGCTCAGACGTGGCCAGCAGATGTTCACTTGGTCGGTAAAGACATCTTGCGCTTCCACGCAGTTATTTGGCCAGCGATGCTCATGGCTGCGGGCTTAGATGTTCCTAAGAAGGTGTTTGCTCATGGTTGGCTACTAGTGGGTGGCGAAAAGATGAGTAAGAGTAAGTTGACTGGCATTGCACCCAAGGACATCACCGATCACTTTGGTGTTGATGCTTTCCGTTACTACTTCTTACGCGCCATTCCATTTGGCACTGATGGCTCCTTTTCATGGGAAGACATGGCCGCTAGATATACCTCAGAGTTAGCAAATGACTTTGGCAACCTTGCCTCTCGCTCAGCTGCAATGGTGGAGAAGTACTGCGGCGGGGTATTGCCAGCTAAAAGCAGCGATGCTGGCCTGGAGAGCGCGTTAAAAGAGGCGGCTACGAAAGCAGATGCTGCAATCTGTGAATTAGATTTCCAAGGTGGAATCCTTGCGATTATGGATTTTTGTAAGAAAGTAAATGGCTATGTGACTGAGAAAGAGCCATGGATTCTTGCCAAAGATCCTGCTAACCAGCAGATACTTGAAGATGTTTTATATAACACCGCAGAATCTCTACGTGCACTCGCCGTGTTACTCAATGCAGTAATGCCACAGACCTGTGAAATTTTATGGAGCAGCTTGGGCGCTCAAGCATCGTTAGGAGATCTTGGTGCACAAAAGATCTCTGATGTTGCAACATGGGGCCAATTACCACCAGGTGTCACCGTTACTAAAACCCCAGTTCTTTTCCCCCGCTTAGAAACTAACGCTTAACAAATATGGCTGATCGCCACAACCGCGATATAGATCGTCAGCGGGCACCTCTGCCAGAACCACTTCCTGCTCCAACAGTTGATTCACATGCACATATGGAGATCATTACTGATACTGCGCCGGATTCACCAGAGGTTGCGCAAGTGATCGCTGAAGCTAAAAGCGTAAATGTTGATCGAATCATGCAGGTTGGATACTCGGCTGAACAATCAGCGTGGTGTGTAGCGGCGGCAGAAAAGTGGAACACCTCAGTTTTAGCCTCCGTTGCTCTGCACCCTAATGAAGCACCTGTTGTTGAAAACCTAGAAGCTGATTGGGCAGTAATTGCTCAATTGGCCGAGCATCCTCGTGTTCGTGCAATTGGTGAAACAGGTTTAGATTATTACCGCACACCACCAGAGCTTCGAGCACGACAACAAGAATCCTTTAAATGGCATATTGAGTTAGCTAAAAAGACTAGTAAGGCCCTCATTATTCATGATCGCGATTCACATGATGATGTTCTATCTGTATTACTTGAGGTCGGAGCTCCAGAAAAGGTTATCTTTCACTGCTTTTCAGGAGATGTAGAGATGGCTAAGACCTGCATAGAGCGTGGATATGTTCTCTCATTTGCTGGGACGTTAACGTTTAAGAACGCACCTGCACTTCGCGAAGCCGTAAAGCTAGTTCCAATCAATCAACTTCTTGTTGAAACTGATTCGCCTTTCCTTGCACCTATGCCACATCGCGGAGCTCTTAATACCCCTGCTCAAATTGCAAACATTGTGCGGGCAATGGCCACTGAGCGAGATGCAGATCTTGGTGAATTAGCAAGCGCCCTTGGCAATAATGCCGAGCGTTTATTTGGCTCATTTGCCTCATGACATTATTAGGAGCAGCACAAATCCGTGAACTTGCTGCGGCGTTAGATTTAAAACCGTCCAAATCCCTTGGGCAAAACTTTGTTATTGATTCAAATGTCTGCACAAAGATCGTGCGCATAGCATCTGTTGGTCCAACTGATATCGCACTTGAAATTGGTCCAGGTTTAGGTTCACTTACTTTAGCTTTGCTTGAGAGCGCTGCATCAGTAGTGGCAGTTGAGATTGATTCACGTTTAGCGGGTCAATTGCCTATAACAGTTGCTAATCATTTTGAACATCCAGAAAATCTGACAGTTCTTAATCAAGACGCACTCACTATTCAAACTCTGCCCGTTGATCCAACAGTTCTAGTTGCAAATTTGCCATATAACGTTTCAGTTCCTGTGCTGCTGCATTTGCTGGAGAAATTTGATTCTCTTCGCACAGGAGTTGTTATGGTGCAAGCAGAAGTAGCAGATCGCCTAGCAGCAAAGCCGGGCACAAAAGATTATGGAATTCCTTCAGTTAAAGCTGCATGGTGGGCTGAAGTAAAAGGTGCGGGATCTATCTCGCGTTCAGTATTTTGGCCAGCACCTAACGTAGATTCAAAGTTAGTTTCATTTACTCGCAGACAAACACCGGGGGATGAGGAACTGCGCTGTAAAGTTTTCACAATCATTGATGCAGCCTTTGCTCAGCGTAGAAAGATGCTGCGTTCAGCTCTATCTGGCCTGTATGGCTCATCCTCTGCAGCAGAGGAGATACTTAATCGCGCAAAGATTGACCCCACTCTTCGCGGTGAAGCTTTAGAGATCTCTTCTTTTTGTGCCATCGCAGCCGTTGCACCTGACATTTTCTAGCCAACACATTAAGGTCAAACCATGCCAATAAAAAATGTGACGGTTCGGGTGCCGGCAAAGGTCAACCTGCAACTATCAGTTGGCCCACGTGAAGAAGATGGTTTTCATAACCTTGTCTCAGTTTTTCAAGCAATATCTATTTTTGATGAAGTAACACTCTCCTTAGGACAACCAAAATCTGGAGTGAGTGTTTCTATAACTGGCGAACAGACCCATGGCGTGCCAGTAGGTGCTAATAACTTAGCTGCCCAAGCTGTGGCCCTGATGGCAGAAGAATATGACATTGAAATTGATGTACATATTGAAATTAAGAAATCCATTCCAGTTGCTGGTGGAATGGCTGGTGGTAGCGCAGATGCTGCAGCAACAATCGTCGCAATTGATTACTTGTATTCACTGGGTATGAGCCGTGAAGAAATGGCAGATATTGCAGCAAAACTTGGTAGTGATGTTCCCTTTATGTTAAATGGTGGAACCGCAATTGGTACTGGGCACGGAGATCAATTAACGTCAGCTCTTTCTCGCGGTACGTATCACTGGGTTCTTGCACTTTCTACACATGGATTATCAACACCTGCCGTTTATGCAGAGTGTGATCGCTTGCGAACTGGACTTGAAATAGTTGAACCACAAACTAATGAAGCACTCATGCAGGCATTGCTTGCAGCAGATGCAGAATCAGTCGGTGCCCACCTTGTCAATGATTTACAGCCAGCGGCATGTTCATTGCGCCCAGCTCTTCGTCTTGTTTTAGATGTTGGCCAGGAGTATGGAGCCCTTGGCGCATTAGTCTCAGGATCAGGGCCAACCGTTGCTTTTCTTGTTGCCGATGAGGAAGCTGGACTTGATTTAACGGTGGCGTTGACCTCTAGCGGAGTAGTGGGCAGCGTCGTTCGCGCATATGGCCCAGTGGCTGGGGCAAAAGTAATCTCGTAAAGAAGGTGCAATGTGGTCGCAACCATGCCCATGTATGAGGGAGAATACGTGTTCCGCCATTGTGTAGTGGCTAGCACATGGGCCTTTGAAGCCCAGGGTCCAGGATCGATACCTGGTGGCGGAGCCACCGATAGGATTCACTTGTGACCGTAGAAACCGTGATCGTTCTCGCAGCTGGCGAAGGCACACGGATGAAATCGGCAAAAGCCAAAGTTCTCCATAGCGTTGCAGGACGTTCGTTACTTGGACATGTATTGCACGCAGTTGATCACCTTAAAGCCAAGCACGTTTGCATTGTCGTGGGCTCTGGCCGTGAATTAGTTGAAGAACACATCGCATTGATTGCACCAAAAGCCTCAACTGTCTTTCAAGAACGCCGTGGTGGCACAGGACATGCTGCGCAGTTAGCGCTCGCAGGTCTATCTCCAAAAGGCACTGTTTTAGTTCTAGCTGGTGACACACCCATGCTCACTGGAGAATCACTGGCAGCCTTTATCGACGCGCATAACTCAGGAAAGTTTGCAGCCTCTGTTCTCACTGCTGAGCATCCAGATCCAACTGGTTATGGCCGCATTATCCGAGATGATGCCGGTGAGCTCTTAAAGATTGTTGAAGAAAAAGATGCCACAGAAGATCAACGGTTTATCTTTGAAATTAACTCTGGAGTGTATGCATTTGATGGGGCAGCCTTAGCCGCATCTATTGGCAAGCTCAATAACTCCAACTCCCAAGGCGAGCTGTATTTAACTGATGTTATTGGAATCCTAAAAAGTGAAGGCGCATCAGTTGCAGCAATAATGATTGATGATTTCACTGAAATTCTTGGGGTGAATGACCGAGTTCAGTTAGCTGAGTCTGCAGCGCTACTACGCGATCGCATCAATGATGAGTGGATGCGGGCCGGTGTGACAATCATTGATCCGACAACAACCTGGATTGATGCAACTGCCATAATCTCAGCTGATGTGACTATTCATCCAGGTAGTGGGATCTATGGGACAACATCGATTGCACAAGGTGCATCCATTGGGCCTCGCACAACCCTCACCAACTGCCAAGTAAAAGAAGGCGCATCAGTTCTTGAATCAATTGCTACTGACACAGTCATTGGCGAAGGCTCAACTGTTGGCCCGTTTACATACTTGCGCCAAGGAACTGTCCTTGGTGATGCCACTAAGGCTGGAGCATTTGTTGAGATGAAGAATGCAACCGTTGGAACTGGCTCAAAAGTTCCCCATCTTTCCTATGTTGGCGATGCCACCATTGGAGAAGGCAGCAATATCGGCGCTGCAACAATCTTCGTTAACTATGACGGGGTAGAAAAGCACCACACCACTATCGGAGATCACGTCCGAATCGGTAGCGACACAATGTTGGTTGCACCAGTGACGGTGGGAGATGGGGCATATACCGCCGCTGGATCGGTAATCACTGAAGATGTTCCTGCAGGCGCGATTGGCGTTGGCAGAGCGAAGCAAAAAAATGTATTAGGTTGGGTCATGCGCAAGCGAGCAGGATCCAAGTCAGCAAAGGCCGCCGAAGCTAAAGAGAAGAAAGGCTAGCAAATGAGCGAGATCCGTTTATCTTCTGAAAAGAGATTACGTCTTTTTGCAGGCCGCGGATTTCCTGAATTAGCTGATGAAGTTGCAGCAGAGCTTGGTATTCCACTCACTCCCACTTCAGCATATGACTTTGCTAACGGCGAAATCTTTGTTCGCTTCGAAGAATCAGTTCGCGGTTGCGATGCATTCGTTATTCAAAGTCACACAACTCCAGTGAACAAGCACATCATGGAACAACTCATCATGGTCGATGCACTCAAGCGCGCATCTGCAAAGCGCATCACAGTTGTGGCACCTTTTTATGGTTATGCACGTCAAGACAAAAAAAGCCGAGGCCGCGAACCCATCACAGCTCGCTTAATGGCAGATCTTTTCAAAACTGCTGGAGCAGATCGTTTGATGTGCGTTGATTTACACACTTCACAAATTCAAGGTTTCTTTGATGGTCCAGTGGATCATCTCTTCGCACTTCCAATGCTGGCTAACTATGTTGGTAGCAAAGTTGATCGCACACGCTTAACAATCGTCTCTCCAGACTCTGGTCGAGTACGTGTTGCAGAGCGTTGGTCAGACTTACTGGGTGGTTGCCCAATTGCATTTATTCACAAAACTCGTGATCCACGTGTGCCAAATGAATCAACAGTTGGGCGCGTAGTGGGTGATGTGCAAGGTCAAACCTGCGTAGTTATTGATGACATGATCGACACTGCCGGCACAATCACTAAAGCTGTTGACTCTCTCTTTGATGCAGGTGCTGAAGATGTCATCATCGCTGCAACACACGCTGTGCTTTCAGGTCCAGCAGTTGAGCGCTTGAAGTCTTCCAGAGCCTCAGAAGTTGTTGTTACAAATACTCTGCCAATCTCTGAGGATCAAAAATTTGATGGACTCACAGTCCTATCGATTGCTCCACTTCTAGGCCGCGCCATCCGCGAGGTATTTGAAGATGGATCGGTCACCTCCCTCTTTGACGGTCATTCCTAAGCGGGGATTTGCTTCAAATACCCTCTCGAAGATATTGTTCGCTTTGTTCCGGCGAGGGTAAGAATTTACTTCCGTAATCGACGGCTTAAGGGTTTAACTCCTCATCGGAACTTTGTGCAGAGACCGAAGTTACGCAATCTAAATATTTAGGGGAGATTTAAAATGGCAGAAATCAGCATCAATGGCGTTCTTCGTACCGAATTTGGTAAGGGCGCATCACGTCGTGCACGTCGCGATGGTTTGGTTCCTGCCGTCATCTACGGTCACGGTGAAAAGCCACAACACATTACCCTTCCAGCACGCGAACTTGGCGTTGCTCTTAAGCAGTCAAACGTATTGCTAGACATCTCTATCGATGGCAAGACTGAGCTCACACTTCCAAAGGCAATTGTTCGCCACCCACTCAAGCAGATTCTTGAGCACGTCGATCTAGTTCTAGTTCGTCGCGGTGAGAAGGTTGTTGTTGCAGTTCCTGTCCACGCTATTGGTGAGCACAGCCGCGATGGAATCCTTGAGCACGTTCACAACTCAATTGAAGTACGCGTTGAGGCAACTGCAATTCCTAGCTTCCTAGAAGTTGATATTGATGGAATGACCGCTGGTGAATCACGTTATGCATCAGATGTGAAGCTTCCAGCAGGCGTTGAACTTGAATCAGATCCAAAGACAATCGTTGTTCACTTGTCTGAGAAGTCCACAGCAGTTGAAGAGGTAGTTGCTCCAGTAGCAGCAGCAGCTGATCCTGCAGCACCTGCAGTAGATGCAGAAAAGAAGGACGCTTAACCCTTACGCTTAGCGTTATGACGTGGTTGGTAGTGGGCCTGGGCAATCCAGGCGATAAATACACTGCCACCCGTCACAACGTGGGCCAGATGGTGATTGATGAATTAGTTCGACGCCACAACGTTAAATTGTCTTCACACAAATCCCGCACACACATTGCAGCCTTTAAGTTAGGTGTTGGTGTTGATGCGCACCCAGTTATTGTTGCTAAATCACATTCATTTATGAATGAGACTGGTGGCCCCATTAAAGCCCTAGCTAACTTTTATTCAGTTGAGCCACAAAAGATTATTGCCCTCCATGATGAACTCGATATCCCCTTTGCAGCTATTCGCACAAAATTAGCTGGTGGCGATAATGGCCATAACGGTCTTAAATCTATGACTTCTGCTTTTGGGACTGCAGAGTATTACCGCGTGCGCTTAGGAATTGGCCGCCCTATGGGAGAACAAGATCCAGCTGACTTTGTTTTGAAAGCTTTTTCAAAAGTGGAACAAAAAGATTTAGGTGAATTTATTGTTCGCGGAGCAGATGTAGTTGAGTCTTTGATTAATGAAGGCTTAGAGCAAACACAAACTCGTTATAACTCTTAATCTTCATCACCTTCTCCAGCAGAATCATTTCCTTTGCTAGAAGTTGGCGGCGCAATAACTTTTTGTACTACCTCTTTCGTTATTGATTCACCGACAGAGCCTAATAAGAATCCACTCAACACAGAGTTTGGTTTACCTTGGGTATTGTGTTGGTTAGTAAATGCGTTAGTGCCATCTTTTCCGCAAATACTTGCAATAACGCCTGCCCCACCCGGATGACTCTGAACATAGGTAGTCAGGTTGTAAACCTTGCCATTAACAATGCTCCAACAATCAGATTTTGAGTTATGGCTTTTAACTTCAGAGGTTGATAAATTCACACCCCCAGCTGGAGCAACTACGGTTGAGGCAGAATTTTCTAATGTAACTGCCTGTGTTTGGGCAATTCTAGATTTCCAGGTTGTCTCAGCTCCTGAGTGACCCACCAAAACCGTGAGAGTCAAACTCATAATCGCAGTAACTGGAACCAACGCTTTAACAAGTTGTTGCATTAACTTAGGCATTTTGGTGCGCAAGCTCTTTGATCTTTCAATTGCAAACCAAGTGGAAAGTGTGATGGAAAATATCAATACGGCTAAAGCTAAGCGCTCACCTAAGATTGAATGAGATTTGGGTAAGCCCACCCTTGAAGATAGAGCTTCACCAGATTGGGTGGCGATATAAGCACTCATGAGTGAAAGTAAAGTTGCTATTAAAACTAGGGGCAAGTAAGTAGCTTGCCATGTAACTCTAAAGGTGAGTATTAAAGCGCCAACTGCAGCCAACGGAACAAGCACAACCACGGCATGACTAATGAGTGGATGAATAGGCAATCCTGTAATCAAATCAAACACTTGATAATCTCCCTTAAAGCTCATATGTATTTTCACAGTAGCCGTAAGGGAATAAATAAGCAAAACCATCTGAGAAATCCCTCAGAATTGTAGGCTTTAAAAACATAAAGGGCTATTGCTCTAAGAATTTATGAGTGCTAGCCCCAAACTTTTAAAATCAGAAGTAACGCCTTTAATTCTCAATCAACCTGTATTTCTAAGTCCTGCTGCCACACCGTTAATTGTGAGTAACAAAGCTCTGCGCAATAGCGGATCTGCCAAATCTCCAGCATCACGCACGCGCTTGAGCAAGTTGATTTGCAGCAAGTGGATAGGTGAAAGATAAGCATCACGAACTTGTAATGTACGAGCCAAGATTTCTTGATCTCCCAGAAGTGATTTCTTATTAGTTAATTTGAGGATCTCAGCCACAGTTAAATCAAACTCAGCCTGAATCTGATCGAGGAAGTGGTGGAGTTCTTTCGGAACCAGAGTTTGAACATAGCGACGAGCAAGAGCTAAATCAGTCTTTGCCAAAGTCATTTCAACGTTGCTAATGAAGGTGTGGAAGAAGTGCCAATCAACGAGCATTTTTTGCAACACATCAGTTTTGCCAGCCTCACGTGCTGCCTTTAAACCAGAGCCTACACCAAACCAGCCAGGAACAATTTGACGTGATTGAGTCCAACCAAATACCCATGGGATAGCGCGAAGTGAACCAAGTCCACTGCTTGCATCAGGACGACGCGATGGACGTGAACCAAGGAAGAGATTTCCTAACTGTTCAACAGGAGTGGATGCATAGAAATAAGCAGGTAGATCTGGGTGATCAACAAGAGCGCGATATGTAGTAAATGAAGTGTCACTGACTAATTGCATGCACTCATTCCAGCTACCTAGATCTGCAACTGATTGACGCGGGCCACGGTTGAGCACTGTGGCCTCTAATGATGCAGCAAGTGTTAATTCAATATTTTCACGGGCAAGGGAGGCCAATGCGTACTTGTCGCTGATTACTTCGCCCTGTTCAGTCATTTTAATTTGACCATCAACAGAGCCCCAAGGAAGTGCAACTAAGGCTTCATATGTTGGCCCACCACCGCGACCAACAGAGCCACCACGACCATGGAACAAACGCAGTTTCACGCCATGCTTCATTGCGATGTCGCGCAAAGAACGTTGTGCGCGGTGGATTTCCCACTGGCTTGTTGCAATTCCGGCATCTTTATTGGAATCTGAATAACCCAGCATCACTTCTTGAACATCTCCACGAAGTGCTACGAGTGCGCGATAAGCAGGATTACTCAATAGCGTTTCAAGAATTTCACCCGAAGCACGAAGTTCTGCAACGGTTTCTAGCAGTGGAGCAAAGCCGATTCGGGCTTTTTTGTTCTTCACATTCACAAGACCTGCTTGCTGGGCAATAACAACTGCTGCAATTAAGTCATCGGCACCTTTTGTCATTGAAACAATATAAGTTTCAATTGCCTGTGAGCCAAAGCGATCAATGAGATCTGCGATGGCAAAGAATGTATCCAGGGTCTTTTGTGCACCTGCATCCAATTTTGTTACATCAAAGTTCGTATCTGCAGCCATAAGTGCGGTAAGGATTTCAAACTTCTCGTTATGTGATTTTTCGGCATAGCCTGCAACCCCAGTTACTTGGGCCAAAAGGTGATGATGGGCATCAGAGTGCTCGCGAATATCCATAGTTGCATGGGTAATTCCAAAGGCTGCAACCGTGCGGATTGTGCGCTCAAGAAGGCCGGTAGCAATTAACTCACCCTTATGTACAAAGAGTGAATCTCGCATCAACATTAAATCTTTAAGTAGTTCATCAGTATCTGCATAATCTCGGTGCGGAACATGAGCAGTGCCCTTTGCATGGCGATCTCGAGTTAGTGCAAGACGGTGCACAATTGCTGTGGCCTTTAAACGATATGGCTCTTGGGCGTTAAGGCGCAAGAAACGCGGTTCAAACTCAGTGATGTGTTTTAAATCAGCCTCAACTGAAGCTGTTAGCTCTGGGGTAGCACCAATAATGCGAGTAGAGATAGAAAGCACTTGACGCAGTGAATTCATGGCATCGATTGTTACGCGAATTGCGTGAGCTACTTGTAGGACCATCGCATCAGTAGTTACTTGCGCAGTCACATTGGGGTTGCCGTCTCGGTCTCCGCCAATCCAGCTACCAAAAGATAATGGACGGGCTGTCACTGGAACCACAACATCAATCCGTTTCATTTCGCGGGCAAAGTCGTTGAGAACTTCAGGAACAGTTTGGCGGAATAAATCATCCAGGTAATAAAGTGCGTTGATTGCTTCATCAAGTGGTTCAGGTTGGCCAACACGAAGTTCATCTGTCTGCCAGAGCAAATCAATAGTCTCAGCTAAGCGATCGGATTGTGCGGGATTGCGGGAATCTTCCAATAAATCGGCGACCTGTCCCACTTTACTTAGCACTGAACGACGTGCCGCTTCAGTTGGGTGGGCAGTAAATACTGGACGTACTGACATCTCATTGATCCATGTAGAAATCTCTTCAACACTTAATTCATGTCCAGGTGTTTGAGCTTTTAGCGCCGTTTCAATTTTATCTACGGCACGCGCCAACCATGATCTGCCATCAGCGCGAGCATCAGCTAATACCCGAGCACGGTGCACTTGTTCTGCCACGTTTGCCAAGTTGAAATATGTACTAAATGCGCGCACCAACTGCACTGAATCTTCAACAGATAGGGATGCAAGCATTTCAACACTTTCATCTTCGCCAACAGATTTACGAACCTTTTCAACAAGATCTAAAAGCTCTGGGCCTTCTTGTCGCACCAGTGTCTGACCCAGTAAATCTCCGAGTTTGCGGACATCGCTACGCAAAGCAGCTTCATCTGCCGCTATTGCACCGCCAAATCCGCTGGTTTCCATTGGGTAATCCTCTCAGGTCGCCGTAGGTGGTGCGAACAAATTACAATGAAGCCATTAGCCCCCTCCCTTTTGGGAACGGGGCCTAACGGCGTTTATAGGGAGGTGCACAATGCGCGGCTTAATTTCATCACTTCCTACGCAGCTAGACGCATCTCATATTGTGGCGCCTCTGCCACTCTATCCATTTCTACTGGCAGCTCGCGCTGCTAATCACCCATTACTTATTGTCACAAGTTCTAGCCGCAGCAGTGAAGATCTTGTTAATGAACTCAGTGAACTTCATTCAAATGTTGTGGAATTTCCTGCTTGGGAAACTCTGCCTCATGAGCGCTTAAGTCCTCGTAGTGACACTGTTGCAAAGAGAATTCAAACACTTTACGAGTTAGAAAAGAATCAATCGGTATTTCCAATAGTTGTTACACCTGTGCGAGGTGCTATTCACCGCATTATTGCAACTCTGGGCAGAGAAGAACTTCTGCAGTTAGAAATTGGCAAGGAACAATCTCTGGATGAACTCGTGCGACACCTTTCAACTCTTGCTTATAGCCGTACTGACTTAGTAGAGCGCCGTGGCGAGTTTGCGGTACGTGGAGGAATCGTTGACTTGTTCCTCCCCTTAAATGATTATCCGATCCGTATCGATTTCTTTGGCGATGAGATTGAAGATATGAGCTACTTTGAAGTTGCTGATCAGCGCACCTTGAAACCAGTAGTGGGCACTATTGAAATTTATCCTTGCCGAGAACTTCTCATAACTAAGCAAATTCGACATCGCGCAATTGAACTCAAAGATTCATTACCGGCCGCTGGCGAACTACTTGAAAAGATAAGCGAAGGCATGAGTTTTGAAGGCATGGAATCTCTCATCCCATTGCTCATAGATGAGACTGAAACGATTATTTCTAGAATGCCAGCCAATACTCAAATTGTCTTTATTGATGAAGAGAGAATCAAATCTAGAGCTGCAGACTTACTTGCAACAAATGAAGAGTTCCTAAACGCTTCCTGGAGTAATGCAGCACATGGGGCTGTGGCACCTATTCATGATGGTTCTGGAACATATATGTCATGGGAAGAGTTAGCACAGGAAATGAGTGAGCAGAAAGTGGCAACAGGTTCACTTTCTCCATTTGGTAGTGATCTAGCTGATGACACAGAGTTCTTGGACTACAACGCGATAGATCCTATGCGTGGGGATATTGAGCGCACTATTGAACAGTTACGAAGCGCGGTGGAATCACATTTCACTGTTGTTTTTGCAACCCATGGTCACGGAATGCTTGAGAGATATGCAGGAATCTTTAGAGCCGCTGATTTGCCTGTGCAAGTAAATGAGAATTTATTAGCCACCCCTACTAAGGGCACAGTGCACTTGACCACTTCAATCATTGCTCATGGCTTTGAAAGTACTGCTCATCAAATTCTCTTTATAACTGAGCGGGATTTAACTGGTAGTAAGGGAAGTGTTAAAGATTCAGAGCGCATGCCAACAAAGCGCAAGCAGGCAATTGATCCGCTAGAGCTGCGTGCTGGGGACTTTGTCGTGCACGAACAACATGGAATTGGCCGCTATGTTGAATTACTGGAGCGCACAGTTGCTGGCGTGACACGTGAATACTTAATTATTGAATACGCACCTGCCAAACGGGGTCAACCTGGAGATCGCGTATTTGTTCCTACTGATGCACTTGAGCAAGTGAGTAAATACGTCGGTGGTGAAACACCTACCGTGCACCGCATTGGCAGTGGGGAATGGCAAAAAGCTAAGGGACGAGCACGCAAAGCTGTGCGCCAAATCGCTGGCGAACTTATTCGCTTATATGCAGCCCGTACTAGTTCACCTGGTTTCGCTTTCTCACCAGACACACCTTGGCAGAGAGAATTAGAAGACTCTTTTTCCTACATTGAAACACCAGATCAGCTATCAACAATTAATGATGTGAAGGCAGATATGGAACGTCCATATCCCATGGATCGCATCATCTGCGGTGATGTGGGTTATGGAAAGACTGAGATTGCAATCCGCGCAGCATTTAAAGCTGTGCAAGATGGAAAGCAGGTAGCAGTCCTTGTTCCAACAACGTTACTAGTGCAACAACACATAAAGACATTTGCTGAGCGATATGCAGGGTTCCCTTTAAAGGTGGCGGGGATGTCACGTTTTAATACCGCCAAAGAGAGTAAAGAAGTTATTGATGGCCTTGCTGCTGGAGTTATTGATGTTGTCATCGGTACTCACCGAATTCTTTCAAATGATGTTGCCTTTAAAGATCTAGGTCTTGTCGTCGTGGATGAAGAGCAACGCTTTGGCGTTGAACAGAAAGAGTCACTCAAGAAGCTGCGCACCACAGTGGATGTATTAGCCATGTCTGCAACGCCTATTCCTCGAACCCTTGAGATGGCAGTAACTGGCATTCGTGAGATGTCCACAATCACAACACCACCAGAAGAGCGCCACCCAATCCTTACTTACGTGGGTCCAGCAGAAGAGGCTCAAATAACTGCCGCCATTCACCGTGAACTTCTGCGTGATGGTCAGATCTTCTACTTACATAATCGAGTTGAAAGTATTGATCGTGCAGCATCCAGGTTGCAAGAGTTGGTGCCAGAGGCACGCATTCGTGTGGCACACGGGCAGATGAGTGAAGGCGCACTCGAAGATGTGATTCTGGCTTTCTGGAACCGTGACTTTGATGTTTTGGTCTGCACAACCATTGTTGAAAGTGGCTTAGATATTCAAAATGCAAACACGCTTATTGTTGAACGGGCCGACATGTTTGGTTTATCCCAGCTCCACCAATTACGTGGACGTGTGGGCCGTGGTCGCGAACGTGCTTATGCTTACTTTTTATATCCAGCTGATCAACCGCTATCTGAGTTAGCACATGATCGATTAACAACAATTGCAGCCAATACTGAGCTGGGTTCTGGAATGCGAGTAGCGCTTAAAGATTTAGAGATCCGCGGTGCTGGAAATCTTTTGGGTGGGGAACAATCTGGCCATATTGCAGATGTGGGCTTTGATTTATATATGCGCATGGTGGGTGAAGCTGTACAGGATTACAAACAGGGAATTATTGAAACCGAAGAAAAAGTTTCAGAGTGCAAAGTCGAACTGCCCATTAATGCCCATTTATCTAGTGAATATGTTCCGGGGGAGAGATTGCGCCTTGATCTCTACCGCCGTTTAGCTGATGTGAAAAACCCTCATGACGTTGAATCAATACGCGCCGAACTACTTGATCGTTTCGGAGAATTACCTGAGGAAGCTGTTGCACTGTTGGGAGTTGCCCAACTTCGCGCGCAAGCAAAGATTGCCAAGTTAACTGAGGTAGTTATCCAAGGAAAATACTTGCGATTAGCTCCCTTAACTCTGCCTGAGTCACGGCAGTTGCGTCTGTCACGTTTATATCCAGGTTCACTCTATAAACCGGCTACTCGCACCGTTTTAGTTGCATTAGCCAAAGGCCCCGCGTGGAATCCGTCGCAGAATGAGCCTGAGATAGTGGATACTTCTCTTCTGGCCTGGGTCGTGGAGGCCGTCAACCAACTTAGCGAAGCACCGAAAGTGAGTTCATAGTGAAGAAGATTCTGGCCCTTGTAGCCGTTGCAACCGCGCTCCTACTAACTGGATGTTCCCAAGTTGGTTCTGCAGCAACTATAGGCAGCACAAAGATTTCACAAGCCACAGTGCAAGGCAGCATTGATGCAATTCTTGCTGCACGCCAAGGTGTTGACACTTCACAGATGCAACTTGAAACTGGTGAAGTTCTCAACCGTAGTCAACTTCGTTTTCACTTATTAACCGCACTCCTTCGTGAAGTTGGCAAAGAAATTAAGCTTTCAGTCTCTAAGGCAGAGATTGACACACGTCGCCAAGGCATCATTGACCAAGTAGGCGGCGAAGAAGCACTTCCAAATGCACTCATTGGTGCAGGAATTGCTCGTAATGATTTTGATCAATATATCGAAGCCATTTTAATCTCAGACAAGATTACCCAAGCACTCACTGCTGCAGGAGTTACTGAGGCTGACATGGGCGCACAAATTTCAAAGCTTGTTGTTGCTAAAGCTAAAGAGTTAGGTGTGACTGTTAACCCACGTTATGGCAAGTGGGATGCCACAGTGGCAGATGTTGTTGCCTCAGATGCAGCAGGTACTGCTGTCACACCAACAAAGTAAAGATTTAAAAGATGACGCAGGGTTCAGAGCTCCAACGCCTAGTTGAAGTTATGGATCAATTGCGTTCTCCTGGGGGATGCCCGTGGGATGCAGAACAAACGCATGAGTCACTTCTTAAGTATTTATTAGAAGAGTCCTATGAGTTTGTCGATGCTGTGGCTGGTGGGGATCGCGTTGATATGCGAGAAGAACTTGGTGATGTTTTATTGCAGGTCTACTTCCATGCACGTATGGCCGAGGACCACCCCACAGATCCCTTTTCAATAGAAGATGTTGCCCAAGGCATTGCCGATAAGTTAATTAGGCGCCACCCGCATGTCTTTGCTGGAGTTGAAGTAAAGAGCTCAGAAGATGTTTTGCAAAACTGGGAAGATATAAAAAGAGAAGAAAAAGGTCGCACCTCAGCACTTGATGGAATTGCGATGTCACAGCCAGCGCTGCCTTTGATTGAAAAACTCTTGTATCGCGCCGAAAAATACAACGTTGATTTACACACCCCATCTACTGCAGATATCGGTGGCGATGCTGATGAGGGCGCTGTAGGGCAAGCATTGTTGGCCGTTATTGCATGGGCCCATGCCAATGGAATAGATGCTGAGGCGGCGCTGCGCAAAGAGGCCTTGAAATTAAGCGAACAAGTAAGCGCTATCGAGGCGCGGTAGGATTAGGTCTGTAAAGATTGTGCGATTTCAGCGTTGAGGTCTACGGCACAAAAAAAGTGTAAGTGACGAAGGAGAAACTCAATGGCAATTATCGAAGCTCTCGGAGCCCGTGAAATTCTTGACTCCCGTGGAAATCCAACGGTTGAAGTCGAAATCCAATTAGAAGATGGAACACAAGCACGTGCTGCAGTTCCAAGCGGTGCATCAACTGGTGCATTTGAGGCTGCAGAGCTTCGCGATGGTGGAAAGCGCTATCTAGGTAAGGGTGTTGAAAAGGCAATTGCCTTTGTTAACGATGAAATTGGGCCAGAGATTATTGGTTTTGATGCCCAAGATCAGCGCTTAATTGATGATGCGATGATCGCTCTTGATGGAACTAAGAACAAGTCACGTATGGGTGCCAATGCAATCCTCGGTGCTTCATTAGCAGTGGCTAAAGCATCTGCAGAATCTGCAGATCTTTCACTGTTTCGCTACTTAGGTGGACCAAATGCACATGTGCTGCCAGTGCCAATGATGAACATTCTCAATGGCGGAGCACATGCTGATACAAACGTTGATATTCAAGAGTTCATGATTGCTCCAATTGGTGCACCTACATTCCGTGAATCACTTCGCTGGGGTGCTGAGATTTATCACGCACTTAAATCAGTTCTAAAAAAGCGTGGCCTAGCAACATCGGTTGGTGACGAAGGTGGCTTTGCTCCAAATCTTGAGAGCAACCGCGCTGCGTTAGATCTCATCCTTGAAGCGATTGAAATCGCTGGATTTAAGGCTGGCAAAGAGATTGCTCTTGCAATGGATGTTGCTGCAACTGAGTTCCATGACAACGGTAAATACACATTTGAAGGTGCCTCAAAGACATCTGCAGAGATGATTGCGTATTACACCTCACTCGTTGATGCCTACCCAATCGTTTCAATTGAAGATCCACTCAATGAAGAAGACTGGGCTGGCTGGACAGATATGACTAAAAGCCTGGGTTCACGCATTCAAATTGTGGGAGATGACTTATTTGTTACTAACCCAGAGCGCCTAGCTCGCGGTATTGCAGGCGGAACAGCAAATGCTCTACTTGTTAAGGTGAACCAAATTGGAACGCTTACTGAAACTATTGATGCAGTTGAGATGGCACACCGTGCTAACTACCGCTCAATGATGAGCCATCGTTCAGGTGAAACTGAAGACACAACAATTGCTGATCTAGCTGTTGCACTGAACTGTGGACAGATTAAGACAGGTGCACCAGCACGTACTGAGCGCGTTGCTAAGTACAACCAACTACTACGCATTGAAGAAGAGCTTGCAGACGGTGCACGTTACGCCGGCCGAGATGCTTTTCCACGCTTTAAGGCGTAAGTGATTTTGTGGCGCGTCGAAAACTAAGTTTTAGAAGTCGACGTAATTCGGGGCGTGCATTGGCGCTATGGGCGATATTTTTTATATTAGCTCTAGCCATTGCACCTCCTGTAAAGAACTACTTCACCCAAAGAGCACAAATTAGTGCGCTTAATTCCCAATTAGCCTCTGATAACAAAGCGCTAGATGCTGCGCGCCAAGAACTTCTGCTGTGGCAAGACCCTGAATACATCAAGTCACAAGCGCGTGAGCGTCTGCACTTTGTTCTACCAGGTGAGCGTCAATACATTGTTACAGGAGAAGGAACAACCACAGATACCGATGAGGGTACAAAGGTTGCTAACTCCTTAACTGATGGTCAACCTTGGTATGCACGCTTGATTGCATCCATCACAGAAGCGGGTTGATTCTTTGCGCGAAGTAACACAGCCAGATCTAGATTGCATTGAAATTCAATTGGGTCGCACACCTCGTGATGTTCATGCAATTGCTTATCGCTGCCCATGTGGCAAACCAGCAGTAGTTGAAACACCACCACGCCTTGCCGATGGCACTCCTTTCCCAACTTTCTACTACGCCACCTGCCCGCGTTTAACTGCAGCAATTTCAACCCTTGAAACAACTGGATTAATGGCTCAAATGAATGAGCGGTTAGAAACTGATGCCGAACTTGCTGGGGCTTATCACGCAGCCCATGATGACTACATTGCAGCGCGATCAGCACTCGGTATAGATGTTGCTGAGGTGGAGAATGTTTCTGCAGGTGGAATGCCTGATCGTGTTAAATGCCTACATTCACTTATTGCACACTCACTCTCTGCTGGCCCAGATGTGAACCCATTGGGCGATGAGGCATTAGCAAAACTACCTAAGTGGTGGGAAGGCAATCCATGCGAGTAGCAGCCATTGATTGCGGCACTAACTCAATTCGCTTACTGATTGCCGATATCGAGGGCAATAGTTTTCGCGAAGTTTTGCGCACGATGGAGATTGTTCGCTTAGGTCAAGGCGTTGATGAGACCGGGCAGTTTCACCCAGATGCGATCATCCGCACATTGGCAGCTGTTGATAAGTTTGCAGCAGAGATTGCAAAGCGCGGAGTTGAAAAGATTCGTTTTTGTGCAACAAGTGCTACGCGTGATGCAACTAATCGCCATCTATTTGTTGATGGAGTTCGTGAGCGTTTAGGGATTGAACCTGAGGTAATTAGTGGGGAAGAGGAAGCAGCTCTTTCTTTTGCTGGTGCCATTCAAGATCTGCACCCAAGTGATGGTCCATTTCTTGTCGTTGATATCGGTGGGGGATCAACTGAGTTTGTCTTTGGCACAACAACTGTTCAATCTGCAAAGTCAGTCAATATAGGTTGTGTGAGAATGACGGAGCGCCATTTTGCAAATGATCCAGCAACACCTGCGCAAGTAGAAGCAGCCAGTGCTGATATCAAAGAAGCGATTGCTAAAGCTGCTGCGATTGTTCCAATCACAAAAGCTAAGACATTAATCGCAGTTGCTGGCACAGCAACCACAGTTGCAGCAGCTGCATTGAACTTATCTGAATATGATCGCTATGCAATTCACTTATCTCGAATCAGTGCCGAGCAAGTTCATGATGCATCACAGTTGTTTTTAACTAAAAGTAGAGAAGAGCGTTTAACTCTTGGCTATATGCACCCAGGTCGAGTTGATGTGATTCCTGCAGGTGCATTAGTTCTTTCACACATCATGAGCGCAACTGGGGTAAGTGAATTCGTAGCATCTGAATCAGATATCTTGGATGGAATAGCCTTTTCGTTAGCTGGAAAGAGTGATTAGAAAAGCAGGGTAGATTTACCCCTTGCACGTGGCCCCGATAGCCCAATGGCAGAGGCAGAGGACTTAAAATCCTCCCAGTG
>JBBAMY010000005.1:0-78081 GCA_040402235.1 Candidatus Planktophila sp. | reverse complement strand
CCTTTACTCCACATCGCACCACCCCAAATGCCTGCGCCAAGAATGGCAAAGTTCATTGACGCCTGGTAAACACCTTGAGCACGACCACGATGGCTTGCTTCGCTCAATCCAGCAATCCAAGCTTTACCAACACCATCAGTAAGTGCTGGAAATAATCCGTAGATGGCTAAAGCAATTATGGCGGTTGTGTGATTTTGTGTTAGTCCAAGAGTTGCATAGGCCACAGCAAAAGCGACTAAACCAACCGCGTAAACAATTCTGGGTGAATACCTATCTGCGATCGCTCCTCCTGGATAAGCTGCCAAAACTGTTACTGCGCTATAGAGCATGTATGCAAGGACGACGCCTTGAGTTGAAAACCCAATGTCATGTAAGCGCAGCAGCAACAACACATCTGGAATATTTGTTAGTTGGATCAAAACTAATACTGTAATCGACTTCTTAAGCGGCGCTGGTAAAGGTGGATGTTTAATCTTGACTTTGGCTTCAACCTTTTTTGGTTTTACAAAGTTTTCCCTTATAAACAAAGTAAGTAATCCAGAAACAATTGCCGGTATTAGCGCCCACATTGCAACTGCTCGTACATCACCATCAAGCATTGCCAAACCGATAAGTGCAATGCCGGGCCCTATAACTGCTCCGATATTGTCTCCGGTGCGATGAAAGCCAAAAGCTTTACCAAGATGGGCTTTATCAACTGAATCGGCGATAAGTGCATCACGTGGAGCACTGCGCATCCCTTTACCAATGCGATCTGTAACGCGACCAAGAAAGACAAGTGGCCAAGAAGTTGCAACCACGACTAACGCTTTACCAACGCCAGCCAATGTGTAACCAGAGATAACAAAGGGTTTGCGTCCTAAACGATCACTAGATTTACCACTAATCAACTTGGTAAATCCGGCTGCAGCTTCGGCACACCCTTCAATCAGACCTAGAGCCAATGGCGCTGCGCCAATAACACCTGTGAGCAAAATTGGAAGCAGGGGATAGAGAAGTTCACTTGCAGCATCTTGTGCAAGTGAAACCATTGTTAAAAGGATTAGATTGCGAGTTAGCCAGATTTTCTTCATTGCGGCAAGTGCTGCAACGCCCAGTGATACATAGCGATTGCCCCAGCAGCTGATGCATTCATAGACCGCGTTGAACCGTATTGGTTGATTTCATAGAGCACTTCACAGACTGCAATTCCTTCATCTGACATTCCCGCACCTTCTTGACCAAATAAGAGTACGCATTTTTCAGGAAGTTGCGCTGATTCCAACTGTTTTGATCCAGGGACGTTATCTATCCCAATGATTGGCAATTCGTTTTCTTTACACCATGCTGCAAAATCTTCAACAGTTGGATGATGGTGCACAGTTAAATACCTATCCGTCACCATTGCACCGCGTTTATTCCAGTCGCGTTTACCCACAATATGAACACCAGAAACATTGAATGCATTTGCTGTTCTCACAATTGAACCAATATTTAAATCATGTTGCCAATTTTCAATAGCAATCTGCATTTTATGCCGCTTGGAATCTAAATCTGCGACTATGGCTTCAACAGTCCAATACCTGTAGTGATCTAAAACATTTCTGCGATCTCCATTGAGCAAAAGTTCAGGGTCATAGTGAGCGCCTTCTGGCCATGGATTTTCATGAGGCCCAACACCGACTACTGGGAAAAATTCACCTGGGCCTATTGAGGCTGGGGTAGTTGGATTAGACATGTAGGCACTCTAAACTGAATACATGTTAGCTATCAATACAGTCCTTATCCCCTTAATTGGAACCAATAGATAGATGCGCTCTCCTAGATTCATAGTTCTACTTGCACTAGCTACGGTAATTACCGCAGCACCTGCAAGTGCCGTGCTATCCCCAGCATCGATCCCAGCGGCCTTCGAAGAACTCTTAAGTAAGCCATCTCTTGCCAATCCGGCGATGGTTTTAATTGATGGCACAACCGGTGAAGTAATTTATGAAAAGAACTCATATTCACAACGCAAGCCAGCATCAGTAATGAAAGTCTTTTCTGGAGCTGTTGCAGTTAAATACTTGGATATGCAATCACGCTTTGCTACCAATATTTTCTTAGGTATTGAGGAAAAAACATTAGTAATTCAGGGGAGTAATGACCCTTGGATTAGTTTGAGCCATAGCGTCGCAAACAAAATGGATCGCACTTCCTTACCTTATTTAGCATTTAACACATTAACTGCCGTCAAAAAGAGTAATAAGGGTTCACTCAAGGGCATCACAATTTTGTATTCAAAACTATATTCTCAAGATGTCGCAAATCTGAAAACATTTTGGGCAAAGCGTGGTTTCAAGCCAGTTATGAAGGCAGTGAGTAGCGATGAGACCCTACTCAATGCAAATGAATTCATAGTCGGCGATCAGTCCCCAGAGGTCTCTAAAATTTTGGATTATATGATGCTATGGAGTGAAAACAATTTGGCTGAGAGATTGGCTCGGTTAGCTTCACGGGCTGCGGGAAATTCTTTCAATGACAAAGGCGTAGCTCAACTCTTTGAAGCCCTGCTTGTGGAGTACGGAATTGACCCCAGCAAGTTAGTTACTAAAGATGCCAGTGGGTTGTCTAAAGAAAACCGGGTGACCGCAACCATGATGGGTCAACTTCTTTATCAGCTACGCAAAGATCCAAAGTACGCACCTCTTTATAATTCACTTCCCATTGGCGGAATTTCTGGCACTCTACGTTCACGTTTTCTCACTACAGCGCCAAATGCGGTGGGGTTAGTACGAGCAAAGACCGGAACTTTAAATGGAACTGTGACTTTGGCGGGATATGTTGAGTCAACTGATCGAGAATATGTCTTTGTGACTTTGGCTGATGACATCTCGCGTGGAAATGCAGCAAGTGAAAAAGCACGGGCAGCCATTGACAGAGTTTTAGGAAGAATTGCTGCACCGAATATTCCTGCAGAGATATCTGCCGTGCCAGCGACACCTTAATTATTTATTATCAAAAATCTTTATAGCCCCACCATAGCAAGCAACCCATGTGCGCGAGGTTGGTGAGTCATAAGTTATGCCAATTGGCTCATTACATGCCTTTATGTTTTGAACTACTTTCATGTCACTTGTGCGCACTTTTGAGATCGTATTGCTAACAAAATTCACAACAAAGAGCGCGGTTCCGTCACTTGAGATTGCGAGGCTTCGTGCAGCTTTTCCAGTTTTCACACTCTTACCGGCCTTGTTATTTACTAGATCCCACGATGCAACTTTGCCCGATAAATTCATCGTCACGTACATCATTGAGTTATCGGGGGACAAAACAATTGCACGTGGGTTACTACCAATTGGAATATGAGAAGTTGAAAAGTCCTCTAAGTTAATTACATGGATTCGGCTGCCACCCATTTCGGCAACATATGCGAATTTCGAGTCATTACTGACTGCAATACCGCGGGGATAACGGCCAATTTTGATTGTCTTAACAAGCTTTTGTGAGTCTACAGAGATGACTTTAAGATCATAGGAACACCAATTGGAGACAAGGACAAATTTATTATCTGGAGTTACTTCCACAACTTTTGGTACAGAACCAACGGGATAAACATTATCTATTTCGTAGTTAGCTAAGTTGATTCGATAAAGAAAACTTGTATCAAAACCAGAGGCTGGGGAGCAGGTGTCATGGCCTTCACGGTTAAAACCTTTGCCATACATGGCGTAATTAGTTACATATAAATACTTACCATCAGGTGAATAGGCACCCTCTACAGGTGACCCTTTATAAATTGATGAGTACTTGGAATACCCATATTGAGAGAGTTGGACAGAGTCAGGAACAGTTTTGAGGAGTTCAAAAGTATTTGCGTCATAGATCGTGACGCTGTGTCTGTACATCATGTTATGGGCACTTACTAGTCCGCTGCCGGATGATCGAACTGACTTAGGTGAAATATCACCAGTAATAGTCTTAACAAGTGACATCTTTGTATCAGCTGAAACAACTTCACTTCGTGCTGGTGTTGTTATGACACAGAGTGATGTTATGAATAGAACTGCTAAAAAGCGGCGGCGCATTCGCTAACTGTAATGGCAATCACTTAGTTGTCATCGCCTTCATTTCCCCCACCCATAGGATCTCTTGCGTGTGGGTTAGTAAACCCAGGAGAGGTTGCTGAGGCTGAGGAGAAACTGGGAAGAATGCACGAGGTTACTGAGTTAATCTAAGGCAGTGAGCACAGTTATGCGGGGCTACCTCGATCTAATGAAGCTTCGAGTGGTTGAACTGCTCCTAGTCTCTACTTTACCCGCCATGATTTTGGCTGCCAAAGGCCTTCCATCATTTTCATTGGCTGTAGCAACAATTGTTGCAGGAACGCTTGCTGCAGGAAGTGCAAACGCTTTTAATATGGTGATTGAAAGTGACATCGATAAATTAATGGAGCGCACTTCAAAGCGACCAATTGTCACCGGTGTCATTAGTAAAACAAATTCAGCGATATTCGCAACCGTAATCGGAGTTATTTCATTATTGATGTTTTGGTTTCTCACAACTCCACTCGCAACATTATTAGCATTTATCGCAATAGTTTTCTATGTTGTTGTTTACACAATGGCACTGAAGCAGAGAACCTCACAGAATATTGTTTGGGGTGGGTTGGCAGGATGCATGCCAGTAATCATCGGTTGGGCTGCTGTGACTAACTCACTATCAATGACTGCACTTGCATTCTTTATGGTTATCTTTTTTTGGACACCACCACATTTTTGGGCGCTGGCGATTAAATATAAAGAGGATTATTCAGCTGCAGGTATTCCGATGCTTCCAGTTGTTGCAACCAAGGCTCGAGTCCATAAAGAAATGTGGTTCCACACAATCATGATGATTGCGTGTTCGATTTGGCTGATCATTTCGGCAGGACTTCCCTTATGGTCAATGGTTGTCACAGTTCTATTAGGCCTTGTTTTTGCCCGCGAGCTACTTGCCTTAAAAGAGGGCTCTGAAAACTACTCAAATACTGCTGCCAAGATTTTTCAATGGTCTATTACTTACTTAAGTTTGCTATCAGTGGTGCTTGTGGCTGCTCAGCTCAGCGCTTAAAAAGATACACAGTATTGAGAGATGTGGCTCTCAATCTCAATTTTTAGGCTCATGGATAAAGTATTAACAAGTATTTAACTGTGCCTTGATTATTGTGGCAGGATTACTCCCATGTCCAATACGGCAATCTCAGTTACAGATTTAAGCAAGAAGTATGGAGACCAGGTAGCGGTTTCTCATGCCACATTCGAAGTTCCACTTGGGACTATCTGTGGCTTTGTTGGGCCTAATGGCTCAGGTAAAACAACGACGATGCGTATGTTGCTAGGTCTGATTACTCCAACCGGAGGCACCGGTGAAATCTTGGGTGAATCAATTAAGCACCCTGAGAAATATCTGCCACGAGTTGGGGCAATGATTGAAGGACCTGCCTTCTATCCAGCGTTAAGCGGAAAAGAAAACTTGAATGTATTGGCAACTCTAGGTGGGTTTTCAACAGATCGTGTGCAAGGTTTATTGGAGCAAGTTGGTCTGGGCGATCGTGGGAAATCTAAGTTCAAAACATATTCATTAGGTATGAAACAACGCTTAGGTATTGCAGCTGCCTTGTTACCTAATCCAAAGTTATTAATGCTAGATGAACCAACTAATGGTTTAGATCCAGAAGGTATTCAAGAAGTCCGCGCACTACTTCGCTCTCTGGCCAACGATGGAACATCGGTATTTGTTTCTTCTCACTTACTTTCAGAGCTTGAATTAATAAGTGATTACTTAGTAATGCTTCGCAAAGGTGAAGTTGTTTTTACTGGAAAAATGACTGATCTGATGCTGAGCCAACAACCAGTGATCATCGCTAAAGGTGTCAGTGAGAATGATTTAACTTTGTTATTGGCAATTGCGCAGCAAGCTGGTCACCATGCAACTATCCGTGATGGAGCAGTTCATGTGCAAGGACCGGCTGAATGGGCTGTGGAGTTTAATCGCGCGGCTTTTACTGCAGGAATTACCCTGTCCCAGCTCACTCCGCAGTTGCCTAACCTGGAAGAAACCTTCTTTGAAATGACAGGTGACAAATAATGTGGAATGTAGCTTTTGCAGAACTGCGCAAACTCCGCCGTCCAACTTTATTTTTTGGCACTATGGGTGCAGTTGTCTTTTTCAGCGCTCTATTTTCATCACTACTATTTCTCCTCATTGATTCCCCGCAAGGCAACTCCGATCGTGGTCGCACGGTTGGACGCGAAGTTCTAGGTCTTGCAACCGGTGGGGTCCAAGGATTTAGCAATGTTGGGGGATTCTTAGGAATAATTGCCCTTTGTGTATTTGCCGCACAAACTGCCCAGGAATACACCTATGGAACTCTTCGTAATTTATTAGTTCGCCAACCTGGCCGACTGCGTATATTGCTTGGCAAATTCATTGCGATGAATTTCTTTGCTTTAGTCATGATTTTTTTATCTGCAATCGTCAGCATCGGAGCATCAGTTGTTCTTGCTCCAGGGGCTGAAGTTTCAACTGATCTATGGTTTAGTACAGATGGTCGCCATGCAATCTTCACGACTTTTATTAACGTCACAATTTCAGTCATAGGCTTTGGAATTATTGGAATGGTCCTTGGCTTACTACTTCGCTCACCTATCAGTGCAATTTCATTTGGAGTTTTATGGCTACTCATTGTTGAAAACCTATTGATTGCAGTTAAGAATTCTTGGGAGAAATGGCTTCCGGGTGCGCAGTTGGGTGCAATTGCAACTGGCGGGGGTCCAACTGGGCGTTCAGCGGGAATTGAGTACTCACATGCACTTCTAGTTGGTGGAATCTATGTTGGCATCGGAGCAGCGATTGCATCATTCTTATTTGTTCGCCGTGATGTAGCTAATTAGAGACACCAGCACTTAAACCCAGGGTTTTCTAAGAAACACCATTTATTATTAAGTCCTTCCCCCGGAGGTCTTAGCGTGAAAAAATATCGAGCGATTTCACTTGCTCTTGCCCTTGCTCTGACGCTCACAACAGCGCCGGCTCTGGCAAAGACCCCCAAACCAACATTGGCTCAAATTGAAGCGGCGAAAAAAGTTGAAGCTGCAAAGAAAAAAGCTGCAGATGCACAGGCTGCAAAGTTAGCTGCAGCTAATCAAAGCCTTAGATCTTTGACTGCAAAAGCAAATGCAGCAACGGCCCTATATGTTAAAGCTCAAAAAGAGCTAGCAGTTGCAGTTGCAGCGGCGCGTGTAGCAGCGCAATATGCAGCAGAGACAGCAGCAGCAGTTTCAGAGGCACATCGAACTATTGGACGCCTTGCAACACATGCTTACATCATGGGCGGAAGCATGAGCGATATCGAACCATTACTTAGCTCAAATGGGCCACAAGATTTAATAGATCAACTCAGCACGTTGAGTAATTTGGGTGCCAAGAACTCAATTGCCCTAGATCGTTTTAAAGCAGCAGAAGTAATTGCACGCGCAGCAAAAAAAGCAGCTGATGATGCAAAGGTTGTGCAGCAAACTGCCACCGAAAAAGTAGAAGCTGCAAAGAAAGTTGCAGATGATGCGAAAGCTGAACAGGCAGAAGAAGTTGCAAAACTTCAAAAGGTTCAAGATGCGCTCATGAAAGAGTTGATGAGTGCTAGAAAAGTTAGAACAACTTTAGAACAGCAGAGACAGCTAGCTTTGCTTGAAGAATCACAAGCGAATCAAGCAACACAAACTACTGGACAAAAAAGTGTGTGGCCAGATACTGGCTTTAAGGGGCGATCAACAGTTAGAACTACACAAGCACAGCGAGACAAAGCTGTGGCATTTGCCAAGGTACAAGTTCTTGCACGAAAGCCGTACGTGTGGGGCTCAGAGGGACCAAATACATTTGACTGCTCTGGTTTAGTTTATGCAGCATATAAATCTGCAGGCCTTGGGTGGCCAAATTGGGATCGCCTTAACTCTGCGCTGTATACGGGCTATACCAAGCATGTTTCACTCAATGAATTAGTGCCAGGTGATCTTCTGTTCTATTCCTATAAGGGAACAATTTCAACGATTCACCACATGTCCATTTACGCTGGAAACGGCATGATGTGGGAGGCAAATTCCAAGGACAAAGGCCTGTTGTTCTCAAGTATTTACAGCGTTAAGGGCTTAATGCCTTTTGGTGGTCGGGTCTAGTCTTAAGGCATGAGTTCACAGCTGCCAGCCATTCGCAATGCAGTCCGGCCTTTCCTTGAAAAAATGGAAGCCGGTGATCGCATTGTCGTTGCCGTTTCAGGCGGCGCAGATTCACTCGCTCTTGCATATGCGCTTTCACAAGAAGTAAAGAAGTTAGCTCTGCAGTTATCGGCCGTAACAATTGATCATCAGCTACAAAATAAATCAGCAGAGCAAGCCAACCTTGTTGTTGGGCAAATGCAAGAAATTGGAATTGAGTGCGCTGTTGTGAAAGTGAGTGTTGAAATCACTGAAGGCTTAGAAGCATCTGCGCGCAAGGCACGATACGTTGCATTAGATAATTTACAAGCTGATGCAATCTTCTTAGGTCACACTCACAATGATCAGGCCGAGAATGTTTTGCTTGGGTTAGCACGTGGTTCAGGAACTCGATCTCTTTCAGGCATGGCAGATGTTAATGGAAAATATGTTCGTCCTTTTCTTACAATTACCCGCGAGCAAACTGAAAGTGTGTGTAATGAAATTGGTTTAACTCCTTGGAATGATCCACACAATAAGGATCCACAATTCGCACGAGTGCGAGTGCGCACACAAGCGCTACCAGTTTTGGAAGAAACAATCGGCCCAGGAATTTCAGATGCCCTAGTGCGAAGTGCCCAACTACTGCGAGATGATGCTGACGCACTCGATCAATGGGCAGAAGAAGAAATTGTGGGATTAGATCTTCACGATGTGGATTGCACCTACTTACACGGCCTACCCAGAGCCATCCGCTCTCGAATTATTCGCCGAGCTATCTATGCCACCGGCGCCCCATCAGGATCAGTCACAGCTGAGCATGTGGGGACGGTTGAGGCCCTGATTTGTGCGTGGAATGGCCAAGGCCCCGCTCATTTACCCGGCGGTGTGAAGGTTGAGCGTTTTTCGGGCAGACTTTCGCTCTCACGTCACCAACCATAGGGAGCACCGTGGATTTAGCAGCAGTCGCAGGCGATATCGAGCGCGTCATTGTCACCGAAGAAGCTTTGCAAGCACGCATTAAAGAACTAGCTGCACAGATTGATAGAGATTATGAAGGTAAAGATTTATTGCTTATCGGTGTTTTGAAAGGCGCAGTTATGGCTGTCGCAGATCTTTCACGTGCACTTCAACGCCACGTTGAAATGGATTGGATGGCTGTTTCTTCATATGGTTCTGGAACCAAATCAAGTGGTGTTGTTCGTATTCTTAAGGATTTAGATCGCGACATCACTGGTCGCAATGTTTTGATTGTTGAAGACATTGTTGATTCGGGTTTAACACTCTCTTGGCTTAAATCTAATCTTGAATCTCGTGGCGCAGGTACCGTTGAGATTCTTTCAATCTTGCGCAAGCCTGAAGCAGCAAAGGTTCATGTTGAGGTTAAGTATGTCGGATTTGAAATTCCACCTGATTTTGTTGTCGGTTATGGACTTGATTTTGATGAGAAATATCGCAACCTTCCATTTATTGCTGTGCTTGCCAAGCACATGTATTCATAAGAATTCATTCCCCACGAAACGAGACAATTAAGTTATGACTGACGCTAAAAAATCAAAGAAGAAAAGCCCAGTTAAGAAGAGCTTTTCTGGCAAAGCATCTTCTAAGAAACCAACAACGCGCTCTGGCCGTATATTGCGTGGACCGTTGTTCTGGATTCTAATTGCAATCTTTGGTGTTTCAATCTTTGGTCAGATTAGCGCTGCTGGAAATCGCTATACCCAAATCGAAACCTCTCAGGCCCTAGATGCAATTGCACGCTCATCAGTGGAATCTGCTGAAATTGTTGATAAGGATCAAAAGATTCGCTTAGTGTTAAAACCAGGCTCCTCCATTAAAGGTGCAACAAAGGTGGAGGCTTCTTATGTTGCCCGCCAAGAACCCACACTTATTGATGCTTTAACCAGTAATCCACCTTCAAAAGGCTGGAATGTAAAAGTCCCATCTCAGTCATTATTAGTTTCATTCTTGATCTCGATTGTTCCATTCTTGCTTATTGGATTCCTATTCTTCTGGATGATGAGTCAAGCCCAAGGCGGGAACAAGGTATTTCAATTTGGCCGATCACGAGCAAAGCTGCAAAGTAACGATGTTCCAAAGACAACGTTTAAAGATGTTGCAGGTGCCGATGAAGCCATTGCTGAACTTGATGAGATTAAGGACTTTCTGGCCAACCCAGATAAATACGGGGCATTAGGGGCAAAGATTCCAAAGGGTGTTTTGCTCTTTGGTCCCCCAGGAACAGGTAAGACTCTTCTTGCTCGTGCAGTCGCTGGTGAAGCAAATGTTCCTTTCTATTCAATCTCTGGCTCTGATTTTGTGGAAATGTTTGTTGGTGTTGGTGCCGCACGTGTTCGCGATCTTTTCAATCAAGCAAAAGAAAATGCACCTGCAATTGTCTTTGTTGATGAAATCGATGCTGTTGGTCGCCAACGCGGTGCCGGTATGGGTGGCGGTCATGATGAGCGCGAACAAACTCTCAATCAATTATTAGTTGAGATGGATGGCTTTGAAGAAAATACAAAAGTTATTTTGATTGCTGCAACTAACCGTCCAGATGTTTTAGATCCAGCGCTGCTTCGCCCAGGACGCTTTGATCGCCAAATCGCAGTTGATCGCCCTGATCTTAAAGGGCGTGAAGCGATTCTTGGTGTGCACGCTAAGGGCAAACCATTAGCTACTGATGTGAAATTACTTGACTATGCACGTCGCACACCAGGTTTTACTGGGGCAGATCTTGCAAATGTTTTAAATGAAGCAGCTTTGCTCACAGCACGTGAGGAAAAGAAATTCATTACTAACAAAGAACTTGATGAGTCTATTGACCGCGTAATGGCTGGACCACAGCGTAAATCAAGGATTATGAGTGACTCTGAGCGCAGAGTTACCGCTTATCACGAAGCCGGACATGCACTTGTTGCACATGCTTTGCCACATACAGATCCAGTTCACAAAATTACAATCATGCCTCGTGGTCGCGCCCTTGGTTACACCATGGTGCTACCTGATGAAGATAAGTACTCCACTACTCGCAATGAATTACTCGATCAATTGGCCTATTCATTAGGTGGTCGCGCCGCTGAAGAGTTAATTTTCCATGATCCATCAACGGGTGCATCCAATGATATTGAGAAGGCAACAGCCCTTGCACGCGCAATGGTGACCCAATATGGAATGACTGAAGCAATCGGTGCAATCAAACTGGGTGGTGGAAGTACTGAGCCTTTCTTAGGCCGTGACTACGGACATCAACGCGACTACTCTGAAAATATTGCAGCGGTAGTGGATCGAGAGATTCGAACACTTATCGAAAATGCTCACCAAGAGGCCTTTGATATCTTGGGGGCAAATCGCAAGATTCTTGATGAGATGGTCCTTGAGCTTCTAGAAAAAGAAACCTTAAATAAGGAAGAGATTGCTCGAATCTTTAAAAAGGTGAGAGCAGTAACGCCACGTCCTGCCTGGACAGGTTCACCTACACGCATACCTTCAACACAACCTCCAGTAGATGTCCCTGAAAGAGTTGTAGAAGTTGTAACTGAAGTTAAGAAACCAACGCGTCGAAAGAAGTCTGCAAGTGACGATAAGTAAAGTCACGGTGACTGATGGTCGCGCTTCTGGTCCTTATGATCAGGCGCGAGCAGAAAAAGCTGTGCGCGAATTACTTCTAGCACTCGGTGAAGATCCAGATCGTGAAGGATTAAAGGAAACTCCTGCGCGTGTAGCACGTGCCATGAAGGAAAACTTTGAAGGCTTATGGCAATCACCAGAAGAGGTACTAACGACTACTTTTGATATTGGCCATGAAGAGCTAGTAATTGTGCGCGATATTGAGGTCTTTTCACATTGCGAACACCACCTCACTCCATTCCATGGTGTTGCACATGTTGGTTACATCCCAAGCGGAAAGATAACTGGACTTTCTAAGATTGCTCGTTTAGTGGATATGTATTCACGTAGACCACAGGTACAAGAGCGTCTGACCACTCAGATTGCTGATGCAATGGTTGAAATTCTGAATCCACTAGGTGTAATTGTGATTATTGATTGTGAGCACTTGTGTATGTCGATGCGTGGGGTTAAGAAGTCCAATGCGCGCACAACGACAAGTGCTGTGCGGGGTGTATTACAAAACACGACAACTCGTGCTGAAGCGATTAGCTTAATTACGAATCGGTAATCACCGTGATTGTCATGGGCATTTTAAATGTCACACCCGATTCATTTGCTGACGGCGGACGCCATAATGATTTTGAAGCTGCAGTAAATCACGCTCATGAGATGCTGGCAGAAGGCGTTGACATCATTGATATTGGTGGTGAATCAACTAAGCCAGGTGTTGAACGTGTCACTGAAGAAGAAGAACTTGCTCGAGTTATTCCAGTAATTAAAGAGTTAGCAAAAACTGGTGCACGAATCAGTATCGACACGATGCGCGCCAGTACTGCCAGGGCTGCCATTGAAGCTGGGGCAAACATTATTAATGATGTCAGCGGTGGATTAGCTGATCCAGAGATGCTGCCAACTGCAGCACAATTAGGTGTGCCCTACATTGCCATGCACTGGCGGGGACATTCAAAAGATATGAATTCACGGGCAGTTTATGGTGATGTAGTTAAGGATGTAATTTCAGAGCTGCAGGAAAGAGTAAGTGCTGCGCTAGATGCCGGGATCACTAAAGAGAATTTGATGATTGATCCAGGTATTGGCTTTGCTAAAGATGCCCACCACAACTGGGAAATCATTGATTCCATTGATGAATTTGTAGCTCTTGGCTATCCAGTATTAGTTGGAGGTTCTCGCAAACGCTTTCTTGGGGGAGATAATCCTGATGAGCGCGAAGCAGCAACTATCGAGCTAACTAAACGCCTATCCACATCAGGCATTTGGGGAGTTAGAGTTCACTCTGTGAAAGCACATAAGGATGTTATTGGCTCATGAGTGATCAGATATTTCTAACTGGCATTGCAGGTTTTGGATATCACGGTCTCTTTGATCATGAGCGCCAAAATGGTCAAGATTTCTTTGTGGACGTGGCGCTGACGGTAGATCTAAACGCTGCATCTAAAAGTGATGAAATCAAAGACACTGTTAATTATGCAGAGATAACAAATTTAGTCGTAAAGCACATAACTACAGATCCAGTTAATTTAATTGAGAAATTAGCTGGTCGCATTGCTGATCAGATCCTTGCAGACCATGTGAAAGTTTCAGTAGTTACAATCACTGTTCATAAGCCACAAGCTCCAGTGGATGCAGTTCTTAAAGACATTGCAGTGCAGGTCACACGTAAGCGATGAAGGCAGTTATTGCACTTGGTGCAAATATTGGAAATCCAAAAGAAAATCTAGATCTTGCCGTCGCGCTATTAAGAGAAGCTACTGATTTTCAAGGTGTTTCTTCTTATTACTCCACTGCACCCGTTGGTGGGCCAGAACAACCTGATTATCTCAACGCAATCTGCATCGTTGAAAGTGATTTACCTGCAATAGATTTACTCTCACTTTTACATGGAATTGAAAAATCTATGGGTAGAGAGAGAATTGGACGGTGGGGCCCACGAACAATTGATTTAGATCTCATTCAATATGGTTCACTTCTTAGCAAGAGTGAAGAGCTAGAACTGCCACATCCGCGGGCGCATGAGCGCCACTTTGTTTTAGAGCCTTGGTGTGAAATAGAACCCGATGCCATCCTGCTTACACATGGGAAAATAAGCCAGCTTTTGGAGCAATTGCCTAGGTAACCCTAAACTTGTCCCATCTTGCCCGGTACCTGAAAGGACTGGAGCCACACGATGACTGTATTAGTGCCAACTATGGGCGCCTTGCATAAAGGCCACCAAGCGTTGATCAAACGTGCTCGCACTTTGAGTAAAGAAGTTGTTGTCAGTATTTTTATCAATCCACTTCAATTTGAAAATTCAGATGATCTTAAAAACTATCCACGTAGTCCTGAGAGAGATATTCAATTAGCAACTTTGGCTGGAGCCACAGAAGTGTGGATGCCTGAGTATGAAGAGATTTACCCAGATGAGATTAAGAAGTTAAGTGCCGGCCCGCTAGGAAAGCTTTATGAAGGTCACTCTCGCCCCGATCACTTCGATGGCGTTGTAACAGTTGTTAATCGCTTATTTGAAATTGTTAAACCAGAGATGGCCGTATTTGGGGAAAAAGATTTTCAACAACTAGTAATCATAAAAGGAATGAAAAGCTCTGTAGAGATTGTTGGCGTGCCGACTGTGCGTGAGTTTGATGGCCTTGCCCTTTCATCACGCAATATTCGGCTTAGCGAAGAAGGCCGAGTAAGTGCCAATGTGATCCAGCGAGCTTTAGCTGCAGCTCATCTAGCTCCAAGTGTTGCTATTGCTCAAGAAATAATTAATTCAACGCTTGCAACTGAATCTGGGTTTAAAAAGGATTATGCAGCGATTATTGATGAAGATTCATTTGAAGTAGCTACGGATCAAACACGTCACAAGAGAGCGATTATTGCGGGTTGGATAGATGGAGTTCGCTTAATTGATAATATGAAAATGGGAGAGGGGCGTTAAGTGTTACTAACTGTTGATGTAGGAAATACCAATACGGTACTGGGAGTTTTTAAGGGTGATGAGTTAGTGCGCTCATGGCGCGTGAAAACAGATCCTCGTAGCACCGCCGATGAGTTGTGGCTGCAGTACCGCTCACTTGTAGATGGATTTGAAATTACTGGTCTATCCGTGTGTTCAACTGTTCCTGCAACTCTGCGTGAGCTGCGCTCAATGATTGATGACTATTTTTCAGATATTAGAGTGACGATTGTTGAACCTGGGATTAAGACAGGTGTGCCGCTTTTAGTTGATAATCCAAAGGAGATTGGCGCAGACCGAATCGTCAATACCTTAGCCGCACACACTCTTTACGGTGGTCCAGCAATTGTGGTCGATTTTGGTACTTCAACTAATTTGGATGTTGTTTCACCAAAAGGTGAGTTCTTAGGAGGCGCACTCGCTCCTGGAATTGAGATCTCTGTTGATGCTCTAGCTGCTCGCGCTGCCCAACTTCGCAAAGTTGAATTAGTACGCCCTAAAAACGTTATTGGCAAAAATACAGTTGAAGCTCTTCAATCGGGAACGATCTTTGGATTTGCTGGACAAGTGGATGGATTGGTCGATCGCATTACAGCCGAACTTCTTGAAAGCTATTCGGTGGCACCAACAGTCATCGCTACAGGTGGTTTAGCCCCGCTGATGATTGGCGTTTCTGAAACTATCGAGCATCACGAGCCAGATTTAACGCTCATAGGCCTTCGTTTAATTCACGAACGAAATGCCTAACTCGGTAGACTTCGCCTCATTATGAGCACAGAGAACACACCTGTTGAAGAGGATCTGCCAGAGCAGCTTCGCATTCGCCGTGAAAAGCGTGCATCGCTACTAGAAGGTGGAATCGAGCCATATCCAGTCTCTGTGCCGCGCACGAAAACTTTAAAAGAAGTACGTGAAAAGTATTCAGCACTTGAAATAGATGTAGCTACGGGTGATATCGAATCCTTAACTGGTCGCATTATTTTTAAGCGCGACACTGGAAAGCTTTGCTTTGCAACCCTTCGCGAAGGTGATGGCACTGAACTTCAAGCCATGTTTTCACTCGATAAAATCGGTCAAGAATCTATTGATTCCTGGAAATCAGATATTGATTTAGGCGACATCGTTTCTGTTACTGGTGAGATTATTACCTCAAAGCGCGGGGAACTATCTATTCTTGCTAACTCATGGAAGCTAGCTTCTAAGTCACTGCGCCCGCTTCCTAATGATCACAAACCGATGTCAGAGGAGACACGCGTGCGCATGCGCTACGTCGATCTCATTGTTCGTCCAGAGGCCCGTGAAAATGCGCGATTGCGTCCTGCGGTGATGCGTTCTTTGCGTGAAACTTTCCATAACCAAAACTTCATTGAAGTAGAAACTCCAATGTTGCAGGTCATGCATGGTGGAGCTACCGCTCGTCCATTCAAGTCTTTCTCTAACGCCTACGACATGGATCTTTACTTACGTATTGCCCCAGAGTTATTTTTAAAGCGCTGTGTGGTTGGTGGAATTGAGCGCGTATTTGAGATTAACCGAAACTTTCGCAATGAAGGCGCTGACTCTTCACATTCACCAGAGTTTGCAATGATCGAGAGTTATCAGGCATATGGAGATTGGCGCAGCATTGCTGACTTAACTCGTGAGTTAGTTCAAAACGCTGCCATGGCAGTTGCAGGTTCTCATGTTGTTACACACCACGATGGTCGCCAAGCAGATTTAGGGGGAAAGTGGCGTGAAATATCCCTATATGAGGCTATCTCTGAAGGTGTTGGACAGAGCGTTACAGCGCTAACACCTATCGCTGAATTAAAAACTATTGCAACAAAGCTTGGCATAAAGATTGATCCAAAGTGGATTACAGGCAAGTTAGCTGAAGAAATCTTTGAGCACGTCGCTAAAGATCAGTTAATTGCACCAACTTTTGTTATGGGATTCCCAGTCGACACATCTCCACTTGTTCGTGCACATCGTGATATTCCTGGTGTTGCTGAAAAATGGGATCTCTATATTGATGGTTTTGAATTAGCAACTGGTTACTCAGAGCTAATTGATCCAGTTATTCAAAGAGATCGTTTAGTAGAGCAGGCCACACTTGGTTCTAAGGGTGATCTTGAAGCAATGCAAGTAGATGAAGATTTCTTGCGAGCCATGGAGTTTGGCATGCCACCTATGGGTGGAATGGGAATGGGTGTTGATCGCTTGTTGATGGCCCTGACTGGACTTGGCATTCGCGAAACTATTTTGTTCCCATTAGTAAAGCCTGAGGTTGAATAAGAATGCTGGTTGTTCGCCCTGCTAAAACAAATGATGTGAAAGCAATTCGCGCGTTAGTTGATTCATACGCTGCCCCTGGCCAAATGCTGGCTAAAGAGACTGTTACGTTGTATGAAAGCGTTCAAGAGTTTGTGGTCGCTGAAGTTGATGGGGTTGTAGTTGGATGTGGGGCACTTCATATCCTTTGGGAAGATTTAGCTGAAGTTCGAACCATGGCCGTTAAGAAAGAGCTCAACCGCCAAGGTATTGGACACAAAATTCTGGAAGCGATTATTGAACGTGCCGGTGAAGTGGGCGTAGAAAAGATTTTCTGCCTTACTTTCCAAACTGAGTTCTTTGGGGCCCATGGTTTTGAAGTAATTGAGGGCACCCCAGTTAACCCAACGGTCTATGCCGAGCTTCTGCGCTCCTATGACGCCGGTGTGGCGGAGTTCTTAGATCTTGAATCAGTCAAGCCAAATACCCTTGGCAACACCCGAATGCTCAAGAAACTGGCCTAGATATAGCCTCAAACGGGCATAAAAGAGCTAGTTATTGGGTTATAAAAACCAGTAGCTGTTCACCTCGCGAGCGTAAGCCTGTAGGTATTAGGCTAAAGATAACGTCAGAAGAAAGAGAGCCCCACCCATGTTTGAGCGCTTTACAGATCGAGCCCGCCGAGTCGTTGTGCTGGCTCAAGAAGAAGCACGCATGCTCAATCACAACTACATCGGCACAGAGCATATTTTGCTGGGCTTAATCCATGAAGGCGAAGGCGTTGCTGCAAAGGGTCTTGAGTCATTAGGTATTTCACTTGAAGGCGTTCGCGCGCAAGTAGAAGAGATTATTGGTCAAGGACAACAAGCACCAAGTGGTCATATTCCTTTCACACCACGTGCAAAGAAAGTTCTAGAACTATCACTTCGTGAAGCGCTGCAACTTGGTCACAACTACATTGGCACAGAACATATTTTGCTTGGTCTTATCCGCGAAGGTGAAGGCGTTGCTGCGCAGGTTCTTGTAAAGCTTGGCGCTGACCTTAACCGTGTTCGCCAACAAGTTATTCAATTGCTTTCTGGTTACCAAGGTAAAGAAGCAGTACAAACTGGCGGACCAGCAGAAGGAACACCATCAACATCATTAGTTCTTGATCAATTCGGTCGCAACCTCACACAAGCTGCCCGTGAAGGAAAGCTTGATCCAGTTATTGGTCGCGAAAATGAAATCGAACGTGTGATGCAAGTTCTTTCACGTCGCACAAAGAACAATCCAGTTCTTATTGGTGAACCAGGTGTTGGTAAGACTGCAGTTGTTGAAGGTCTTGCCCAAGCAATTTACAAAAACGATGTCCCAGAGACTTTGAAAGATAAGCAGGTTTATTCACTCGATCTTGGCGCACTTGTTGCCGGAAGCCGCTACCGCGGAGATTTCGAAGAGCGCCTAAAGAAAGTACTCAAAGAGATTAAAACTCGCGGTGACATCATTCTTTTCATCGATGAAATTCACACACTTGTTGGCGCAGGAGCTGCAGAAGGTGCCATTGATGCTGCCAGCATCTTGAAGCCAATGCTGGCTCGCGGTGAACTACAGACAATCGGTGCAACAACTCTTGATGAGTATCGCAAGCATGTTGAGAAAGATGCAGCCCTTGAGCGTCGTTTCCAACCTATTCAAGTTAAAGAGCCATCAGTTGCTCACACAATCGAAATCTTGAAGGGTCTTCGCGATCGCTACGAAACTCACCACCGTGTTTCTATTACAGATGGTGCATTAGCAGCGGCAGCAAATCTTGCTGATCGTTATGTCTCAGATCGCTTCTTGCCAGATAAGGCAATCGATCTCATTGATGAGGCAGGCTCACGCCTTCGTATTAAGCGCATGACTGCGCCAGCAGAGCTTCGCGCATTTGATGACAAGATCGCAGAAGCCCGTAAGGAAAAAGAGTCTGCTATCGATGGTCAAGATTTTGAAATGGCCGCGGCTCTTCGCGATAAGGAAAAGAACTTAATTACTGAGAAGCATGAAGCTGAAAAGAATTGGAAGGCCACAGATCTAGATAAGGTCACTGAAGTTGATGAAGAACTCATCGCTCAGGTGCTTTCAATCTCTACTGGAATTCCAGTCTTTAAACTTACAGAGGAAGAAACTGCACGACTTCTTCGTATGGAAGATGAACTCCACCACCGTGTTATTGGACAAGACCAAGCAATCAAAGCCTTATCACAAGCAATCCGCCGCACACGCGCTGGTCTAAAGGATCCTCGCCGTCCAGGTGGATCATTTATCTTCGCTGGTCCTTCAGGTGTTGGTAAGACTGAACTTTCTCGCACCCTTGCATCATTCTTATTTGGTGATCAAGATGCACTTATTCAACTTGATATGTCTGAATATTCAGAGCGTCACACCGCATCACGTTTATTCGGTGCACCTCCAGGATATGTTGGATATGACGAGGGTGGACAGCTCACTGAAAAGGTTCGCCGTCGCCCATTCTCAGTTGTTCTTTTCGATGAAATCGAAAAAGCACACCCAGATATCTTCAACTCACTTCTTCAGGTTCTTGAAGATGGCCGTCTAACTGACGCACAGGGACGCACTGTCGACTTCAAAAACACAGTCATCATCATGACTACAAACCTTGGCACACGCGATATCTCAAAGAGCTTGGGCCTTGGTTTTGCTAACAGCGATGATGATCAAACAAATTATGAGCGCATGAAGGGCAAGGTAAATGACGAACTTAAGAATCATTTCCGCCCTGAGTTCCTCAACCGTATTGATGATGTCATCGTCTTCCACCAGTTGACTAAGGATCAGATTATTCAAATCGTTGATTTGATGATCAAGAACCTAGATGATCGTCTGCAGGCAAAAGATATGGGAATTGAATTAACTCCGGCGGCTAAGAGCCTTCTTGCTGCACGTGGTTATGACCCACTTCTAGGTGCACGTCCACTGCGTCGCACAATCCAACGTGAAATCGAAGATGCACTTTCAGAGCGCATTCTGTTCGGTGAACTCAAGGCCGGCGAAATCATCGTTGTTGATGTTGAGGGCGTAGATGCCGAAGCAACCTTCACATTTAAGGGTGCTGCTAAGGCTGCAATGCCTGATTCACCTGAAGATCTTGCTGAAGCACCAACTGCTTAATAACTAAATGACTAAAAGGCAAGAGTTCACGGTATTAAAAACCTATCCAGGGTTTGAAATCCGTGAATATAAGCCCTGTGTAATTGCCGAAGTCAAAAGTTCTGCCAATTACTCTGATGCTGGAAGTTCTGCTTTTGGTTCACTCTTTAGTTACATCTCTAAGGGCAATAAAGCTGAGCAGGCAATAGCTATGACTGCCCCTGTGATCACTGCGAAAAGATTCGACAATCTCACGGAGAATGAATGGTTTGTCTCATTTGTGATGCCAGCAGGAAGCACGCTTGCCGATATGCCTCTCCCAATTAATTCTAAGGTTGTCTTGCGCGAACTTAGTGCAGAGGTTTGTGTTGCTGCTTCATTTCGTGGCAAAGCAACTACTGCCTTATCTGCACAGAAAATCGCTGCACTTCGTGCTGCTGCTAAAAAGCAAAACGTGGCACTTTCTGAGGAGACTAGAGTCGCTCGCTTTGATCCACCATTTAAACCTAGTTTCCTGCAGTACAACGAGATTGTTATTCCAACTATTTAAGCGTTACCAGCAAAATTCTTTAATGAATCTCCACTAAGTCTAAATACTGTCCATTCATCCATGGCCACTGCGCCTATGGATTTATAGAGCTCAATGGACGGTTCATTCCAATCGAGAACCCACCATTGGAATCTTTCATAGCCACGTTCAACGCAGATCTTTGCAAGAGTTTTTAGAAATCCCATTCCAAAACCTTTACCGCGATGGGCAGGATCAACATAGAGATCTTCTAAATACAAACCTGGTTTTCCAAGCCATGTTGAGTAATTCAAGAACCAAATTGCGATTCCAACTACCTGACCATCTACTTCAGCAACATGGCAGAAAGCCGTTGGCTTATCACCAAAGATTGTTTCCTCAATTTGTTGCAGCGTTGCCTTTGCCTCTAGTGGGGCTTTTTCATACTCAGCTAAATCTTTAATGAGTTGCAGGATGCGTGGGGCATCTTGCTTTATAGCAACGCGGATCATGCGGGCAGTCTATATCGCTTGCGGGGGATAGCTTCTATAAGTAAATCTGCCTGCAGAGTTTTAAGGGCTTTCTCTACTTGTGACTCATCAGGCCAGAGTTTTTTGATTGCGTTCTCAGTTAACGATTCAACCTCACGCAGAGCTTGAACAATTGTGCCGCGGCACTTTCTATCGGTTCCATGCCAGTCTTGAGATTTACGTACTAAATCAGTTTTTGGATAACCATTTTTGCGCCAATTACATTGACCAATGACTGGGCACCGCTCACAAATCGGGTTTTTGGATGTGCACACCAGTGCGCCAAGTTCCATCGTTGCAGCAGCCCATATGTGAGCATTCTTTGGCGGTTGCAGAGCAAGGCGCGAGGCTTTCTCTCTAGTTGTTGGTGCTGGCTTTGGGTGTTCATTGCCATCAATGATGCGGGTTAATAGCCGTCTTATATTCACATCCATGACAAGAGTTTGCTTTTCAAAAGCAAAGGCACCGATTGCAGCGGCGGTGTACTCACCGATGCCGGGAAGAGTTTGTAGGGTGGCAGGATCTTCTGGGACTTGGTTATTAAAGTCTTGGGCAATGATTTGTGCTGCGCCGTGAAGGCGAAGAGCGCGACGTGGATAGCCAAGACGGCCCCACGCTGTAATAACTTCGGCCGGTGATGCTTTCGCTAAATCTTTAGGAGTTGGCCAGCGCTTCATCCACTCATCCCATTTAGGTAGAACGCGGTTGACTGGAGTTTGTTGCAACATGTATTCACTGACCATCACACCCCAAGGCGTGGTGTTTCGCCAAGGTAGATCGCGTTTGTTTTTCTTAAACCAGGAAACTATCGGTTTTTCTAACTGGTTCATTCGCCAGTGATTTTTACCCGTTTGAGTGCTTGATCAAGACGTGAGACTTCAAAGATCTCCATACCTGCAATCTTTGTCTCTGATCCAGTTGGGACGAGTGCGCGCTTGAAACCTAAACGAAAAGCCTCTTGGAGTCGGCGATCAACACCGCTCACCCTGCGAATTTCACCAGCTAAACCAACTTCACCTATTGCAACTAAATCTGAAGGGAGAGCTAAGCCTTTAGCTGCAGATGCAACAGCTAAGGCCAACGCTAAATCAGCAGCCGGCTCTGACATTTTCATGCCACCCACTGTTGCTGCATAAACATCGCGGCCACCCACACGAACTCCTGCGCGAAGTTCTAGGACAGCTAACGTCATTGATGTGCGGGCAGAATCAAGGCCAGAGACAACACGACGGGCATTACCAAAATCATTCTCACGTCCCTGACTAACAAGGGCTTGAATCTCTGCAAGTAGTGGGCGTCGACCTTCAAGAGTTACTGTCACACATGTTCCAGGAACTGGTTCGGCATGACGTGATGTGAAGAGTCCGGTGGGATCTAGTACAGATTCAATTCCTGAATCACTTAAATCAAAACAACCGACTTCATCTGATGCACCGAAGCGGTTTTTAATTGCGCGGATTAAACGTAGACGTGAGTGACGCTCTCCTTCAAACTGCAGAACAACATCAACAATGTGTTCTAGAAGTCTAGGGCCTGCAATAGATCCATCTTTAGTCACATGTCCCACAAGAAGTAATGTGATGTCACGGTCTTTACAGATGCGAATAAGTGCTCCAGCAACTTCGCGCACCTGTGTTACACCCCCAGGTGAACCATCAGCTGTGCTGCTACCAATAGTTTGTACTGAGTCAATAATTAATAACTGTGGTTTAACGGCATCGATGTGAGCAATGACTGCTCCCAGATCTGTCTCTGATGCCAGATATAACTGCGGATCAATTGCTTTGATGCGCTCTGCCCGCAAGCGAACTTGTGAAGCAGATTCTTCTCCGCTGACATAGAGTGCTGGAATTCCTTTAGCTGCAGTTTGCGCCGCAACGGAGAGCAAAAGAGTTGATTTACCAACACCTGGTTCACCAGCTAACAAGATTGCAGCTCCTGGAACTAATCCACCACCAAGTACGCGATCTAGTTCAGAGACCCCTGTCGGACGTGCATGTGCTGCAGATAGATCAACATCTCCAATAGGAGTTGCTTTACTTGTGACATTTCCAGGAACAAGTGAGAGTTTCTTAGGCGCAGCTAACTCTTCAACAGAGCCCCACGCTTGGCATTCACCGCAGCGGCCAACCCATTTCTGCGAGCTCCAACCGCATTCACTACAGCGGAATGGATCCTTCTCAACTTTGGCCATAGGTAGAGCCTAGAACGAAGGACTGACTATTTCTTCTGGGCGGCAAGTGTTGCTGGATGTTGAATAACAAAGAGGGGAAGTGAACGGGCCTGAGAATCCTTGATACCTGCAATGCGGATGTCACACAGGCGTGCAAGCTCGGCATAGGCCTCTTCGCCCATCAACTTCTGGAGTTCATACTTGTTGGAGATATACACCGGCTCAGTTCCAATATGTGCATCGGGATTGCTGGTGCAGTACCAATCAAAATCTTCTCCACCATCGCCCCATGCAAGGCGTTCGTATTCACCGATAACGGTAATTGAATATTCGCGCTCGCCGACTTCGCGAGTTTCAAAACTACGACGCAACGGCAACTGCCAGCAAACATCTGGCTTGGTATCTACAAAGTGTTTCTTTTCTTTGATTGCTAAGTGGTGCAGTACGCAACCAAATGAACCAGTGAATCCTTCTGCTTCATAACCTTTACGGTTTAAGAAAATACATCCATCTTCAACGCGACGTGTTTTACGTTCGCCGTCTTCATCTTTTTCAGAAATACGTAAAGCTCCACCAGGCTTCTTGGGACGAGCCTCTGAATAGAACTGCCACATATCTGGAGTTAAATAAGCTGCAGCTTTATCTGTGCGCTTCTCATCATCTTCATCTGTATACATCGCACCTTCAGTGCAGCAACCAGAAAATGGTTGGCTCTTGAAAACACCTTGGCAACCATCGCCATAAATACAGGTCCAATGTGAGGTCAACCATGTGAGATCGCACTTGAAGATTTCTTCTTCATCATTTGGGTCGCTAAATTCAACCCAATCACGCGCAAACCCTGGTTTTATTTCAGACACAGTCGCAGAGCCTACAGGCATAAAGGTAGGCTTGTTACATGAAGCAAGTCGGAGTAATTGGGGCAGGAGTAATGGGCGAAGCCCTTATTGCTGCGCTGATTTCTTATGGCATCTCACCAGAGTCCATCACCATCTCTGAAAAGCGTAAAGACCGAGCTGATGAGTTAAGCGCCAGATATGGAATTAAGGTTGAAGATATAGCAACCAATGTTTCAAAGGCCGATGCGTTGCTCCTTGTCGTTAAGCCACAAGATATGGCTGCAGTCCTTGATGAAATCAAGGGTTCAATTAACAGTTCTGCCGTCATCATCACATTTGCAGCAGGTAAGAAGATTTCATTTATTGAACAGGGCCTTGGAACAGGAAATCCTGTTGTTCGAGTAATGCCAAATACCCCAACGTTGGTGGGAGCAGGAATGGCTGCAATCTCTCTTGGAGTGGGAGTAAGTGCCAAGCAATCTGAGTTTGTCTCAGGCTTTCTAGCTGCAACTGGCAAAGTTATTGAAGTCAGTGAAGATCTACAAGATGCCGTTACTGCAACTAGTGGTTCAGGTCCTGCTTACTTCTTCAGATTCGTTGAAGCAATGGTTGATGGTGCTAAAGCCCTTGGATTATCTGATGCTGATGCAACGACTCTTACGGTGCAGACAATTGTTGGGGCCGCAAAACTGCTCGATGAATCAGGAAAGAGTGCCACGATACTGCGCGAAAATGTTACAAGCCCAAATGGCACAACGGCTGCTGCTCTTGCATCTTTTGAATCATATCAACTGGGTGATGTAGTTGCCCAAGCTATGAAAGCCGCGCGCGATCGCTCGCAGGAATTAGCGTGAGACGCTTACTTTCATTAGTTGTAATTTCCTCTCTTTTCTTCACACCAATAGCCAATGCAGCACCTAAAAAACCTGTAGTTAAATCCCTCAAATTACTTACAACAGTGGGTTCTATTGATGAGTTTGCTGGCTTAGTAACATCCGGCAAAACAATCATTGTTTATGGCAATAAGGCAGATAAATCATTTGTTAAAGCCCTGGATTTAACGGGCAAAGAGCTCTGGAATATAGAGCTAGATAAAGCTTCACCATCAGTAGCAACGGCAGCAAGCGTTGATAGCAACGGAGTTATCTGGCTAGCTGGTTCAACTTCCTTAGCGCGGGCAACACCTGCACCTTCTCCAACAGCATCAGCGCTCAATCCCGATAAAACTATTCCGATCACCGATATCTTTAGTGCTGACTTAGATGCTTTTTCGCTATGGTCACTCAATCCCACAACACAGTCCCTGGCCCAATACACATTACAACTGAGTTCCCCGATTTTGATTAATGCAATTGCGGTAGATAAAAGCGGAATCACAGCCGTTGGAAGCGCAGGCACAATAATCAACGCTGATCTAGCAGGTGCGATTGCTAAGCCAATCGTGGTGGGCACAGAAGCAACTGTTTTTGAGTCAGTTGTTAAGTATGCAGATGGGTCAATAACGGTAGTTGGATCAAGTAGTGAAACTTTGGGTGGCAAAAAGCTTGTAGGAAAAGTTGATGGAGTGATCATTAAAGTTTCTAAAGTCGGCAAATTAATTACAGTTGTGCGAAGTAGCGCACCTCAAGCTTTAAGAAACTGGTTGAGTGCAACTAACTCTCTTTTACTTGGGGGAGAAGTTGTAACAGGGATAAAAGTAGAAAGTGCCATAACAAAGTTTTCAAGTACCTATGTTCCATCGTGGACATATAAGTTTGCTTCAGCAGGTAGAACTTTTACCTCGGGCTCAACTTATGCCCTCTTTCAATCAAAGGGTGCGATTACTCAGTTGGCGAATTGGACACCTAAGAGTGCACAAGGCTTACTTCTTACTTTTGATGCCAAAGGTGTCATCACCGCTGGCTACAGCGCTCCAATCGAGCAAAAAGATGTGCTGGGGCTCTATGTTTCCAAGGATTTAGGGCTTTTGTGCATCACTTCAAGCGCAGAAACCGTTTCGATTTTTACCCTCAACTAGAGGTAACCTAACTCCCTAAGCATTAACAAACTAGAAAAGAGAGCGTGATATATGGGTTCCGTAATTAAAAAGCGACGCAAGCGCATGGCGAAGAAGAAGCATAAGAAACTTCTCAAGAAGACTCGCATTCAGCGCCGTAACGCTAAATAGTAATTACGGTTTTAGTAAGGCCAGCTTTCCATTAACCGTGGCAAGCACATACTTAACTTTGTTAACGATCACCCAGGTGCTCTGAGTAGGTTCAGAGCCTTGGGTGCTTCTAATTAAGCTGATAGCAGCTTGGTCCTGATCTTTCTTGGTTGTATCAACTGCACATAAACGTTCTTGGCAGTTAAAGAGAATCGTTTTTCCATCGGTGGATAGATACTCACCCGGTGTTCCAAAGTTTTCAGTTGTAATCTTTGAAATTTCAAGTGGCTTACTCAAAAACGCCCAGCGCAGTTGATTTGGCTTTGGGAAGGTGGCCGTTGACGTAGCAAGCCAGGTGATAAATACATCACCATTTACTTTAGACAATGCAACGTCATAGCCAAAAACTGATGCATCATCAGTTGAGACATCAAGAGTTTCATAGCTCCACGTATTTGCATCACTTCCAGTTCGGGTTGCCACACGGATAGCTCCAGAAGTTATCTCTTTCTTTTGATTCATAGTTACTACAGAATCATATGCAACGTAAGTCTTTAGTCCATCAAAGATTGCTTGGAGATGGAAACCAACGTCACCTGTTGTACGACCATCAGTTTTACGATCTCCATCTACCATTTCATAAACCCAGCCCGGGGCTTTAGTTTTTACTGCACCTAATAAAACGCCTTGGCTTTCATCACGGTAAAAAACTTGAATAGCAGAAGCTGTTGCAACACATGCATTTGAAACACTGACATCACTTGATGTGCGAACGCGAATAGGATCTGAATAGTCATTGACTGATGGTCCATCACCATCGACTACATTAAATACGAAGCTCTTGCCGTTATATGAGGCATAGCGCAGATCTTTTTCCGTTGAATCGCTATAGAAAAGGTGCAGTGTTTGCTTAGTGCCACTTCCATTAACACACATTGAAATCTCACCAGCAATTGGGTGTGTGGTCCGCCCGTTTGTTCCTCCAGCACCATCCACGGTTACTTTCTTCCAAACTTTTCCATCGAATGTAGCAAGCTTTAAATCACCGCTCTTTGTGTCGGTATATGCCACAGCAGGCTTACCGTTAAAAGTTGTACTGGATACTGATTTACCATCTGCTGTTGCATCAAGGACTGAGCTCTTCCATCCAGTTTGTGGAGTGACAGCTTTACTTGCTACTGGCGTAGAAAGACCTAGAGAGTTCTTCGCAACAACAGAAAAAGTATAGGAAAGACCATTCTTCAATCCAGCAATTATAACTGGGCTAGTTAACGCTTTCTTTTCTACTCCAGTTTTAAGATTCTTAACGATATATTCACTGACTTGTGCGGTGCGAATATTAACTGGTGGGTCAAATGAAACGAGCACAGACGAATCACCGATAAATGCTTGAACATTGCGTGGTGATTCAGGTAAACCAGTAGCAACACCAGCTGGAGGTTTGTTACGCATATCTTCCATCATCGCCAATAGCAATGGCCCAGGCTCTTTGAAAATCTCACCTGGATCTAAATTAGGTGTCATTACTGAATCCAAGCCAGTCTTTGAAAATGTTGCTTCATCCAAGTGACTAGTTGATGATCCAGATTCATAGCGTGATGGTGTGTATAGCTTTGGCTTCACTCCAGCATTAGCTTTAATTCCAAGAGGACCAGACCACACAAGTGAAGATGTGAGTGCTTGGCCAAGTTCAAGTGAGGGTGATGGTAAATCTGCAAGGCGTCGACCATCTGCAGTCTGTGCGTATGCATCAAATGGAGTTGGTTGATCCAAGCTGGCAATACCGTAGAAAGTGTCGTAGGCATCATTTGATAAGAAACCTAGGCCGTGCGCAATTTCATGTAAGAAAACTGATTCCAAGTCGTATTCTCTATTGCTTGGCATGCCATCACCGCGGGTATTCCATCCAGCAGATGAATTAACTTGAATAATCATTTCAGGATTAGCCTTATCTAAATCTTTACCTGAAAGCGCATTTGCCATAGCCGAGGTGTACCAAAGTGATGGATCAGGTGCGCCAGAAAAACCTGAGTAGAAACTGCCAGGCCTCGCACTCCCCAAAATTCCCCAGGAGCTAGAACGTCCCCAGGATGCATCAACGTTAATGGTGACCGTGGATGAAAAGTTAGCAGCCCAAACTTCTACTGCAGCTTGAACTTCTTTTTTAGCCCAGTCAGGGAAGTTGTTGTACTTAACTTCAATTTTAGATTTAGCTTGCAGATTCTTAGCCGGTGAGCGCTGCTCAGGTTTTTTATCTGTCGCAGTACCAGCATAGATATGGCCCCATTGTGTTGCTGGAATAACTTTGTAGAGAGCTTCTGCAGATGGCGCAGAAAAAATCGAAGCAAGAAGGGCAAGGGCAACAACGCTGGCCCGCGCCTTCTTCAAGAGGATTTTTCGCACAGGGGCACACTACCAAGGTGAGATGATTGCCTCATAGCCAGGGGTTGGATTAATCAATTCTCTAAGGAAACTGACAGGAAAGGCACGCACAATGACAGTGATAACCGTATTCACCAGACATGGTTGTCATTTATGTGATGTTGCAGTAGAAGTTCTTGAAGGAATGAGTGATGAACTTCATTTTGAAATAGAAAAGATTTATATTGATGAAAATTCGGAGTTAGAAAAGCTTTATGGTGAACAAGTGCCAGTTGTTCATATCGATGGAATTCACCATGACTTCTTTAGGGTTGATCCTGAACGCTTTAAATCTTCCCTTGAAAAACATCGTCAGCGTCAATAATTTTATAAGAGTAACCCTGCTCGGCTAAAAAGCGTTGGCGGTTCTGAGCAAAGTCTTGATCGATAGTGTCTCTAGAAACTACTGAATAAAACTTTGCCGTGCGCCCATCTGACTTTGGTCGCAAGATACGTCCTAACCGTTGTGCTTCTTCTTGACGACTTCCAAATGCACCGCTGACTTGAATAGCGATAGTTGCATCAGGTAAATCGATAGAGAAGTTAGCTACCTTTGAAACAACAAGAGTTGTTATTTCTCCTGATCTAAATTTATTAAAGAGAATCTCGCGTTCTTTGACCGGTGTTTCACCTTTAATCAATGGCACGCCTAAGACCTCAGATAGATCATCTAACTGATCGATATATTGACCAATAACCAGTATCTGCTCTCCTTGGTGTTTCTTAACAAGTGCTTCAACAACATCACGCTTTGTGCGAGTAGTTGCGCAATAGCGATAGCGATTTTCTACTTCAGCTGTTGCATAAGACAAACGCTCAGTTTCAGTCAGGTTTACTCTTACCTCAATACACTCGGCAGGAGCGATATATCCTTGAGATTCAATTTCTTTCCAAGGAACATCAAAGCGTTTAGGACCGATGAGTGAGAAAACTTCACCTTCCATCCCATCTTCGCGCACCAATGTTGCAGTTAAACCTAAACGGCGACGTGACTGAATATCTGCAGTGAAGCGAAAGATGGGAGCGGGAAGTAAGTGAACTTCATCGTAGATAATTAAGCCCCAGTCATATGAATCAAAGAGATCAAGATGGGCATAAACACCGTTCTTTTTCTTTGTCATTACTTGATACGTAGCAATAGTTACAGGGCGAATCTCTTTCTTAGCACCTGAATATTCACCAATCTCATCTTCATTTAATGATGTTCTCTTAAGTAGTTCTTCGCGCCATTGTCTTGCAGCGATGGTATTTGTTACCAAAATTAAGGTTGTGGCCTTGGCATGTGCCATTGCTGCAGCACCAACGATTGTCTTTCCAGCACCGCAGGGCAAAACAACCACACCTGATCCACCGTGCCAAAATCCTTCAGCGGCTAACTCTTGATATGGACGGATCTTCCAATCATCTTGCTTGAGTGCAATTTCGTGGGCTTGTCCATCAACGTAACCAGCAAAGTCTTCTGCTGGCCAACCAAGGCGAAGCAAAGATTGTTTAATCTGTCCGCGCTGACTTGGCAACACGGCAATAGTTTCTTTATCAATGCGTGCACCAAGTAATGGTTGAATCTTCTTGGCGCGAATAACCTCTTCAAGAACTGCTGAATCAGTTGTAACAAGGATTAATCCATGGATGGGATCTGCTTCCAGACGCAGGCGTCCGTAGCGCGACATTGTTTCTGCTACGTCAATTAAAATTGAGTGCGGTACGGCATAACGTGAATATTTAATTAAAGTATCAATTACTTGCTCAGCATCATGGCCGGCAGCGCGCGCATTCCATAAACCCAGTGGAGTTAAACGATAGGTGTGAATGTGTTCAGGGGAGCGTTCTAACTCAGCAAAAGGTGCGATTGCGCGTCGACACTCTGTAGAAAGCGGATGATCGATATCTAACAGCAGCGTTTTATCGCTTTGGACGATTAACGGGCCATCAGTCATCTAATAAATCCTTGATTAATGCATGTAATAACTTGCTTCGAATCTCAAGAGTGCTGATATCAACCCATTCATGGGCTGCATGAGCACCACTGCCGATTGCACCTAGACCATCTAGAACTTGGGCACCCGCTGCTGCTGCGAAATTGCCATCGCTAGCTCCACCAACGGAGGCGTGGCCTAGCGGGGGCATTCCTAGCTCTTTAGCAACTTTCTCTGCACGCTCATAAAGGGCCATAGTTGAAGAAGTCTCAAGAGGAGGGCGGTTAAATCCACCAGTGATTTCATAACGTGCATCGGCATTAACGGCCTTTAAATTCTTTATTGCGCCATCCACACGTTTTAAATCATCCATGGAATACGAGCGAATATCTATATCAAGCACAGCTAAATCTGGAACTGTGTTTGTCGTGTTACCAGCACGCAACATTGTCGGGACAACCGTGGTTCCATGTTCCTTATTTTCTAAGCCAGCAACTGCAATGATTGCATGGGCAACCTCAACCGTTGAATTAATGCCCTTTTCTGGTTCAAGACCAGCATGTGATGCTTTACCGTGAATCTTAATTTGATACATCGCTGTGCCTTTCCGGCCAGTCTTAACCATTCCGTTAAGTGATGCCTCTAAAACTAAAACCGCTTTAGCTTGAGCCGAGATCTGCTTAATAAACTCTTTACTTGTTGCACTTCCAGTTTCTTCATCCGTGGTTGCAACTAAGGCAGCAGAACCAGTGATGCCCTTCATTGCATAGAGTCCTTGAATGAATCCAGCTTTCATATCAAAAATTCCAGGACCAGTTGCTTTCGTTCCTTCAACTTTCCATAGTGGCGTGAAAGAGCCTTTAGGCCAGACCGTATCCAAGTGAGCCAACACAACTACTTCAGGATTATTTGCGCCCCACCAAAAAACTGGACGACCATTGACTTCACGGATTTCTGCAGGAGTCCCAAGAATTCTTGTTGCGATATCACTTGCTAATCGCACTACGTCCTGGCATGCCTGTAAATCTTCAGTTGGAGATTCCAACTTCACGAGAGCTTCAAGGGCGGCCAACATGGGTTAATCCTATAGTGGTGCAACGCCGGTGATGCGGGGAATTCTAAAGGACTGAACTTCACCAGTTGCATGGTCACGAGCAAGTAAGGCACCAGCGCTGACACGTATTGGGTCGATGATGCGGTGGGTGACTGCGCCATTGTTATCGGCATATCCAATAGAAAGTGATTTCTCCTCCATGATGTATTTATTGACTAAATCCATAGTTTCATTTGCCGTTGTGCGGGGCAGAGCACCTAAAGCTTCATTGGCAGCTTGGCGCAAGTGTGTTTGTTTGTGAGTAGATTTTTCACCAGTTCGTATTGCTCGAATTGCAGCGTTTAAATTCTCCGTAGTTGGTATTTCAATTTCACCAATAACTCGAGGTGGTCGTGGTTTAGTCACGGCGCGATTCGATCGCGGACCGGTGAGCATAATTCCAGTTGCTGATTCACCTGCAGGAAGATATCCAGCTTCACGCAAAATACGCATGGTGTCTGTTGCATCATGATCACAAATAACCACTTCTGGTGCAATCCGACGTAGTTCAAGAATCTCTAATCGCTTATCATTCATAATCTGAGAAATAAGCGCTGTGTCTTCACAACGAATAAAGGCAGATGTGTTTCCAACACGTAACTTGCCGTGCTTTTTAGAAACATCACTAATTAAATATTCCAGAGGTTGGGGCATAGGAGTTTTAGATGTTTTAGTTAAGAAGCTCTTGATTTCATCCCCAGTTTTGCCATGATCAAGTGCTCGGCGAATCGTTGCTTCGCTAAAGCGGTAAACAGTTGCACCACCACGGCTTTCAATCTCAGCCATCATGGCAAGTTGCTGTGAAATTTCATGTTCGAGTGGGCCTGGTGCGATTGCAGTGTTATCGCTCTGAATCAAAATGTGGTCAACGGTTTTAGGTAGATCTTCATTAATGATTGCTAAATCTTCGCCGCTTAAGAACTCAGCACCATATTTAGATATTGCGCCTTGCCCAGTAATACCAAGCCATTCAGCTTCACGCAGAGTCCAGCTGGCTAGCTCTTCTTGCAGTGAAGAATTGCGGCGCACTGGAGCACGCCAAGCAATTACTTCATTAAATGAAGCAAGTTCAGGTGCAATACCTTGGTTTTCATTGAGAATACAGAGTGTTAACGCACGTACTTTTGATGCATTCACACGGTCTAGCTCAGGGCCTAACGCTGCAACATTCTTAGATTCAGCACGACCAACTAGCCCGCTGACTCTGGAAGTAATAAGCCATTGCGAAGCAAGAACTTGCCAACGATCTGCCGGAGTTTGCATCAACCAGATATCAAATCTATTACTTGGCATTATTCGATCTTGGGCATCAAAACTAATGAGTGAAGCAAGATATGCAAGCTCAGTAATAAAAGCCGTGCATGATTCATCAACACCTAAGTGATTAGAAAGAATCTTTAAATCACGCACACCTAAACCACCAGCACGTAGTGCATCAGATGGTTCATCAGCCCAGAAGTTCAGGAGCTCTTCCACCCAGCGCAAAACGGTGGAGATATTTGCAATGGCTGCAAGATTGATTTGTCGTTCATCACGCTTGGAGCCAGCTAAGTTTGGTTGAACAATAAAGTTTTCTTTGTGAACCTTGCCACCACGCAGATGTATCGCTACTTCGCGCGGCAAAATAACAGTGCGCTGATCAAGTGGGACAAGGAATTTTTGTTCTAATAACCAAGCAACTCCAGGACCAGGATTCTTAATATCTCCTACGCTTCCACGGGGAGGTCCCCAAATTAATCTCTCTAGAACTTTCTTAGCTTCAGGTGGCGCTTTATCAATCTCAGCAACCTTTACTTTTGCAACAGATGCAGGGCCAAGTCCTGCAGGTTCATTACCGATTACATCTCGCAACTGCGACGGCAGGCGCATTCCATCATCGGATGGATAAACCAGACCAATTGAAATTAAGTGATCTAGCGCGCAAGATGCGGCTTTATCTGTGATTGCAACAATACTATTTAATGAAAAAGGTTCATTAAGTGCCGCAGCAGCTTCTAATACTTGGAACTGCCAATGATTGAGTGAATCAATTGCACGGGCCAAACTAGGTGCAGAGCACGCACGAACTGCAAGGGATGCAATATCTGGTGGTACTGGCGTTACTAAATCTGGACGTGCTGTGAATAACTCTAGGAAGGCAGCATCATCGACACTACGTAAGTAGTCGGAGAAGGAGCGCATTTCCATAACTTGCCTACATTACTGGCATTTAGCGTTTAAGGGTTAATCAACGTCGCTTTCCACGCGGAGTCAACCAAGTACCGAGGGCAGCAACTCTGACAACGACGGGGGAGACAATCTTGGCTAAATGGCGGGCACGGCGGAAATCATGAATTGGCCAACCTTCAGCCATTGCTCGTAATGACAAAATCGCATCTGGATTAATCGCTGATGGATGCCCGACACATTGCAATAATGGAAAATCATTATGGCTATCTGAATATGAGTAGCAATCATCAAGGTTTAAACTCTTTTGCTGAGCCAGTTCACGAACTGCAACAGCTTTTTCTTTTCCATGTAAAAGAAGACCTAGCATTGCTCCGGTGTATTTGCCATCTTTTGTTTCAGCTTTACTACCAAGTGCGCCAGTAAAACCTAATCTCTTTGCAATGAGCACTGCCATGTCTTCAGGGGCGGCAGTCACTAACCACACTTCTTCACCTGCTGATAAATGCTTTTGTGCAATATCGATTGTTCCTTGCCAAAGTGCTGGTGAAACGTATTGGTCGTAAATCTCTTGAGCGATCTTTTCTATATCTGCAACGCTGTGACCACCAATAAAATCTGTGGCAGCATCTTGAAAACGTTTGATCTCTTCTTTATTTTCTTTACCCGTGAGACGAAATCTAAGGTTGGCCAAAACGAATCGCGAAATATCCTTCTTTGTGAAATAACCACGCTGATACATGCCCTTACCTAGGAAGTAGAGGGTTGAGCCACGAATCAGGGTGTTATCTACATCAAAAAAGGCTGCTCGCTTAGCGGTGAGTGCCATATCACTACCTTAACGAAGTTGCGGGAATTGGGACGCTTTATGCTTTACCTATGAGTTCAACTGTCCATGTCCTGCGCCACGGTGAAGTAGAAAATCCCAACAAGATTCTCTATGGCCGCCAACCCGGCTGGGGTCTTTCTGTGCGCGGGCAAGAAATGGCAAAAACATTGGGCGATTGGTCTCGCACTATTGATCTAGGGGCACTGCATGTCTCACCTTTGCAGCGAGCACAAGAAACCGCAGCTCCAATAGCTGCTGCACACAACATTGCAATTACAACTGATGAGCGTTTAATTGAAGCGGCAAATGTTTTTGAAGGAAAACCTTTTGGTGTTGGTGATGGGGTGTTGAAGCATCCATCTTCATGGCGCCACTTATGGAATCCATGGAGACCATCATGGGGTGAACCATATGACCAACAAATCAATCGAATGCTGGCTGCAATATTTGCTGCACGTGATGCAGCACAGGGCAAAGATGCAATCGTAGTTTCGCACCAGCTTCCTATTTGGATTCTACGAAGTGCAATTGAAAATCGCAGATTGCTTCACGATCCACGCCGACGTCAGTGTTCTTTAGCATCTGTGACAAGCGTTCACTTTGATGATGAAGGATTAATCTCAGGCCTCACATACTCTGAACCAGCACGACATTTATTGCCAAAGAAGAATTGATGAAATCAGGATTTAAAGCCCTAGTTCTTGCGGCTACTGCGCTGTTGCTCACTTCCTGTGGCGGTGGTGGAAGTTCGAGCTCGCAAGAATCTTTTGTATCTGGAAACGGCTCCGTCACTTTCATCAACCCAGAAAAGAGAATTGAAGCACCGCCACTGTTTGGAATGACTTTATCTGGCACAAACTATAAATATGAGGTTGGCAAGGTAGCGGTCGTAAATGTTTGGGCATCATGGTGTTCACCATGTAGAGCTGAAGCACCGGCTCTTGTTGCTCTTGCAAATAAATATAGTGAGGTTGCTTTTATAGGAATTTTGACTCGCGATAATCCTGCAACTGCTGAGGCTTTCCAGAGACGTTTTTCACTCCCATACCCAACACTTATTGATGATTCCTTACTTATTGGCTTTAAGGGCTCACTTGCAGCAAATGCAATTCCTACAACAGTAGTGATAGATAAGGCTGGCAGAGTTGCCGCACGAATATCTGGCGCAATCACTGTTGCCTCCCTTACAGATTTAATTGAGCGGGTGAGTGGCGAATGAAAGATATCTTCGTAGAACAAATCATGAGCGGATTTCTAATTACAGCATTGCCGGTGGCTTTTATTGCAGGTGTAATTTCTTTTCTTTCTCCCTGTGTATTACCACTTGTTCCTGGTTACTTGTCCTTTGCTGCGGGCTTTTCGCTAAATCGTGGCAAAGTGTTTCTCGGTTCCATTCTATTTGTCCTTGGATTTAGCGTTGTATTCATCTCATTCGGTGCAATTTTTGGTGGCTTAGGCAATCGCTTAGTTGCAAATGAAGATTTAATTTCCAGAGTTCTAGGTCTGATCACGATATTTCTTGGTTTTATATTTCTTGGTAAATTCCCTTTCGCCCCAACATTTCGTCCCAGAATTAAAACAAATGGTGGATTAATCGGTGCACCGATTTTAGGATTTCTTTTTGGTGTGGGCTGGACACCATGTATAGGTCCAACATTAGCCGCGGTTCAAACTTTAGCTTTTCAAGAATCAAGTGCATCACGCGGAGCATTTTTGTCTCTGGGATATTGTTTAGGATTAGGTCTACCCTTTATAGCTTCAGGTGTTTTCTTAGACCGATCAGAGAAACTGCGTAAGTATTTAGTCAAACGCGGAGGTTTGATTTCTAAAATCGGTGGAGTATTTCTTATAGTTATTGGTTTACTAGAAGTCACAGGCTTATGGGGCCAATTAATGAACTCCACCCGCTCAATTATCTCTGATTTTATTCCGGTGCTTTAAATGAGCCAAGAGATACAAGTCCCCGAGCTTGGAAGCGTTGGCCTGCTTCGTTATGGCTGGCGTCAATTAACAAGTATGCGTACAGCACTCATTCTTTTACTATTACTTGGCGTTGCATCGATACCTGGCTCACTTATTCCTCAGCGCACACAGAACCCCATCAAAGTAGGTGAATACTTCAAGAACTCACCAGAGCTCTCTACATGGATGGATCGGTTCTCACTCTTTGATGTTTATGGATCTCCATGGTTTAGCGCTATTTATATTCTTCTTTTTATCTCACTTATTGGCTGCGTACTTCCACGAACAATTGAGCACTTTCATTCAGCACGAGCCTTGCCTCCTTCCACACCAAAGAATCTGGATCGCATGGAGCACCACACTTCCTGGTCTGCCCAAGGCGATGAGTTAGAGAAAGCGCGTGATTGGTTTAAATCAAAACGCTTTAGAGTTTTAGAAAAAGATGGCTCAATCTCGGCTGAAAAGGGATTTACACGTGAAACAGGAAATCTCTTTTTCCATTTGGCACTCATACTTGTCTTGCTAGGAATCTCATTTAGTTCTCTCTTTGGCATGCGGGGAATGGCAATTCTTAACGTTGATGAGCGCTTCGTGAACACTACTACTAGCTATGACTCACTCCAATTCGGCAAACTATTTAATGAGAAGAATCTTCCTGACTTTGCACTAACGGTAGATAAATTTGTTGCAAAATATAATCTTGTGACTAGCTCTCCTGAGGATTACACACTTGATGTGAAATTTGCTAAGGGTGATTTAAGTCAATCTGAGCTGCGCACAATTAAAGTTAACTCGCCATTGAAAATGGGCAACACCAGTATTTACTTGCAAGCAAATGGTTATTCACCGGTTGTGACTGTGAGAGATTCAAATGGCGATGTTGCAATGCAAGGACCTGTGCCGTTTTTGCCACAGGATTCAAACTTGCGATCAATTGGTGCCATAAAAGTTCCAGACGCAGATCCACAAATTGGATTCGTAGGTTCATTTGTTCCAACATATGCCCGCAGCGGTGCAGATGGTGCGGTAAGTGTTTTCCCTGAAGCCTTAGACCCACGCCTCTTATTATCTGCATGGATTGGTGACTTAGGTCTCGATAGTGGAGTTCCACAATCTGTTTATCGCATGGATACATCAAAGATGAACCAGGTGGGCCTTAAATCATTAAAGCCTGGTGAGACATTTACATACCCGCAAGGTTCAATAACCTTCGAGGGGTATCTCCAGTGGGTCAACATTGAGATCGTAAATGATCCTGGGAAGAACTATGCCTTGCTCGGCGGTATTGTTGCCATCCTTGGCTTGCTTGCATCACTGTTTACAAGACGCCGCCGAATCTGGATTCGTGTTGGTAAGTCGGTAGAAGTTGCAGGATTAGCTAAAAATGCAGCACCAGGTTTAGATGTTGAAATGGCAGAATTTATAGCGAAGTTAAAGGGAGGGAAATAAATGTCACGCAACTGGGCTTATCTCTCTAACTACCTTGTGTATTCATCAATGGCTGTCTACGCCTTGTCATTTATTGCCCACGCGGTTGAAACTGCTTGGGCGGTTCGTGTGACGACTGAAGATTCAAAGAAAAATATGGATTATAAGCGCACCGTAAAAGTTGCTCGTGTTGCAACCGCCATGATGATTTTGGGATTTGTTTTACTTTTTGCTGGCGTCGTTGCACGTGGAGTCTCAGCCGGTCGAGTGCCATGGGGCAACATGTATGAGTTTTCTATTACAGGCGCATTGGCATTTTCTGGTGCATACCTTGTCGCTCTTCGTAAGCATGATCTTCGCTGGTTGGGATTATTAGTTTCAATCGCAGTATTACTAACGCTGGGAACAGCGGTTGCAGTTCTCTACCGTCCCAGTGCGCCTCTTGTTCCTGCGCTTAAATCTACATGGTTAGTTATTCACGTCTCTACAGCAATTATCTCTGGCGGTGTTTTCTTATTAGCTAACGCCATTGCTGCTGCTTATCTCTATTTAGATGCAATGGAGTCTCGTGGCGAAAGAACCACCTGGGCAAAGCGTTTGCCATCACTGGAAGATTTAGATCAACTCTCATATCGCCTTGTTGCTTTTGTATTTCCTTTATGGACATTTTCAGTTATTGCAGGTGCTATCTGGGCCGAAAGTGCCTGGGGACGTTATTGGGGCTGGGATCCAAAAGAGACGTGGGCATTTATTACCTGGGTGGCATATGCCGCATATTTGCATGCACGTGTAACTGTTGGCTGGCGAGGACGTAAAGCTGCATGGTTGTGCTTATTTGCGGGTTCAACATTCCTATTTAACTATGTATACGTAAATATTTGGGGCTCAGGAAAGCACACATACTCAGGGTTATAGAAGTTAAATCTTCCTCAAGAAATCTGGATCATCATCTGGAGGCAAGATGCGACGCTTAGGTTGACGCCCGCCACCTTTACGTTTTCTTCCAACAATTAAATAAGCAATAGGGCCGATAGCCAACGCTTGTGGGCCAATAAGAATTATTACTAGTAACCATCCCCATTTTGGCAAGGCTTTAATCTCTGAATCATCTTTGCGAGCACAATCTATGAGCGCATAGATAGTGACTCCAAAGACAAGAAAAAGAATAATGAATCTGGCCATGGGATTATTGTATCGCTAGAGCTAGTGCAAAGAGGGCACCAAAAAACATTTGCAGTTTGCCCGTCTTTCCCAGCAGCGGAATAAGGGCTGCCCCAGTTACACCTGACATCACTGAACGTGAAATTGAAACCGTTATTGGAAGAACCGCCAGAGTCAATAATGACCACGGAACAAGGGTTGCAAGTGCGCTTAGATGCGCAACTGCTAGCAGTACAACGAAAGCTTTGCGAGCTCTTGAATCACCCATTCTTACAGCAAGAGTTCTTTTGCCAACTAATTCATCTTGCGCACGATCGCGGATGTTATTAATGCTCAAGATTGCACAAGAAAGTAAACCCATTGGCACGGCACATAAAATACTCAAAGCCGTGACTTCGCCGGTTTGTGTGTAATAAGTACCAACCGTTGCAGTTAAACCAAAGAAAACAAAAACTGAAACATCGCCCCAACCGCTGTATCCATATGGATTCTTTCCGCCGGTGTAACCCCAAGCTGCAGCAATTGCTACAACGCCAATGAGTATTAACCATGGCGAAGTAAGAAGAGATAACCATAATCCAGCAATGGATGCGATGCTAAAAGAGATGAATGCTGCGCGCTTTACTTGCGCAGCGGTTGCTAAGCCACTTGCAACTAAACGTGTTGGCCCAATGCGATTAGCATCGCTACCCTTTACGCCATCGGAGTAATCGTTGGCATAGTTAACGCCTATCTGAAGCCAAACTCCCACCTTTAAGGCAAGAGCAGCACGAAACCAGTTCCAATCGCTACCCGCTAGCGCAGTTGCAACAACTACAGGAGCAATTGCTGCGGGTAACGTGCGCAGGCGCGCACCAAGAATCCATTTATTCATTCCCCACCATTTTCGCAAGTGCGCTGCGATCGACTTTGCCGATACCAAGCAATGGTAGCTGCTCTAAGTGATGAATTCCTTTTGGCTTTGATGCAGCCCCTAACGCTGCCTCTAAATAATGTGCAATCTCACTTTCGCCGATTTCGCCAACTACAGCTAGATGTAGCGCATGGCCCCATTGAATGTCATTAACTGCAAAGGCCGCAAACTCAATCTCTGGATATCGAATGGATAGCGTTGCTTCAATAGCAGTAAGTGAAAGGTTTTCACCACCTGAAATAATCACATCATCAGCACGACCGAGGATGTGAAGTTTTCCATCCTTGATTTCACCAAGATCATTAGTAATAAACCAACCATCACTGAGTGTGTAGAGCTCAGGGGCATTGAGATAAGTCTCAGACATTACTGATCCGCGGATTTGTACTAAAGATTTTTCATTAAGGCAATATTCAACGCCCTCAATAGCTTGGCCGTTATAAATACAGCCACCAGAAGTTTCAGTCATTCCATAGGTTTCAACAACGTTTATGCCAGCAGTCACTGCTTGCTGGCGCAAGGCCACAGATAAGGCAGCGCCACCAACTAATACTGCTTCTGTACTTTGTAGATGGCGTAGTAAACGCTCATCACTATTGAGTGCACGAAATAGCTGTGTTGGGACAATTGATGTGAAGTCCACTTGTGGATATTCACCTTGATGCTCACGTAAATCAATGGGGAGTGTTCCAAGTTCCATCGATCGAATAATCACATTAACTGCAGCGATATGAGTTAAGGGTAAGAATAAAGACCACTGTTGGCCAGGTTGTGCACCTAAGAATTTATTTGATGCACGAGCTGATGCAAGTAAAGCTGATGCCGTGAAAGCAACCTCTTTGCTCATTCCAGTAGTGCCGCTGGTACCAATTACTAATGCAATATGTGAAGGGGCGCTCGTTGATCGAACTTCGCCAACTCCTAAGGCTGGGCCAGTACCAGCCAGGGCCGATGTGATTTCTCCCGCTAAATCAGGGATTGTGCACGCAGGACTAACCCGGTGAATACCTCGTTGTGACGTCATCTCCATTGCCCCCGTAGGCTATCGCTTGTAAAGACAATGGAGGAAATGTGAGTAAGCCCTTTAAGCGTGATTTTGGTAGCCGTGAGATACCTCATTGGATAACTGCGCCCGGCGGTGAAGAGTTTGTTGATATTAAATATCAAATGGGTGATGGCATTGCCAAGATCACCATTAATCGACCTCAGGTTCGCAATGCATTTCGCCCACAAACCATTATTGAATTAATTGAAGCGTTCCATTTAGCACGCGATAATGAAGAAGTTGGCGTCATCATCTTTACGGGTGAAGGCACTGAAGCTTTTTGCTCTGGCGGAGATATAAACGTCCGCGGTGATGATGGGTACCTTGGTGATGACAAGTTAGCTAAAAAGGGTATTGGCCGTCTTAATGTTTTAGATCTGCAGGTACAAATTCGTCGCACACCAAAACCTGTTGTTGCAATGGTTGCTGGTTGGGCTGTTGGCGGAGGACATGTATTACACGTTGTCTGTGATTTAACAGTTGCTGCAGATAATGCAAAGTTTGGTCAAACAGGCCCAATGGTTGGTTCATTTGATGGTGGCTATGGCGCAGGCTTGCTTGCAGCACATGTTGGTCAAAAGAAGGCCCGTGAAATTTGGTTTATGACTCGTCAATACAGCGCCCAAGAAGCACTTGATATGGGACTTGTAAACACTGTTGTTCCTCTTGCAGAGCTAGAAGCAGAAACAGTTTCTTGGTGCCGAGAAATATTACGCAACTCTCCACTTGCACTTCGTTTACTTAAATCTAGCTTGAATGCTGCAGACGATGGTTTAGCAGGAGTTCAGCAGTTAGCAGGAGATGCAACGTTGTTGTTCTATATGACTGAAGAAGGTCAAGAAGGACGCGATGCATATATGGAAAAACGAGACCCTGATTTCGGGAAATTTCCAAAGCGCCCCTAAACGATGCTTGATTTGATTCTTGACTCCTTGCGAGTTATTAGCCTTCCAATGAAGGTTAATTTTCGTGGAATCAATCACCGTGAAGTTGCTCTATTTAAAGGCCCCCAAGGTTGGGCCGAGTTTTCACCTTTCCTTGAATACTCTGATGAAGAATCAGCGCGCTGGTTAGCCTGTGCAATTGAAGCTGCTACGCAAGCACCCCCAAAGCTTTATCGAAGCTCAGTAGGTGTCAATGCAACTATGCCTGCATTAAATGGCGAGAGCGAAATTGCTCAAATTCTTGCAGGATTTCCAGGCTGCACCACAGTAAAAATTAAGGTTGGAACCAACGAGAAAGAAGATCTAGAGAGAATTGCAACGGTAAGAAAACTGAGCCCGCAGTCGAAGATCCGCATTGATGTCAATGGTTTATGGAGCGTGGATCATGCAGCAAAATTCTTAGAGCTCTGTGGGCAAATTGAATATGTAGAACAACCGTGCGCCACAGCTGACGAACTACGACAATTGAAATCACGCGTTGATGTAAAAATCGTTGGCGATGAAATACTTCGCAAAAGTGCAAACCTATTTGAAGTGGAGTTGAACGGTGCTATTGATATTTTGATGCTGAAAGTTCAGCCTCTAGGTGGGATTAAGAACGCGCATGCTTTAGCGGTCCACCATAAAATGCCAGTTGTAGTATCAAGTGCCCTGGAAAGTGCGGTTGGTATCAATTATGGGTTGATGTTAGCCGCTTCATTTGAAGAGATGAGTTTTGACTGCGGTCTTGCCACGGGCTCACTTCTGACTAAAAATGTTGCAGATATCCCAATCGTGGATGGCAAAATGGAGATCAAAGGTTTTGAGCCCAATTTTAATGGGTTAGAAGTGTCGGCTGAACGCTTTGATTGGTGGAAGAATCGAATCATGAGAACTGCGGCGCTACTGGGATGAACAACTCAACCAGCCTTGCGCGCGTGATTGTTCGCCAGATTATTGAAGCGGGCATTACCGATGTAGTTGTTTCTCCAGGATCAAGAAATGCCCCACTCTCACTTGCATTTTTTGCTGCATCTAAGCGGGGGTTAATTAAGTTACATGTTCGAATTGATGAACGCACAGCTGCCTTCTTTGCTTTAGGAATCATTAAAGCAACTGGTCGCCCAGTTCCTATTGTGTGCACAAGTGGAACTGCAGTTGCTAATTACCACCCAGCAGTTCTAGAAGCTAGCCACACAAACGCTCCTCTATTAGTTTTAACCGCTGATCGCCCTGCAATCTTGCGCAAAACTGGCGCTAATCAAACAACCGAACAAGCCAGAATCTATGGAAAAGCAGTTCGCTATTTTGCAGATATTGATGGACCTGTGTTTCCAATGGAGCTGCCTTTTGATAGTTTGCGAAGCGGCCCAGTGCATTTAAACGTTCAATTCGATGAACCGATGTTGCCAGATGAATCTGAGAAGTGGTTGGATGAAATTGAAATCTCAGCGAAAGCGTTCGAAAGTAGAACTAAGCCTTTAACTTTAAAGAGTGATGCCAATAGAGGTGTTTTAGTTATTGGTCATGATCGCGGTGGTTTAAACCTTGAGAGCGTTAGAGAATTTGCGAAAGAGTTGGGTTGGCCGATAATTGCCGAAGACCCACTTTCATTTCCTGATGCAGTTGCCCATGCATCAATCTTCTTAACATCAGCCCAAATTCGTGCAGCTCTTATTCCACAAACAGTGATTGTTATAGGCCGAACAACTTTGTCTCGCTCAATAAATACATTCCTAAAACTTGCGCCCACTCAGATAGTTATCGATCCGCGCATGGCAACAGTAGATAGCGATAGGCATGCAGATAAGCGCTTCACAGAGATTCCAGAGCTTAAAACCCACACAGCATCTCCTGAGTGGCTTGAGCAATGGGAAAAATATGCGCTGCGATGTGCCAAGAATATTGATTCATTAACTGGATTCAGTGAAGCTGTTATTGCTAGAGAGATAGCTGCAAACTTACCTAATGGCTCCACTCTCTTTGTTTCATCTTCTAGACCTATCCGAGATTTAGAGGGTTTTGCTACACCGCGCGCAGGCGTGACAACACATGCTAACCGTGGACTAGCTGGCATTGATGGCAATATCTCAACGGCACTGGGAATCGCTTGCGCTAGTAAACAGACTTTTGCCGTGCTGGGTGATTTATCTTTCTTGCACGATCTCACCGGTTTGATTCACCACGAAGAGATTAACTGCGCCTTTATTGTTATTAACAATGATGGTGGAGGAATATTTTCAACCCTGCCACAACGCGGAGTCGATGGATTCGAAAGCGTCTTTGGCACACCTCACGGCCTAGATCCAGCAGCAATTGCAACGGCCATGGGGATTCCAGCTTCAACAATTACATCAGTGGATGAACTTAAGAAAGTAGTGAAATCACCCGTTAAGGGAATTTCAATTGTTGTGGCAAATGTTCCATCACGTGATGCAAATGCTGATTCTTTACAAGCTATGTATGAATCGATGAACTCTATTTAAAGTAGCGCACTTCGCATGGGTATGAACTTTGCTTCACTTTCAGCTAACTCTTTTACTGGATCAGAACCAGCCACAATGCCACAACCAGCAAAGATTCGAATTGAATCGCCCTTTATCTGACCACAACGAAGTGCAATACCTAATTCGCCATCTCCAGCAGCATCAATCCAACCGACAGGGCCTGCATATCGCCCACGAGAGATTGCCTCAATTTCACTAATAAGAGCTGCAGCTTTAGCTCTAGGCGTTCCACACACTGCAGCCGATGGATGGAGTTGTTCCAAGATCGTGAAGGCATCAACGTGAGCCAAAGTTTCAGCAAGTGCCCCAGTCACATCGGTTGCAAGGTGCATAACATTTGCTAAGTGCAAAACAAATGGAGATTCAGGAACGTTTATGGAGGTGCAGAAGGGCTCAATAGCATCGGCAACTGAGCGAACTGCATATTCATGTTCTTCTAAATCTTTAGATGATCGTGCAAGTGATGCCGCAAGTGCTAAATCTCGCTCATCATCACCAGTTTTGCTAATGGTTCCAGCCAAGACGCGTGAGGTGACCATGCTCTTTGTTAAACGCAAGAGAAGTTCAGGTGTTGCTCCCACTAAACCAGCTACTGAGAAGTTCCACGTTGAGGGATATTCAGCGGCTAGTGTGTGCAAAATTGAGCGGGCATCAATTGGACTTTGTGCAGTTCCCACAACATCACGAGCTAATACAACCTTTTCCAATCCATTGCCGTGAATGCGATCAACTGCGCTCTGTACCCGTGATTTCCATCCTTGATCACTATTTTCATGCTCTTCCCACACCACTGAAGTTTTAGGCAGCGTTGTTTTTACTGTAGTGAGGACCGGTTGTGGGTCAGAGCCAATCCATGTAATCCAGGATTTATCCCCCTTCTTACCCACAATGATTTTAGGGATTATAAGGACAGAGACATCATCGGGTGAAAATGAAAAAGAAGAGAAAAGAACTGGTCCTGTGCCATTCCCGTGCACAGTGTTAGTCACCGCAAATGTTTCTAACTGTTTCTGCCACCAATGTCTGGCATCAGCAAATCTATGTGGCCCGCTAACAGTTGTAGTTGCATGAACGCCCCAACCAACTAAGCCTTCACCGCCTCTGACCCAAGCAGATGGCTGCGAATCTGGAAGTAAATCCAGCAATGGCAGGTGATCGCCAAGGCGGGTGGTTGTCACAGGAATAAGGGAAGTCATAAGAGTAGTTCTGCTTAATTGCGCTTTCGGTTAACAGTTCGCCACAGTAATGGCAGTGAGGTTCCAGCAATAATTATTTTCAATGTTTCACCAATAATAAATGGTGTTAAACCAGCCTTTATTGTCCAACTCCAGCTTTGACCGGTGAACTGATGCAACCACAATAGACCGAAAGTAAAAGTGGTAAGAGTTCCCAAAAGCATTGATGGCAGTGCAGTTACAAGATTTTGATCTAAACGCTTTTGTGCAAGTAAACCTAAAAGAAATGTTGCAACAAGCATTCCTACTAAATAGCCACCCGTTGCACCAACAACTTTTTCAATTCCATAGCTCGCTCCAGCAAATACTGGAGCACCAGCGATTCCCGCTAAGAGGTATGTTGCAAAAGTTACAAAGCCAAGTGATGCCCCATACGTCGTTCCAACTAATAGAACGCCAAGAGTTTGACCAGTAACAGGAACAGGTGATCCAGGAACTGGAATTGCAATTTGGGCGAGCGCGGCTAGGAAAAACACGCCCCCAATAATCAGCACGCCATTACTGAGTGCACTTGTTCGCGGCAGGAGGAAAGTTCGCAGGGATGTGGCTGGAAATGACATGTGCGACCTTTCGCGTGCGCTGAGTTGTGGATGAGCCTACTTCAAGGGAGAATACGTCTATGTCGCGCGCTAATTTGAGCAAAGATCCAGATGAAGTAGCGGCGATGTTTGATGGCGTGGCCAAGCGCTATGACCTGGTCAATGATTTATTGAGTTTGGGCCGTACCAAGGCCTGGCGCAAAGCCGCAACCAAGATCATCGCCCCAGCCCCAGGAATGCAGATTTTAGATGTAGCCGCTGGCCCGGGTTCATCCTCTGAGCCCCTTCATAAAGCAGGCGCCACAGTCTTTGCCACTGATTTCTCGGAAGGCATGCTGGCTGTGGGCCGTAAAACCCGCCCCTACCTGAACTTCTCAAAGGCCGATGCTCTCAATCTGCCCTTTGAGGCCAATCGATTTGATGTTGTAACTATCTCCTTTGGCCTTCGAAACACAGCTGATTACCCCAAGGCGCTCGCAGAGGCCCTTCGGGTGACTAAGCCAGGTGGACGCATGGTCGTGGTTGAGTTCAGCCACCCCACCTGGCGCCCATTTCGCACCCTCTATACCGAGTATTTGATGAAGGCCCTGCCGGCCATTGCCCGCAAGAGCTCATCCAACCCAGATGCCTATGTGTATTTAGCTGAATCCATAAGAGCATGGCCTGATCAAAAGGCTTTGGCTGCTGCGATGGAAAAGGCGGGCTGGGGCCAGATCAGCTGGAAAAACCTCACGGGTGGGGTTGTTGCAGTTCACAGCGGGATAAAGGGTTAGCGGTCATTGGCATTAGCCAAGGAACTCTAAGATTTCATCCGTGCCAGCTACATCTAATCCATACGTGCCAATTTTGGTGCTTGGGGCTATTGGCTTTGGTTTTGCAATCTTTTCAATTGCTGCCGGAGCTCTGACAGGTCCAAAGCGCTATAACCGCGCAAAATTAGATGCTTATGAATGTGGAATTGAACCTTCTCCTCAAGCTGCTGAAGGTGGCCGTTTTCCAGTTAAGTACTTCTTAACTGCCATGCTTTTCATCATCTTTGATATTGAAATTGTTTTCCTCTATCCGTGGGCAGTCTCATTTGATGCACTTGGACTTTTTGGCTTAATTGAAATGGCTCTCTTCATCGGAACAGTCTTTGTTGCATATGCATATGTGTGGCGACGTGGCGGATTGGAATGGGATTAAAAAATGGGTCTTGAAGAGAAAATTCCAAGTGGTTTTGTTCTAACAACTGTTGAAAAACTTGCCGGCTATATGCGCAAGAACTCATTGTGGCCAGCAACCTTTGGTCTTGCATGCTGTGCGATTGAAATGATGGCAGTGGGTTCAGCAGCTAAATACGATATTTCACGTTTTGGTATGGAAGTTTTCCGTGCATCCCCTCGTCAAGCAGATTTAATGATTGTTGCTGGACGTGTATCAAACAAGATGGCCCCAGTGCTTCGCCAGATTTATGATCAAATGGCAGCGCCAAAGTGGGTAATTGCGATGGGTGCTTGTGCCTCATCAGGTGGAATGTTTAATAACTATGCAATCGTGCAAGGTGTTGATCACGTAGTTCCAGTTGATATCTATCTTCCAGGTTGCCCACCACGTCCTGAGATGTTGCTCGATGCAATTTTGAAACTACATTCAAAGATTTATGATGAAAAATTAGGCTCAAACCGTGCACAAATCATCAAAGAAGTTGAACTTGCTGCAATGAATGCAAAGCCAACAATTGAGATGAAAGGCCTGTTGGCATAAATGAGTGACCAAGGAATGTTTGGTGCCCAAGGCACCGGCGACACATCTGGCTATGGCGGGCTAGCCCGCACAGCTGCTTCCACAGGCTCATCCGAGCGTCCTTATGGCAGTTATTTTGATGAAGTTGCCGATGATTTAGAGCGCGCATACCCAATGTTTTCTGAGGCAATTGAGCGCGTGGTTGTTGATCGCGGTGAATTAACTCTGCATGTGAAGCGTGAAAAGCTTATGGAAGTTTCTAAGATTTTGCGTGATTCACTTAAGTTTGAAATGTGCATGGGTGTATCTGGAGTTAACTACCCAGCAGATGCAGGCCGCGAACTTCATGCCGTTTATCCATTGCTTTCACTCACAAATAACCGTCGAATTCGACTTGAAGTATCAGTGCCAGATTTAGATCCTCACATTCCATCGGTTGTTGAAGTGTGGGCAGGAAACAACTGGCATGAGCGCGAGACCTACGACATGTTTGGAATTATTTTTGATGGCCACCCAGGGCTTACTCGCATCTTGATGCCAGATGATTGGCAAGGACACCCACAACGTAAAGATTATGCACTCGGTGGAATTCCAGTTGAGTACAAGGGTGCAACGACTCCTCCTCCTAATGAGCGTAGGAGTTACAAATGACAACATTTGATCCATACGCACCATCTCGAGATACAACTGAGGGAACTGTTTATTCAGTAACGGGCGGGGATTGGGATTCACTGGTTCAAGAAATTGGTTCAACTAAGGAAGAGCGCGTAGTTGTGAACATGGGGCCACAGCACCCATCTACTCACGGTGTGCTGCGTTTGGTGTTAGAGCTAGAGGGTGAAACAGTTACTGAAGCTCGCGCTGGAATTGGATACCTACACACAGGTATTGAAAAGAACATGGAGTATCGCAACTGGACCCAGGGCACAACTTTCGTCACTCGTATGGATTATTTGGCTCCACTATTTAATGAAACTGCTTATTGCTTAGCTGTTGAAAAACTTTTGGGAATCACACAGGATGTTCCAGAGCGTGCAACCGTTATTCGCGTCATGATGATGGAGCTCAACCGAATCTCTTCACACATGGTGGCCCTTGGCACAGGAGCCCTTGAATTAGGTGCTATTTCACCTATGTTCTTTGCTTTCCGTGAGCGCGAAACTGTTCTAGATATCTTTGAAATGATTTCAGGTCTGCGCATGAATATGGCCTATGTGCGCCCAGGTGGAGTTGCCCAAGATCTCCCAGACGGTGCGATTCCAAAGATTCGTGATGCCGTCAAGCTGATGCGTAAAAACTTTAAAGACAACACAACTTTGCTTGTTGGTAATTCAATTTGGATGAAGCGCACACAAGGTATTGGTTACCTAGATCTAGCTGGTTGCACCACTCTTGGCATCACCGGCCCAGTACTTCGTTCAACTGGATTGCCTTGGGATCTGCGCAAAATGCAACCATATTGTGGATATGAAAACTATAACTTTGATGTCATCACTGCAGATACTTGCGATGTTTATGGTCGCTTCTTAATCCGTATGAATGAACTTGAGCAATCACTTCGCATTGTTGAACAAGCACTTGATAAGTTGGAAAAACTAGAAGGTGCCCCTGTCATGGTTGCCGATAAGAAGATTGCTTGGCCAGCACAGCTTGCAATGGGCGGCGATGGACTTGGTAACTCTCTCAATCACATCCGCGAAATTATGGGAACATCAATGGAGTCATTGATTCACCACTTCAAGTTAGTTACTGAAGGCTTCCATGTTCCTGCAGGTCAGGTCTATGTTGCAATTGAATCTCCACGCGGTGAGCTTGGTGCCCAAGTTGTCTCTGACGGTGGAACTAAGCCTTATCGCATGCACTTTCGTGAACCATCATTTAATAACTTGCAAGCAACTTCTGCGATGAGTGAAGGCGGCATGGTTGCCGACATCATTGGCGCTGTTGCCTCTATCGATCCAGTAATGGGAGGCGTTGACCGCTAATGGCATTCTCTAATGAAGATCTAGCAATCATGGAAACGATTATTAAGCGTTATCCACGTCCTCGCTCTGCAATCATGCCGTTGCTCCACTTTGTTCAATCACGTGCGGGCTATGTGACTAATGAAGGAATTGAAATCATTGCCCAGCAGCTAGAACTTGCAGCTGCTGAAGTCACTGCTGTGTCTACGTTTTATACCCAATACAAGCCAACTCCAGTGGGCGAATACCACGTGGGTGTGTGCACAAATACTTTGTGCGCCATCATGGGTGGGGATGAAATCATGGATGCCCTCAAAGATCACCTAGGAATTGAAAACGATGGTGTTACATCAGATGGCAAAGTCTCACTTGAGCATATTGAGTGCAACGCTGCATGTGATTACGCACCAGTTGTTATGGCTAACTGGGAGTTCTATGACAACCAGACTGTTCAATCTGCAAAAGATTTAGTTGATTCAATGCGTGCAGGAAATCCAAAGCCTCCAACACGTGGACCAAATACTTTGGTGACATGGAAGCAAGCATCTGAAGTACTGGCTGGATTAAATGATGGACGAGCAAATGAAGGTGTTCAAGCTGGCGGACCAACACTTCTTGGTTTGAAAATTGCAAAGGGAGAAACGAAGTAAATGACTAAGTTAACTCCAGTTCTATCTGCCCATTGGGATGAAAAAGATTCATTTACTATTGAAGGCTATAAGCGCCATGGTGGTTACACCGCATCAGCTAAAGCACTTGCTATGGATCCCGATGCAATCATTCAACTCGTAAAAGACTCAGGGTTACGCGGTCGCGGCGGAGCAGGTTTCCCGACAGGTATGAAGTGGGGATTTATTCCACAGGGAGATAACAGAGAGCACTACTTAGTTGTTAACGCTGATGAATCAGAGCCTGGAACATGCAAAGACACACCGCTGTTGATGGCAAACCCACATGTTCTCATTGAAGGCTGCATCATCGCTTGCCATGCAATTCGTGCAAAGCATGCATTTATCTACATCCGTGGCGAAGTAACACACGTAGTTCGACGCCTTAATCAAGCAATTGAAGATGCCTACAAAGCAGGTCTTTTAGGTAATGGAATTGATGTTGTCCTACACATTGGTGCTGGTGCATATATCTGTGGTGAAGAAACCGCACTCCTTGATTCACTCGAAGGCTTCCGTGGCCAACCACGTTTGCGCCCACCATTTCCAGCTATTGCAGGCCTTTATGCCCGTCCAACAGTTGTAAATAACGTTGAATCCATTGCTTCAGTTCCAGCGATTATTGCTAACGGTGCTGAGTGGTATCAGAGCATGGGAACTGAGAAGAGCAAAGGCGCAACTCTTTATTCTTTATCTGGCCACGTTAACAACCCAGGACAGTTTGAAGCACCACTTGGAATTACTTTGCGGGAAATTCTTGAACTATCTGGCGGAGTTCGCACCGGTCACACTTTGAAGTTCTGGACACCTGGTGGATCTTCAACTCCACTATTTACAGCAGAGCATCTAGATGTTCCATTGGATTACGAAGGTGTTTCAGCTGCAGGTTCAATGCTTGGGACTAAGGCGCTACAGATCTTTGATGAAACAACATGTGTTGTTCGCGCAGTATTGCGCTGGACTGAGTTTTATAAGCATGAGTCATGCGGTAAGTGCACACCTTGTCGTGAAGGCACATGGTGGTTAGTACAACTTCTTCGCGATCTTGAAGATGGGAAAGGCACTGAAGCAGATCTTGCTAAGTTGCTTGATCTTTGCGACAACATCATGGGCCGCTCTTTCTGCGCTCTTGGTGATGGTGCAACAAGTCCAATTACTTCATCAATCAAGTATTTCCGCGATGAATACATTGCTCACATCACTCATGGTGGATGCCCATTTGATCCAGTTGCGTCAACTCTTTTTGTCAAGGCAGGTGCATAAATGACTACTGAAGTTGTAGACATGATCACTGTCGTTGTCGACGGATTTGAAGTGAGCGTTCCTAAAGGAACGTTAGTAATTCGTGCGGCAGAACAACTTGGTATTCAGATTCCACGTTTTTGCGATCACCCACTTCTAGAGCCAGTTGGTGCATGTCGTCAATGTTTAGTTGATATTGAAATTAACGGTCGTGCATTTCCAAAGCCACAAGCTTCTTGCACCATTCCAGTTGAGCCAGGAATGATTGTTAAAACTCAACTCACTTCACCTGTTGCTGAAAAGGCGCAGCGCGGTGTGATGGAGCTACTACTTATTAATCACCCACTTGATTGCCCAGTGTGTGACAAGGGTGGCGAGTGCCCATTACAAAACCAGGCAATGAGTAATGGCCAGGGTGAAACACGTTTTGAAGGCGTGAAGCGCACATTCCAAAAGCCAATCAATATCTCTTCTCAAGTACTACTTGATCGTGAGCGTTGTGTTCTCTGTGCTCGCTGCACACGCTTCTCTGAGCAGATTGCATCTGATCCATTTATTACTTTGAATGAGCGCGGAGCATTACAGCAAGTAGGTATTTATGAAAACAAACCTTTTGAATCTTATTTCTCAGGTAACACAGTTCAGATCTGTCCGGTTGGAGCACTTACTGGTGCTGCCTATCGATTCCGTGCTCGTCCCTTTGATTTAGTGTCAACACCATCTGCATGTGAGCACTGCGCCTCTGGTTGCGATATGCGCACCGATGTTCGCCGTGGAAAGACTCTGCGTCGCCTTGCTGGTGATGATTCAACTGTTAATGAAGAGTGGAACTGCGATAAGGGACGTTGGGCATTTAAATATGTCACGTCCGTTGATCGCTTAACAACACCTTTGGTTAGAAATAGCGCAGGAGAATTAGTTGCAGCTTCTTGGCCAGAGGCGTTAGCTGCAGCAGCAAAGGGATTGAAAGCTTCAAAGGCTGCAGTTCTTGTTGGTGGCCGCGCAACGTATGAAGATGCATATGGCTATAGCAAGTTTGCACGCGTTGCACTTGGCACAAACGATATTGATTTCCGTTCCCGTCTTTCATCTAATGAAGAGCGTGAATTCCTTGCAGCACGCGTAGTTGGTTCGACTACAACGTATTTGGATATTGATCGCGCAGATCATGTTCTACTTGTTGGCTTTGAGCCAGAAGAAGAATCACCAATTGTTTTCTTGCGTTTGAATAAGCAAGTACGAAAGCGCGCACTGAAGGTCACAGCAATTGCAACCAAGCTTTCAATTGGAGTTGAAAAACTCAAAGGTGAGTTTGTAAAGGTTGCGCCAGGGGCTGAAGCTGCTGCTATTGCCTCACAATCACTTACTTCAAAATCAGTGATTTTGGTGGGGGAGCGAGGCGCTGAAAGTGCTGGAGTATTAAGCGCAGTTGCAGCTCTTGCTGATTCAAGCAGTGCCAAGATTGCATGGATTCCACGTCGTGCTGGAGAGCGCGGTGCACTTGAAGCTGGTGCGATCGGAAACGTATTGCCAGGTGGACGCCCAGTTAGTGATGCATCAGCGCGTGTTGATATTGCAGCGGTGTGGGGTTCTAGCGCACTACCAACAACAGAAGGTAAGAGCACGCAAGAGATTTATGCAGCAGTTAATGCTGGTGAAATCGGTGCATTAGTTGTTGGCGGCGTTGATCCACTCGATGGTGAAAATAGCCAAAGCGCACTTGCAGCACTTGATAAGGCTTTTGTTGTTTCTCTAGAAATTGCTAGCAGCGCGGTCACACAACATGCAGATGTTGTATTACCTGTTGCAGCAATTACTGAAAAGAGCGGATCATTTTTGAACTGGGAAGGCCGCCCTCGTACATTTGATGCAGCAGTGCAAGATTCACTTAATCGCAGCGATCTTCGCATTCTTTCAATGATTGCTGAAGCGATGGATGCATCAATAAATCTTGGAACTGTTACAGCAGCAATTAAGGAAATTGCATCCCTTGGTAAATGGGAGGGTGCTCGCGCATCAATGAGCAAAGTTTCTGCACCTGGGCAGCCAACAGTGTCAGGAGATCAATTCATTCTTACATCATGGCGCCGCTTGCTTGATCTTGGAACTTTGCAGCAAGGTGAAGAAAACCTTGCAGGAACAGCCAGAAAAACTGTTGCAGTTATTTCACCTAAGCGCGCTGGTGCACTTGGCGTGGTCGATGGCGACAAGTTAAAGATTTCAACTTTATTAGGCTCAGTAACTTTGAACGCACTCGTTGAAGATATTCATGATGATGCTATCTGGGCACCACGTAATTCACGTGGTTCTCAATTACTAGTAAATCTAGGCGTTGCACACGGCGCAGTAGTAAGTGTGGTGAAGGTATGACAACAGCAGAGCTCATTGCCGCAGATTCTGGCGCAACTATCGTAATTAAGGCGTTACTAGTATTTGTTTTCTGTGTTGTTCTCACACTTATGTCGGTATGGGGAGAGCGTCGCCTTGTTGGTCGTATGCAGGAGCGTCCAGGGCCTAACCGTGTTGGTCCATTTGGTTTAATTCAAGCTGTAGCAGATGGCGTGAAGTTAGCGCTCAAAGAAGATTTGATTCCAGCGGCAGCTGACAAGGTTGTCTTCGTTCTTGCGCCAATTATTAGTGCAACAACATGCTTTATGTCTTTTGCTGTTATTCCTATTACTGGTGAAGTTTCACTCTTTGGCAAGACCACTGCGATGCAGTTAACTGATCTTCCAGTGGGCGTTCTCTATGTATTAGCAATTGCATCAGTGGGTGTCTATGGAATTGTGCTGGCCGGTTGGTCATCAGGTTCTACATATCCACTCCTTGGCGGATTGCGCTCAAGTGCTCAAGTGATTTCATATGAAGTTGCAATGGGACTTTCACTCGTTGCTGTCTTTATTTATGCAGGTTCAATGTCAACTTCTGACATTGTGGCAGCTCAAACAACGTGGTGGTATGGCGTTGTGTTGTTCCCATCATTTGCTATCTATGCAATCTCAATGGTGGGTGAAACTAACCGCGCACCTTTCGATTTAGCTGAAGCAGAAGGTGAATTAGTGGGTGGTTTCCACACTGAGTATTCATCACTCAAGTTCGCACTCTTCTTCTTAGCTGAATATGTAAACATCATTGCAGTTTCAGCTCTTGCCACAACTCTCTTCCTTGGTGGTTATCACGCACCTCCAGGACTTGGCTTTACTGAAGCCTGGTTAGGCGGATGGTTTACTGGCATCTGGTTCTTCTCAAAGGTGCTTGTTTTCTTCTTCGTATTCGTTTGGCTACGCGGCACACTCCCACGACTTCGTTATGACCAATTTATGCAGTTTGGTTGGAAGATCTTGATTCCAGTGTCAATTCTCTGGATCTTGGTTGTTGCAACCCTTCGCACCCTTTCACTAGAAGGTGCTCCACGAATTGTCGTGGTTGGTTTTGCAAGTTTTGTTGTCCTACTCGTCATGGCTGCAAATATCGGCTTTGAAAATGCTAAGAAGAAAAAGCTGGAATCACTTGAGGTTGAAGTCAGTGAGCCATCTTTTGCTGTTCCAACTGTTCCAATGAATGTTTCAAACATCAACGTTTCACAAGGTGTCAAAGGAGGCGATCATGTCTGAGCAACTCGAACCGCTAAAGAAGAGTGAGATTTCGGTCAACGATATCGCTTACTCAAAGATGGAGACAGGTGAATCAGTAGGACTACTTGGACATCTGAAAGGCTTTCTGGTTCCATTTTCTAAGATCTTCAAGAAGACTCTTACAGTTGAATACCCAGAAGTAAAAGCTCCAACAGCTGAGCGCTTCCATGGTCGTCACCAACTTAACCGTCACCCAGATGGTTTGGAAAAATGTATTGGCTGCGAACTCTGTGCTTGGGCATGTCCAGCAGATGCGATTTATGTTGAAGGTGCAAATAACACTCCAGAGAATCAAATGTCCCCGGGAGAGCGCTACGGCAAGGTTTATCAAATTAACTATCTGCGTTGTGTTTTCTGCGGCCTGTGTATTGAAGCCTGCCCAACACGTGCGCTAACAATGACAAATGAATATGAATTAGCTGATGAATCACGTGAAAAGTTAATCTTTGAAAAGGAAGATTTATTGGCACCACTTCGCCAAGGAATGTTGATGCCTCCGCATCCAATGTATCCAGATATGGATGACAGCAATTACTACAAGGGCGATGTGAAGCAATCACATCCATCCCAGGACGTGAAATAGATGGTTGATTTAGCTATCTCAGTTGGTCAAACACAGACTCCAGAAGCTGTTTTGTTCTGGGTGCTTGCCCCATTGACGGTTGCTGCAGCTTTAGCCATGTTGCTTGTTAAAAAGGCTGTTCACTCAGCGATTTTGATGGCTTCAGTAATGATCAACTTAGCGATTTTCTACATTGCACAAGATGCGCTATTTCTTGGAATTGTTCAGATTGTCGTTTATACCGGCGCAGTAATGATGCTCTTCCTCTTTATTCTTATGCTTGTCGGAGTTGATTCATCTGATTCACTCACTGAAACAATTCCAGGGCTGCGCCCAATTGCAATTACTGCAGCCCTTGGCTTTGGTGGATTAATGATGTCTCTTATTAGTCGTGCAACCATTGGTCGAAACGCAATTGGATTAGATGCTGCAAATTCACTCGGAAATGTTGAAGGTATTGCCCAACTTCTATTTTCAAGATATGTCTGGCCATTTGAAGTTGTATCAGCACTCCTTATTACTGCAGCATTAGGTGCAATGGTTCTTGCGCACCATCAGAGCCTTCAAGTGCGACCAACACAGCGCCAACTTTCAACACAACGATTCCGCGGTGAATCACTTGCTAACGCCGCTGGTCTTCCAGCACCAGGAGTATTTGCTCGACACAACGCAGTAGATGTTCCAGCTCTTTTGCCTGATGGCACACCAGCTGCCAACTCAATTAACGCCACTTTGCAAGCACGCGGTGACATCTTGACTTCAGGAACCTTTGAACTCGGCAAGGTCGACACCAGTAAGGGAGAGGAGAAGTAAATGGATGCAGCTAACTATCTCTATCTATCCGCACTTCTCTTCACAATCGGTGCTGTGGGAGTTGTTGTTCGACGCAATGCAATCGTTGTTTTCATGTGTGTTGAACTCATGCTTAATGCTGCAAACCTAGCTTTTGTGACTTTTTCCAGAATTAATGGTGATCTCAACGGTCAAGTAGTGGCCTTCTTTACGATGGTTGTTGCCGCATGTGAGGTTGTAGTTGGTCTTGCAATTATCGTGACGATTTATCGCTCACGCCGTTCAGCATCAGTTGATGATGCTAGTTTGTTGAAGCGATAGTGATGACGACTTCAAATAGTCTTGTTTATTTAATTGCACTGCCATTACTTGGCGCAACCATTCTTTTGCTAGCTGGTCGCCGCGCAGATAAGTGGGGCCACATTCTTGGAACTCTTATGCCTGCATCATCTTTTGCTGTTGGTCTCTACCAACTCTCATTGATGTTGGGTCGATCAACAGAAGAGCGCCCAGTGGGTCAAAAGCTATTTGAGTGGATCTCGGTTGGAAGTTTTAAGGTTGATGCGGGATTACTCCTTGATCAACTTTCAATCTGCTTCGTGCTTCTCATTACAGGCGTTGGAACTCTGATCCATATTTACTCAATTTCTTATATGTCACACGATAAAGATCGCCGACGCTTCTTTGCATATCTCAACCTCTTTATTGCAGCGATGTTGTTGTTGGTACTCGGTGATAGTTACCTCAACCTTTATGTTGGTTGGGAAGGTGTGGGACTTGCTTCTTACCTTCTTATTGGTTTCTGGAACCAAAAGCCTGCTTATGCAACTGCTTCTAAGAAAGCATTTGTTATGAACCGTGTTGGTGACATGGGACTCTCTTTTGCAATCATGATTGCTTTTGCAACAGTAGGAACTGTTTCATTTGCGGGAATCAAAGAGCAGGTCGACCAGACATCAACTGGGGCACTCACTGCCATTGGAATTATGTTGTTGGTTGCAGCAGCAGGTAAATCAGCTCAATTCCCATTACAGGCATGGCTAGGCGATGCGATGGCTGGCCCAACCCCTGTTTCAGCCCTTATTCACGCAGCGACAATGGTTACTGCTGGCGTTTATCTCATTACTCGCTCTAACTTCATTTTCGATGCTGCGCCAACTGCCCAACTTCTAGTTGTCATCGTTGGTGCAATTACATTGTTATTTGGTGCACTCATCGGTACTGCAAAAGATGACATCAAGAAAGCACTTGCTGCTTCAACAATGTCACAGATTGGATACATGACTCTTGCAGCTGGATTAGGTCCAGTTGGTTATGCCTTCGCAATCATGCACTTGCTAACTCACGGCTTCTTTAAAGCTGGAATGTTCCTTGGTGCAGGTTCAGTGATGCATGGAATGAATGATCAAGTAAATATGCGCAAATACGGCGCACTTCGAAAGTTCATGCCGATTACTTTTATAACATTTGGTTTGGGTTATTTAGCAATTTTGGGTGTTCCACCTTTTGCCGGGTTCTATTCAAAAGACATGATTATTGAAACCGCATTTAACGCCGGCGGTATTAAGGGAATTCTTCTAGGATCGGTCACATTGTTAGGTGCAGGAATTACTGCCTTCTACATGACTCGCGTAATGATTCTTACCTTTACAGGAAAAGCTAGATGGGATGAAGATGCTCATCCACATGAATCCCCATGGTTGATGTGGCTACCTATGGCAATTCTTGCAATTGGTTCAGTCTCATCTGGCTACTTACTCAGCCGAGGAGATGCGCTAGTTCATTGGTTGGAACCGCTATTTGAGCAACACGGAGAGCACGAAGAACTACTTGCACCCATTCTCGTTTCAGCTATGGCACTTGGCATGGTCGCTATCGGTGTTGCAATCGCCTTCTTGAAGTATTCACGTCAAGAAGTTGCAGGGGTAGCGCCAGAGAATGTTTCAATATTTACTAAAATTGCTCGCCAAGACCTTATGCAAGACCGATTTAACGAGACCCTCTTTATGCGTCCTGGACAGCAGTTAACGCAGGTCTTGGCGAAGACTGATGAAGTGGTCATTGATGGAGCAGTGCGCGGAGTCGCTCAGTTAGCAATGAGCTCAAGTTCACTTCTCCGTGGGGTGCAAAGCGGTTTTGTTCGTAGTTATGCAGCGTTGATTTTTGTTGGTGCGGCCCTTTTGATTGCAGCAATTTGGGTGGTGGTTTAATAATGAATTCATTAACGTTATTGATGTTATTACCTATCTTCGGCTCAATTGCCGTTGCTGCTACACCTAAGACAAAAGAGGTTTTGAGTAAGCAAGTAGCACTTGCAACTACTGTGATTGTTGCTATCGCAACTATTGCTATGGCTATGAACTTCCAGCGCGATAATGTTGATCTTCAGTTTGTTGAGAAGTATTCATGGATTCCAACTTTTGGAATTAACTTTGCTGTTGGTGTTGATGGTTTAGCTCTTGTCTTGATTTTGATGTCAACAATCTTGGCACCCATTGTTGTGTTGTCAGGCTGGAATGAAGCTCACGGTGGCCGTTGGTCCGTAAAGACGTTTTATATTCTCATCCTTGTTCTTGAAGCAATGATGATTGGTGTCTTTGCAGCAACCGATGTCTTCTTGTTCTACGTCATCTTTGAAGCGATGTTGATTCCGGTTTACTTCCTTATAGGTGAATACGGAACTGGTGAGCGCTCTGTAGCTGCAGTTAAGTTCTTGATTTACAGCCTCTTCGGTGGATTACTGATGTTGGCATCCATCATTGCGCTCTATGTGATGTCAGGTGCGCAAGGCGGACATACTTTTGATCTGCAAGTACTCTCACAACTTGAAATGAGTTCGACTACACAGAACTTCCTATTCTTAGGCTTCTTTATCGCCTTTGCAATTAAGGCACCTCTATGGCCACTTCACACATGGCTGCCAGATGCTGCTGCTTCTGCAACCCCTGGAACATCAGTGCTATTGCTAGGTGTTCTAGATAAAGTCGGAACTTTCGGAATGATTCGCTACTGCTTAACTCTGTTCCCAGAGGCAAGCAAGACATTCACACCTGTGATTATGGTTCTTGCAGTTATTTCAATTGTTTATGGCGCAATCCTTGCAATAGGCCAGAAGGATCTAAAGCGCTTGATTGCATTTACTTCCATCTCTCACTTTGGATTCATTACCATGGGTATTTTTGCAATGACCTCACAGGGCCATAGCGGAGCAACTTTGTATATGTTTAATCACGGCTTCTCAACGGCGGCGTTGTTCATCGTTGGTGGTTGGATGATTGCACGTCGTGGTTCTTCAACAATTGCAGACTTTGGCGGACTACAACGCGTCACACCAGTGATGGCTTGGTCATTCTTCTTAGCTGGGATGTCCTCACTTGCCTTGCCAGGCTTGTCTAGCTTTGTGAGTGAGTTCTTAGTTCTAGTCGGAACATTTACTCGATATCCAGTCCATGCAGTCATTGCCACATTTGGAATTGTTCTAGCTGCGCTCTATATCTTGATTCCAGTTCAAAAAGCTCTGCACGGTCCAACCACACCAGGTAATGAAGCATTAAGTGATCTTAATCTTCGCGAAAAGATTGCAATTGCTCCTGTTATGGCAATCATCATTGCACTTGGTTTCTATCCAGCACCATTATTAAATGTAATTAATCCAGCTTCTGCGCATGTGATTGCTCAAATGGGCTTCACAGATCCAGCTCCAACGAATGGTGATAAATAATGGAATTCAGCGCACCAGTTCTTAACTACACACTTCTCTCACCCATGCTCATTTTGTTGGGTGGGGCAATTATTGGTGTGCTGGTTGAAGCCTTTATGTCTAAGGCGCTGCGCCCAATTACACAATTGTCGGTGACTTTAGGCTCCTTAGTTTTGGCACTCGTGCAGGTTTGGAAAATTCGTAACGAACGATCAGTCTCTGCAGCAATAGGCTCAGTTGTAATAGATGGTCCAGCGGTATTGATGCAGGCCTCAATTCTTATTATTTCTATCATCTCCGTTTTCCTGATTGCAGATGCACAACAATTCACAGCTTTAGCTGCAGCACTGCCAGGCTCAGATGAAGAGCGTCATGCACTGCAAAGCGGTAATCAAGTAACTGAGGTTTATCCGCTTACTCTCTTTGCTGTGGCGGGAATGATGTTGTTCCCAGTTTCAAGTGATCTCATTACATTGTTTGTGGCACTTGAAGTGCTTTCATTACCACTGTATTTAATGGCAGGACTCTCACGCCGCCGCCGTTTAGCATCACAGGAAGCAGCGCTTAAATACTTCCTATTAGGTGCCTTTTCTTCTGCCTTCTTCTTATTTGGCGCAGCTTTCCTCTATGGATATTCATCATCAATTACTTTCACTGGAATTCGTGATGCGGTAGTCGGTGGCGCTGGAAACGATGTCTTCTTACTCATCGGAATGGCATTCCTATCAGTGGGACTTCTATTTAAGGTAGGAGCAGTTCCATTCCATGCGTGGTCACCAGATGTTTACCAAGGTGCACCAACGCCTGTAACTGCATTTATGGCAGCTGCCACAAAGGTTGCAGCCTTTGGCGCAATGCTTCGCATTTATTACACAGTATTTGCTAACGCCCAGTGGTCATGGACCCCAGCGCTGACAATTATTGCCATTATTACTATGGTCTTTGGCTCACTAGTTGCCATTACACAGCGTGATGTGAAGCGCATGTTGGCCTACTCTTCCATTGCCCATGCCGGCTTCTTATTAACTGGTGTTATAGCATTGAATAAGGCTGGCCTTGAGGCATCGTTGTTCTATCTCTTTGCTTATGGCATTACAACTGTTGGTGCATTTGCCATCGTGACTTTGGTTCGCGATTCTGCCGGTGAGGTAACTGATCTCAACCGTTGGAAAGGTTTAGGAAAGCGCTCTCCTTGGGTTGCAACTGCATTTGCTGGCTTCCTTCTTTCCTTTGCTGGAATTCCACTCACCAGCGGATTTATTGGAAAGTTCTCTATTTTCTCTGCCGCCTATGAAAGTGGCGCAACAAGTGTTGTTATAGCAGGTGTGCTTTCAAGTGCTATCGCAGCCTTCTTCTATATCCGCGTCATTGTTTTGATGTTCTTTACTGATCCAGTGGAAGATGGAACAAGTGTTGAAATCCCATCATCACTCACTTCAATTGCCGTTATCTTCTCGATGATCGTAACAATTGCCTTGGGTGTGTTCCCAGCACCAGTTCTTGACTTCATCTCAAACCTCGCAACCTTCATTCGCTAATGTCATCATTTGGTATTCCCAACGTTGCTCCAGAGTTGGAAGCAACTCTGATAAGACAGATGGCAGAAGTTGAAAGCCTGCTTCTCAGTCACACCCGCAGTGAATATCCATTTGTTGATGAGACTGCCCATCACCTAGTTGCAGCTGGTGGCAAGCGTTTGCGCCCACTGTTAACTCTCTTAACCGCTCAGTTTGGTGATTCAACGCGCCAAGGAGTTATCGCAGCAGCAGTTGCTTGCGAAATTACCCACTTAGCAACTTTGTATCACGATGATGTTATGGATGAGGCACCTCTTCGCCGTGGAGTGGAAAGTGCAAATATGCGATGGGGAAATACCATCGCAATCTTGACTGGTGATTTTCTCTTTGCAAAATCCTCTGATCTTTTAGCCGACCTTGGCCCAGAAGCAGTTCGTCTGCAGGCTCGCACATTCGAGCGCTTAGTAATCGGCCAGATCATGGAAACTCAAGGGCCAAACCCAGGGCAAGATCCACTTGAGCATTACTTGAAAGTTGTTGCAGATAAAACAGGATCACTTATTTCTGCCTCTGCTAGGTATGGCGGAATGATTTCAGGAGCACCTGCAGAAATCACAGAGACAGTGACAAAATTTGGCGAAAAGATTGGTGTTGCATTCCAGTTAGCCGATGATGTTATTGATATTGCTAGTGAATCAAATCAATCAGGCAAAACTCCGGGCACAGATCTACGTGAAGGCGTTCCAACACTTGTGACTCTTAATGTTATGAAATCAGAGGATTCTGCTGATCGTGAACTGAAGCAGCTTTTGTCAGGACCGATTGAAGATGAAGCAACTGTGCAGCAAGTGTTGAGTGCTTTGCGAATTCACAAAGCAATAGGCGAATCACGCGAACAACTGTTTCAGATTGCAAAAGAGGCTCGTACGGCTCTTGGCCCACTACCTGTGTGTGATGCAACAGGTGCCTTGATGTCACTGTGTGACGCCGTTATCGACCGCTCTGCTTGATCGCACTAAATCTGTTCCTAAAGTAAAGAGCGCAATCCAGATAATAAGAAATCCTGCCCAACGCGCAGGTGGCATATCTTCATGGAGTACCCACACACCGATTGAAAACTGCAGAGTGGGTGTGATGTATTGCAAGAGTCCAATAGTTGATAGCGGTAGGCGAGTGGTTGAACCATTGAAGAGAAGTAGCGGAATAGCAGTAACTGCACCAGCGCTAATAAGGAGAAATGTTAGTCCAGGGCTGTGACCAAACTGGCCTGTGCCCTGGTTACCTAAATACAGAAGATATCCGGCATAAGGAATGAATGAGATACCAGTTTCAATCGCTAAACCTTCAAGTGCACCTAAATTCAGCTGTTTTTTAATTAGACCATAGCTACCCCATGAGATTGCTAGAGCTAGTGCAACCCAAGGCAAGCGGCCATAGTCAATCGTCAAAACTAAAACACCGAGGGATGCAATACCAACTGCTACCCATTGCAAAGTGCGCATCTTTTCTTTGAGCAACAAGACACCAAAGGAGATAATGATTAACGGGTTGATGTAATAACCAAGGGATGCTTCAACTACGTGGCCATTATTAGTTGCCCAGATATAGACCAGCCAGTTAACAGAGATTAAGAATGAAGCCGCAAAGAGTTTGAGTGCAACTCGGGGGCGCTTGAGGGTTGTGATAGTTGATTTAAGGGCTTTAGTAATAGCCAAGATAATGATGCAGAAAACTAAAGTCCACACTGCACGGTGCGAAACAATCTCTAGCGCATCAGCAGGTTCAAGCAGCGGCCAATATAGGGGAAATAAACCCCAGAGCCCGTAAGCACTAAAGCCAAAGACAAGGCCTAACTTATTTTTACTCAATTATCTAAAGTTCGTAAATTGAACTGCAAAATCCCAGCCACCATCTTTAATCATTGCCATAGTGTCTTGTAGATCGTCACGACTCTTTGATGTCACACGAAGTTCATCACCTTGAATCTGAGTCTTAACTGATTTAGGGCCTTCATCGCGAACTAGTTTTGCAATCTTTTTGGCGTTCTCAGTTGAGATGCCCTCTTTCAAGGGGGCAGCAATTTTATAGATCTTGCCGCTCAGTTGTGGGGCTCCTGCATCGAGGTGCTTCAGCGAAACTCCACGCTTAATCATCTTGTCTTTAACTACATCCAGTGCTGCTTTAGCGCGCTCTTCAGTATCGGCTTCAATCAAAACTTTTTCGCCCTCAAGTTCAATTTTTGAACCAGTGTTTTTGAAATCAAAGCGAGTATCAATCTCGCGAATAGCCTGATTAATAGCGTTATCGAGCTCCATGCGGTCGATCTTGGAGGTAACGTCAAAGCTTGCATCTGCTGCCATGGTGAGGACTCCTTCACTGGCTAAAAAGGCGGTTTGTGCGACTACGAGGCTAAGGTATCCTTTCCCTTCGCACTATCCATAATTGCCGCAGTACTTGTTCGACCTTGGCGGGTTGCCCGAGCGGCCAATGGGAGGGGACTGTAAATCCCCCGGCTCTGCCTTCGAAGGTTCAAATCCTTCACCCGCCACCAGTAAGAGCCAGCACAAGTTTGAGCCCCGTTACGAAATAGTGCTAAAAATCTTTAACTGCGATTCAAGAAGCGAACATGCTTTGGCGTTAACTCATCAAGTGAATTGACCCCAAGTAACTTCATATTGCGAACCATTTGAGTGCGCATAATTTCTAAGGCTCGTTCCACCCCATCTTGTCCGCCGGCCATGAGGCCATACAAATAGGCTCTTCCAACGTATGTGAATTGAGCACCGAGGGCCACGGCAGCCAAAACATCTGCGCCATGCATAATTCCAGTATCGATATGGATTTCGTAATCTTTCTTAAATTCCTTCTTAATATCTGCAAGTAGGTGCAACATAACTGGCGCTCGATCAAGCTGACGTCCACCGTGATTAGATAGAAGAATTGCATCTGCACCTAGCTTCGCGGCCTTCTTTGCATCCTCAAGATTTTGAATCCCTTTAACCGTCAAAGTGCCATCCCATTGCTGACGAATCCATTTAAGGTCTTCCCAAGTCATTGTTGGATCGAACATATAATCAAGTAGTTCACCAACAGTGCCCTCCCAGTTTTTCATTGAAGCAAATTCAATAGAAGGGGTCGTAAGAAAATTAATCCACCAAGCTGGTCTTGGGATTGCATTGATTACTGTCCCAGCAGTTAAGCGTGGAGGGACAGTGAGGCCGTTGCGAGAGTCGCGAATTCTTTGACCCGCAGCAGGAACATCAACTGTGAGCATTAGATTCTTTACACCAGCACGCTTTGCGCGTTCAACAAGAGCCATACTTGCTTCGCGATCTTTCCACATATAGAGCTGAAACCAATTGCGTCCGTCAGGTGCTGCGGCAACAACATCTTCGATTGTGCTAGTTCCAAGAGTCGAAAGGGTAAAAGGAATTCCAAATTTTTCTGCAGCCCGTGCTCCAGCGATTTCACCCTCGGTCTGCATCATGCGGGTAAAGCCAGTTGGAGAAATTCCAAGTGGCATTGAGAATGTTTCACCGAGTGCGATGCGAGTCAAATCTGCAGTTGATACATCTTTGAGAATGCTTGGGATAAATTCGAGATCGCGATATCCCTGACGTGCACGTTCTAGACTGATTTCACTTTCTGCAGATCCATCCGTGTAATCGAATGGGCCTTTAGGGGTACGCCTCTTAGCAATATCGCGCAGATCCCAAATCGTGTAAGCCCTTTCAAGACGACGCTTCTTGCGACGAAGAGTGGGCAGAGAAAATTGAAGAAGAGGTGCTAGTTCCGATGGCTTTGGAAATTGGTGCTTTACATTCTTAGCCATTAGTTACCACCTTTCTTCCCCTAGTACTACACGATTAAGAGTCTAATGGAATTAATGAGATTCGCGCGTTACTTCTGAGCCGCTAGAACCAATTAAGAAATCTAGGTCAGCACCTGTATCTGCCTGCATCACATGTTCTACGTAGATTTTTTGCCACCCTCGATCTGGATTTGCATAAGCGTTCTCAGTTGATGGTGGGACTAATCGAGCAGCAAGTTCAGACTCCGATAACTTCACGTTTAATAAGCGTGCCGAAACATCTAATTCGATAATGTCACCAGACCTAATTTTTGAAAGCGGCCCTCCTGCAGCAGATTCTGGTGCAACGTGCAAAATAACGGTTCCATAAGCAGTTCCGCTCATACGCCCATCACATATTCGAACCATATCGGTAACACCTTGCGCCAGCAGTTTTCCTGGAATCTTCATGTTTGCCACCTCTGGCATTCCTGGATAACCCTTTGGGCCACATCCTCGTAAGACTAAAACCGAATCTGCAGTGACATCTAGATCTTCAGAGTCTATGCGTGCATGAAAATCTTCAATGCTTTCAAAAACACATGCAGGTCCAGAGTGTTTCAATAGCTTTGCACTTGCTGCGGCAGGCTTTATTACAGCTCCAAGAGGTGCAATATTTCCTCGCAGAACTGCTATACCAGCTTCTTTTTGTAGCGGTGCATCAATAGTTTTGATGACTTCAGAGTCAAAAATCTCACCTTCGCCAACCGTAGATATGAGAGATTTACCTGTGACCGTTATCGCCTGTGGATTTAGCAGATTTGTGAGTTGATTAAAAACAGCACTCAATCCACCCGCGCGATAGAAATCTTCCATTAAATACTTTCCGGAGGGTTGAAGATTTACAAGTAATGAACTCCGTGATCCAATTCGATCAAAATCATCAAGAGTAAGTGCAACTCCAAGCCGGCCGGCAATAGCCAGTAAGTGCACAACGGCATTTGTGGAACCGCCAATAGAGGCAAGTGTCAGAATTGCATTCTCAAAGGATGCTTTAGTCATAACATCACTTGGCTTGAGATTATTCGTGACCATTTCAACTATATGTCGACCAGAGTTGTGTGCTGCTTGAAGAAGTCTGCTATCTGCAGCAGGTATTCCAGCAACTCCAGGAAGTGTCATTCCAAGTGCCTCAGCCATGATTCCCATAGTTGATGCAGTTCCCATTGTGTTGCAATGTCCACGAGATCGAATCATTGCTGATTCAGAATTCAAAAATTTAGCTTTACTCAATAATCCGGCTCGAACTTCTTCGCTCATTCGCCATACATCTGTTCCACATCCAAGTGGGGAGCCTCTAAAAGTTCCCGTGAGCATTGGACCTCCAGGAACAACAATTGAAGGAAGATCAACTGAGGAAGCACCCATGAGTAATGCAGGGATAGTCTTATCGCATCCGCCCAAGAGAACTGCACCATCGATTGGATTGGCTCGCATCATTTCTTCAGTAGCCATGGCGGCCATATTGCGCCATAACATCGCTGTTGGCCGCACTTGGGTTTCACCAAGAGAAATCATCGGAAGATTTAGCGGTACACCGCCGGCTTCCCAAATTCCATTTTTTACACTTTGCGCTATGTCATCAAGATGTGAATTACATGGTGCAAGATCTGATGCCGTGTTAACGATGGCTATCTGAGGACGCCCGTCAAATACTGAATCTGGATTTCCACGTCGCATCCATGCGCGATGAATATAGGCATCTCTACCGTCTCCGGCATACCAATGCGAACTTCTCACGCAAGATGCTCCTTACTATTGAGTGTCAGGAGCATAGCCGTGCTGAGAATACTTCGTCTAGTATTGGGATTCTTATGAAGGCATTCGTTGTTCATGCACCTGGTCAATCAACCATAGAAGAAGTTGAATCACCTGTCGTAAAGCCAGGACATGTTGTCGTTGATATTGCCCGAGCCGGTGTTTGCGGTACTGACGTTGAATTCTTTAACGGTGATATGGCTTATTTTCAAACAGGAGAAGCTAAATATCCGATGCGACTTGGTCACGAATGGTGTGGCACTGTTACAAGTATTGGCGAAGGTGTAGATAAGAATTGGATAGGAAAACGCGTCACTGGTGACACGATGCTCGGATGTCAAAAATGTAAACGTTGTAAATCCGGTTTACAACATGTGTGTAGCGCTAGGTTTGAAATAGGAATAAGAAATGGATGGCCTGGTGCACTTGCAGAACAATTATTGGTCCCAGAGTTTGCTCTTCATGAGTTGCCAGATTCAATTGATGACACCATTGGTGCCCTCATTGAACCTGGAGGGAACTCTTTGCGATCTGCGCAGGCTGCACTTGCTGCTCCAGGAAAAAAAGTTTTGGTATGGGGTAGTGGAACAATTGGTTTGCTCACTGCACAATTTGTTATTGCTATGGGTGCAGAAGTGCATATGGTTGGCCGAAATCCTGAAACACTCTCACTTGCAAGAAAATTAGGTGTTCATTTCTCTTCACAAAAATTTGAAGAAGTAGATGGAGGTTTTGACGCAATCATTGATGCCACAAATGACTCAGGGATTCCCGCAGAAGCACTTGCTCGCGTGGAACCAGGCGGTCGCCTTGTATATATTGGTGTTTCTGGTGAGCCCAGCATGCTGGATAGTCGTTCATTGGTGCTCAAAGACATTACCGCAGTTGGAATCCTTTCTGCTTCCCCAGGTTTAAAAGGTGCCATTGATTTCTATTCCCGTGGGGAGATCGATCCACGGCCGATTGTGGCTGCAACAGTTGGTTTATCAAAGTGTTCTGATGTTCTTTCAGGTAAGAAGATAGCTGGAGCAGGTGTTGGTCCTAAAATTCAGATAGATCCAAGAATTTAATAATCATGGATATTCGGGCAATCTCAGAAGTAGTTTCTGATTTGGGTGAAGGTCCAATTTGGACTCCCGAGACTAACTCAGTGACATGGACCGATATCACACAAAATACTTTCCATACTGCAAATATAGATACGGGCAAGACTGAAAGTTTTGGCGTGCCATCAATGATTGGAGCAATTGCACATACTAAAGATGGTCATTACATAGCGGCCACCCAAAAAGGATTTGCGCGTATTAGCGTTGACGGACAGTACTCTCCATTACATTCCTTTCTTCAAGACGATATGCGAATGAATGATGGAAAAGTGGATCCAGCAGGTCGCTTCTGGGCCGGGAGTATGGCATTGTCTTTTGAAAAAGACCGTGGCTCTCTATATGTTTTAGAAACAGATAATTCATATCAAAAAGTTTTAGACAACATCACGCTTTCAAATGGAATGGGTTGGAGCCCTGACGCACAATATTTTTATTACATTGACAGTATTCCAGGTGTTTTAAAGAGATTTGAATACGATTTAGACAATGGAAAAATTAGTAACCCTAAGAATCTAATAACGTTTGCTGCTGCCTCTGGGGTTCCTGACGGCATGTCAGTGAGCTCAGATGGAAAGATAGTTGTCGCCCTATGGGATGGTGGACGAATAGAGATTTATGAGCCAACGGGGGCAAAGGTTTCTGAAATCAAATTAGGAGTAAGTAGGCCAACATGTTGCACTTTTGCCGGTCCTAACCAAGACATACTTATTGTTTCAACTGCCAGCCAAGGTATTGATCGTGCTGACGAACCTTTAGCAGGAAAGATTCTTGCCGTCACTGGTACTGGTTTAAGTGGACTGCCAACACAGCAGTATGGTTAAGATAATCAGATATTTAAGTAGGGGGTTGGAAAGATGAGAATTGCACGAATTGGACCACTCGGTCGAGAGCGTGCTGCCGTAATTTTAGGGCAAAGTGTAATTTACGTTGACTCCGTCATCTCTGATTGGACTCGAATTGAATTAGAGAATGGTGCTGTTGAAAAAGTTGCTCGCACTGATCTGTCTATGCTTCCAACGGAACCACTTGGTAAAAATCGCATTGGCCCTCCAATTCATAATCCAACAAAAGTAATTTGTGTTGGCCTTAACTATTTAGGGCACATCAAGGAAGCAAATGCTGAAACTCCTAAGGAACCAATAATTTTTATGAAAGCACCCGATACCGTTATCGGCCCAAACGATGACATTGTGATACCTCCGAATAGTGATGCCACTGATTATGAAGTTGAACTTGCAATAGTTATTGGTAAAAATGCTCTATATCTTGACTCACCTGATCAAGCCCAGGAATATATCTTGGGCTATACCATCAGCCAGGACATAAGTGAGCGGCACTGGCAACTTGAACGTTCGGGGCAGTGGGTGAAGGGAAAGTCCTTCCCAACATTTAATCCCATTGGACCCAATGTTGTTACACCAGATGAAATTAATGGTTCGAATCTTCGCCTGTGGTGCAGCCTTGATGGAGAAATGCGCCAAGATTCAAATACAAACGATTTACTCTTCGGTATCAATCACATTATTTGGTATGTAAGTCAATTTATGGAGCTACATCCTGGAGACATAATTAACACCGGAACGCCATTCGGTGTAGGACTCGGATTTAAGCCTCCAAAATACATGCGCGCAGGCAATGTGCTGAGAACAGGTATAGAGGGAATTGGTGAAATCGAATCCGTAATCATCGCTTATTCCAAGGGAGAAAAAAGATGAGTACTGCCTTTAAGGGTCTTGTAGCCGTAATTACCGGGGCAGGTTCCGGTATTGGGTTGGCAGTTGCAAAAAAATTGAAGGCGCAAGGAGCCGAAGTCTTTGGATTGGATCTGAGTGCTGGTGAATTGGAAAGCAGTGGCGCTGGTATTTGGATTCAATGCGATATTGCAAGAGATGAATCTGTAAATCTGGCTTTTAAAGAGATATCAAGCAAAGCTTCAAAAATTGATATTCTCATTAATAATGCAGGTATTGGTGCACAAGGTGGAGTAGAGGCTACAACAACTGAAGAGTGGTCCAAAGTTTTAAACATAAATGTTATTGGAACCTCAAGAGTCAGTTCTGCCGCACTGCCTCTCATGCGTAAAAGTTCTGATGGAGCAATTGTTAATACATGTTCGGTTGTAGCTACAGTTGGATTACCTAATCGTGCAATCTATAGTGCAAGTAAGGGAGCAGTGCTGTCTTTAACTCTTGCCATGGCGGCTGACTTGCTTCCAGAAAGAATCAGAGTTAACTGCGTGAATCCGGGAACTGCCGATACTCCTTGGGTCGGACGTTTACTATCCCAATCTACCGATCCGGCAAAAGAACGCGCTTCACTTGAGGCGCGCCAACCAATCGGGAGACTCGTCAGTGCAGATGAAGTGGCAAACGCAATTATTTATCTCGCTCATCCAGAACAGAAATCAACAACTGGAACAGTATTGGCAGTTGATGGTGGACTTCATAGTTTGAATTTGCCAAAGAAGTAGCATGCGTGCACGAATAGAACTTACCCCCAGTCAACTTTCAGATCTTGGGACATTAGTTGATGGTCGTATTAGTACCAATGACTCTGTTTTAGATTTACATGGCAGAGATGAATCCGCCTTTCCACCAGTAAAACCCTCGGCTGTAATTACTGTGCATACAACTGAAGAAGTCTCTGAAGTGTTGAAATACTGCAATAAGCACGATATTCCGGTAGTGGCATTTGGGGCAGGGACTTCTCTTGAGGGCCATGTATTGCCACTATATGGAGGCATTTCCTTAGATTTAAGCGCGATGGACAAGATCCTTGAAATAAGTCCCGATGACCTCACGGTGCGTGTGCAAGCTGGCGTGAAGCGAATGGCATTGAACAAGAAAATTTCATCTGAAGGTTTGTTTTTTTCAGTAGACCCAGGTGCAGATGCGACCATAGGTGGAATGACCTCTACTGGTGCCGCTGGAACAACAACAGTGCGATACGGATCAATGCGCGAGAATGTTCTTAAACTTACAGCGGTTTTAGCAGATGGAACGATAATTCAGACGGGGCGTGAAACACGTAAATTATCTGCAGGGTATGACTTAACTCGTTTAATTGTTGGCTCTGAGGGAACCCTTGCAATTGTGACTGAAATATCTTTAAGAGTTTTTGGCATTCCTGAAAAAATGGCAGCAGCAGTCTCACGCTTTCCAACTCTTGCAGATGGTGTACAGGCAGCAATTGCAGTTGTTCGTTCAGGAGTGGCAATCGCACGATGTGAGTTTTTAGATGCCCAATGTATTAAAAATGTAAATGCTCACGATGGTCTCGATTTAGAAGAGGCCCCAACCTTACTTTTTGAATTTCATGGGAGCCCACGAAGTGTTGAAGAGGATGCGCAACTCGTGCAAGAGATTGCTGCAGATTTTGGTGGTACAAATTTTGAGTGGACATCAGAAGAAGGCGCACGTCGCAAATTGTGGCAGGCACGCCATAATGCTTATTGGGCAGGAATTGCTGCATATCCCGGAAAACGGGCTATCAGCACAGATGCTGCTGTCCCTTTATCTAAATTGGCAGCTGCAGTTGAACTTACTGAAAAAATCCTTACCCAAAGTCCATTCCCATTTTCAATTTTGGGTCACGTTGCCGATGGCAACTTTCATGCTTTCATTATTACCGACCCAAATAAGCCTGAAGAATTGCCAGCAGTACGCGAGCTGACCCACCACATGACTGATGCAATTATTGGAATGGGTGGAACCTGCACTGGCGAACATGGAATCGGTGCTGGCAAGATCTCATCCCTTGAAAAGGAAGCAGGCCCAGGCTCAATGGCAGTCATGCTCTCCATCAAAAATGCCCTAGATCCCAAGGGCATCTTAAATCCAGGCAAAATCCTGGCTTTGCCCAGCCTGAAATAGCCTCAGAAATACTCTTGACGCCGGAGAAATCTGGACCTAGCATCCTTGCTTGTATACAAGTTGGAATACGAAGTCTAGATGTGTGAGCCATAAGGGAGACCCTGGTGAACGAAAAGCAGGAAACAGACAAACGCATTATTCGCGATGAGTATGTCATTGCCCAAGTTCAGAGAGAGATTGCTTCTGTAGTTGGACCAGGCAATGTCAATACAGATGCAACTCTGCTGCATGAGCAATCTGCAGATTGGTCATGGATTTCGCAATACCTTAAATACAAGTCTTTGCCAGTACCCACAGCTGATCTTTATGTTTCTCCTGGAACGGCAGAAGAAGTTGCAGAAGTTTTGCGTATCGCATGCGAATATAAAATCCCAGTTGTGCCTCGTGGTGGTGGTTCAGGCACACAAGGAGGGACCTTTGCAATCTATGGTGGAATTGCAATGGATCTTCGCCGACTCAACCGAGTGTTACATATCGATGAAATCTCTATGGTCGTTACTGCTGAAGCAGGAATTGAAGGACCAGAGCTTGAAAAGATTCTAAATCAAAAAGGTTTAACAATGCCGCACTATCCGGGCTCTTTTCACTTCGGTGCAACCCTTGGTGGTTACTTGGCAGCACGTGGTTCTGGTGTTGTGTCAACAAAATATGGAAAGGCTGAAGATCTTGTTTTGCAATTAGAAGCAGCAGTTCCACCTGGAAAACTTATTGAAACTATGAAAGTTCCAAGCCACGCATCTGGTCCAGGGATTATTCAAGCAATAGTCGGATCAGAGGGAACTCTTGGAATTATTACTAAAGCAACAATGCGTATTGAGCGTATTCCAGAATCCATGGAGTTTCTTTCTTACGGATTTAAAAATATTTCAGAAGGTATTGAAGCAGCGCGACTGATTATGACTCACCGTTGGCGTCCGGCCGTTATTCGTCTATATGACGAAGCAGATAGTGCAAAGCTATCTTCATGGCTTAATTTAGGTGTGGAAGGTGTATTACTGATCATAATGTGCGACGGCACTAAAGAACTCACCGCACTAGAAAGCGCTGAAATTATAAAACTCTGTGAAGCTGTTGGTGGAAAATCATATGGTCCTGAGATTGGTAAAATGTGGTGGGACGGAAAGTATGAACCATTTAAACACGGCAATATTCCTGCGCCACCACAGATTTTCGGCACAACAGATACGTGTGCACGTTTTGAAGATTTGGAAAAGATTTATTGGGCAAAGAAAAAAGCTATTGAAGAGGGATTTGCCGAATACAAAGCTCGCTATTCGGCGCATTTTTCTCACTGGTTTCCATGGGGCGGAATGATTTACGATCGTTTCTATATTGACAATGGACCAGAAGATCCACAAGAAGCTATCGCCCTTCATGATCGAGTTTGGGACGCGGCAATTAAGGCAAGCCTGGATAACGGGGGTTCACTTAATGAACACCATGGTGTCGGGTTAAAACTCGGGCGCTTCATGCGAGCACAGCATGGCGCCGCATTTGATTTACTCCTTGGAGTAAAAGACGCATGGGATCCGGATGGAATCCTAAATCCAGGAAAACTTGGATTTGGTCCTCCGAAGAACAGGCGTTACTAGCAACCCTACCGATTCTTTATGAAAGGAGAATCATGCATCTTTCAATGCACAACTGGATGCGCGCAGAACCTATTAAGGTGACGATTGCGCGTCTAGCTAAGTATGGCTATAAAAGCATCGAGATCAGCGGTGAACCAGAGCAATTCGGACAGAACGGTAGTAAGGACACCAAGAAACTTCTTGATGACCATGGTCTTAAGTGCTGGGGTTCTGTAACGCTGATGCTCGGCGAGAGAAATCTTGTGGCAGCAAATCCTGGACAGCGTGCAAAGTCAGTCCAATACACAAAGGACTGCATCACAATGGTGAAAGAACTTGATGGATATGAAATGACAATCGTCCCCGCAACAGTTGGCAAAATTGTTGCAGATGCCACACCTGAAGAGGAGTGGAAGTGGGCCGTTGAGTCAATGAAAGAAATTTATGAGCACTCAGAAAAGGCTGGAGTTCGTTTAGCGATTGAGCCACTTAATCGTTTTGAAACGTACTTCATTAATCGTGCAGAGCAAGCTATGGCTTTGGCTGAGGCAACTGGTCCTAACTGCGGTGTATGTCTTGATGCATTCCATATCAACATTGAAGAAGCAGATTTATACGAAGCAATTCGCAGCACAAAGGGTCGCCTGACCGACTTCCACGTTGCTGATAATAATCGTATGCCTGCAGGTCACGGTGATTATGATTGGAAGAAAGTAATTTCTACACTTAAAAGCATTGGTTATGACGGCGCTCTCACAGCAGAGTTTGTTGCCCCAATCGATCGCACTCCTGCTAACCACTATAAGAATGCTTTGGAAACAAACTTCGATAATGTGGATATCAGTCCAGAACAACTTAAGTTCATCATCGACCATGGTTCGAACGTTCTCACAGAATCGTTCTATGACTGGTTGGTTGAAGAGAACGCTAAACATTTGCTTCCTTTAATCTAAATATCGTGAGCAAATCAGTTCTCATTATTGCCACTTTAGATACTAAAGGTCCTGAGGCGGCTTATATTCGAGATGGTTTAAACCGTCTTGGAATTAAGACGACTGTGATTGATACAGGAATTCTGGGTGAACCACTTGGAATCATCCCGGATATTTCGCATGAGGATCTTGCAATCTTTGGTGGTATCACCCTGCAAGAGTTACAGAATTCTGGAACTCGCGGGCGCGCTGTTGAGCGCATGAGAACTTTTGTCATTGAAAAAGTGAAGGAGCTTTTCTCTAAGGGGGAAGTCCTTGGCGCCATCGGAATCGGTGGCGCTGAGGGCTCCGTTATGGGTGCCGGCGCACTTATGACTTTGCCAATTGGAGTACCAAAATTAGTTTTATCGCCAATTGCATCTGGTCGTCATGAATTTGGTCCACTTGTTGGAACAAGTGACATGTTGGTAATGCATACAGTTATCGATATTTTAGGTTTGAATCATATTTCAAAAACTATTTACGATAACGCCATTGCCGCAATGGCTGGTTTGGTAAATCACGGTCATGAATTAAGTAAGCCACCTGCTGGCAGCAAATACGTTGCAGTAACAATGCTAGGAAATACAACTACTGCTGTAATGGCTTTACAAAAAGAGTTAGAACAAGCTGGGTTTGAAGTAGTTACATTCCACGCCAATGGTGTGGGTGGTCCTGCAATGGAAGAGCTTGCAGAAGCAGGCCAATTTGTTGGAATTATTGATTTCACACCTTCAGAAATCGTTGGAACACTAGTTGGTGGAATTCATTACGGTGGACCTAGACGCATGAAGCGCGCAGGAGTGCTTGGTATTCCACAAATTCTTGTTCCGGCATGTGTTGATTTTTCTGTCCATCACACAACCTCAATTCCTACTGAGTTTAAAGACCGTCCAATCTACGACCATAATCCAGAGTTTGCGCTGGCTCGATGCACAAAAGAGGAGATGGGCAAATTAGGTGCTTACTTTGCCGAATGTGCCAACACATCTGTGGGTCCAACAGAAATTGTGATTCCTGGTGAAGGCTATTCAATTCCTAATGTTCCAGGTGGAGTTTTTTGGGATCGAGATGCAGATGCAGCTTTTGAGTCAGAGCTTATGAAAAATATAAAACCAGAAATTACTATTGAGAAGTTACCTTTACATGCTAACTCAAAAGAATTTGGTATTGCAGTAGCACAACGTTTTCTATCACTTATTAGCGTAAGAACAAAATAGGCAAAGGAGCAGAAATGACAAGCTATATAACACCTCCCAGAAAAGTTCCACATATTACAACAGGGGATGATGCCTTCCGTAATAAGTTCCGTTCATGGAACATTGCTGATCTAACCTATGTGGACATTAATGAGTATCTCGCAGAGAAAGATATTGTTCTTGTTCCAATGGCTAGTACTGAACAGCATGGTCCACACTTGCCGCTGTATACAGACACAATCACTGCCGTCGAGGTATCTGCCCGCGTTTCAGAACAAATAGGAATTTTGCACACTCCGCCTATTTGGACTGGCTATTCACCTCAACATATGTATGGACCTGGTCAAGGGCGTGGAACTATTACTGTTCGGGCCGAGACTCTAAATAATTTAATGTATGACATTGCGCGTTCTTTAATTCATCATGGGTTTAATAGAATTATTTTTGTTAATGGCCATGGTTCAAATATCAAAGTTGTTGATCCAGTACTTCGTAAATTACGTTATGAGACGAATGCCCTCATCGGTTTCGTGAAGCCATATATGGAGCGTTACACCGGAATCCTTGCAGGTTTGATGGAAAACCCTCCCGAGGAAACACCAGGATGGCACTCCAGTGAGCTTGAAACATCCCAAGATATGGCATGGAACGATGGACTAGTTCGTATGGAACGCGCAGTCGACACCCGCGCACACACACCTGCTTTCTTGCCTAAGACATTTTCTAAAGATGACGGTATGCCGGATGTGGAGTTTGAGGGTTATCAATACTTTCAATTCCCTATGGATCATCATGAGTTTGTCGATAATGGAATTATTGGAAACCCTATGCGTGCAACTAAAGCAAAGGGTGAAGAGGCATTTCATCGATTCAGCACCCACGTCTCTAAGGGAGTACTTGAATTAATGAAAGTGCCTGTAGACGTAAAGAATAGAGAATTTCTTAATCGCGTCTGATTAAGAAATTTATAGATAAGGGAGAAATTATGGCCACAAAGAAGAGCATCACTAAGTTAGATCCGAAAACCTCGGACTCACTTGGTGATGATGTTTATGAGTGGCTTATTGCTGCAATAACATCCTTTCGCATACCAACTAATTCCCAAATCTCAGAAAACAAATTAGCTGCTGAATTGGGTGTTAGCCGTACACCTGTTCGCGAAGCATTAAAGCGTTTAGAGACAGAAGGAATTGTTAAGCGTGGAGAAGCTGGCCGCTTCATAGTTGCAATGTTGACTGCAAAAGAAGTTGATGAAGCTATAGATTTATTGTTGTTATGCGATACCTACATGTTTCAGCGCACAGCAAAAAATATTGATAATGCTGGCGCGCAAATACTAAAAGATTCTGCTGTTAGTATGTCAATTTGCGCAGCAAAAGGTGATCGCGATGGCTGGATGGTTCACGACAAAATCTTCCACGAAACTATTATGCGTGCAGCTGATAATGAAATCGTTGCAGAAGTTTCGAGAGT
>JBBAMY010000004.1:0-79023 GCA_040402235.1 Candidatus Planktophila sp. | reverse complement strand
CTGCTGCCTTCTTGCGACGCTTTGGAGCAGCCTTCTTTGCTGCTGCCTTCTTGCGCTTCTTTGGAGCAGCCTTCTTTGCTGCTGCCTTCTTGCGGCGCTTCTTTGGTGCTGCTACTGCAGCAGCCTTCTTACGGCGCTTCTTTGGAGCTGCTGGAGCAGCTGCCTTCTTACGGCGCTTCTTTGGTGCTGCTTTCTTTGCTGCGGCCACGTACTTCTCCTATCGGAATGGTTCGGATCCGTCACCCAAACCTTTTCGTGGATAAGCGTGACATCATTTAGGTAAAAATGCCATCATATTGTGAGAATTATTTTAGTGCGTGTCGCAAATTCTTTTTATTTATTTTTTATGCATCTACAGAAAATTTCACTAAATAATTAATTTAAAATCAAAAAAATCGAAAAAATATTAAAAAAACGCTAATTTTCCCAAAATCACGATATCTCTCCCTCGCCTTGAGGGTTTAAGCGTGATTTCTCACTCTCAGCGGCCTTTTCGAGGGCGTTTTTGTCGGTTTTTATGTCGAATTTTCGCAAAATTGGAAAAAAACCGGCCAGTAGGACTACTGAAATGATGCAGATTATTCCGCCAGCAGTGACTGAAAAAGTTAAGGAAAATGCCGCGGCCATACCAGCTGCGCGCATCTGTCCGGCTAAAGGTCCCAGTGAATATGACAATAGTTCGATTCCGGCAAGGCGTCCCCGTAAGTTATCGGGAATTGTTTGGTTCCACATCGCTGATCGAAACAGGGCGCTCACCATGTCTGATGCTCCGGCCAAAGCGAGAAAAAGAAGTACCAGGGCTAGGTAATTAGTGGCACCGGCCAGAGCAATAGCTACGCCCCAACCGATAGCCGCCCACATAATTGCTCGGCCATAGAAGCGAACATTCTTTGTCCAGCCACTTGTTAGCACAATTGCAACAGAACCAACGGTGCCAGCGGCATAGAGCAAACCAAGTGCCCACGGTGCACCTAACTGATCTGCCCAAAAAGGAATCAAGGCAGTCGGCATGGCAAAAAACATTGCAGCTAAGTCGATCAAATATGTGCCTAGTAAATCTTTTCGGGCAAAGGAGTATTTAATACCTTCAAAAAGGGCTGCCAGAGATGGCTTTTCAGCCTCTTGTGAGGCAGGGATATTGCTCATCATGGCAAGCAAAATAAGTGAGATAACAAAGGTTGCAATATCTGCGGCATATCCCACGGCCACCGAATACGTTGAAATTAATACGCCGCCAATTGCTGGACCAACGATGACACCGACCTGCCAGCGAAGACTCATCAAAGCAGAGGCCGCTGCCATGTCTTCATGATCGACAAGTCGGGGCAGGGCTGCCGTCATGGCAGGTTGTCGAAGGCCACTAACTGCTGCAAATAACCCAGCGACTACATAAATCAAAATAATACTGGGGGAGGAGCGCAGGGAGTTGATCAAAAGAATGCCAGTAAGTAACAGGGATAGGAATTCAGTTATCCAGATGAGTTTTTTGCGATCAATGGCATCGGCCAGGACCCCGCCATAGAGGCCAAAGATAATGAGCGGAACTATCTCAACGAGCCCGCTTATTGCCACTGCCACATAGGAGTTAGTGAGCTCTTTAATCTGAAAAGGCACGGCAACATAGGTAATCATGGTGCCGAAATAAGAGATCAGCCCGGCAGACCAGAGATTGCGAAAGTCGGCAGATTTACGCAGTGGAGATAGATCTATCGCGTATTTAGCCACCAGGGCAGGTTAGTTGAAAGTGTGTTCTGGCGCTGGAAATTGACCAGCTTTAACTTCTGCCGCAAATTCACCGGCCGCAGCCAACATCTCGGCCCGCATATTTCTATATGCCTTAGCTAACTTGGGAGGGTTCTTAGTAATTCCCATCATGTCCGTCCACACCAGCACTTGTGCATCGCAGTTGCCGCCAGCGCCAATACCGATCGTTGGAATCTTTAAGGCGGCCGTAATTTTTGCCGCTAACTCAGCTGGGACTAACTCCAAGACGATGGCAAATACCCCAGCTTTTTCAAGGGCAAGGGCGGCTTGCACAATGGCATCGCCATCGGTGCGACCTTGGACTTTATAGCCACTTAATAAGTGGACGGCTTGCGGTGTTAAACCAACATGTCCCATCACTGGAATTCCAGAGGCCACAAGTTTTTCAACTGTTGCAATATGTGGGCCCTCGATTTTCACACCCATCGCCCCGGCCTCTTTGAAAAAACGAGTAGATGTTGCAAGTGCTTGTTCAGGAGAGGATTCATAAGAGCCAAAGGGAAGATCAGCAATAACAAGGGCCTGCTGGGATGAGCGCACAACTGCGCGGGTCAATGGAATGAGCTCATCGACAGTGACAGGGATGGTGTTGCTCTCACCTAGAAAATTATTGCCAGCACTATCGCCAACGAGCAGGACGGGGATGCCGGCCTTATCAAATATCTCAGCGGTCATCTGCTCATAAGAAGTGAGCATCGCCCATTTTTCACCGCGGGTCTTAGCAGCTAGCAGATCGGCAATCGTGACGCGTCGGTGCAGCGCACCGCCATAAAGGCTTTCCATTATTTTCCTCTCCTCGAGGCTGCGATTGGCAGTCCCCGGGTACAGGCACAAGGGTACCCCCGTTACACTTGAAAAATGAAGTTGTCTGTAGCCCTTGCTCAGATCAATCCGACTGTGGGAGATCTGAACGGCAATAGCGCCCTGATTATGAACAGCGTTCAGAGCGCAAAAGAGGCTGGCGCTCACATCATTGTTTTTCCAGAGATGATTGTTACTGGCTATCCCGTTGAAGATTTAGCTCTACGACCATCCTTTCAAGATGCCAGCATTATGGCCGTTGAAAAAATAGCCAGCCAGATATCAGGTGACATTGTGGCCGTCGTTGGCTACTTGGACCATGGGCCACAAAATGCTGTGGCAGTCATACATGAAGGAAAAATCAAAGCCCGCTATGTGAAAAGACATCTACCTAACTATGGTGTTTTTGATGAGTTTAGAAACTTCACTCCAGGCACCACTGATTTAGTTGTTCGCATTCATGGCGTTGATGTTGCCGTTGCAATCTGTGAAGATATTTGGCACTCCATGGCCAGCATCGCCTCTCGCACACCAGGCCTAGTTGTTGTCCCTAATGGCTCACCTTTTGAGCGAAATAAAGATGATGTGCGATTAGCTCTTGTGCAAAAGCGGGCCCGTGAGATTAAAGCCCCACTTGCCTATGTCAATATGACCGGCGGTCAGGATGATTTAGTTTTTGATGGCGACACAATCGTGGTTGATAAAGATGGCCAACTCCTTGCCAGAGCTCCGCAATTTGATGACACGTTAATAGTTGTTGCAATCGATTGCCAAAAGGCAAGTTCAACACCTGATGTGGTTATTTCAACTGAAGCCACCACAGCTGCCGCATCATCTGCAGAGATCGCACCGCGTTTAAGTGATGAAGCCGAAATGTGGCAAGGCCTAGTTATTGGCCTGCGTGACTACATCACAAAGAATGGCTTTAAATCAGTTGTTGTTGGCTTATCTGGTGGCATCGATTCAGCGTTAGTTGCTGCGATTGCAATTGATGCGCTAGGTGCACAGCGAGTCAACGGTGTTGCCATGCCAAGTAAGTATTCATCTGATCACTCTGTTGAAGATGCGCAAGGCTTGGCAGATGCCACAGGAATTCACTTCAGGATCACTCCTATTTCCCCCATGGTTGATGCCTATATGGGCAACATGGTCCTTAAAGGATTGGCTGAGGAAAATCTGCAGGCCCGCGTGCGCGGCACAACCTTGATGGGTATTTCAAATCAAGAGGGCCACATGGTTTTAGCCACTGGCAATAAGAGTGAGTTAGCAGTGGGTTACTCCACTCTCTATGGCGATGCCGTGGGTGGCTTTGCGCCGATTAAAGATATTTATAAAACCGATGTCTGGGCGCTGGCAACATGGCGAAATGCTCAGGCCATCGCTGCCGGGCACACTCCTCCTATTCCAGAGCGCTCCATTACTAAAGAGCCAAGTGCAGAACTTCGCCCAGATCAAAAGGATTCAGATTCACTGCCTGACTATCCGTTGCTGGATTCAGTGCTGCGCTCATATGTTGATGAAGATCATGGCTTTGAAGCCCTGCTCAAAGATGGCTTTGATGAAGGGTTGATCCGTCGAGTGATTTCATTAGTAGATAAGGCCGAATACAAGCGCCGCCAATATCCACCTGGAACTAAAGTTTCGGGCCGCGCCTTTGGTAAAGATCGTCGCTTGCCGATGACTTCACGTTGGAATGAGCGTTAAGTTTCTGCGAATTACTTGCAACTCGCACTATTAGACATCTTCAGTAGAATCTGGCTATGAAATCAATCATCAACTGGTTATTCACGCGAAATCGCGTTGTTGATTTCTGCCTTTCCACATCTTGCAGCTGCTGATTTTTAAGCCCGCTTTGCCTTCAGTTCCAAAATATTTTATTGAATTTACCTAGGGAGAATTATGACAATTTATAACAACATCACAGAAATTTTCGGAAACACACCACTACTGCGCATCAACAAGATTACAGATGGTGCCGCAGGCAATGTTTATGCCAAGCTGGAATTTTATAATCCAACATCCTCAGTTAAAGATCGCCTGGCTATTGCGATGATTGATGCTGCCGAGGCAAGTGGTGAGCTCAAGCCTGGCGGGACAATTGTTGAGGCAACATCTGGAAACACAGGTATTGCAGTAGCAATGGTTGCCGCAGCTCGCGGATATAAGTCGATTTTCACAATGCCAGAGTCGGTTTCAAAGGAGCGTCGCAAGTTAATTCGCGCCTTTGGCGCAGAGCTTGTATTAACACCAGCAGGTGAAGGTATGAAAGGCGCAGTTGCAGCAGCTGAAAAGCTTGGTGATAGTGGTGCAGTTCTAGTTCGTCAGTTTGAAAACGAAGCAGGACCAGAGATTCACTACAAAACAACGGGTGCTGAGATTTGGCGCGACCTTGATGGAAAAGTTGATGCTTTTGTTTCAGGCATTGGCACGGGCGGAACAATTACAGGCACGGGCCGTTACTTAAAAGAGAAAAACCCGGCAATTAAGGTCTTTGGTGTGGAACCTGCTGCATCGCCAATTTTAAATGGTGGAGAGCCAGGGGCACACCCCATTCAGGGAATTGGAGCTAACTTTATTCCTAATGTTTTGGATCGCTCTGTCTATGACGAGATCTTGGATGCCACTGCGGCAGATGCACTTAAGTATGCACGCCGAGCAGGAGCAGAAGAGGGATTCCTTGCTGGAATTTCATCAGGTGCAACGTTGTGGGCTGCATCAGAGATTGCAAAGCGTCCAGAGTTTGCAGGCAAGAATATCGTTGTTATCTGTGCATCAAATGGTGAGCGTTATCTATCAACAGTGTTGTACGAAGACTTGGTTGATTAATTCATGCCAATCCTAAGCCGCATCAAAGAAGACCTTGATAACGCGCTGCGCCATGATCCGGCTGCGCGCAATCGTTTAGAGGTCGCTTTGGCATACCCAGGTGTGCATGCGATTTGGGGGCATCGAATTTCACATTTCCTTTGGAGACGAAAGTTAAAACTTCTTGCCCGCATTCACTCAAATGCCGTGCGCTTCACGACAGGAATTGAAATTCATCCAGCAGCAGTTATTGGGCGTCGCTTCTTTATCGACCACGGTATGGGCGTTGTTATTGGTGCAACATCAATCATCGGTGATGATGTGATGCTCTATCACGATGTAACTCTGGGAGCTCGCGGTATCGAAAAGGGTAATCGCCATCCGAAGATTGAAAATAATGTAATTATTGGTGCTGGTGCACGCGTACTTGGAAATGTGACCATAGGCGAGGGATCGCGTATCAGTGCCAACGCTGTTATTACCAAGGATTTAGCCCCAAGAACCATGCTCGATCACGCTGACTTCTTTGTTATTTAAGGGCAGTTAACACAGCCGTAATCTGCATTTGTAAGAATGCCTCTCATGAGTACTGAGATCAGCAAGCAAGAAGAGTTCGTGCTTCGCACCCTTGAAGAGCGCAATATTCGCTTTGTGCGTTTGTGGTTTACAGATGTTTTGGGTTTCCTTAAATCTGTAGCTATCGCACCAGCTGAGTTAGAAAATGCTTTTGATGAAGGTATTGGCTTTGATGGCTCTGCAATTGAAGGCTTTGCCCGCGTGACTGAGTCAGATATGTTGGCAAAACCAGATCCTGCAACATTTTCAATTTTGCCTTGGCGCACTGAATCACCAGGTGCTGCCCGAATGTTCTGCGACATCGTGATGCCAGATGGAACTCCATCTCCTGCAGATCCTCGCAATGTGTTGCGTCGTACTTTAGAAAAAGCAGCAACCATGGGTTACACCTGTTACACCCACCCAGAGATTGAATTCTTCTTATTTAAAGAAAAGCCAGAATCAGGAAAAGCACCAATCCCTGTTGACCAAGGCGGGTATTTCGATCACACACCTGCAGTTGTGGGCCATGACTTCCGTCGCCAAGCAATTACATTATTGGAAGCGATGGGAATCTCAGTTGAGTTTTCACATCATGAAGGTGCTCCAGGACAGCAGGAGATTGATCTGCGTTATGCAGATGCGCTAAGCACTGCCGATAACATCATGACTTTCCGTCATGTGATTAAAGAAGTTGCAATGGATCAAGGTTTTCATGCCTCCTTTATGCCAAAGCCATTTACAGATCATCCAGGAAGTGGAATGCACACTCACGTCTCACTCTTTAAAGGTGAAGAAAATGCTTTTTATGATCCAAATGCTGAGTTAAATCTTTCAGCAGTTGGTCGCTCATTTATCGCAGGTCTTCTCAAGCACGCACCAGAGATCACTGCAATTACTAATCAATGGGTTAACTCTTATAAGCGCTTACATGGCGGGGGAGAAGCACCAGCTTTTGCTAACTGGGGTCCAAGTGATCGCGCCGCATTAGTGCGAGTGCCTATGTATAAGCCAAAGAAAGAAAACTCAACACGTATTGAATTTAGATCACCAGATACTGCATGTAATCCATATCTTGCATATGCCGTGATGTTGGCAGCAGGACTCAAAGGCGTTGAAGAAGGCTATGTATTAACCGATTCCAAGGATCCAATTTCTCTACCTTCTGATCTCAATGAAGCCATTGCAGAGATGGAAAAGAGTGAATTAGTCCGTCAAACTTTGGGTGAGCATGTATTTGAATATGTTTTACGCAATAAGCGCGCCGAATGGCAGGACTATCGCCGCCAGGTCAGTGCCTATGAACTCGATCGATATTTGCCAGTTCTTTAGCCTGCGCGTTACCCTTTACCCATGAACACACGCAGTCTCCTTCTTAGCTGCCGTGGCGGGGTCAAATAACCGAACCCCTCGCTGCGGGGTTTGTCGTATCGGTAAAAAGACAAATTCCGCAAACACATAAGGAGCAATTGAAATGAATTTTCCCAAACAAGTACCCTCAAAGATGCCAGTGCATCGCTACGAAGCTTTTCATCCAATAGATTTACCAGATCGCACCTGGCCCAATAAGAAGATAACTAAAGCGCCTCAGTGGTGTTCAGTTGATCTGCGCGATGGCAACCAAGCACTGATTGACCCAATGGACACACCGCGCAAGTTAGCGATGTTCAAACTTCTAGTTGCTATGGGTTACAAAGAGATTGAAGTTGGTTTCCCAAGTGCAAGCCAGACCGATTTTGATTTTGTTCGAAAGATTATTGAAGAGAAGTTGATTCCAGATGATGTTGTCATTCAGGTTCTGACCCAAGCCCGTGAGGCGCTCATTGTTCGCACCTTTGAATCTATCAAGGATTCCAAGCAGGCGATAGTTCACCTTTATAATTCCACCTCAACTTTGCAGCGCCGAGTTGTCTTTGGTCTTGATAAAGATGGCATCAAGAAGATTGCAACAGATGCTGCCAAGATCTGCTTAGATCTAGTCAAGACAGTGCCTGAAACTAAGGTTTCATTTGAGTATTCACCTGAGTCCTACACTGGCACAGAACTTGAGTTTGCTGTTGAGGTGTGTAATGCCGTTAATGATGTGTGGAAGCCAACGCCTGCGTGGAAAACTATCATGAACTTGCCAGCAACAGTTGAGATGGCAACACCGAACGTTTATGCAGACTCCATTGAGTGGATGTGTCGACACTTAAATAATCGTGACAGCGTGATTGTTTCACTCCACCCACATAATGATCGTGGCACAGGAGTTGCAGCTGCAGAGCTTGGCTACCTAGCAGGGGCCGATCGCATCGAAGGAACCTTGTTTGGTAACGGTGAGCGCACCGGAAATGTTTGCCTTGTTACTCTTGGGATAAACTTAGTTACACATGGCATTGATCCACACATTGATTTCTCTAAGATCGATGAAGTGCGTCGCACAGTCGAATATGCCAACCAACTACGTGTTCCTGAGCGCCATCCTTACGGCGGAGACCTTGTCTTCACAGCTTTTTCTGGTTCCCACCAAGATGCAATTAAAAAAGGTTTTGAGCATTTAGAGCGTGATGCAAAAGCTGCAGGTAAGCAAGTTCGTGATCACACATGGGCTATCCCATATTTACCTATTGATCCATTAGATATTGGCCGTAGCTATGAAGCTGTCATTCGCGTGAACTCACAGTCAGGTAAGGGCGGAGTTGCTTATCTGATGAAGAACGAGCATCACCTTGATCTGCCACGCAGATTGCAGATTGAGTTCTCTAAAAATGTTCAGGCAAAGACCGATGCTGAAGGCGGAGAAATAAGTCCAGAGGATTTGTGGAACTTATTCGAAGATGAATATCTACCAACGGAGGGTGCACCATGGGGGCGCTTTCGCCTCAAGGGCCTAAGTCAGACATCTGTTCTTGGTGAAGATGTTCATTTGATTGTTTCATTAACTGATCGTGGTCAAGTCCATGAACTTAAGGGTCAAGGAAACGGACCGATTGCAGCGTTTTGTAATATCTTGCAGAACTACGGAGTCGATGTTCGCGTTCTAGATTATTACGAGCACGCCCTTTCAGCAGGTGGCGATGCATCAGCTGCGGCGTATTTGGAATGTTCTATCGATGGTGAAACCTTCTGGGGTGTGGGAATCGATCCAAACACCACCACGGCATCACTGAAAGCTGTCGTGTCTGCCATAAATCGCGCAATTCGCTAATTCACACACTACCTTTGCCCGTATGAGCTTGTACCGGGATGAGGCAATCATCCTGCGCACCCAAAAACTCGGTGAGGCCGATCGCATCATCACCTTGCTCACTAAAGATCATGGGCGCATCCGTGGGGTTGCAAAAGGTGTTCGTCGCACCATGTCTAAATTCGGTGCACGACTTGAACCCGGCAGCCATGTTGATCTACAACTTCATGTGGGAAAAACCTTTGACACTATTACTCAAGTTGAAGCTCTGATGAATTATGGAGAAGCACTCACTCAGGATTATCAGCGCTGGACAGTGGCTTCAGCGATATTAGAAGCTGCTGAGCGCTTTTCACCCAATGAACAAGAACCTGCGCTGCAAGAGTTTCAATTAGTTGTCGGTGGAATGAAAGCGCTGGCAGAAAATAGATACGATCCGCTACTTATTCTTGATGCATTCTTGTTGCGCTCTTTAGCAGTTGCTGGTTATGCACCATCTATGACTATTTGCTCCCGCTGTGAAAAACCCGGACCACATAGGTATTTTTCATTAGTGGGTGGGGGGTCGGTGTGTAATGACTGTCGTCCATCGGCATGTGCAACTCCTGCGATGGAGACTTTGCAGTTAATGGGCGCACTTATTAGCAGTGATTGGGAGAGTGCCACGGCAAGTGAAGGAAAACATCGCCGAGAGGCTAGTGGATTAATCGCTGCCTATTTACAATGGCACCTTGAGCGCGGTTTAAGGAGTTTGCCGATGGTGGAGCGAGTATGACAATTCATATTCCCAATCACGTTGCCGTTGTTATGGATGGCAATGGCCGCTGGGCAAAACAACGTGGTTTGCCGCGCACAGCCGGTCATGAAGCCGGGGAAGCCGCACTCTTTGATGTTGTTGAAGGTGCTATTGAGTTTGGTGTTAAAGAGTTAAGTGCTTATGCATTCTCAACTGAGAACTGGCGCAGATCTCCCGAAGAAGTGCGTTTCTTGATGGGATTTAACCGTGATGTGATTAGGCGCCGCCGGGATCAGATGAATGAGATGGGTGTTCGTATTCGCTGGGTGGGCCGTTCTAAAAGGCTATGGAGCAGTGTTATTAATGAGTTAGAAGAGGCCGAAGAGTTAACTTCAAAGAATAAAACTCTGACGTTAAACATGTGTGTGAACTATGGCGGACGGGCAGAGATTGTTGATGCCGCTGCTGAGTTAGCGCGCGATGTGAAGAGGGGCAAAGTAAAGGCTGATTCAATTACCGATAAAGTTTTTGCTAAGTATTTAGATTCACCGAAAATGAGTGACGTGGACCTGTTTTTGCGCTCATCAGGTGAGCAGCGCACCAGCAATTTCTTGCCGTGGCAAAGTGTGTATGCCGAGCTAGTTTTTATGGATGTGTTGTGGCCAGATGTAACACGCAAGACTTTGTGGAAAGCGATTGAGGAGTATTCACTGCGTGATCGTAGGTTTGGTAAGGCTTAAGCAGCAGGGTGATCGACGGGTGTTGGCGCGGTTATGTGTGCCTGACACATTGCGCAGCGAGCGTTATCTAGTAAATACATCTCAATTTCGTAGGTATCTGGGCTAAATGATGCCGTGATCTCCAATAGATGTGAGCCGCACGCAGGGCATGCACATGTTGGAATACCTCTGTAGTCGCCCATGATTTAACACTTTGAACAGATTCCGAAGATCTCGGCTGTGTGTCCAACCTCGCGGAATCCAAACTCTTCAGCCATAGTCTTGGCCCATTTTTCAATTGCTCCGCCCTCGATTTCAACGGTGTCACCACAGCTTTTGCACACTAAGTGATGATGATGAGTATCACCGCACAGGCGATAGATTGCCTCACCATCATCTCGCCGCAAGACATCGACAATCTTGTCACTCAATAGGGATTGCAGTGCACGATAGACGGTAGTCAAACCGATGCTCTCGCCTTCGCGTTGCATTAATTGGTAAACCTCTTGCGCACTTGCGAATCCGCCCGCACGCTCGAGAGTGGCCAATACTCGTGGATTTGAACGACTCATAAATGTATTACTTGATGCCAATGTTTCCGACAATGAGCCACATTGCAACAACACCTACGACAGTTGCCGCCATTGTTAATTTGGAAGCATGGCGAGCATGCGCTTCAGGGAGAATATGTGAGGTCGAAAGATAAATCACAAAACCTGAAAACACTGCTAGGTAGATAGCTAACGATGATTCACTCATAGTCACATACGATGCAAGAGCTGCACCACCAATGCGCATTGCTGCATCAACTCCTAGAAGGGCGATTCCGCGCTTAGTCCAATTTCCAGTCTTAATTAATAGGGAAACTGTGTTTAGGCCATCGGAAAATGCATGAGAAAGAATTGCAATAAATACGGCAAAACCAAGTGCGTTATCAACTTTAAATGCCAGACCAAGAGCAACACCATCTAGAAAAACATGGCCTCCCATGGCAACTGCTCCAAGGGTGCCGGCAATGTTTGCACTGTGTTTGTGCTCATGCCCGTAATCAGATTCTGCAGGCTCGTGAGATCCAAAGAGTTGCTCGCTAAAGTGGAGCAATAAGAATCCAACGACCATGGCAATTGCAACAACGGGCACGTTGCCAAAAGTGTCTGTGTTAAGTTCAAAAACTTCTGGGATTAAGTCAAAGGCGACTAGACCCAAAAGGAGTCCGGCTGAGAGGCCAAGCACCAAGTGCAAGCGATCTCTTGAACGGAGAGCGAGAGCTCCACCAGCGGTGGTAGCGAGCACGGTAATTGCAGCCAATCCAATTGCGATATTCATGGCAGGAACATAGCAGAAATGAAAATGATTTTCATTCCCACACCCACTATGGCCCTGCCCTATAGGCTCACCACATGCTCGCAATCGCCAGATTTAACGTTGCCCTAGGCGATGCCGCCCACTTTGAGGCAGAACTCTCTGTTGCCTTAAAAGCATTAGGGCAATGCGCCGGCTTCATCAAAGGTGAGATTGGCCAGAACCTAGATGAGAGCTCACTGTGGACACTCGTGACCCATTGGGAAAATGTGGGCTCATATCGAAGAGCGTTGAGCAATAACGACGTAAAGATGAATGCGATCCCACTTCTTGCACAGGCAATTGACGAGCCCGGTGCATATGAAAGGCCGTACTCAGAGTAAAATTAAGGCACGGAAGTAACACCAGTTGCTTTTCGCCGACAGCCAGCCGGACGGAGAATATTGTGGCAACGGATCGTTTAGAAAATATCGTTGGATTATCAAAGCGTCGAGGATTTGTTTTCCCATCCTCTGAAATTTATGGCGGACTCCGAGCATCGTGGGACTACGGCCCTTTAGGTGTTGAGCTAAAAAATAACGTTAAGCGCCAGTGGTGGAAATCCATGGTCACAGGCCGCGAAGATGTTGTCGGTCTTGACTCATGTGTGATTTTGGCAAAGGAAGTCTGGGAAGCATCCGGACACGTTGCAACTTTTAGTGATCCACTCACAGAGTGCACCGCATGCCACAAGCGCTATCGCGCTGATCACCTAGAAGAGGCATATGAAGCAAAACATAAGAAAGCTCCGGCATCTCTTGCCGATATTAACTGCCCAGCATGTGGCAATAAAGGTCAGTTCACTGAACCTAAACAATTTAGCGGAATGCTCAAGACATACCTTGGACCAGTTGAAGATGAATCAGGGCTAGCGTTTTTGCGTCCTGAAACTGCGCAGGGAATCTTTATTAACTTTGATCAGGTAATGACCACATCTCGCAAAAAGCCACCCTTTGGTATTGGCCAGATTGGTAAATCTTTCCGTAATGAAATCACTCCAGGAAACTTTATCTTCCGCACCCGTGAGTTTGAGCAGATGGAGATGGAGTTTTTCGTAGTTCCAGGAACTGATGAAGAGTGGCACCAATACTGGATTGATACTCGCATGGCTTGGTATACCGGTCTTGGAATTAATCCTGACCGTTTGCGAGTTTATGATCATCCCAAAGAGAAGTTGTCGCACTACTCAAAGCGCACAGCAGATATTGAATACAAGTTTGAGTTTGCCGGAACTGAGTGGGGCGAGCTAGAAGGTATTGCGAATCGCACAGATTTTGATCTCAAAGCTCACTCAGCGGCATCTGGAAAAGACTTGTCCTACTTCGATCAAGAAAAGGGAGAACGCTGGACTCCTTATGTGATTGAGCCTGCAGCTGGTGTTGATCGATGCACATTAACGTTTTTAATGGATGCATTTAGTGAAGATGAAGCACCAAATAGCAAGGGCGAAATGGAAAAGCGTGCGGTGTTAAAACTAGATTATCGCTTAGCACCAATCAAGGTTGCAGTTCTTCCACTTTCACGTAACGCTGATTTATCTCCCAAGGCCAGAGATTTAGCTGCGCAGCTTCGTAAGAACTGGGCAATTGATTTTGATGACTCTGGTGCTATTGGTCGTCGTTATCGTCGTCAAGATGAAATCGGTACTCCTTACTGCATCACTATTGACTTTGAGACTTTAGAGGATCATGCAGTAACAATTCGCGATCGCGACACAATGGCGCAAGAACGTATCGCCCTTGATCAGGTTGAAGCTTGGTTGGCACCGCGATTACTAGGCTGCTAAAACCTCTCCTTCTGCCACTAGCAAGTGGTGATCATTTAATTGATCCACCCGTTGTGCTAGCTCCAATGGCAGGAATAACTAATGCACCTTTTCGCACACTTTGTCGTGAGCAAGGTGCTGGTCTTTTCGTATCTGAGATGGTCACAGCGCGGGCCTTAATTGAACGTCGCCCAGAAACAATGCGCATGATTGTTCCGGGTAAAGATGAATGGCCTCGATCTGTCCAGCTCTATAGCGTTGACCCAACAACGATGCGGGCTGCAGTAACAATGCTGGGTAAAGAAAACTTAGCTGATCACATTGATATGAACTTTGGCTGCCCAGTTCCAAAAGTTACGCGAAAAGGTGGGGGAGCAGCCCTTCCCTACAAGCGCAAACTATTTTCAAATATTGTTCAAGCTGCAGTTGAAGCGGCAAAACCGTTTGGGATTCCAGTAACTGTGAAGATGCGCATTGGCATTGATTCTGATCACCACACGTATTTAGAAGCCGCCCAATCTGCCGCAGATTTAGGTGTTGCCTGGGTTGCACTGCATGCTCGCACCGCAGCGCAGATGTATGAAGGAAAAGCAGATTGGTCTGCAATTGCACAGTTAGTTGAGCATTTAAAGCCAAGTGGAGTACCGGTTTTAGGCAATGGCGATATCTGGTCAGGTAATGATGCGGTGCAAATGGTGAAGCAGACTGGATGCGCCGGTGTGGTTGTTGGTCGTGGTTGCCTAGGAAGACCATGGCTATTTACAGATTTAGTGAGCGCACTTGAAGGTGGGAAAAAAGAAAGTCTTCCTAACCTTCACCAAGTACGTGAAGTGATGTTTAGACATGCGAATTTGATCGTTGAGTATTTAGAGTCGCAAGATCGTGGAATGCGCGATATGCGAAAGCACATGGCCTGGTACTTAAAGGGCTTTAGAGTTGCCCGCGAAATTCGCCATGATTTAGGAATGGTTTCTTCATTAGAGGAAATGCGCGCACTGCTAGATCAATTAGAGGATCAACCATATCCAGTTGAAGTGGGTGATAAACCACGTGGGCGCACAAGTCATGGCCGTCCACCAACTCTGCCTGATGGTTGGCTAGATGATCCTGATGAACTAGTTCATGTTGAACTAGAGGATGCATTTTCGGGCGGTTAAATGTTTCTCTTTAGATGGATTCGTCGTACGATCACAATCATTGTCGTTATAGCTTTGATTGCACCTGGCTATGCCGTTTCTCAAGTGTGGCGTGCGGCAAAGAATCCAATTGTGCGAAACGCTGATGTCATTGTTGTTTTAGGAACTGCGCAGTTAAATGGTAAACCTGGAGAAGCGCTAGAGGCACGCTTGATTGAAGCAAAAAGAATATTTGATTTAGGGTTTGCGCCAACAATTATTACTGTAGGAGCAGGTGCACCAGGAGATCGCACAACAGAGGCAGCTTCAGGAAAATACTGGCTTCGCACACATGGCATACCATCGAAGAAAATAACTGCAATTGAAGAAGGTAGAGATACTTTATCGAGCACTAAGGCGTATACAGCAGTCATGAAGAAACGATATGTCAGTGATGTCATCATTGTTACCGATCCCTATCACTGCAAACGTGCAATGACTATGGCAAATGATCAAGGAGTAGTCAGTACTTGTTCACCAGTTCAAAGTGGCCCCAATACGATTTCTGCCTCAAGTTATAAGTATTTACTGCGAGAAGCTGGGGCGTATTTGGTTCATATAACTGTGGGCCGGCGAGGAATTAAAGTCAGTGATCATTTACCCGGTGCTGACATCCTCACTAAGGTTATGCCGTGAGCTATAGCCAGCATGATCAGGAGCGATTTCTTGATGAACCAGCAAAGCGTGCTGGACGAACAGAGTTCATGCGCGATCGTGCACGAGTTATTCATTCAGCTGCACTTCGTCGATTAGCTGCAAAGACGCAAGTGGCAGTTCCTTGGGAAAATGATTTCCAACGCACACGTTTATCTCACTCTCTAGAGTGCGCACAGATTGGTCGCGAACTCGGTGAATCACTAGGAGCTGATCCAGATCTACAAGACACAGCTTGTCTTGCCCATGATTTAGGACATCCACCTTTTGGTCACAACGGTGAGGAAGCGTTAGCAACCATTGCCTCTGACTTTGGTGGATTTGAGGGAAATGCCCAAAGTTTTCGTTTGTTGGTGCGCCTTGAGGCAAAAACAGTTGATAGTGATGGAAAAAGTATGGGACTTAATTTAACGAGAGCATCACTTGATGGGGCTACGAAGTATCCATGGCCACGTTCGCACAATCTGCGCAAGTTTGGTGTTTATGATGATGATGTTGCAGTTTTCGATTGGATGCGCAAAAGTGCTCCAATTCATAAGAAATGTATTGAAGCCCAGATTATGGATTGGTCAGATGATTGCGCCTATTCCGTACATGATTTAGAAGATGCAATTTTTGCTAATCAAATTTCAGTAAAGAACTTTGAAACTGACTTTGAGGAATTATATGCCGTGATGGTTCATGACTATGGCAGCAATGCAAGCCAACAAGAAGCAGTAGATGCCCATAAGCGCTTGTCTGCACTATCTGCTTGGCCACATTATTATGATGGAACACTTCGATCACTTGCACGCCTGAAGGATTCAACAAGTCAGCTCATTGGTCGCTTTGTTTTAGCTGCAGAGATAGAAACCCGCAAAGTTCATGGCGATGGTCCACTTTCTCGCTATAGCGCAGATCTTGAAATCCCACGTGAGCAGATTGTTGAAGTAGATTTCTTAAAGGCTATTGCAGGGCATTACTTAATCAATGCTGCGCACTCACAAGATCGTTATGCTAAACAGCAAGTAATCATCAGCCAACTCGTTGAAATGCTACGCGCTCGTGCACCACAGGAGTTGGATTCCTTTTTCCTTAAAAGCTGGAATGAAGCCAGCGATGAAAAGGCTCGTATGCGCGTAATTATCGATCAAGTAGCAGCCCTAACTGACCCTGGCGCATATGCCCTCCACGCCCGTTTGTTAGCTTCTCATTAAGATGAACCTATGAGCGGTCGCATTCGGGATGAAGATGTTGCATACATCCGCGACCGTGCACCTATTGATGAAATTGTAGGGGAGTACGTTCAGTTAAAAAGTGCTGGCGGAGGACAAAAGAAAGGCCTGTGTCCTTTTCATGATGAAAAATCTCCCTCATTTCACGTAACACCGAGCAAAGGTTATTTCCACTGCTTTGGTTGCCAAACTGGCGGAGATGTCATCGCGTTCTTAATGAAGATTGATCATCTTACTTTTACTGAAACTATTGAGCGCCTAGCAGATCGCATGGGTTACACATTGCGCTATGACGAAGGTGCTTCATCCGCGCCAACATTTTCAGCTGGTGCTCGCTCACGTCTGATTGCAGCAAACACAGAGGCTGCACGTTTTTATCAAGAACAACTCAATACTTCTCCTGATGCCGCCCATGGCAGAGATTTACTAACCAAGCGCGGTTTTGATAAAGATGCATGTATGAAATTTGGTGTGGGATATGCACCGGATGAGTGGGATGCATTGACTAAGCACTTACGCGCACAGGGTTACAGCATCGATGAACTCGAAACAGCTGGTCTTTCAAAGATGGGACAGCGTGGGCCCATCGATAGATTCCGCAATCGCCTAACCTGGCCAATTAAAGATATCTCTGGAGATGTTGTTGGTTTTGGTTGTCGAAAACTTGCAAGTGATGAAGAGGACCAGGGCCCTAAATATCTCAATACCCCAGAAACTCCCGTTTATAAAAAGAGCCAAGTTCTCTATGGTTTAGATGCTGCTAAAAAAGAGATTGCGAAGAAGCGCCAGGCCGTCATAGTTGAGGGATATACCGATGTCATGGCCGCTCAATTAGCTGGAATCACAACTGCAGTTGCAACCTGTGGCACAGCCTTTGGCGCTGACCACATCCGTATTTTGCGCCGATTACTGATGGATGATGATTCATTTAGAGGTGAAGTGATCTTTACATTCGATGGTGATGCTGCCGGCCAAAAAGCTGCCCTTCGTGCATTTAGTGAGGATCAAAAGTTTGTGACCCAAACATTTGTGGCAGTTGAACCAGATGGATTAGATCCATGCGAGCTACGCCAACAAAAGGGTGATTTAGCGCTACGTGATCTCATCGCTCGTAGAGTTCCACTCTTTGAATTTGCAATCAGAGCCGAACTTGCACATCACAAATTAGATAGCGCAGAAGGGCGTGTGAATGCACTTAATGCTGCAGCACCTCTTGTTGCACAGATTCGTGATAAATCACTTCGCCCTGAATACACTCGTTCACTCGCTGGATGGCTAGGGACAGAAGTTGAAATTGTTTCAAAGGTTGTTGCCCAAGGTGTGAAGAGTCAACCTAAAGTTAGCGAAACTATTGAGCCAACAACGCAAGAAAATAGTAATTGGCGACCTGATCCCAATGAAGCACGTTTGATTTTAGAGCGCGAAGTACTAAAGGCCAGATTGCAAGAGGCTGCGCTGTTTACTGGAACTTTGTGGAGTGATATTGAACCAGGTGCCTTTACGCATCCTGCATATAAAGAACTGCGTAAGACCATTGATGAAGTTCCTGCACTTTCCGCAGAAACCATCAGTGATGAGCGAATCAAAACTTTGTTTACTGAATTAACAGTTGAACCCATTCACGCCGACGGAAAACCAACCGCTACCTATGTTGAGAGCATCGTTGCCCGCTTGCGTGAGGTTGCGATATCTCGCTCCATTGCAGAACTCAAATCATCACTCCAACGACTCAATCCCGTAGAAAATGAAATTGAATACAACGCAGCTTTTGCGCAATTAGTTGCCCTAGAAAACGCCCGTAGAAATCTGCATGATTTGGCCCTCGGGGGCCTTTAAAACCCCTCAATTTCAGCCACGGCCTGTGCGTGCGCTAGAGTTTGCGCTCTATTGATCCCTGATAGCTCAACGGCAGAGCAGTCGACTGTTAATCGACAGGTTCTTGGTTCGAATCCAAGTCAGGGAGCTTTTCTACTCGGCCTTTTTTCAGACTCACCTTTACTATGTATCTCGTGAGCATGATTAAGAGCTATGTGCGCACGGCCAATTTGTCGTGGCGCAACCAGGCACCTGCTTTGCAAGTGATGCGCCTGTGGCTTGGAATCACTTGGATTTACGCGGGTTGGGATAAAGCTAGTGATCCAGGTTTTCTAAACCCAGGCTCTTCTACTTACATTGGAACACAGCTATCTGGCTATTCAACACATTCCCCAGTTGGCTTTATTTTTGATAATTTAATCGAGCATGCAACCTTGATCGGTGGCTTTGTGATGATCTCTGAGTTTGCAATCGGACTAGCCACACTCCTCTGGGTTGCACCACGTTTGGCGGCATTTGGCGGATTTTTGATGTCGCTAGGATTGTGGTTTGCTGATACTTTTCATGTCTCCCCATACTTCTTAGCAAGTAATACGGCATATGCAGTTATATGGTTGTCCTATTTATTACTCCTAATCGGAAATGGCGAACGAAAGGTTTTTAACATGTCATTAGAGCGTCGCAGCGTGTTACGCGTTGGAATTACTGGTGTATTAGCTGTTGCTTTTGCAGGAGCGGGCAAATTATTTGCGAAAGCTGCACCTGCAACTAGTTCTTCAGCAGCAGGTAAAGGCACAAAGATTGTTAAACTGGTATCACTCAAAGTCGGGGCTTCCCGTAACTTTGTTGCTAGCAACGGTGCACCAGCGATCCTTTTTAGAACCAAGACCGGTGTTTTTGCTTATTCAGCTATTTGTACACACCAGGGCTGCACCGTGGCATATTCAGCCTCCAGCAAGACAATGGCATGTCCATGCCATGGAGCTGAGTTTGATCCGTATAAATCTGCACAAGTTGTTAATGGTCCGGCAGTGAATCCGCTTGGAAAAATAAAAGTTGCTATTAGCGGTGCTTGGGTCATTGAGGCATAAGGTGGGAGAAAGATTTTAGCGGTACTATTGAGCCATGGCCCAATTTCGCCTTAGCATCTCTCTTCCAGATCGCCCGGGTTCACTTGGTTTACTGGCATCTGCAATCGGTGTTGCGGGCGGAGATATTCGAGGATTAGTAGTTCTCAAATCTGAAGATGGACGCGGTTATGACGAAATTACTGTTGCGGTGCCAGGAAGTGATCCCACTGATTTACTCAATGTTTTAGGAGCAATTGGCGGGGTAGAAGTGGTTTCAATTACCCCCGTTGAATAACCTCAGCGCCTTGGCTTGGAAGAGAAGTAAAAAAGCGCGGTGCTTTAAATCTTTTTTCAGAAAAAGCCTTTTCAACAGCTGCAATTGTTTGCGCAGTATGTGAAGCTTTAATGAGCGCAATTGCACTTCCACCAAAGCCGCCACCCACCATGCGCGCGCCAAGTGCACCTGCAGCTATTGATGCATCCACTGCGCAATTGAGTTCTCGGCACGAGACGTTGTAATCATCACGAAGTGAAGCGTGGGATTGATTGAGAAGTTGTCCTAGAGAAGCAAAATCCTTTTTCTCAAGGACTTCTACGGCATCCATAACACGTTTCATCTCAGTGACTGCATGGCGAGCTCTGCAGAATTCCGTATCAGTAAGCAGATTACGTGAAGACTCAAGTTGATCCAAAGTGAGTTCGCGCAAAGATGCAATACCCAACTTGGCAACCACAGATTCACACGATATTCGGCGTTCGGCATAACCACCATCAGTAAGTGAGTGATGGGCTTGTGTGTCAATGATAAGAAGTTCAAGTCCTCTGGATGCAACGTCAAATGCAATATGTCTAGTTATTAAGTCGCGGCAATCTAATAAAAGCGCAGAACCAGAGTGAGCCATGAGTGATACTGATTGATCCATGATTCCGCATGGCACGCCTACATAGTCATTTTCAGCTCTTTGAGTTAAACGCGCTAAATCTTCTAATGAATGACCTAAAGAAAAGAGTTGGTTAAGGGCAGTAGCAACACTGCACTCAAGGGCAGCGGAAGAAGATAAACCGGCTCCGAGAGGAACATGGCCATCAATCATGATGTCTATGCCCTTAGTTATTCCAAGAGACCAAATAACGCCAAATGGATAGCGCTCCCATTCACCTTTGAGCCCAGGCTTGATGGCATCAAGGTTTTGTTCTATAACTTTGTTTCTACGCTGCATTGAGCTTATGCGTACTTTTCGATCATTGCGCACTCGAATAGCAGCAAAAGTACGATCCTTGATGGCATAGGGGAGGACGAAACCATCACTGTAGTCGATGTGTTCTCCGATTAAGTTAACGCGCCCAGGTGCTGCGGCAATAATGTCTGGGGTTGCGCCAAATGCCTGCACAAATCTTTTATCTATATCTGACATGAATTACCTAGCTAAGAGCTGCCAAAGTATCGGCAACCATGACATCGATTCCTCTAGTTGGGTTCCATCCAAGTTTTGTCTTTGCCTTATTAATATCTGCAATTAAAACCGCAGGATCTCCAGCACGACGTGGTGAATCAAGGGTTGGAATCTGGTGGCCTGTAGCCTTTGATGCAGCAGCCACAACTTCTCGCACTGAATATCCATCACCGCTACCTAAGTTATAGATCTCGTGGACGCCGGGTTGTAGTGATTCTAAAGCTTTAATGTGAGCATCGATTAAATCAACAACGTGCACATAGTCGCGCACACAAGTCCCATCAGCAGTTGGCCAATCAGTGCCAAATATCTTTACTGGGTTTTCTTTGGTACTCCTCAAAACATTTGGAATCAAATGTGTCTCTGGGCTGTGGCGCTCAGCTAACCAACCCCGCTTTGATTTAAGTGCACCAGCTACATTGAAATAACGCAGTGACGCAGCAGCAATCCCACGTGAGGCAGCCTCTGCAGTAATCATTTGATCTATTTCCAATTTAGTAGCACCATAAGGATTAGTTGGCTTGGTAGGTGCAGTTTCTGGAATAGGAGTTTTTTCAGGTTCGCCATAAGTTGCAGCAGATGAAGAGAAAACTAAGTTTGTTACTCCACTTTTGTGCATTTCATTGAGCAAATTACGGGAACCATCAACGTTTACTTGGTGATAGAGATTAGGCTTTTCAACAGATTCACCCACAAGTGATTTACCAGCAAAGTGCATCACCGCATCTACTCCAACAAGGGCTTGTGCTAAATCACCAGAACTTAGAAGTGAACCTTGAATAAAACTCACACCTGCAGGAGCTGTGTCGGCATGGCCAGTGCTGCAATCATCGAGAATAGATATCTCATAATCTTGCGCGAGCAAAATATCTACTGCCGTAGAACCGATATAACCGGTGCCACCTGTTACTAATACCCGCATTACAAAACTACTTCGCGCAGTTGAGCTGCTGATTGCTCAGGTCGCATATCCATAATGAATGCACCCATTGCAGATTCAGATCCAGCCAAATACTTTAATTTTCCAGGAGCGCGGCGCACGCTGGTGATTTGCCAGTGCAAGCGCAACACATCGCGACCAACACGAACAGGTGCTTGGTGCCATGCGGCTATATAGGCCATATCAATTCCAAAGACACCGTCTAGGCGCTTCATTACTTCCAAAGCAATAGGAGCAAATGCATCACGGTCTTGATCTGTAAGTCCAGCTAAATCTGCAACTGGATTAAGCGGTGCTACGTGAATTTCAAAAGGATAACGTGCGGCATATGGCACAAATGCAATCCAACGATCATTTTGGGCAATGATGCGTTCCTCATCACGGATTTCACGTGCAACTACTTCATCAAATAAAACTTTACCAGTGGACTTTTTGTATGTATTGGCTGCAACCAACATCTTTTCAACACGAGGTGGAACAAATGAATAGGCATAAATCTGACCATGTGGGTGTGTGAGGGTCACACCAATTTCTTCACCGCGGTTTTCAAATGGTGCAATATGTTCAATGAAGCTCTCTTGCGAGAGTTCGGCGGTGCGATCAATCCATGCTTCAAGCAGCACCCGCACACGTGCAGGCGTTAAATCCTTAAATGCATTTCCATGCTCTGGTGTAAAACAGATAACTTCACATTTTCCTGCAGCGCTTCCTAAATCAGTATCTGGTCCAACTTGATCCGGTAATGCCCAATCTCCTGTAGGTGGGCGAAGTGAAGGAGAGCGGTTATCAAAGACAACTACTTCAAAATCAGATTCAGGAATCTCAGTTAAGAGCTCACCTGTTGTTGGACAAAGTGGACAGAGTTCTTTGGGAGGTAAAAAGATTCGGCCTTGGCGATGAGAGGCCATGGCAATCCACTCATTGACCAAGGGATCGAGTCGAAGTTCACCGATAGCTGGTTGTTCTTCAACAGGACGAGCATCTTTAGCGCTGCGGTTTTGGCCAGAAGTGTCGTAATAGCGAATGGTGCGCCCATCTGCCATCTGGCGATTATTTCGCAGGATGCCAGCGCTTAGTTTTTTACTCTGCTCCATAGTGTCGTTACTCTACCTTTGTGACTAAGCAAACAGCACTTCTGAGCGCTCCAACTTCCTCGTTGCTCATTGAGGTTGTTAATGGAGCCTTGGTAGTTCGCCATTGGGGAGCCCCAATTCTTGGGCAAAACCATGACATCGCACTAGCTAGTCGAGTATCGATTGCAAACAGTTCATGGGATGAAGCGCAGGTGCCAGGTTTGATGCGCGAGAGTTCACGTGGTTTCTTAGGCCGTGGATCTTTATCTGGTCATCGCAATGGAAAAGCATGGTCAACTAAATTTGAAGTGACAGATTTTCATCATCAGGGTAATCATTGCGCAGTAACCCTGCGTGATTTTCATGCTGAGTTAGAAGTTGCAGTAACTTTTGATTTAGATGCTTTTGGAGTTCTTATTCAAAAGGCAACAGTTAAAAACATTGGAACCTCTGATTATGTTCTCAATGAATTTATTCACTGGTTGCCCTTGCCACAAGAGGCAACACAAACTTTAGATTTTGCAGGTCGTTGGTCTAATGAGCGCCAACCACAGCGTCGTGATATTCAAATTGGCACATGGGTACGTGAATCCCGTGAGGGTAGAAGCGGCCACAACTTCTCTATTGCAGATATTGCCTTAACCGCACAAACTTCTTTTCAAACTGGAAGTGCTTGGGCAACAAGCATTGCATGGAGCGGTAATTCGCATTATTTAGTTGAGCGCGGTTTTGATGGTCAGCAATCAATGGGAGCAGGCGAACTCCTACTTGCTGGTGAAGTAATTCTTGGCGCACATGAGAGCTATGAAGCACCGGCTTTATTTGCTGTGTATTCCAATCAAGGCCTAGATGGCATCAGTGCAGCATTTCATTCATATCTACGCGCTCGAGCTATTCACCCTAAGCGTCCACGTCCGCTGACTTTGAATATGTGGGAAGCGCTCTACTTTGATCATGATGAAGTGAAGATCAAAGAGCTTGTTGATGTTGCTGCCCAAGTTGGTATTGAACGCGTTGTTTTAGATGATGGCTGGTTTCACTCCCGCCGCAATGATCGCTCAGGCTTAGGGGATTGGGTTATAGATCCTGCCGTGTGGCCAAATGGTTTAACGCCAATCATTGAATACATCAATAGCAAGGGAATTGAGTTTGGTCTTTGGTTTGAAGGCGAAATGGTTAACCCTGACTCTGATTTATATCGTGCTCATCCTGAGTGGATCTTGCATGAAGGTGATCGAACTCCACCGCTATGGCGCCACCAACTCGTTCTAGATCTTGGGCATGAAGATGCATACAAGCATGTCTTGGAACAAACCTCTGCTGTCTTAGCTGCTCACAAGATTGCTTACATTAAGTGGGATCACAACCGTGTATTAGTTGATGCGGGGCATTTAGGTGTGGCTGGTGTGCGCCGCCAAACACAAGCGATTTATCGTTTGTTTGCAGAGTTAAAAAAGCGCCATCCTGGACTTGAAATTGAATCATGTGCATCCGGTGGAGGGCGTATTGATTTAGGTGTTATTGATTATGTAGATCGCTTCTGGACTAGTGATAATAACGATGCACTCGAGCGCCAAACTATTCAACGCTGGACATCCCAAGTTATTCCACCTGAAATGCTGGGAACACATATTGGACCAACTCATGGACATCAAACTGGGCGCACATTAGAACTCTCTATGCGCGCAACAACGGCCCTTTTTGGTCATGCAGGAATTGAATGGAATATTACGCAAGCAACTTCTGAGGAACGAAAGAACCTCACATCATGGGCTCAGTACTACAAAGATAATCGAGCCTTGTTACACAGTGGTAAATCTGTTCGCGTTGATTATCCGGATGAGCATGGATATCTCTATGGAGTTGTTTCTGCCGATACAAAGAAATCAATATTTGCCTATGTTCAACTCACTCCAACTGTGACAATTCATCCTGCAGCTCTTAAATTTCCTGGATTAGATCCAACTGCTTCTTACTCAATCAAGGCTGTTTATCCAGCAGGCAAACCACGATTCATGTTAATTACTCCACCGCAGTGGATGGATGGCATAACGATGTCAGGTTCAGCCCTTGCAACTATGGGAGTGAGCGCACCGATTCTTGCACCAGCGAATGCGGTGCTGATCGAAATTATAAAGCTTTAGTCAACCCAGTTCAGAGTTCGCTCAACTGCTTTCTTCCACTGCTTATAGCCAGCTTCGCGCACTTCCACCGTTGAAGTTGGTGACCAGCGACGTGATTGCTGCCATTGCTTTTTAACTTCATCTTGAGAACTCCAGAAACCAACAGCAAGGCCAGCTGCATAGGCAGCACCGAGGGCAGTCGTCTCACCGATCAGTGGGCGAGTGATATCAATTCCCATAATGTCTGCCTGCATCTGCATACACAAAGAGTTAGCAGTGATTCCACCGTCAACTCGCATTTCATGCATTGGAACACCGCTGTCAGCAACCATTGCATCCATAACATCGCGGGTTTGATAACAGATTGCTTCAAGGGCAGCACGAGCAAGATGGGCTTTTGTTGCAGCCCGTGTTAATCCAACAATTGCACCGCGTGCATCACTGCGCCAATACGGTGCAAAGAGGCCTGAGAATGCGGGCACAAAATAAACTCCTGCAGTATCTGTCACAGAGGATGCAAGATTTTCTGTTTCAGCAGCGTTAGTAATGATGCCCAATTGATCGCGCAGCCATTGGATTGCAGAGCCAGTAACAGCAACGGAACCTTCCAAAGCGTAATGTGCAGGTTGGTTACCAAATTTAAAACAGAGGGTTGTGAGCAAACCATTTTTTGATCGAACGATTTCGGTGCCAGTGTTGAGCAGAGCAAAGTTTCCGGTGCCATACGTTGTTTTAGATTCTCCGCGCTCAAAGCAGACTTGCCCAACCATTGCAGCTTGCTGGTCACCTAATATTCCAGCGATTGGAATGGAAGTTCCAAATGGACCGTGGGGATCGGTTGATGCATAGACTTCAGATGATGATTTAATCTCTGGAAGTGAAGTACGGGATACTCCAAAGATATCTAGAAGTTCTTGATCCCAATCAAGAGTTTCAAGGTTCATGAGTAATGTGCGACTGGCGTTGGTCACATCGGTTAAGTGAACTCCACCACGAACTCCACCAGAAAGATTCCACAGCAACCATGAATCAATAGTTCCCATACGTGCATTTTCATTTTTTGCAGCAGGAACATTACTGAGAAACCAGTTCATCTTGCTACCGGCAAAGTACGGAGCAATCGTTAAGCCAGTCTTAAAACGAACTGTCTGCTGTTGGGCATCAGTCAACGAAGCTAGAAAATCTGTGGTGCGAGTGTCCTGCCATACGATGGCATTGGATAGAGGTTGCCCAGTGCTTACATCCCAAACCACTGTGGTTTCGCGTTGATTGGTGATTCCAATGGCTGCTAAATCAGAGCCCAAGATGTCGGCCTGCTTGAGTGCGCCAGCGATGACTTCTTGAACGCGCTGCCAAATCTCGCTGGCATCATGCTCAACCCAACCGGGGTGAGGCATTATTTGGCGATGTTCAAGTTGATGCTGGCCAATAACTTTGCCCGAGTGGTCAAAGATCATGAAACGAGTACTTGAAGTTCCTTGATCCAAACTGCCGATATAAGTCACGAAGAGAAAACCTTTCACAATTAAGTTAGGCTTACTCTACCCAGATGCAATGGAGAATCAACGCTTATGTTCCTGTCACAGCTCAGCCCCCAGCAGCGTGATAGCGCCATTGCACAATTATCGAGTGAATCCTTTGACATCTTAGTTATAGGCGGGGGAGTCACCGGCGTCGGAGCAGCCCTTGATGCAGCATCGCGTGGTCTGAAAGTTGCTCTGATTGAATCCCAAGATCTTGCCTCAGGAACTTCGAGTCGCTCTAGCAAACTTATTCATGGTGGCCTGCGATATCTAGAACAATATGACTTTAAGTTAGTACGTGAAGCACTCCATGAGCGCGAACTCATGGTTTCCTCTTTGTCTCCACATTTAGTTAAGCCAGTTGGATTCTTATTTCCGCTGACAGAAAAATTCAAAGAACGCACATATGTTGGTGCAGGTCTTGCACTCTATGACGCACTCCGTGGTTTCCAGCGCGCCCTTCCTTGGCACAAACACATTGGTCAAAAGCAGATTAATGAGATTGCACCATCCTTAAGACCAGATTTAATTACTGGAGCAATTAAGTATTTTGATGCACAAGTTGATGATGCTCGGCACACAATGACTATCGCGCGTACGGCTGCCCGCCATGGCGCAGTGATTGCAACACGAGTGAGCGCGCAATCTCTTTTGCGTCAAGGCAAGCGCGTAGTTGGAGTAAAAGCTAAAGATTTAGAGTCTGGCAAAACTATTAACATCACTGCAACAGCAACAGTCATGTGTGCGGGCGTATGGAGCGATGAGTTGCATGCAAAGTTTGAGTTAAAGCCAGGCTACGGCGTGACCATGAGTAAGGGCGTTCATATCGTTATGCCAGGCTCAGCAATTAAATCTAACGCTGGAATTATTCTCAAGACTCCAGTTTCAGTTTTGTTCTTGATTCCATGGGGAGATAAGTGGATCGTTGGAACTACCGATACTCCATACACTGGAGATCGAGCAGAACCTTTTGCTAGCCGAGAAGATGTTCAATACATTTTGGATCAAGCCAACCGCGTGCTCTCTCCTAAATTAGAGGTTTCTCAAATTATTGGTGTGTATGCAGGATTGCGACCATTGGTTGCAAATAACAAAGACTCTGCAACAACCAAACTCTCACGCGAACACACAGTTGATCGACCAGCGCCAGGATTTGTGAGTATTGCCGGTGGCAAATACACCACCTATCGAGTGATGGCTAAAGATGCTATTGATCGCGCGGTGATTGAACTTCGCGCCATTAAGCCTGAGTCTGTAACAGAGAAGCTTCCTTTAGTTGGTGCTGATGGCTACTTTGCATTAGCGCAACAAATAGAGCGCTTAAGTGAATCCAGTGGCCTAGATACCCAGACTATTACTCACTTGCTCGATCGCTATGGCTCAATGATTAGTGAGGTTCTTGCACTCATTGAAGTGAATCCAAAGCTTGCGGCAAAAGTGGATAAAGATCTGCTTTATATAAAGGCTGAGATTGAATATGCGGTAAGTCATGAAGGTGCACGAACAGTTGATGATGTTATTTCGCGCCGTACTCGTATTGCTTTTGAAGCCAGCGACCATGGCGTGCACTTAGCAGATGAGATTGCCGCAATTATCGCCCCAGCACTGGGATGGAGTGCAAAAGAGCGTAAAGCATCAGTTACTGCATATGAAGAACTAGTAGATCGCGAACTTGAAGCTTTGGATGAACTTTTAGAAGAGCAGGAAAGAGTTAGTTCTTAATCTGATTTGCACAACCATCTACTGAAGGTTTCTTAGTTGGCTTCTTGGTTGGCTCTGGTGTTGGCGAAGGTGTTGGCCCTTGAACCACGGTGAAAGTTACCGCCTGAGTGCTTTGCGCATGTGTTTGTGAAACATCGGTATAAACAACTGTTCCACTATAAGTTCCAGCAGGAACTCCCTTAATAGCCAAGGTCCACTCACCACTTGTGGCGCGTAAAACAGTTTGAACTGGCTTAGTTTTTGGCGCAGTTGCAGCGTCAAAGACAAGTTTGACCGCACCAGTCACAACCGGAGTTGAATCAGGTCGTGTGACTGTTGTTTTAAAGGTAACTAACTTGTTTGTTGTGCTCGCTGATTGAGCATTAATAACCATCTGTGTTGGCTCATTATTTGGCATCAAATCTACTAATGCCGGTGCCCAACTGCCCTTAGAGAGATTGAGGAAATCTGATGCGCTTCCTCTAAAGATATTGAGATCAAGTCGAGTACCTGGAACGCCATACTTAGGTGCAATTCCACAGGATGTGTATTGCCAAATACTCCATTGCGAATCACAGTTAGCACTTGTCCATGAGTGAACAAAGCAACCACCAGCTTTAATACCTGGTTGATTGATGGGATTAAAGGGATCAATTGCATACTGGGCAAGCCAAAGAGGGTATTGGGATAATTTGGCGCTCTTATTCATTGAACTCTCTAGAAAGTTTGAATAAGAGTAAAGGATGGGAGTTCTTCCAGTCTTTTCTTTGAGTAAACCTAAGAAAGTTTCCGCCCATAAAGTTACTGCAGCGCGGCTGGCATATTTCTGGCAGGCACCTGAAGAAGATACGCGCACACACTTATTCTCAAGATCTAAGGCATAAGAGAGATCTCTTTCGGTGTAACCACCGATGGCAGCTAATCTCCATAATACTTTTTGAGCTTGAGCGGTTGCATCCCGGATGATCCCTGCTGAATCACTAACATCAGGCAAAATCGCATAGTGATAAAACCCGGTATAGAGACCAGCAGCTTGTGCTGCAGCGTGATCCATAATGAGGTACTTAAGTGAAAGTGCATCTGCTTCATCTCTAGTGTCAGAGGCCTTAATCATGACAAAGCGAAGTCCAGAGGCATAAGCAACTGAGAAATCTATTGGCTTATCATTTGGATGCTGCCATCTACTCACATCGGCCCCATGAATGCGCCCCCCTGGACCGAAGGATTCAACAACCAAAGAAGGGTCAGTACTTGAAATCTGTGGCAGTTTCTTCATCGTGATTGTGCGAATGGGGGAGTTTATTATTTTGCCTGAAACATTTACTTGAGCGCGATACTTAACAGGAATATCAAATGAAGTTGCAACGGCCACAATTTTCCACGTTCCTGCTTTTGTGGTCTTAGTCATAAAACGCGTGGTCTTCCAAGCACCTGAAGTATTGCCTTGAATTTTAACGCTCAAGCTTGAACGAGCCGGCTTAATGGTGCCGTAGAAAGTGACAACTGAATCTGTCGCCGATGGTGTTTGTCTTAAGGAAAGAGTAAGTGAGCTTGCCGCTGCCTGAACTTGTGGCACATCAACTAGCAAAAGCGTCAGCGCTATAGCTGTGACTGCAGCACGGACCCTCATCGCTCAATTATTTCAACATCAATAGCCAGCACAGACTTAATCGTTTCAATGAGAATCTGCTGTTGCTTCAATCGAGTATCTGAGAATTCATGAGAGTTTGAAAGTTTACGGGCATCTGAAAAATCCAAAGTAAGGGTCCTGCCATCAAATTCGGCCAAGCGCGCATCAAAGAAAGCTAGCCATGAAATTCGATCTACTTCTAGAACTGCATCGAGGACTTCGTTCCATCGATTGCGTATTTGTTGCAGCTCCATAGGCGCAAATTTTACCTATGAACGCTGGCCAATTAGTGGTGTGGCGCGCCTAACCAGCGGTAATACTCACCAACAAGTTGGACTCGCATATTCATATTTGCATCTGGTTGCACATTCAACTCCTGTGCCACTCGTGAAATTACTTGTTCCACAGATTTCTCACTCACATAACGTGTGCGGCCAATCTGGGCATTAGTCATTCCGTCAGCAACTAAACGCAGAACTTCGGCTTGAGTGTTAGTCAGATGGGCCATCAACGCCAGAACACCTTGCTCTTGAAATGAAGTATTGCCGTTAATCCATACCACCTTATGCTTTTCAACGGCCGAGATCTTTGATTCAGTGATAGCAGTGCACAAAACGGTGAAATCTACGATTGATTTCTTTATTATTATTTTCGCTCCGACTGGAACTTCGTCATTAGATTCACCCATCAGGCGAAGATCTGAACAACTGTTGAGGATAACGATTCCAATGTTTTGATTTACTTTACGCATATTAATGGCGATGTTTATAGCAGATATTCCAATAATATTCATATCAAGCAAAATTACATCTGGTTGCAAGCGTCGAAGTAAATTGATTGCCACGTTCTCACTTTTAGCTTCTCCGATTACATCAATCTCATGTAAGCGTAAAGCAGCAACTAGCGTGGACATTTCAAAAGCATCATCGACTACAACTAATACGCGATCGCTCATGTCTTCAAGGTTAAACCTAAAGTAAATAATTACTCCGACATAAAGAGATTACTTAATCAATTGAGAGATGGCACTAGATATGCGCTGTAATCATCTGTGCGGAGATAGGGTCACCCCTAGAACTGCTTTTAGCTACTTTTACGAAGTTGTTGGATCAGCAGCACTGCAATATTGGGCAGAATCAGGAATGACACTAAGAACCCCGCAACTATATGTGTGTCCAAGATTAGAAGGGGCAATAACGCATTTATTTGCATCACGAGTGGTCTACTTCTCGAGAGTTCTGGTCATAAACTCAACTCATCGCTCATAATTTGCGAGCCTGCGCCGCCGCATCCATACTTAGCGCTATTCAAGAGGATAAACAGGGGGAAACCATGGACGCAAAGTGCCCAGTAGCACACGGTGCTAATACGCAAGAAAGCGAGTCAAACACATACTTGTGGCCTAAGGCGTTGAAGTTAGAGATTTTGCATCAACATGATCGCAAGACAAATCCTCTGGGAGAAGATTTTGATTACCGCAAAGAAGTTAAAACGTTAGATTTTGCTTCTGTGAAAAGCGATCTGCATCAGTTCATGACCCAAACACAAGAATGGTGGCCAGCGGACTGGGGTCACTACGGCGGATTGATGATTCGTATGGCATGGCACTCAGCTGGTACATATCGTGTTGCCGATGGACGCGGAGGCGCAGGCACAGGAAGTTTTAGATTTGCTCCACTTAACTCATGGCCAGATAACGGCAATCTAGATAAAGCACGTCGCTTGTTATGGCCCATTAAGCAAAAGTATGGAAACAAACTGAGCTGGGCAGATTTATTTATTCTTGCAGGAACTATCGCCTACGAAAGCATGGGCCTGAAGACTTTCGGATTTGCTTTCGGACGCGAAGATGTGTGGCATCCAGAACACGATATCTACTGGGGTTCAGAACCTGAACTAATGATGCCAAGTGATGAGCGATATACAGACACGACTGATGCAAGCTCATTAGAAAACCCACTAGCTGCGGTTCAAATGGGATTAATTTATGTCAATCCTGAAGGTATTAATGGAGTTTCAAATCCTCTATTAACTGCCGCACACATCCGCGAAACATTTGCACGAATGGCGATGAATGATGAAGAGACAGTTGCTTTAACTGCAGGTGGACACACAGTTGGTAAGGCCCACGGAAATGGTGATGCATCTCTATTAGGAGCAGCGCCAGAGGCTGCAGATATTTTTGAGCAAGGCTTGGGATGGAACAACCATACAAAGCGTGGCGTTGGTCGCAACACAGTGACAAGTGGTATTGAAGGTGCTTGGACAACTGAGCCAACTAAGTGGGATGCCGGTTACTTCGAAATGCTCTTTAAGCATGAGTGGGCACTTGTAAAATCACCAGCTGGTGCACATCAGTGGGAGCCAACAAATATTCTAGAAGCTGATAAGCCGGTAGATGTTGAGGATTCATCAATTCGCTACAACCCAATGATGACTGATGCAGACATGGCAATGATTATTGATCCGATCTATTTGGAGATCTCTAAGAAGTTCCATGCAGAACCTGCACATTTAGATGATGCATTTGCCCGTGCGTGGTTTAAGTTAACGCATCGCGACATGGGTCCAAAGATTCGCTATATCGGACCTGATGTTCCAGCAGAAGAGTTGATTTGGCAGGATCCGATTCCTGTAGGCACAACTTCTTATGATGTTGGAGCGGTAAAGGCAAAGATTGAAGCAACAGGTCTCTCTGTTTCAGATCTGGTATCAACAGCTTGGGATAGCGCGCGAACATTTCGTGGCTCTGACCTTCGCGGTGGAGCTAATGGATCCCGTATTCGCCTAGAACCTGCTCGCAATTGGGAAGGCAATGAGCCTGCACGATTAAACAAGGTTCTTGCTGTACTGGAACCAATTGCTAAAGATTCTGGTGCAAGCATCGCAGATGTGATTGTTTTGGCTGGAAATATTGGAGTTGAAAAGGCAGCAGCAGCTGGCGGAGTAAAGATTTCAGTTCCATTCACACCAGGTCGCGGCGATGCAGCACAGGCACAAACCGATGTTGCCAGCTACGCAGTACTTGAACCCATTCATGATGGATTCCGCAACTGGGTGAAGAAAGATTACGCAGTATCACCTGAGGAATTACTACTAGATAAAACTCAACTTCTGGGCCTCACTGCTCCTGAAATGACAGTGCTGATTGGCGGAATGCGCGTGCTTGGTACTAATCATGCGGGCACATCACACGGAGTGTTTACAAAAAACGTTGGTGCACTTTCAACAGATTTCTTTGTGAACTTAACTGATATGAAATACACATGGGAGCCAGTAGGCGAAAACCTCTACAACATCCGTGATCGAAAGAGCGGAACTGTTGACTGGACAGCCACACGTGTGGATCTAGTCTTTGGCTCTAACTCAATTCTTCGTTCATACGCCGAGGTTTATGCACAAAACGATAACAAGGAAAGATTTGTTAAAGATTTTGTTGCCACGTGGACCAAGGTGATGAACGCTGATCGCTTTGACCTGGGTAAATAGTATTGCAACCGTTATCTAAGTTGAACAGAGTTTGCATTACGATAATCACATGATTCCTCAGCGAAGACTCGGTCCATATTCAGTCTCAGCAATTGGAATGGGCTGCATGCATTTGTCTTTTCCAAATGAGCGGCACCCAGATTTACTCAATCAACCTGATGCGGCAATTGGGGCAATCCACGCCGCCTTGGATGCTGGCATTACTCTTTTAGACACTGCCGATATTTATGCCCCTAGCTGGAATACTATGGGACACAACGAGATTCTTGTCGGAAAAGCCTTTGCGAGCTGGAAAGCCACACCTGAACAAAAGAATAAAGTTGTTATTACAACTAAAGCAGGCATCACCCGTGAAAAAGATGGTTCCATGTTTGGAATCTCTGGACGCAATGCAACTAAGCATTATCTATATCGCGCTGTTGAGGCATCTGCCTACAAACTAGGTTTGAGCAAAATTCCACTATGGCAACATCACCGAACTGATCCAGCGATTTCATATGAAGAGCAGTTCGACAATGTCATGACATTAAAAGATCATGGCTACGTTGCCGAAATTGGCTTAAGTAACGTCAACGCCCAAATGTTGCGCCATGCAATTAAAGCCGGTGGAACACCTGCGCAAGGCGGCATTATTTCTGTGCAAAATGAATACAGTCCAAATTATCGGCACTGGCCTGAAGTAATCGATATATGTAATGAATTTGGTATTGCATATCTTCCTTGGTCACCACTAGGCGGCAATAGAAGCTTCAAAAAAATTGCCACTGGAGATATTGGTGCTTTCAAGGAAATGGCCGAGAGCAAAAGCGTTTCTGCTTATGCATTAACTATTGCTTGGCACTTAAACCAATTCCCAACTTCAATTCCGATTCCTGGTGCATCCACCGCATCATCGATTTTAGATTCACTTAAAGGTGTTGATGTACAGCTCACTGAAGTTGAAATTTTGGAGTTAAATAAAAGTTGCCCAACCGATACACCGATTAATGAAGAGTTACTAGATATTGCTACTTTAACGGCCTAGAAAATTACAGTGGGGCGGGTCGGGCTCGAACCGACGACGACAGAATTATGAGTTCTGGGCTCTAACCAACTGAGCTACCGCCCCTAAAACAATTAGGTAGAAGGATATCTAGTTTTACTCAATCTTTTTGCACTCCCTTTGTGCCCCAGTACTCCCACATCCCCATGACATTGAGGATAAGGGCAAAGCCAAAGATCAAATCTTCGATGGGTGCACTCATGATGCGCAGGCCACTAATTACATCTGGGTCATACATGACGATATTTCGGGATGTAAGCCACCAGTTAGTCAGCAATTGGAAGGGGAGAATAATTGCGTAAGAGGACCAGAAGATGGGTCTTGTTAGAAGTGAGTTCTTAAACCCAAATAGATCTAACAACACAGAGAAAATGAGAATGGCAATAACAATGTCGGAGTAAATCATTTTCGCAGCTCTGGATGCTTCCATTGCGGCTTAATACGGGCCACACCTTCCAGCGTCATGAGAACGGCTATTGGAATGATGAGGAAGAAGAGAATCTCTTCGATTGGAATATTGAAGGGCCCATTAATTCCGGTGACCTGCTTCTGATCGAAATACCAATGACCTTGAGCAATGGCATAGGCATCCCAGATCAAAAATCCCAAACTAATGGGCAGAAGGCTCAGGAGAACTCGCTTCATGCGACGCAGCACATGCACCTTGAAGGCGATTTCAAGCCAGAAGGATGCAACCATGGTGAAAATTAGCATCGCTAAATAACTCAACTTGAGCATGGTGGATTCTCTCATAATCTTTAGAGATAGTTGATACTGTCATGCAGGTTTCTAAGAAGAAAGCGTAGTGAGACTTGAAAACTCCTCTAGAACTATTTGAAAGAGTGCGCTTGTACTCATCAGTGGCTGTTGCCATGGCAATTGTGGCCTCAATCGTTGCATCACAGTTGATAGGTTCAAAAGATCTCACCTGGCAAGTAGCTATTGCCCTCTTTGCCCTAGCTGTTGGAATTCCTCATGGCGCTCTGGACCATTTTGTAACCGTGCCACGAACCAACAAGAAGATCATGTTTATATTCATTTCTATCTATGTATTGGTTGCATGCGTTGCAGTTCTAGCAATTTTGAAGTGGAATGTTCTTGGATTTCAGATAGTGGTTCTGATGAGCCTGGTTCACTTTGGGGTAGGAGACAGTGCTTTTCTTAATGAATTAGATCGCCTGAAGGAAAAAACTAGTTCTCGTTTACCTACACCTTTTGTTGTCTTAGCCTTTGGCTCAATTCCAGTTGTCTTGCCTCTCATTAACTCATCAAGTACAAGCGCTCTTGCGCAAGTGAATACAAATTTAGTTAACTGGCACCAAGGCCTTGATGAAAGTTTAAGATTAATTGTTCTAGCTCTTTTCATTATGGCTTTAGTAGCACTTGTGATTACAAAGAGATTTCGAGATGTTGTTGACCTCTTCTTACTTGCAGCTTTGGCAGTTCTGACCCCGCCGTTGATTGCTTTTGCGGTTTATTTTGGATGCTGGCATGCGATGCGCCATACGGCCCGTTTAACTCTTGTTTTGCCCAAATCACAGAGCGACTATGAACAATCACGTGCTTTGAAGGCCTTCTGGTCTGCAGTCGTGCCTGGCACACCAGCCTTAGTAGGCAGTTTTCTCGTTGCTGCCGGACTGTGGATTTATGGCAACGTTGATAAATCATTTTTCTGGTTTGTTTTAACCATTGTGTGGGCGCTAACTGTTCCTCACATGATTGTCACAGCAAAACTCGACCGCAAAGCGCTAAAAATCTAGTCACTGCCCTATAACCTTGCGACGTGATTAAACGATTATTACCACTCATCTTTTTAATCTCTAGTATTACCCCGGCTCAAGCTGCACCGGTGTATGTATTTCCTGTGACAGGTTGTGAAGTCAACTACGCCAAAGCTCACCATGATTATGCAGCTACCGATATTTTGGCCAAAGCTGGTTGCAAGTTTGTGGCTCCAATTAACGGCGTGATTGATGAAGTAAATCGGATTGATGCTTGGAGTGGAAAAACTAATTTAGGTATTGATCGTGGTGGACTCTACGTTTCAATTATTGGTGACGATGGTGTTCGCTATTACGGTTCGCATCTGCGCTCTATTCCCGCCAGCATTCAACCAGGAGTAGTCGTTAAAGCTGGGCGTCTGCTCGGAACTATTGGAGCAACTGGAAGTGCGCGAGGCACACCTCCACACTTACATTTTGGTATCTCTTGGCCAACACCAGCTCAAACATGGTGGGTGCGGCGCGGGCAAGTATTGCCGTGGAAATATTTAGATGCATGGAAGGCTGGAAAAGATTTATCTCCTGTAAAGGAAGTTAATGCACGTAAGTTAAAAGTTGGTGAGATTCCACCTGTACCAAAATAAATAACCCCCACTGTTTCCAGTGAGGGTTATTTTTAAAGCGGTTTTAATTAGGCAGGATTAACTGCATCAGCCTGAGGACCCTTTGGACCCTGTACGACCTCAAATGAAACTGCCTGACCCTCTTCAAGGGACTTGTAACCGTTTCCTTGGATTGCTGAGTAGTGAACGAATACATCTTGTCCGCCACCATCAACTGCAATGAAACCGAAACCCTTTTCAGAGTTGAACCACTTAACTGTGCCTGTTGCCATGTTTTTACTTTTCCTTCGATATGTGGGTGTTCCGAGAAATCCTCGGATCACGGTCTTCCTCTTGCGCCAGCGATACCGAATATGTGTTACATGAAACGGGTACTGATTAAGCGTCCGACTGAGGTGAACTCTACCGCCTACTGAGCCGTATGCCTAAAGTGGGGCTGGACAGTTTGAGCGTGCGAGGTGTTCAATTGAGGTACTAGTAAGAGCAAATGCAGCTGGGGAAGGTCGCATTTGGCGCCCTTGCTAGGAGAAATGTATGCAACGTCTTGTTACGCCTTCTGCCCAATTATCGGTGCGGGGCTTACTCACTATTCACTCAGCACCATCTGCGCTGCGCCGTCATATTGATTGGGCGATACAAAATATCGTTGGTGCAGATGCGCAGCTCAATTGGTTACCTCAACCAATGATGGTGGGCACATATAAAACCAAATGCCAATTCAATGGGCGCCAAGGATCTGGCGCAGAAATTGCCAGCACATTGCGCAGTTGGCATTACTTAAACTTTGAAGTGATAGAAAACCATGAAAATGGTGGTGAACTATTTCGCTTCACGCCAGAGCTTGGAATTCACAGAGCAGTCACTGATCTGAGCGGTGGTGTGCTCCTGAATGAATTTACGATTAATAATGTGATGCAGAACGCCTTTGATGAAGATTCAATGCGAGAAGGGTTCGCTCTGGCGATGGGAGCGCCCTGGGATACACAGTTAGAGAAATTTAGAGGTGCTGGCATGGCCGAAACCGCTCGCTTGCACGCAATCTGACTAGGTAGAATAAAGATATGAGCCAACCTAATGAATCACCGATTATCACAGTAGAGCGCCGTAAGGCAGTAACAATTATTGTTTCAGCCGTAATCATGGCGCTCGCACTCGGTGTTGGATTAACTAAAGTTGGAACGGGTTTTGCAACACGTGCCGGTAATGGAATTACTGTCACAGGATCTGCCAAAACAAGTGCAGTTGCAGATAATGCAGTGTGGACTCTCTCAGTCAACCTTTCCTCCCCAACAGTCGGTGCTGCTGTCAAGAAAGTAGATGCAGATGTTGCAGCCCTTTCTTCTTATTTAACTCAAGGTGGAATAGCAGCCGATGCCCTCACCCTTGGTGCAGTTTCTACCTATGCTAATGAGGAATTCATCAATGGTAATTCAACTGGCCGCATTCTCTCTTATCGCGCATCTCGCGATGTGACAGTTCGTACAAAGGACGTGCAGTTGGTATCCAAGCTCAGCCAAGGAATTGGTTCATTGCTAGGAACTGGAATTAACGTCAACAACTATGGACCTCAGTACTACATCTCCAACTTGCCAGAGCTTCGCCCAGAGTTAATGAGTGAAGCGATGAAAGATGCAAAGCTTCGTGCTGAATCACTAACCAAGGCTGTGGGTGGATCACTTGGATCATTGGTCAATGTAAAGGCTGGTCCCATTCAAATCACAACACCTGATTCAACGATGACTGCAGATTATGGTGCTTATGACACAAGCACTATCAACAAGACTGTTAGTGCAACGGTTTCAGTTACTTTTTCAACTAAATAGTTAAAGTAAAAACCCCGGCCCCCCTTGAAGGAGTAGCCGGGGTTTTCTTATTTATGAGTTAGATAACTTGTCCAGCTTTTGTTGCACTTGGAACTTCAACCAAAAGGCCAGTTTTCACATCATAGATGTATCCATAGATAGGTATATTATTTGGAACTAAAGCATGGCTTCTAATTCGCTCCACATCCTGCGTCACAGATTCTTCCTGATCTTTGATTGTCAACCAGTTAATGAACTTGCCCTCTTCAGATCCAGGGCCTTTTCCAATATCAGAGAAGCCATCAGTACCGAGAGCAGCTGTTTCAAGACTCTTGCTTAGCAGTCCAGACATAACTTCATTATTGAAAAACTCCATTCCACAGTTGGAATGATGAATCACAAACCACTCCTTTGTGCCTAGGAGCTTGTAGGAAATAACAAGTGAACGGATGGCATCATCGCTTGCACGGCCACCCGCATTGCGAATGACGTGGGCATCTCCTTCTGCCAGCCCCGCATATTTTGCTGGGTCTAGTCGTGCATCCATGCAAGTGAGAATCGCAAAACCTCGAGCAGGTGGGAGCGCAAGATTGGCTTTTTCTCCAAATGATGATGCATAGTTTTTATTTGATTCAAGTACTTTTGTTAAGACAGACATTTTTCTCCATTGGTATTCGCTAGGTGTAAGGGGGCAATCTAACAAGTATGAATACAAGATAGAAATCAAGATTGACTTGTAGTTGCGAATGATTTGCAGTTAAGAAAATAAGTTTCTGCAGCTTAAAGTGGGATATTGCCGTGAGCACCGCGGCGATGTGGCGTGCTAGCAATAATTTTTGCTAACGCACTTCGTGTATGAGCAGGATCAATAATCTCATCCACAGCCCCTATTTCAACTGCGCGTGTAACACCACCTGAAATCTTCTCGTGCTCTGCTGCTAGCTCTAGCTCCATTGACTCACGTTGTTCTGCTGGCAGATCTGCCAAAATACGGCGATGCAATACACGAACGGCTGCAACGGCGCCCATTACTGAAACTTCTGCTTGTGGCCAAGCAAATACGCGCGTTGCACCTAACGCCTTTGAATTCATTGCAACGTAGGCACCGCCATAAGCACGGCGAGTAATTAATGTAACGCGAGGGACAACGGCTTCACCAAATGCATGCAGCAGCTTTGCGCCACGTCGTACTGCGCCTTCCCATTCCTGACCTGCGCCAGGTAAGAAGCCTTGAACATCTGCAATAACAATAAGTGGAATTCCAAAGGCATCACAGGTCCGGACAAAGCGTGCTGCTTTTTCCCCAGCAGCTGCATCTAATACACCGGCAATGTGTGCTGGATTATTAGCTAGAACTCCAACAGTTGCACCACCTAAGCGGCCAATAATTGTTGTCATGTTAGGTGCCCACATAGAGAGCAGCTCAATGTGTTCTGTTTCTTTATCTAAAATCGCGTCAACTAATGGGTGTACTTCATAGGTGCGCACCTTTGATTGCGGAACAAATACCGATAGATCAATATCGGCCACATCAGGGTTCATAACCCCATGATTTGCAAAGAGTGCGGTTAAGTCACGCACATCATCAATTGCCTCTTGTTCAGTGGGAGCAATGATGTGTGCAAGGCCACTGTTCTTGCGGTGTGCTTCTGGTCCACCCAGCAACGCCATATCAATATCTTCACCAGTAACACTTTTAACAACTTCAGGGCCAGTAACAAAGATGCGACCCTCAGGAGATAAAACAACAATGTCAGTTAGCGCTGGCCCATAAGCACCGCCACCTGCAGTTGGTCCAAGGACAAGTGATAACTGCGGGATACGACCACTTGCAGAGATCATTGATTGGAAAACCTCACCGAAGGCATCTAATGATGCAACGCCATCACTTAATCGTGCACCACCTGAGTGCCAGATGCCGATGATTGGAACTTGCGCTCCCATTGCAGCTTTGTAGGCAGAGACAATTACTTTTGAGCCTTCAACTCCCAACGCTCCACTTTTGATTGTGGCATCAGAGGCAAAGACAATAACTTTATTTCCTTTAATGTTTCCGGTTACGGCAACCATTCCACAGTCAGTGCGGGGGAGAAGGAACTCAAACTTTCCATCATCGAGTAATCGAGCGATACGGGTTTCTGGATCGCGTGGGTCTAATTGCGGGGTCGGCATTTATATGCTCTTAAATACCAATACGACGTTGTGGCCGCCGAAACCAAAAGAGTCATTAAGTGCTGCGATATCACCGGCAGGTAGAGCACGGGGCTTATCGCGAACAACGTCAACAGTGACGGCTGGATCCAAATCATCGATATTAATTGTTGGCGGAGCTAAACGATCTTGCAAAGTCTTAACGATGAAGACTGATTCAATCGCACCCGCACCACCTAATAAGTGCCCAGTCATCGATTTCGTTGCAGAAACTGCAACATGATCTGCGTCTGTTCCAAGGGCTGCGCGCAGAGCATTAGCTTCGGCCACATCACCGGCTGGCGTGGAAGTGGCATGAGCATTTAAGTGAACAATATCTTTTGTAGATAAGCCTGAATCACGAAGAGCAAACTTAACTGCTCTCTGCACACCAGCTCCATCTGGGTCTGGTGCTGCGATGTGATAACCATCAGAAGTTAAGCCTTGGCCAGCTATTTCGCAGTAAATCGTTGCGCCTCTGGCAATTGCATGCTCATACTCTTCTAGAACTAATATTCCGCCACCTTCACCTAAAACAAAGCCATCGCGGTTTAGATCATATGGGCGAGATGCTCGCTGCGGCTCATCGTTTCTAGTAGATAGTGCCTTCATTGCAGCAAAACCTGACATCGGCATTGCATGTATCGCTGCCTCAACACCGCCACTAACCACAATATCTGCGCGATCATTTCGAATCATCTCTAGTGCGTAACCAATTGCCTCAGCACCTGATGCACATGCACTTACTGGGGTGTGGACTCCAGCGCGGGCTTGAAGTTCAAGACCAACATTTGCTGCAGGACCATTTGGCATCAACATGGGAACAGTGTGTGGACTAACTAGACGAGCACCTTTTTCACGCAAGATGTCATATTGATCAAGCAGAGTTGTAACTCCACCAATTCCTGATGCGATAACAACACCGAGGCGCTCTTTATCAATTTCCGGTGAACCAGCATCTTTCCAGGCCTCGCGGGATGCAACGAGTGCAAACTGTTCAGATCTATCTAAGCGTCTTAGTTCAACGCGCTCCATCTGTTCAGATGGTTCAACGGCTACTCGAGCAGCAAAGTGAACTGGAAGGCTTTGTGCCCACTCTTCAGTCAGGTTTCGAACACCACTTGTGCCAGCAAGTAGTGCTGACCAAGAAGTTGTTACATCCCCACCAATAGGAGTTGTGGCACCAAGACCAGTGACGACAACGCGACGGCGAGACATGAAAGTAGAGCTCTTACTACTTACTTAGCTGCGTTAACGATGAAGTTAACTGCGTCGCCAACTGTGGCTAGATCAGTGACTGCTTCATCAGGAATCTTCACGCCAAAGCGCTCTTCTGCAGCAACTATAACTTCAACCATGCTCAGTGAATCTACTTCTAGATCATCAGTGAAGTTCTTATCAAGTTCAATTGATGCAGCTGGAATACCGGCTACTTCTTCAACGATCTCTTTAAGTCCTGCTAGTACATCTGCTGGTGCAAGTGCCATGTGATGTGTTCCTTTTCTTCGGCGAATAGTTCAACGGATCAACAGGTGGTAATTCTCTATGAAAAGAGTGCTTACTTACGAGTATAGACAGGCGTAAGTGTCATAAATCTCAGGGCGCAGGCGGAAGTTGAACCACTTGAGCCGCATAAACCAGGCCAGCTCCATAGCCAATGAGCAAGGCTAATTTGCCATGCATCTCGGGATGTTTTTCTAGCAAGGTATCCATCGCAAGGGGGATTGATGCAGCAGATGTATTTCCATTCACACGAATATCATCGGCTACCAAAACTGAATCTGGTAACTTCATTTCTTTCACCATTGTTTCAATGATGCGGATATTTGCTTGGTGCGGAATAAAGACATCAAGATCGGTCACACCTAAGCCAGCAGACTCTAAAGCCTTAAGACCAACCTTGCTCATGGAATAAACTGCCCAACGAAATACGGTTTGACCTTGCTGTGAAATATTTGGCCACCCTAATTGAGCAACACCTTTATCAGGAGAGTTTCGAAACTCTGTGTATGCAGGATTTAATAAAATTGCATCGCGCGAATCAGCATCTGATCCCCAAATAGTTGGACCGATTTTTGCTTCCGTGCTTTGTCCAACAACAACTGCGCCGGCACCATCGGCAAAGATAAATGCAGTTGCGCGATCATCTGGGTCGGTAAAGTCAGAGAGCTTTTCAACACCAACCACCAAAACATTTTTTGATGTTCCACCGCGCACTAAATCACTTGCCATACCAACCCCATAGCAAAAGCCCGCACAGGCTGCACTGATATCAAAAGCTGCAGCTTTGGGATTACCCAGTTCATTAATGAGTTCAGTTGCAGCACTTGGTGCTTGGTAGGGATAAGAGATAGTAGAAAGGATTACAGTATCGATATCAGCCATAGTTAACTTAGCTCGCTTGAGTGCACTTTCACATGCAGCTTTTGCCATAGTTATGACGGTTTCATCCGGGCCAGCAAAGCGGCGGGATTCGATTCCTGTGCGCTGTTGAATCCATTCATCACTTGATTCAATTCGATCAACAATTTCAGAGTTAGGAACTAAACGCTTAGGGCGATAAGAACCAACAGAGAGGATCGCACTGTTAGTCGTTGGTGATGTCTTGATAATCATGCGTGCCTTCCTGCAAATTCTTTAGCAGCAGATAGGTCATCTGCACTCTTAAGAGCGAATGTTTCGATCTCTGGAGCACCGCGCTTGAGCAAGCCAACCAGAGTTCCAGCTGGTGGCAATTCAATCACACCCGTAACTCCTAAGTTTTTAAGTGTTTGCATGCATAAATCCCAGCGCACTGGGTTAGCTATCTGGTTAACGATGCGGTTTAGCACCTGTGCACCATCTGTGAGAACTTCACCATCTTTATTAGAAATGACTGAGATTGTTGTTGGGGCAGTTGAGATGGTTGCAGCAAGTGCGCGCAGAGGTTCAACGGCAGGTGCCATGAAAGATGTGTGAAATGCTCCGGCAACAGCTAGCCCTCGAACTCGCGCCCCTTCAGGTGGATTTTCAGAAAGCGCGGCAAGAGCTGCTAGATCACCGGCAGCCACAATTTGTCCACCGCCATTATCGTTTGCGGCCACTAAGTGAAGTTGTTCGAGTTTTTTCAAAACGATTTCGCGATCTCCGCCCAAAACCGCAGACATTCCAGCAGGGGAGAGCGCTGCAGCTTTTGCCATCTCTATTCCACGAGCTCGCACTAAGCGCAACGCATCTTCATCGCATATCGAACCACTGATTGCCGCCGCTGCTAGTTCTCCAACAGAGTGACCTGATGTGAATGAATAATTCTTAAGTCCAAGTGCGTGAGCACCTAATAGAGATGCAGCCACGATAAGTGGTTGAGCATTGGCGGTGTCTTTGATTTCATCGGCATCAGCACTTGTGCCAAGTCTTATTAAATCTAAATCAATACGCATAGACCATTTGGATAGAAGCTCATGAAACACGGGGTTAGTTACCCACGAATTAAACATTCCTGGAGTTTGGGAACCCTGCCCCGGAGCAATAATTGCTAACACATTTATTACTTTACTCGAATGGGGCGATTACTACCTAGTACGAGTAACTAAGCAGAGTTGTGCAGTATGGGCGGGCACAATAATGCCGTGAAATGCTGCGCTTTGGATTACGACACCCGCTCTTCAAATACTTCGAGTAAGCCGGCTTCTCGGTGATTTACAAACTCTGGGAAATAAATCACAGCGTTTGCGAGGGCATTCGGACGGAACAGCATTCGTAAGTGTTCACAAGCTATGAGGTAGATGGCAGCGGGTAGTAAATCAACAGAGCGTTTAAGAAACCACGGAGTTCCATTTCTTAGCATCCATTTGATCGATTCAGCTTTTGGTTTTGTCACAATGGGTTCAAGGTGAATGGGAGATATTTCCCATCGCTTGCTTAAGATTTCACGAAAGTGGTGGGCCAATAATTGATGCCCAAACTTAGATGGGTGCATCCGATCAATATGCCAAACTTTTCTTTCATAGATACCTTCAAGATCACGGGTTCTTAAGATCTCTGTCCCAAACTCTGCAGAAATTGCTTGAGTTACTTGATTAACAGCGTTGATGCGTCGACGCAAAACAGTGCCTAAAGTTTTTGGCATAGGCACAATTAAGGTGGGGTCATGTAATTGCAGGAGCAGAACTTCTGAACCAATAGCTTTGAGTTGCTTAATGGTGCTGCGAAGATTGTGATGCAGACGCTCGGGAGAAAAACCGTTTCGCAGAGCATCATTTCCCCCAACGATTACTGCCGTTATTGAGGGGGAGTGCAAAATAGCCTTAGGAAGTTGATCATGGAGAATTTCATCTGATTTTGCACCTGGGCGTGAAAAATTTATATAGACCAGGGGATCTGTGAAATTCTTAGCTAAGTAGTAACTCCAACCCCGAGAAATGCCATTGTTATCGGTGTCGCCGACGCCAGATGCGGCGCTATCTCCCAATACTGCGAAGGTTGCGACGCGCTCCACTTAAGCCGCCCGCAACCTTCTTTTAACTTCTTGGCTATCACCATGAAGCTTGAGCATCAAAGAAAGTGTTGCGCTCCATGGAAAATTTTCTGCCTGATGGAAACAGCGCTGGGGCAGTTTGGAATCTTTACGCATTTCAAGTACTAGCTCAATTGCATTTGCAAACTCATGTCCAGTATTACCCGCCACGGCCCCAACTGGTTCAGAAGTATTGATTAGAAGGAATTCGCCAACTGCACTTGTATTAGATGCAACTACCGGGGTGCCAGCAGCCAGAGACTCAAGGGCAGCTAGGCAAAATGTTTCAATTGGGCCAGGTGTAAGTGAAACATCTGCAGAAGCCAGAATTTCAGCAAGGCGTTCACGATCTGCAATATAGCCAAGAAAAGTAACTGGTAGGCCCTTACTTCTTTCGCGCAAATCTACATACATGGGACCGATACCAACATAAATCAAACGTGCGTTAATTCCGCGTTCAATCAAGACCTTCAAAGCTTCAATTGAGCGGGCTGGGTGCTTTTCCCGGGACATGCGGCCGCAGTGAACTAGTAGAACTTGCGCACCTTGCAGTAAATCCTTCCGGAAATCTTCGTTACGTAAATATGGCGAGAACTTATCTAAATCAACACCCAGAGGCACTCTTACAAGGTTTGTGGTTTTAATGTCTTCAAACTCTTTCGAAGCAAACTCTGTTGTGGTGATCACATGCTTAAAACGTGATGAGAGTCTGCGGTTATGCCAATCCACGATGCGCTTAAGGGAGAAAGGAAAGTAATTCTTAGCTAATCCACTTAAAGTTTCGTGGCTAAAAACAACTGCTGCGATATTTCGCTGACCAGCCCAAGCACCAATCTTTGAGAGAGTAAACCGATCTGAAATCTCTAACACATCCGGCTTGAGTGTGATGAGAAGTTTCTTAACATCGCGATTATTGCGAATGATGCGATAGCCACCGCTGAAAGGAATCTCAATGGAGGGCAATGTAATCTTGGTGCCACTGGTTGACTCTTCACAGAAAAAGCCAGTTCCGGGCACGATGTAAGTAAATGTATGACCACGGGCAACATACCCGGTGCCTAATTGATGAAGCGTAGTTTTAATTCCACCAGATCTTGGGCCATAGAAATTGGCGATATGAACTATCTTCATGCCACATTCTCCTTCATGCGCAGGTCTGACATCTGGATTAATTCTCTGTAGTGAATCATCAACTGATCATTAACAAGGCCCCAAGTGTTATCAATGACTGAGGCGCGCGTGCGCTCTCGCAAGATTGCTGGCTCATGCTTATTTAATAGATTATTAACGTTTTGATTAAGTGCCACAGAATCTGCCGTATTAATCAGATATCCGGTCCAACCGTGCTTGACCAGATCTAATGGCCCGCCGGAGTTAGGTGCAATGACTGGCACACCAGAAGCAAGAGCTTCTTGAATTGATTGGCAGAAAGTTTCATGAGCGCCTGTGTGAACGAAGATATCAAGAGATGCGTAGTATCGGGCTAGATTCTCACCACTTTGATAGCCAACAAAGCGGGCGTTAGGTAAGTACTTTTCAAGACGAGATCGTGCTGGACCATCGCCAACGATTACTAATTGAATATCATCTCGAACATCTAGGACCTTAAGGTCATCAATTCGTTTTTCATTTGCAAGGCGGCCAACGTATCCAATAATTTTGCGATCGGGCCGTGAGCCTAGAAGCTCACATCGCAAATCAATATCGCGCTTTTCTGGTGAGAACTTCACTGCGTCAACACCACGTTGCCATAAGTGCACATTCTTAACTCCACTTTGTTCTAGATCCTTGCATGACCAAGTGGAGGGTGCCAATGTGCGATCGCTGGAAGAGTGAATCTTTGCGACCCACTTCTTCAGTGAGTTATGTGCAACAGTTAAGCCGTAATGACGGGCAAATCCTGCAACGTCGGTTTGATAGATTGATAAAGTCGGAATATTGAGATTCTGTGCAATCTTGGTTGCATATTTTCCAAGAAATATCGGTGACGCTAAATGAATGACATCTGGCGCAAAGCCATCGATCAAAGGCTCTAAGGCCCGTTGCGGAAAGCCAAGAGGAATCAAACCTTTCATTTCAAGACTGGGAACACGCTTGATACGAAAGCCGGCAAATTCACGGGGGGCATCAATGCTTTCAGGTGCGATAACTAATGCTTCATGGCCTTGGTTTTTAAGATGCTCAAGAACCCTCAAAACAGAGTTAGTGACGCCGTTGATTTGAGGCAAAAATGACTCGGTAACGATCGCAATGCGCATTTTCTGACTCATGGCTCACAGGGTCGGTTACCCCAAAAGACTCAAGTAATCCTTGAGGTTACATGTTGGCAAATCATGCGTGAAATCTGAGATTCAGTTGGCCTTTCGGGTTACTGGCCAGTAACATTGGGGCTATGAAGATTGCTGTCTGCATTAAGCAGGTCCCAGATTCATGGGCTGAGAAGAAGATGGTTGGTGGATTACTTGATCGCGCCAACGTTGATGCTGTTCTCAATGACTTAGATGAATACGCTGTTGAAGAAGCACTTCGAATTGCAGAAGCACATGGTGGCAATGAAGAAGGTGGCGCTAACTCAGTCACAGTTATTTCAATGGGGCCAGAGCGTGCGACTGAAGCTGTGCGAAAGGCCCTATCTATGGGTGCAAATGATGCGATTTTAATTAGTGATTTAGTCTTAGTAGGAGCCGATGCTGTTGTGACGGCTGAAGTTTTAGCCAACGTCATCACTAGAGGTGAGTTCGACATCGTTATCTGCGGAACAGAATCAACAGATGCCCGTATGAGCGTTGTGCCAGCAATGATGAGCGAGAAGCTGGGATGTGCTCAATTAACTTTTGCCTCCAAAGTTACGGTAGATCCAGCAGCTAAGAAGGTCTCGATTACACGAGTAACTGAAGCTGGTGTTGATGAAGTCCATGGAGAGTTTCCATGCGTAGTAAGTGTTGTTGAAAAGATTAATGAGCCTCGCTATCCATCCTTTAAAGGCATTATGGCGGCTAAGAAAAAGGTTATTGATATCCGGGACTTTGCAAGTACTGGCGCGCAGTTCACGAAATCTTGGTCAGCGGTAGTTGATTCTGCTCCACGTCCTGCACGTGCTGCAGGAGTAGTTGTCACAGATGATGGAACAGCTGGTCAAAAACTTGTTGATTTCTTGAGTGAGAAGAAGTTGATATGAGCACTGTATTAATTCTCGCTGATTTTGCTGGCGAAAAGGCGACTAAGTCAACGGTAGAGATAGCAACTGCTGGCGCTGTCATTGGTGAAGTAACAGCACTCGTTTTAGCACCTGTCGGAAAAGGTCCAGCTTATGCAGCCTCCATTAACCAGGGACCTGTCACAAAAGTACTTGTGATTGAATCAGATGACTTTGCAAAGCATGGCGTTGCAGCATGCGCCGATGCGCTCGCATATGTGATCGGCCAAAGCGCTCCATCTGCAGTTCTCGTTGTTTCAAACGCCTTTGGTAAAGAAGTTGCTGGACGCGTGGCAATGAAGCTAAAGATTGGCATTATTACCGATGCAGTCGATGTTGCGGCAGATTGCACTGCCACACAGCTAGTTTTTGGTGGATCCACAACTGTTCACTCAAAGGTCAACGAAGGCACAGCAATAATTACCGTGCGCCCTAACACCATAACTGCAAACTTTGCACCAGCTACACCTTTAATTGAAAACATAACTGTGCCGATCTCTGATGGCTCCAAAAAAGCAACAATCACCTCCTCGCAACCTCCGGTTAAGGGTGGTCGTCCAGAGTTAACTGAAGCCGACATTGTTGTTTCGGGTGGTCGTGGAACAAATGGAGATTTTGCATCGGTTGAAGCTTTTGCAGATTCATTAGGCGCAGCCGTTGGCGCATCACGTGCTGCAACTGATGCCGGTTGGTATCCACATTCTCATCAAGTAGGCCAAACAGGAAAAACTGTTAGCCCACAGCTCTACGTTGCATGTGGAATCTCAGGGGCAATTCAGCACCGCGCTGGCATGCAAACAAGCAAGAACATTGTGGTGGTAAATAAAGATCCAGAAGCTCCACTCTTTGAATTAGCTGATTTTGGTGTTGTGGGCGATCTCTTTGCCGTGCTGCCTCCTGCCACTGAAGGCGTTAAAGCCCTCAAAGCCTAAGATTGGACCTATGTCCTCTATCTACCTAGACCATGCGGCCACAACGCCCATGGTTGAAGAAGCTTTAATTGCGATGACTGGGCAGTTAGCACGCTTAGGAAATCCATCAAGTTTGCACACACATGGACGTGCAACACGAAAAACTCTAGAAGATGCCCGTGAAGTAATTGCAAAAGAAGTGGGTTGCTTACCTAGCGAAGTCATCTTTACTGCATCTGGTACTGAAGCTAATAATACTGCGCTTAAAGGTTTGTATTGGCAAGGACGCGATAAGGGCAAACACGTTGTAGTAATCAGTGCCATTGAGCACCATGCAATTCTTGATCCAGCACATTGGTTAGAGGTGCATGAGGCCGCTGAAATTATTCAGATTCCAGTTAACGCTGATGGCGTCATAGATCTTGAGTTTCTCACTCATTTAGTTGCTGCCAGAGGTAATGAGATTGCTGTCATTAGTGTCATGCATGCAAATAATGAAACTGGAGTGATTCAACCGATTGCAAAGGTTGTTGAAATTGCTGGAGAGATTCCAGTTCACACAGATGCTGCACAAAGCTTTAAGAAAGTCCCGCTTTCATTTGCCGGTCTTGGCGTTTATGCAATGTCATTGAGTGCCCATAAAGTTGGAGGACCTCTAGGAATTGGCGCACTTATTTTGCGCCGAGCAGTTGAAATCCCAGCATTACTCCATGGCGGGGGACAAGAGCGGGAAATTAGAAGTGGAACTTTAAATGCACCGGCAATTGTTGCTTTTGCTGCAGCTGCTAAAAGCAAATATTATGATGGGCACAACGTAAGTGCACTGCGCGACTCCTTTATTGCAGGAATAACATCTGCCCTTCCTGAAGTAATTATCAATGGTGTGAAATCAAATCGCTTACCTGGAATCGTAAATGTCACTTTTCCTGGAACACAAAGTGACACGTTGTTACTGCTTATGGATGCCCAACATATTTCCTGTTCAACAGGATCGGCCTGCAGCGCAGGTGTGCATGAAGCTAGCCATGTTCTGCTTGCCATGGGACACAGTGAAGTCAGCGCACAGTCTTCATTGCGATTTTCATTCGGTGCCACCAGCACAAGTGCAGACGTGGATTTCGCGGTGTCAGTACTGCCTGATGTAATTACCCGTGGAAGGGCGGCAAATCTTTCATGAGGTTAATTGCAGCAATGAGCGGTGGAGTTGATTCAGCAGTGGCTGCTGCCCGCGCAGTTGAGGCGGGCCATGAAGTTATTGGTGTGCACTTAGCGCTCTCTTCCAATCCTCAGAAATATCGATCAGGTGCCCGTGGATGTTGCACGATTGAAGATTCACATGATGCCCGTCGCGCTGCAGATGTCATCGGAATTCCTTTTTATATCTGGGATATGGCTGAAGAGTTTCATGATGGAGTAGTTGAAGATTTCTTAGCTGAGTATGCAGCAGGGCGAACACCCAATCCATGTCTGCGTTGTAATGAAAAGATTAAGTTTGCAGCAGTTCTAGATCGTGCACGTGCCATGGGCTTTGATGGTGTTGTAACGGGTCACTACGCAAGAACACAGATTTCTGATTCTGGAAAGACACTGCATCGAGCAGTTGATCATTCAAAAGATCAGTCTTATGTTCTATCGGTATTAACTATTCAACAAATTGAAGGCGCCATTTTCCCACTGGGTGATACAACGAAAGTTGATATTCGCAAAGAGGCAGAAGCGCGCGGCTTAGCTGTTGCACAAAAGCCAGATAGCCACGATATTTGTTTTGTTCCTTCTGGTGATAATGCAGGATGGTTACGAGAACGTTTGGGAAGTGAAGTAGGTCCAATCGTTGATCAAGATGGTGTAAAGATTGGCGAACACAAAGGTGCTTACACATACACAATCGGTCAGCGAAAGGGTCTGGGACTAACTGTCCCAACAGCTGATGGTTCACCACGATTTGTTTTAAAAATTGAACCAGTGAGCAATACCGTTGTAGTTGGTGCACGTGAAGATTTAGCGGTTACAACTATGCGTGGAGAGAGAGCAGTCTGGTGTGGACCTGCAGTTGCAGCGAAGCCACAACGTGGATTTGTTCAAGTGCGTGCGCATGGTGCAGCCCTGCCGTGTTCTTACTTCTTTGACGGAACCTTACTTACTGCTCAATTAGATGATCCTCTTTTAGGTCTAGCAACTGGCCAAGCAATGGTTATTTATGATGGTGATCGCGTCGTAGGTTCAGCCACAATTTGTGAGACCGAGTAATGAGTAATCAAGCCCGCCACCGTATGAGTGAGCTCATGGGGCAGATACGAGATCATCAATTTAAATACTATGTATTAGATGCACCAACTCTTACCGATGCAGAATTTGATGCATTATTAAAAGAATTAACTGCCCTTGAAGCAAAGCATCCTGAACTTCGGGAAGCAGATTCACCTACGCAGCACGTCGGTGGTGGTTTTGCCACTCAATTTGAACAACGTGATCACATTGAAAAGATGATGAGCCTAGATAACGTCTTTGATAGTGATGAGCTTTCAACCTGGTTTGATCGTGTTGAAAAAGAAGTTCCAAAACCTACTTACTTGTGCGAACTTAAAGTCGATGGCTTAGCAATTAATTTGACCTATGAAAAAGGTCAGTTAGTGCGTGGACTAACTCGTGGCAATGGTGTTACAGGTGAAGATGTGACACTGAACGTTAAGACAATTAAAAATCTGCCTCATGCTCTCAAGGGTGATAAAACTCCAGATTTGATTGAAGTTCGTGGGGAGGTCTTCTTTCCTATTGCAGCCTTTCAAGAACTTAATGAGTCGCTAGAGGAATTAGGTAAGGCCCTGTTTGCTAATCCACGCAATGGTGCAGCGGGGTCCTTGCGTCAAAAAGATCCACGAGTTACTGCATCGCGCCCACTCTCAGTGGTTGTTCATGGTGTGGGGGCAAGAGAAGGTATTTCATTTGATTCTCAAAGTAATGCCTATGAAGTTTTAGCCTCACTTGGGCTACCAACAAGTGATCGTTTCAAGGTATGTAAGAGCCGTGCTGAAGTTGAGAAATTTGTTAAGTATTACGAAGAACACCGCCATGATGTTGAACATGAAATTGATGGAGTGGTAATTAAAGTCGATTCAATGAGTGAGCAGGCGCAGTTGGGCTTCACATCCCGTGCACCTAAGTGGGCAATTGCATTTAAATATCCACCCGAAGAAGTAACTACAAAACTTCTAGATATAAAGGTGAGTATTGGTCGCACGGGTCGTGTAACACCATTTGCCTTTATGGATCCAGTTAAAGTTGCAGGTTCGACAGTTACCAATGCCACTCTGCACAATGCTGAGGAGATTGTTCGCAAAGGGGTATTGATTGGCGATGTTGTTGTTATTCGCAAAGCTGGCGATGTTATTCCAGAAGTTCTAGGACCAGTCATTGAGCGACGTACGGGTAGTGAGCGCGCCTTTGTTATGCCAACAAAGTGTCCTGAGTGTGCATCAAAGCTGCGAGCAATGTCTGAGGCTGATGTTGATATCCGTTGCCCAAATACACAGAGTTGTCCTGCACAGTTGCGTGAGCGCATTTACTACATTGGATCACGTGCAGCCCTTGATATTGATGTTCTGGGTTATGAAGCAGCGGTCGCATTACTTGAATCCAAAATTATTGTAGATGAATCTGATCTTTTTGATTTAAATGAGGACAAACTGGCTAAGAGTGAGTTCTTTACCAAAAAAGATGGAACAGCAGGTGCAAATGTTGCAAAGCTTCTAGCCGCACTTGATCAAGTGAAGAAGCAACCACTCTGGCGAACTTTGGTTGCACTCTCTATCCGACACGTTGGACCCACCGCCGCCCAAGCACTAGCTACGAATTTCGCTTCAATTTCAAAGATTTCAACATCATCGGCCGAAGAGCTAGCGGCAGTTGATGGTGTGGGATTAACAATCGCGCAGTCAATTGTTGAATGGTTTGCCGTTGATTGGCACCGTGAAATTATTCGAAAGTGGGGTGCTGCTGGCGTTACTGTCGTGCAACAAGAGGTTGCTGCCTTGCCACAAACTCTGGCTGGTTTAACTTTTGTTGTTACTGGAGGTTTGGAGTCTTTCACCCGTGATGGCATTTCTGAAACTATTACTAGCCATGGCGGCAAAGCCGCTAGTGCAGTATCCAGTAAGACTGATTACCTTTTGGTCGGCACAGACCCAGGATCAAAGTTAGCTAAAGCACAAGAGCTCGGCGTGCCAGTCATTGATGAGGCTCGATTTAAGCAATTACTTAATGGTTTGGCATAGTAGGATTTCAACCATGATGAACTTAGCAAACGAGGCTGCGCGCGAACTTCCAATGCCCCCTTATGCCTTTGGCATTATTGGTTTTGCTGTTCTCTCACTTCTTCTCTATTTAACTCTTCGCCTAGACCGGGACTAATTTGTCCCGCGTTGGAATTTACGGCGGAACCTTTGACCCCATTCACCGCGGTCATCTGCACGTAATCACCCAACTGTTTAAAAAAGATCTCATTGATCAACTACTTCTTATTCCCGCTGGTCAACCTTTGCTTCGAAGTTGCGAGCCAACTGCGAGTGGAGAACAGCGCCGGAAGATGTGTGAGTTAGCAGTTTCAACGCTGCCAGAAGAAATCAAGAATAAAGTGCGCGTTAACCCCATTGAAATCCTGCGCCTAGGCCCAAGCTATGCGATCGATACTGTTGAAGCGATTAGTCAGACCTTTCCAGATGATCAGATTTATTTAATCGTGGGAGCAGATGCTTTTTCAAAGATGGATCAATGGCATAGGGCTCAAGATCTACAAAAAATGGTCTCAGTCATCTGCATTAATCGCCCTGGATATCCGGCAACTGGAATTGATATTGGCGCCCTTGATGCCGCCGCAACAACAATTCGCCAGGGATTGAGCGCTGACGTGCCGGAAATTGTGGCGGGATTTATAAGAGAGAATGGGCTCTATGACAATCAGTAGCAAAACCCGCGAGATAACCCAAGTAGCCGCCCATGCCATTATCGAAAAGATTGGCACGGATTTGATCGCTATTGATTTATCAGATCAGTTAGTTTTAAGCGAAGTCTTTTTGATTGCAACAGGTCAGAACTCAGCACAAGTTGATTCAATTGCTGATGAAGTTGAACGCAAGCTCCAAGGAATCGGAGAAAAGCCAGCACGCCGTGAAAAAGGCGCTGAATGGATTTTGCTTGATTACTCAGATTTAGTTGTGCACATTCAAAGCGTTGAGCTTCGCAAGTACTACATGCTTGATCGTCTTTGGAATGATTGCCCAACGATTGAACTAGATGCTGTGAAGGAAGCTGCATTAAATGGCAGGTAATCGCATTGTTATTTGGCGCCATGGACAAACAGACTGGAACAAGATCAACCGATTTCAAGGTCACTCCGATATTCCGCTCAACGAAGTTGGAAAAGTACAAGTAACTCGAGCAGCACAAGTTTTAGCAGGAATGAACCCAACTCAGATTATTTCAAGTGATTTAGGCCGAGCTATTGAAACTGCGCAAACTCTTGCAGATTTAACTGGATTAAGTTTTAGTACACATGAATCACTGCGCGAAACTAATGGTGGTATGTGGGAAGGGAAAACTGGTTCACAAAATCGCACAGAAGATTTTCATAATTTTATTCGCTGGATTGATGGCGATGATAGTCCAGCTGGCACAACAGGGGAGCGACGCAGTGAAGTTGCATCGCGCGCAGTAGGTGAAATCTTGAAAACGCTAGAAGGAAAGACTGAGCAACTCCTAGTTGTTGCAACACATGGTGGAACCGCTAGATGCGTTCTTGGAGAATTGCTACAACTTCCACTTTCACATTGGGGAGTTTTAGGCGGACTTTCAAATGCATCGTGGTCAGTCCTGCAAAGAAATCCCCGCCAGTGGAATTTAGTTGAACACAACGCTGGATCTATTCCAGAACCTGTCTATGGCGAAGAAAGTGGAGCAACTTTCGTTTAAAACCACCGTGGATGAATGCGGTAAGGTCTGCACTTGAAGTAAATGGGGCTATAGCGCAGCTGGTAGCGCACCTGCATGGCATGCAGGGGGTCAGGGGTTCAAATCCCCTTAGCTCCACGTATGAATAAGAACGTGAATGACGAGCGCGAGCACGCGGCATACGACTTTGCCTACGTGCAGGAAAAATGGCTGCCCATTTGGGATCAAGTACAACCATTTAAATCCGGTCGCCCCGATGACACACGTGAAAAGAAATACGTCTTGGATATGTTTCCTTACCCTTCCGGTGATCTTCACATGGGTCATGCTGAGGCATATGCCTTAGGTGATGTGATTGCCCGCTACTGGGTTCAAAAAGGTTTTAACGTTATGCACCCAATAGCTTGGGATGCTTTTGGATTACCCGCAGAAAATGCGGCAATCAAACGCAACTCTGATCCACGTATCTGGACGTATGAAAACATTGCTGTTCAAAAAGCGTCGATGCGACGTTTTGCATGTTCTTTTGACTGGGATCGTGTGTTTAACACATGCGATCCTGAATACTATAAATGGAATCAATGGTTATTTTTAAAGCTGCACGAGCGCGGACTTGCTTATCGAAAAGATTCGGCGGTGAACTGGTGTCCTGGATGCCAAACTGTTTTAGCTAATGAACAAGTTGTTGCTGGACTATGTGAGCGCTGTGATTCTGCTGTTACGAAGAAGAAGTTAAATCAGTGGTATTTCAAGATTACGGATTATGCCGATCGTTTACTTGATGACATGGCTCAACTAGAAGGTAAATGGCCTGAAAAAGTTTTAATGATGCAGCGCAACTGGATTGGACGCTCAACTGGTGCCAATGTTTCTTTTGTTATTGAGGGACGCACCGAGCCAGTAACTATTTATACAACTCGCCCAGATACTTTGTATGGCGCAACTTTTATGGTTGTTGCTGCCGATAGTGAACTAGCTGCAGAGTTAGTCGTTGGAACAGGTGTTGAAGCAGAATTCAATTCTTACCTTGAAAAGATTAAGGCTGATAGCGATATTGATCGCCTAGCTACAGATCGCCCTAAGAGCGGTGTGTTTCTCAATCGTTATGCCATTAACCCAGTCAATGGTGCAAAGCTAGCGATCTGGGCCAGTGATTATGTTCTAGCTGATTACGGCACAGGTGCAATCATGGCTGTTCCAGCCCATGATCAGCGAGATTTAGATTTTGCCAAAGCATTTAGGTTACCTGTAGTTGTTGTTGTTGAAACTGGGGAAGAAGATCCCAATACAAGTGGAGTCGCAACAACTGGTGATGGAAAACTAGTTAATTCAGGCGCGCTCAATGGTCTTAATAAGGCCGATGCGATCGCTGCCATTAACACCCAACTTGAAAAAGATGGTCTTGGAAAATCTGCCCGTAACTACCGTTTGCGCGATTGGTTAGTTTCTCGCCAGCGTTATTGGGGAACGCCTATTCCAATTATTCACTGCCCATCATGTGGTGAAGTTCCAGTTCCAGCAGATCAACTTCCACTTACTTTGCCAGATGCTAAAGGCTTAGATTTAAAGCCAAAGGGAACATCACCTCTGGGTGCTGCAAGTGATTGGGTTAATGTTGCATGTCCTAAGTGTGGGGCTGCATCAAAGCGAGATACCGACACAATGGATACTTTTGTGGATTCATCGTGGTATTACTTACGTTATCCATCATCTACTGTGCACGATCAACCATTTTTAAAGAAAGATATTGAAACTTGGTTGCCTGTTGATCAATATGTTGGCGGCGTAACTCATGCAATCCTGCACCTTCTCTATAGCCGCTTCTTTACAAAGGTTTTAAATGACATGGGCATGGTCAATTTCAATGAACCATTTACCCGTTTGCTTAACCAAGGAATGGTTGTTATGGATGGCTCTGCGATGTCTAAGAGTCGTGGCAACCTTGTGGCACTCTCTGATGAACTTGAAAAGCACGGTGTTGATGCAATTCGTTTGTCCATGGTTTTTGCTGGCCCTCCAGAAGATGATGTTGATTGGTCTGATGTTTCACCATCTGGTTCAGTTAAATTCTTAACGCGTGCTTGGCGTTTATCTGGAGATGTAACAAGTGCCCCAGGAGTAGATTTTTCTAAGGGAGATGTCTCACTTCGGAAAGCTACACACAAAGCTTTAAATGATGCAGGTTTTGCAGTTGAGTCATTCCGATTCAACGTTGCAGTTGCTCGTGTAATGGAGCTAGTAAATGCAACGCGTAAGGCGATTGATTCTGGTTGTGGGCCGGCAGATCCTGCAGCTCGCGAAGCCGTTGAAGCTATTGCAATCATGGTCTCACTCGTTGCACCATTTACAGCAGAAGAGATGTGGGAGCGTTTAGGACACAAACCTGCTGTGGCACTTGCCGGCTGGCCAGCGGTGGATCCAAAACTGCTTGTGGCAGATTCCGTGGAAGCTATTATTCAAATTAACGGCAAGATTAAAGAGCGCATTGAAGTATCACCTACGATTACTGATGCAGAACTTGAGGCGCTAGCCCTTGCACATCCAACAATTGTTGCTGAACTGGGCACAAACGCACCGAAAAAGGTCATTGCGCGCGCGCCAAAACTAGTTAATATCGTCGCTTAATACTCGCGCGAGTAGTTCCACAATGTGAAAGGCCCTGTCAATGAAGACAATTCTAGATGCCATCGGTAATACGCCTTTAATAAATATTGAAGGCATTTGGGTCAAGATGGAATTCATGAACCCATCTGGTTCTATTAAAGCGCGCATTGCAAAATATATGATTGAACGTGCAGAGGCAGAAGGTTTGCTGAAGCCTGGCGACACAATCGTTGAAGCAAGTAGCGGCAATACTGGAAATGCAATGAGTATGGTTGCAGCCGTTAAGGGTTACAAAATGTTAGTAATCATGCCCGATGGAATGAGTCCAGAGCGCACAGCTATCTCGGAAGCATTTGGCGCTGAAGTTCACACCATGGGAGATTTCCATGTTAATGATGCGCTAGAAGAAGCACGTCGCCGCGGTGCAATGCCAGGATTTTTCTCACCACAACAATTTGATAATGAATGGAACGTGGAAGAGAACCGTCAGTGGTTAGGTCAAGAGATCTTGCAACAGATGCCAGTACTGCCAGATCTACTCATTAGTGGAGTTGGAACAGGCGGAACAGTTATTGGTGTGGGGCAAGCCTTCAAAGCTGCGAACCCCAACTGCAAAGTTATTGCTCTAGAGCCATCTGAATCCTGCACAATTTTGTGTGGAGAAGTGTCAAAGCATTTAATTGAAGGTATTGCCGATGGCTTTATTCCAGGCATTGTTACCCGCCACCACCATGAATTAGATGGAGTTATTGATGTGGGTTCAGAGGAGTCAATTGCTGAGATGCGCCGTTTAGCAAGAGTGCATGGCATTTTCGTAGGCCCATCTTCAGGAGCACACATGATCGCAGCAAAGAGATTGAAGGAGCAGTACGGTGTTGAAAATGTCGTTACTTTCTTCTGTGATGAGGGCGAGAAGTACATCAACGACTACTGGCTTAAGAAGTAAATATCCACACCCTCTAACCTGCTCTAAGACTGGCTTTTCAATGCCCTGAACCATTGGGGCATGGAATATTTCTCACAGATCTTTGAAAAACTAGTTACATGGTGGTTTGACCTTAATTTCACCCCTATTCAAAAACGCGCGCTACTTGCAATGTCAGCAGTGGTTGTTGTTCTATCTATATTCATTGTCATTAGAGGTAACACTGATGAGATAACACCACCTCCTGTGGTTGTTGAGCAGGTGCAAGCCCCACAGATATTTGTCGATGTAACAGGGGCAGTAAATAACCCAGGTGTTTACACACTCACTGCTAGCTCACGCGTAATCGATGCAATCAAAGCCGCAGGAGGTTCAGCAGCAGGAGCGGATTTGAGCACTATAAATTTGGCCCGAGTTTTAGCCGATGGTGAACAGATCTATGTGGATGCTGCAATTACAAATAGCAAAGGTGTTCGAGTCAGTTCACCAAAGCGCAGTGGTCCAATTAATATCAATCGTGCAACTGTGAGTGATTTTGATTCACTTGATGGAATTGGACCGGTCATTGCTGCCCGAATAGTTGACTATAGAAAAACACATGGTCCCTTCATAACAATAGAAGATCTCCAAAAAGTCAGTGGAATCGGTGCGGCAAAATTCGCGCAAATCAAAAGCAAAATCCGCGTTTAAGTGATTACAGGGCCATTGCCCTGGGCGGTGCAATCTGGGCAGGCGCGTTGTTTCAAAGTGCTACTGCGCCCTGGCGAATCACAATAGTTGCATTAGCTATGGGAGCAGTTTCCCTTATCAGTCGAAAAGGACGCTTTAGCGTGATCATCTGTGCACTTCTTCTAGGTTCAACGGTGATGTCTATTCGCCAAGCATCTTTGGCAAATAGCCAGATTTCAAGATTCTTTATGCAAAGCGCAACGGTTACAGCCGAAGTAGTTACTGATCCAAGTAAAACCAGTACAGGCAACTATTCATTTATTGCTCGTGCAGTTTTGGTAAATAATAGTTCTATTCATTACAAGCTACGCGTGCCAATACGTGTGATGACAGCACATCAAAGCGTGACAAAACTCTTGCCTGGACAAAGATTTAGCGCCCAGGGGCGAATAGTTGCCAGCAAAGAAGCCCGAGTAGCGGCGTTAGTCGTAATAAAAGATGACATCGACATTCAAACACAGCCTTCACATTGGGCTAGCGCATTAGGTGCAATTCGTTTAGGTCTTCGATCACTCTCCGGTGAGGGCGATGCTGGAGCCCTCATACCTGGAATGGTGTTGGGGGATACTTCTAAACAAAGCACTGATTTCAAGAACTCCATGAGACGCTCTGGTTTGACCCACTTAGTTGCAGTCAGCGGTGCCAACTTCGCACTTGTTTCTGCTTTTGTCTTATGGATGATGCAGTTTCTATTCGCAAGAATGAAATTCCGTCTTTCTGCAACTGCGATATCTCTCATCGCATTTATTGCACTGGTGCGACCATCTCCATCAGTACTGCGAGCTGCAGCAATGGCTGCAGTTCTACTTGTTGCACAGGGCACCAAGCGGGGCCGAGATTCACTGCCAGCACTTGGTTTTGCGATGGCCGCTGTTGTCATAGTTGATCCATGGCAGGCGCGTGATGCAGGTTTTGCACTCTCAGTGCTAGCAACTGTGGGCCTTCTACTTTTTGCGCCCGTCCTCATTGAAAAGCTGTCAACACATATGCCGCTAAAACTGGCGCAAGCCTTATCGCCACCAATAGCAGCAATAGTTTTCTGCTCACCTATCATCGTTGCACTCTCTGGATATCTAGCTCCCATGAGCGTTATTGCAAATTTATTGGCAGCACCCTTTGTCGCACCCATCACGATTGTGGGCTTTGTTGCAGCGCTTTTTTCACCTTTTGCGCCTCTGCTTTCCACAGTATTGATCTGGTTCATTCGCTTTCCTGCAGGGGCGATTGCTCTCATTGCGCACTGGGCATCATCTTTTCCAGTTTTAACTTTGCGAACAGGAAAAATTGGCTTCCTTATCGTCGCTGTCTTTACCCTTATCTCTTGGTTACTAAAGAAATGGTTCAAATACATCATTATCTTTACCTTGGTAGTTCTCATATCCATTACTTGGCTGCAACGTTGGCCAGGAGGGGACTGGCAGGTGGCAAACTGTGATATCGGCCAAGGCGATTCGATGGTGATTAATTTAGGTAATCATCGGGGCTTAGTTATAGATGTTGGACCAGATCCAGTTGCTGAAGATCGTTGCTTGAAAGCACTCGGAATAAATGAGATTCCACTTTTAATTCTTTCTCACTTTCATGCAGACCACGTTGCAGGACTACCGGGAGCATTAAAGAATCGCACAGTTAGACAAGTCTGGGTCAGTGTTAACTCAGCGCCATTAATTGAAAGTGCTATGGCTCAATCGGCTTTAAAAGGCGTTGAGATGATTAAGGCGGTGCGGGGAATGAGTTCCAAGTTAGGGCCACTAACTATTAAAGTTCTTTGGCCCACTTTGAGCGCAACTAGTTTTGCAGAAATGCCAGGTGATGGCTCTCAAATAAATAACTCCAGCATTGCCACCTTGATTACGAATGATGAATTTTCAATCTTTGCAGGTGGGGACATAGAGCCACCAGTTCAGGAGATTCTAGTTAAGGATGTTGACCCCGTTGATATATATAAAGTCTCTCATCACGGTTCTAGGTACCAGGATCTAGCTTTCATGGCCACTTTGCACCCACGTATTTCAATAATTTCGGTGGGGGCAGGCAATACTTATGGTCACCCAGCGGTGCAAACCCTGGACGCGCTGGCTAGACTCGGCTCAGAGGTTGTACGTACAGATACAGATGGCGCTATTGCAGTTCAAGTGCGAAATCATCAATTCACTATACGTAGAGCCAAAGGTCGGTTTAATCTCATTAGATGGGGGTAGATGCAACATGAATTCCTTCTACCTTATTCTGGGATCTGAGGCCGCCCTTGCAGACAGAGCGCTCACTAAGCTCACCGCCCAACTTAAAGACGAGAAATGTGAAATTACCAATCTCTTTGCTGCAGATGTCATTGTTGGCGATATTGCAGACTCACTGGCCCCATCATTGTTTTCAGAGCGCCGCGGGTTAATCATCCGAGAGTTACAAGATTTGCCAGAAGAATCTAAAGATGAAATCACTCGATACTTAAATTCCCCAGATCCTTCAACGACAGTGGTCTTTGTTCATAAAGGTGGCGTGAAAGGTAAAGCGCTATTAGATGCGATTAAAAAGCTTAAGCCAGAGATAATTGCATGTGAGCCCATTAAGAAAGAAGCAGAGAAAGAGGAGTTTGTTCGCAATCTTTTCCTTGATTTGCAACGCAAGGCAACCCCAGGAGCAATCTCAGCTTTAGTAGGGGCGTTAGGAAATGATTTGCGGGAACTTCAATCAGCAGTTGGGCAGATTGCAGCTGATGCCCCAGCTGGAACAATCGATGAAGTAATGATTGATAAGTTTCATCAAGGCAGAGTTGAAACAACTGGATTTGATGTTGCTGATGCAACTTTGGATGGTAATTTACCGGCAGCACTCATCGCTCTTCGCAGTGCACTAGAAACGGGAACTGATCCAGTAATGATTACAAGTGCTATTGCTTCATCACTTCGCTCTCTAGCCAAAGTTTCAGATGCAAATCGTGGTGTTAAATCTTTTGAACTAGCTGGGCAATTAGGTATGGCGCCATGGCAAATTGATAAGGCCCGCAGACAGTTAAATCGATGGACACCAGCTCAAATTGCCGATGCCGTTGGGGCTATCGCCCTGGCCGATGCCCAAGTCAAAGGCGCGGCTAGTGATCCGGTCTATGCCCTAGAAAAGGCCTTGACCCGTATTGCCCACAAGGCCTAGATATCGCAATTTGACCCTGGCCTAGAGGCTGCGTACCCTTAGCGTCTGCCCGAAGGAACCTTTGGTTCTGCGCCATGGGCTAAAAATGAACTGGAGTTACACGTGTACGCAATCGTTAAAGCTGGCGGCCATCAGGAAAAAGTGGCAGTTGGAGACACAGTCACCGTTGATCGTATCGATGCTGCTGTTGGAGCAACTGTTTCATTTCCTGCAGTGCTCGTAGTAGATGGTGCATCTGTTACTTCAGATCCAAAGCTTCTCTCTGGCGTTAAGGTCACAGGCGAAGTTCTTGAAGAGACTAAGGGCCCAAAGATCGATATTTTGCGTTACAAGAACAAGACAGGTCACCGTCGTCGTCAGGGATTTCGCGCTAAGCAGACTCTCGTAAAAATTACCGCCATCAACGGCGCGAAGTAAGGGATAAATAAATGGCAAGTAAGAAGGGTGTCTCCTCGACACGAAACGGTCGCGATTCAAATGCGCAGTACCTCGGTATTAAGCGCTTTGGCGGACAAGAAGTAAATGCAGGCGAGATCCTAGTTCGCCAGCGCGGAACACATTTTCACCCTGGTAAGAACGTTGGACGCGGTAAGGACGACACACTGTTTGCATTAGCAGCTGGTGCAGTTGAATACGGTCGCGCTCGCGGACGTCGCGTAGTGAATGTTGTGGTTCCGGTAGCTCTATAAAAGGTTTCTCTAAAAAGGGCGAGCCGTAATCACACGGCTCGCTTTTTTATTTTCTGCAGTGAAGGGAGTTAATGACATGACAACATTTGTTGATCGTGTGACTCTCTACGCTTCTGCTGGAAAAGGTGGAGATGGTTGCGTTTCTGTTAAGCGCGAAAAATTTAAGCCACTGGGCGGACCAGATGGCGGTAACGGTGGACGCGGCGGCGATGTAATTCTGGTTGTTGATCCAAGTGTTACAACCCTGCTCGACTTTCATCATTCACCACACCGCAAAGCAACCTCAGGTCATCAAGGTTATGGCGATCGCAAAGACGGTCACCAAGGTGAAGATTTAATCCTGGGCGTTCCAAATGGCACAGTTATTTTTGATGCCGAGGGTGAACAGATTGCCGATCTTGTTGGAACTGGAACTACTTTTATTGCAGCCCAAGCTGGTTTTGGTGGCCTTGGAAATATGGCTTTGTCTTCATCAAAGCGACGTGCACCAGGATTTGCATTACTAGGTGAACCAGGTGAAGAGCGCACACTTTTTCTTGAACTAAAATCAGTTGCAGACATTGCACTTGTTGGTTATCCAAGTGCTGGAAAGTCATCACTTATTGCAGCTATTTCTGCAGCACGTCCAAAGATTGCTGATTACCCATTTACGACCCTTGCGCCAAATTTAGGTGTTGTTCAAGCAGGTGAAACACGTTTTACTGTTGCCGATGTTCCAGGTTTAATTCCAGGAGCAAGCCAAGGAAAAGGCTTAGGCCTTGAATTTCTACGCCATGTTGAGCGCTGTGTTGCGCTCGTGCATGTTTTGGACTGTGGAACTCTGGAGACAGATCGTAATCCAGTTCAAGATCTTGAAATTATTGAAAATGAATTAGCGCTTTATGGTGGTTTAGAAGATCGAGTGCGAATCATCGCGCTCAATAAAACTGATATCCCTGATGGTAAAGCTATGGCAGATATGGTTGAAGGCGATCTGCGCGAGCGTGGCTATGAGGTCTATCAAGTTTCTGCGGCATCTCGCGCAGGTCTACAGGAATTGACCTATGCAATGGCTCGTTTGATTCAAAAGGATCGTGCTGCTACAGCAGCCCTTGAAGTTCGCACACGCATTATCTTGCGTCCAGTTGCCGTTGATGATTCAGGCTTTGAAGTTAAAGCCAATGCCGATGGCTCATTTAATGTTCGCGGTAAAAAGGTTGAGCGCTGGGTGCGTCAAACTAACTTTAAGAACGCCGAAGCAATTGGCTACTTAGCTGATCGCTTAGCGCAATTAGGCGTTGAAAAGGATCTCTTCAAAAAGGGCGCAGTTGCCGGAAGTGAAGTTCGCATCGGTGATGGCCTTACACAAGTCGTATTTGATTGGGAGCCAACAATTGAAGCTGGGGCAGAGCAGCTAGCTGGTCACCTGCATCGCCGCGGTGAGGATTCACGTCTTGAATCAACATGGCAGCAAACCGAGCGTGTTGATGATGTTCTTAGCGATGACGAGATTGCAAAGCAGTGGGAATACAACATTGAAGACCCACATTCACCTAAGATTTCAGCAGTTGACGTTAATGAATCAGAGGATGGAGATGACAAGTGAGCCGAGCGCAGATTACTTCTGCACAGCGAATCGTCATCAAGATTGGCTCATCCTCTCTCACCGGTAAAGCTGGTTCTGCGCTAGATGCTGCTGCGGTCAATAAACTTGTTGATCTTGTTGCTGCATGCAAAGCTCGCGGATCTGAAGTAGTTGTCGTTTCCTCTGGAGCTATTGCTGCTGGCCTTGCGCCATTGGGTTTAACTACACGTCCAAAGGATTTAGCAACGCAGCAAGCTGCAGCATCAGTGGGCCAAGGTCTTTTGATTGCCCAATACACCCAAAGCTTTAATCGCCATTCAATTACCGCATCGCAGGTATTGCTGACAACTGAAGATGTTGTGCGCCGTTCTCACTATCAAAACGCACAGCGCACCCTTTACCGCTTGTTACAACTTGGAGTAGTTCCAATCATTAACGAAAATGACACAGTTGGCACTGGTGAAATCCGCTTTGGCGACAATGATCGCCTGGCTGCCCTAGTCGCACTTTTGATTAGTGCAGATTTATTGGTTCTAGTTTCAGATATTGACGCACTTTATGACGCTCCACCAACACAGGCTGGAGCCAAACGTATTCACGAAGTTACATCTGTTGCAGATATCGAAAACCAGACTTTGGGTGGAGCAGGATCTTCCGGAGTTGGCAGTGGGGGTATGGTCACTAAGGTTGAAGCTGCGCGGATTGCAACTTCTGCCGGTATTCCAATGCTGCTGACATCTTTAGCAGATGCCGATAAAACTTTGGTTGGCCAGGATTTTGGTACTCACTTTCATGCACACGCAAGTAAGACAACATCACGCCTTTTATGGTTGGCGCATGCAACTAAGCCACATGGCAAGTTAGTTTTAGATGCTGGTGCGGTGAAAGCAATTTTGGAACGCGGTGTTTCATTGCTCCCAGCAGGTGTCACTGCAGTTGAAGGTGAATTTATTGCCGGCGATGCCATTGAATTAGTAGGACCAGATGGTGTTGTGATTGCACGTGGTTTAGTTGCCTTTGATTCAGAGGATCTACCAAAGATGCTCGGCCGTTCTACAAAAGAACTTGCTGCAGAAATGGGTGCTGAGTACGAGCGAGAACTTGTCCACCGAGATGATTTGGTGTTGATTTAAATGAGCCAACAACTAGTAAATCAAATGGCAGATACTGCTCGGGCTGCTGCGCGCACTTTGAACGTTGCCACAGGTGCTGAACGCAGCGCTGCCCTGAATGCAATTGCAGATGCAATTATTGCTAGAAGCGCTGAAATTATCACCGCCAATGAAGAAGATATGGTGCGCGCTCGTGCAGCACAGATTAACTCCTCGCTACTTGATCGATTACTGCTGACTCCGACGCGAGTAGAAGGAATTGCTACTGGAGCGCGCCAAGTAAGTAAGTTGCCCGATCCACTTGGAATCACATTGCGTCATTCGACTTTGCCTAATGGAATCGATCTAAAGCAAGTTACTGTGCCATTTGGCGTAATTGGAATGGTGTATGAGGCTCGTCCAAATGTGACAGTTGATGCTGCGGTCATTTTGTTGATGTCAGGAAATGCCGCACTTTTGCGTGGATCTTCAAGCGCTGCCTCAAGCAATCAAATTCTTGTCACGGTCATGCGGGATGCACTCAAGACTACAAAGATTTCTCCAGATGTAATTCAACTTGTGCCATCAGATGATCGTGACACAGTTAAGGCTCTTTTAAATGCTCGTGGCAAAGTGGATCTAGTAATTCCACGGGGGAGTGCATCTCTCATTCGAATGGTCGTGGATGAGTCCACTGTTCCAACTATTGAAACTGGCGCAGGTGTGTGCCATGTCTACATCGATGAGTTTGCAGACTTGGCTAAAGCACTACCAATTATTATTAACTCCAAAGTCCAGCGTCCGAGTGTGTGTAATGCTGCTGAAACTGTTTTGATTCACACAACAATTGCAAAGGATTTTGTTCCTGTTGTATTGAAGGCTTTACATGATGCAGGAGTTATTCTGCATGGGGATGCACAAGTTTTATCATTAGCAGGGTCAATTCCAATGAGTGTGGCAACAGAGGAGAATTGGTGCACTGAATACGGAACTCTTGAGATGAATGTTGCGATTGTTGACTCAGTTGATGCCGCTAGTGAGCACATTGCTAAGTATGGCACCAAACACACTGAAGCCATCATTACTGAAAATAAGGCCAACGCCACTCGATTTATTGCACTGAGTGATTGCGCGGCAGTGATGGTCAATACTTCAACGCGATTCACCGATGGTGAGCAAATGGGATTTGGTGCAGAAATTGGAATATCAAATCAAAAACTCCATGCCCGTGGCCCTATGGGGCTAGAAGCTATGACAACGACTACCTGGATCGTAACTGGAGACGGGCAAATTCGCAGTTAAGCGCGAAGTTAATTAGACTCACACCCATGACCAGCCTTTCCCGCGATGATGTAGCAAAGCTAGCTGGCCTTGCTCGTATTGAAATGAGCGATGAAGAGTTAGTCGCACTCTCTAATGAGTTCACAGTCATCTTGGATGCAGTGGCTCGCGTGCAAGAAGTTGCTGGCGCTGATGTGGCGGCGACTTCTCATCCTTTGCCACTTCGTAATGTTTTTCGCCCCGATGTAGTTATTCCATCGCTCTCACCAGCTGATGCTCTTTCTGGTGCACCTGCTCAAGAAGAACAACGGTTCCGGGTCCCTCAGATTTTGGGTGAAGAATGATTCGCAACTCTGCATCAGAGATGGCTAGCAAATTAGCTAGTGGTGAGATTACTTCGGTTGCGCTGACACAAGCACACCTAGATCAGATTTCTGCCGTAGATAAAGATGTTCATGCCTTTTTATACGTCGATACAGAAGGCGCACTTGCTCTGGCGGCAGCAGTTGATGCAAAGCGCAAAAGTGGAGAGAAGCTCTCTCCATTAGCTGGGGTCCCGCTTGCTCTCAAAGATGTTATGACACAAAAGGGTATTCCAACAACGTGTGGCTCCAAGATTCTTGAAGGCTGGCGTCCACCGTATGACTCAACTGTTGTTACAAATCTAAAGAAGAATGACATTATTATTTTAGGTAAGACAAATATGGATGAATTTGCAATGGGTTCATCCACTGAAAACTCTGCATACGGTCCAACACATAATCCATGGGATTTAACTCGCATTCCTGGCGGTTCTGGTGGCGGATCAGCGGCATCACTTGCAGCCTTTGAAGCACCCCTTGCTATTGGAACTGATACTGGTGGATCTATTCGCCAACCCGCTGCCGTTACTGGAACCGTGGGAGTGAAGCCAACGTATGGCGGCGTATCTAGATATGGCCTTGTTGCTTTCTCTTCATCCCTTGATCAAGCAGGTCCGTGCGCACGAAATGTTTTAGATGCTGCGCTATTGCATGAAGCAATCGCTGGTCATGATCCAAAAGATTCAACTTCTATTAACGCTCCAGTTCCAGCAGTTGTTGCTGCTGCAAAGTCAGGCAACGTTAAGGGAATGAAGATTGGTGTTGTGAAAGAACTTAACGGTGATGGCTACCAAAAGGGTGTGCGCACTCGTTTCGAAGAATCACTTGAACTTCTTGCAGCTGCAGGGGCTGAAATCGTTGAAGTATCTGCGCCAAACTTTGAATATGCTCTTGCTGCCTACTATTTAATTGCACCATCTGAGTGTTCTTCGAACTTAGCTCGCTTTGATGCCATGCGTTATGGCCTTCGCGTGGGAGATAACGATGGAGCATCCGCCGAATCAGTTATGAATTTAACCCGTGAAGTTGGCTTTGGTCGTGAAGTAAAGCGCCGCATCATCCTTGGAACGTATGCTCTTTCATCTGGCTACTACGACGCCTATTACGGCAGTGCGCAAAAAGTTCGCACACTTATCACTCAGGATTTCAATAAAGCTTTTGAGAAGGCCGATGTTCTAGTTTCACCAACATGTCCCACCACAGCTTTTAAAATCGGTGAAAAGGCTAATGATCCTCTAGCCATGTATCTCAATGACATTGCAACTATTCCTGTGAACATGGCTGGTATTGGCGGAATGTCATTGCCTTCAGGTGTTGCAGAAGAAGATGGTTTACCAGTTGGTTTCCAAATCATGTCACCGGTTATGAAAGATGATCGAATGTATTCAGTAGGCGCAGCCCTTGAAGCAGCTCTACTTTCAAAGTGGGGCGCACCATTGCTTTCAACAATTCCAGCGCTAGCAGGTAGCAAATGAGCCTGACATACGATGACGTTGTAGCAAAGTACGAGCCAGTTCTGGGCCTCGAAGTTCACGTTGAACTCAATACAAAATCAAAGATGTTTTGTGGCTGTTCTACTATTTTCGGCGCAGAACCAAATACACAAACCTGCCCAGTTTGTTTAGCTCTGCCAGGTGCGCTACCAACGGTCAATGAGAAGGCGATTGAGTCAACAATCAAAATAGGGCTTGCCCTGAATTGCTCTATCGCACCTTTTAGCCGATTTGCACGTAAAAACTATTTCTATCCAGATATGCCAAAGAACTTTCAGATTTCACAGTATGACGAGCCAATCTGCGTGAATGGCTATGTTGATGTTGAGATTGAAACAGATGAGGGTCCAAAGGTTTTCCGTATTGAAGTAGAGCGCGTTCACATGGAAGAAGACACTGGAAAGTCTTTGCACGTGGGTGGTGCAACTGGTCGTATTCATGGCGCGGAGTATTCACTTCTTGATTACAACCGTGCAGGAATCCCATTAGTTGAAATTGTTACCAAGATTGTTCCTGGCACAGGCAAATATGCCCCAGAGGTCGCAAAGGCTTACGTCGCAGAACTGCGCGACATCTTACGTTCACTTGGTGTCAGTGATGTGAAGATGGAGCAGGGATCTCTTCGCTGTGATGCCAACGTTTCATTGCGCCTCATTGGTTCTGATGTTCTTGGAACTCGCTCAGAGACTAAGAACGTTAACTCTCTTCGCTCTGTTGAGCGGGCAATTCGCGGTGAAATGATTCGCCATGCGCAGCGTTTAAATAATGGCGAGCGAGTTGTACAAGAAACTCGTCACTTCCAAGAAGACACAGGATTAACTCGCTCTGGCCGTTCAAAGGAGCAGGCAGAGGATTACCGTTATTTCCCGGAACCAGATTTAGTTCCAGTAGCACCAGATGCAGCTTGGATTGAGCAACTGCGCGCAACTTTGCCAGAGCGACCATCAATCCACCGCAAGCGTTTGCAAGAACAGTGGGCAGTTCCAGATAAGGAAATGTCAGCAATGATTAATGCTGACGTGCTCGATGTTGTTGAAGCAACTGTGGCATTAGGTGCTGATCCTGCTAAAGCACGTAGTTGGTGGTTAGGTGAGATTTCTCGAATTGCTAATGAAAAAGATGTGGCAGTCAAAGATCTACCTATCGCAGCAACAGATGTGGCCGAGATTGTGGCCCTTGTCAATGCTGGAGACTTAACGGATAAGTTAGCGCGCCAAGTTGTTGAGGGCGTAATTGCTGGAGAAGGAAAGCCTGCGGCAGTTATTGCTGCACGCGGAATTAAGGTCGTTAATGATGATTCAGCTTTAATGGCTGCTATCGAGCGCGCATGTGCTGGACAACCAGAGACTGCACAAAAGGTTCGAGATGGTCACTTGCCAGCAGCTGGTGCTTTGATCGGAATGGTTATGAAAGATACAAAGGGCCAAGCCGATGCAGCTAAAGTTCGTGCGCTTTTATTAGCTCATCTTGGACAATCAGAGGGCTAGACTGAGCACATGCCAAACATGAAGCCGCGCTCGGGAGTTGTAACTGATGGATTAGAGCGCGCCCCTGCACGAGGAATGTTACGTGCAGTTGGAATGGGTGATGATGATTGGGTTAAACCACAAATTGGTATTGCATCTTCTTGGAATGAAATTACTCCATGTAATTTATCTTTAGATCGTTTAGCTAAGGCATCAAAGCAAGGTGTCATTGATGCAGGCGGATTCCCCATGCAGTTTGGAACTATCTCTGTCTCTGATGGAATTTCAATGGGCCATGAAGGAATGCACTTTTCATTAGTTTCACGTGAAGTAATTGCAGACTCAGTTGAAGCAGTTATGCAGGCAGAACGTTTAGATGGCATGGTTACTTTTGCTGGTTGCGATAAATCTCTTCCAGGAATGATGATGGCAGCAGCTCGCATCGATGTTGCAAGCGTTTTTGTTTATGCAGGCTCTACATTGCCAGGCCAAGTTGATGGAAAAGATGTAACAATCATCGATGCCTTTGAGGCCGTTGGAGCTTGTGCTCGTGGATTAATTACCCAAGAGCGGGTGGATCAAATTGAACGTGCAATCTGTCCTGGCGAAGGTGCCTGTGGCGGTATGTACACAGCAAACACCATGGCAAGTATTGGTGAAGCTATTGGGCTTTCACTTCCTGGCTCAGCAGCACCTCCTGCCGTTGATCGCCGCCGCGATACTTATGCAATTGCATCAGGTGCTGCCGTGGTTGAACTTATCCGCCAAGGAATTACTACCCGTGATATTTTGACGAAACAGGCATTTGAAAATGCGATCACAATTTTGATGGCATTGGGTGGTTCTACTAACGCTGTTCTGCACCTGCTAGCTATTGCTTATGAAGCCGAAGTAGATCTTGAACTTAATGATTTCCATCGCATTGGCTCAAAGGTTCCACTACTGGGAGATCTCAAGCCATTTGGTCGCTTTGTCATGAGTGATGTGGATAAAGTAGGTGGAATTCCAGTTGTATTAAAGGGATTACTTGATGCTGGCCTTCTTCATGGAGATGTTTTAACTGTTACTGGCAAAACAATGGCAGAGAATTTGAAAGATATTGCGCCACCAGATCCAGATGGACAGATCTTGCGCGCAGTTTCTTCACCAATCTCAACAGATATTGGAATTACTATTTTGGGTGGCTCACTTGCCACCGATGGTGCTGTTTGTAAAACAGCAGGTATTGGAATTGAATCATTTGAAGGACCAGCTCGAGTGTTTGAACGCGAACAAGCTGCAATGGATGCACTTGAAAACGGAACAATTCAAGCCGGTGATGTAGTTGTAATTCGCTATGAAGGTCCTAAGGGTGGTCCTGGTATGCGTGAGATGTTAATGATTACTGGTGCAATTAAAGGTGCAGGTCTTGGTAAATCAACTCTGCTTCTAACTGATGGACGTTTCTCTGGTGGATCAACTGGATTGTGCGTTGGACACGTTGCACCAGAAGCCGTTGACGGAGGACCGATTGCATTTATTAAAGACGGAGACCTAGTGCGAATCGACATCACTCATCGCACATTGGATTTACTTGTGGACCCCAAAGAGCTTGAGGCCAGAAAAGTTGGCTGGAAGCCATTGGGTCACAAATACTCCCGCGGGGTATTGGCTAAGTATTCGAAACTGGTGGGATCTGCATCCAAAGGAGCGGTCTGCGAGTAGTGCTGGCTCAAATTGTGAGATGTGCATCTCATGCCTTGACTCTTATGCGTAATTCATTGGAGAATATACCTATGAGCACAACATTTGTGGTGGTGATTTAGCAGCGCGTGATCGAACAATGATCATGCGCCGCCCTCAGTTATCTGAGGGTTTTTTCGTTTAATCACCAAATTGAAAGAGTAAGAAGGGAGAAGAGCAATGAGTCAGATGAATGGGGCGAGTGCACTTGTGGCATCCCTAGAAGCTGCTGGCGTTGATGTCATGTTTGGAATACCGGGCGGCGCAATTCTTCCAGCCTATGATCCAATTTTCTCTAGCTCTATCCGCCACATTCTTGTTCGCCATGAGCAAGGTGCAGGACATGCTGCAACAGGTTATGCCCAAGTAACTGGTCGCGTTGGTGTGTGTATTGCTACATCAGGTCCAGGTGCAACAAATCTTGTGACACCTTTAGCAGATGCTGCAATGGATTCAGTGCCAGTTGTAGCAATTACTGGCCAGGTTCCTTCAGTCGCAATTGGAACCGATGCTTTTCAAGAAGCAGACATTCGTGGCATTACGATGCCATTTGCAAAGCATAATTATTTAATAACCAACCCTGCCGATATTCCGCGTGCGATTGCTGAAGCATTCCACATCGCCAGCACAGGCCGTCCTGGCCCAGTACTTGTTGATATCGCGAAAGACGCACTACAAGCCATGACAGATTTTAAGTATCCAACTTCTGTTAACTTGGCTGGATATAAACCAAAGTCGATTCCGAATAACCAGTCCATCCTGGATGCAGCTGCATTAATTACGCAATCTAGTAAGCCAGTCTTTTATGTGGGTGGCGGGGTAATTAAAGCAAATGCATCACGCGAACTATTAGAACTCGCACAGCTACTCGGAGCACCGGTTGTAACAACTCTTATGGCCCGTGGTGCATTCCCCGATAGCCATCCATTGCATCTTGGAATGCCTGGTATGCATGGAACAGTTGCTGCAGTTACAGCGCTACAAAAAGCAGATCTTCTCATTACTTTAGGTGCCCGCTTTGATGATCGTGTTACAGGCAAACTTTCAACTTTTGCAGTTAATGCCAAAGTTATTCACGCAGATATTGATCCTGCTGAAATTGGTAAGAACCGCTTTGCTGATGTTGCTGTGTTGGGTGATCTCAAAAACACTATCTCTGCGCTGATTCCAGCCCTTAAAAGCGCTCTTGCAAAGAATCAACCAGATTTGACCCCATGGTTGAACCAGATGAATTCACTTCAAGCTGCTTATCCACTCGGTTATGACAAACCAAATGATGGGACATTATCTCCACAGTATGTAATTGAAAGACTTGGAAAAATCTCAGGTCCAGAAGCAATTTTTGCTGCAGGTGTTGGACAACATCAGATGTGGGCTTCCCAATTTGTTTCTTATGAAAACCCACGCACATGGCTTAACTCAGGTGGCCTTGGAACTATGGGTTACGCCGTTCCTGCTGCAATGGGAGCAAAGGTTGGAGCACCAGATACAACTGTGTGGGCAATCGATGGTGATGGTTGTTTCCAGATGACTAATCAAGAGCTAGTGACATGTGCACTCAATAACATTCCAATCAAGGTCGCAATCATTAATAATGAATCTCTTGGCATGGTTCGCCAGTGGCAGACTCTGTTTTACGAAGGTCGATATTCAAATACAAACCTTGAATCTAAACGTGTTCCAAACTTCCCCATGCTCGCAGAAGCTATGGGCTGCGTAGGTTTGAGTTGCGAGCGTGAAGAAGATGTTGACGCAACTATTGAAAAAGCAATGGGAATTAATGATCAACCCGTTGTTATTGATTTTCGTGTTTATCGCGATGCAATGGTGTGGCCAATGGTTGCTGCCGGAACATCAAATGATGACATTATGGTCGCGCGCGAAACTGCGCCTGACTGGGATTCACAGGAGCTATAAAAATGGCCCAACACACACTCGAAGTTTTAGTAGAGAACTCACCTGGCGTATTGGCCCGCGTTGCTGGCCTCTTTTCTCGCCGTGCATACAACATTGAACGCTTATCTGTTGGACCAACAGTTGACCCATCCATCTCACAGATGGACATTGTGGTTAATTTAGAAGGCCATGCGCTCGAACAAGTAATTGCTCAGCTCGATAAGTTGATCAATGTTATTTCTATAAGAGAAATACTTCCAAATAAGACAGCACCAGCAGTACACGACACTCAACCCGATTACCAGAACTAAAGGAGAAATACCGTGGCAGCAACGATGTATCACGAAGAGGATGCCGATCTATCCATCATTCAGGGTCGCAAAGTCGCGATCATCGGTTACGGCTCACAGGGACACGCACACGCACTTAACTTGCGTGATAGCGGTGTTGATGTCCGCGTCGGATTAAAAGAAGGTTCAGCATCACGTGCAAAGGCAGAAGCTGAAGGTTTGCGTGTTGTTTCTGTAGCAGATGCCGTTAAAGAAGCAACTGTCATCATGATCTTGGCACCTGACCATGTTCAGCGCCATATCTACACTGATTCAATTTTGCCTAACCTAAAAGATGGTGATGCTTTGTTCTTCGGACATGGTTTCAACATTCGCTTTGGTTACATCAAGCCAACTACATCAGTTGATGTTTGTATGGTTGCACCAAAGGGTCCAGGCCACTTAGTACGTCGTGAGTACGCAGCAGGCCGCGGAGTTCCTGTGATAGTTGCAGTTGAACAAGATTCAACTGGAAGTGCATGGCCACTAACACTTTCATATGCAAAGGCAATCGGTGGACTTCGCGCTGGTGGAATCTTGACTACATTTACAGAAGAGACTGAAACAGATCTCTTCGGTGAGCAGTCAGTTCTTTGCGGTGGTGCTTCACAACTTGTTATGTATGGCTTTGAGGTTTTAACTGAAGCTGGATATCAGCCAGAGGTTGCTTACTTTGAGTGCTTGCACGAACTTAAGCTCATCGTGGATTTGATGTATGAAGGTGGAATTGCAAAGCAGCGCTGGTCAGTTTCTGACACTGCAGAGTTTGGTGATTATGTTTCTGGTCCACGTGTTATTGATCCACACGTTAAGGAAAACATGAAGGCAGTACTTGCAGATATCCAAAGTGGTGCATTCGCAAAGCGCTTCATTGATGACCAAGAAGCAGGAGCTCCTGAATTTAAGTCACTTCGTACAAAGGGTGAAACTCACCCAATCGAAGCTGTTGGCCGCGAACTTCGCAAGATGTTTTCATGGATGAAGCAGTCAAAGGGCGATGACTATAAAGAGGGAAGCGCGGCGCGTGGCTAAACCTGTCGTTCTAATCGCTGAAGAGCTAAGCCCAGCAACGCTTGAAGCACTTGGTCCTGATTTTGATGTCGTTAACTGTGACGGCGCAGATCGTGGCCAGCTTCTAACAGCGTTAGCTAAGGGAGTAGATGCTGTCTTGATTCGCTCTGCGACAAAGATGGATTCAGAAGCTGTTAGTGCGGCAAAAGGTTTAAAGGTAATAGCACGTGCCGGTGTTGGTTTAGATAACGTAGATATTCCTGCAGCAACTGCTGCGGGAATAATGGTTGTCAACGCACCAACTTCGAACATTGTTAGTGCTGCAGAGTTGGCAATTTCTTTATTGCTTGCATCTGCTCGCTTTATCTCACCTGCTAACGCTGCACTTCGAAATGGAAAGTGGGCACGTTCTAAGTTCACTGGCACAGAGTTATTTGAAAAGACTTTGGGCATTGTTGGCTTTGGACGTATTGGTCAATTAGTGGCATCTCGTATGCAGGCTTTTGGAATGAATGTTGTTGCATATGACCCATATCTACAGCCAGCACGCGCAGCACAACTGGGAGTTAAGTTGGTAGATCTTGATGAGCTTTTGAAAACATCTGATTTTATCACTATTCACTTACCTAAGACCAAAGAGACTGCAAACTTAATAGGCGTTGAAGCATTAAAGAAGGTGAAGCCTGCTGTTCGGATCGTTAACGCTGCGCGCGGTGGCGTCCTAGATGAAGTTGCTTTATATGATGCAATTAAAGAAAGTCGTGTTGCAGGGGCTGGCCTTGATGTTTATTTAACAGAACCATGTACTGATTCACCATTATTTGCACTCGATCAAGTTGTTGCCACACCTCACTTAGGTGCATCAACTGATGAGGCACAAGAACGTGCTGGTATCGCAGTCGCTGTTTCAGTTCGTAAAGCTCTAGCGGGTGAACTTGTTCCTGACGCGGTAAATGTTAAGGGCGGCGTAATCCACGAAGACATACGTCCTTCATTGCCACTTGTTGAAAAGATGTCAGGGATTGCAACTGAATTACTGGGTGAACTACCTGTAAATATAGATGTCAGCGTTAAAGGTGAAATCTCAGTTCATGATGCTTCAATTCTTGGAATTTCAGCCCTTAAAGGTGCCTTGTTGGCAGTGGGTGCAGAGGAAGTCACCTACGTCAACGCTCCTGGTCTTGCGGCAGAACGTGGAATGGTTTCAGCAGTGACAAACACCGCTGAATGTCATGAATACCGCTCGATGATTACTTTGCGCGCAACTACTGGCACAGGCAAGGCGATGTCTATCGATGGAACACTTATGGGTATCAAGCAAACCCAAAAGATTGTTGGAATTGATTCATTCCACCTTGATCTGCCCCCAACGGATAATATTCTTTTCATTCGCTATATCGATCGTCCGGGCATTGTCGGCATCGTTGGACAGACTTTGGGTGAAGCTAAAGTCAATATCGCAGCTATGCAGGTTGCTCGAAGTAAGGCAGGCGGCACAGCGTTAATGGTACTTACTGTTGATTCACATGTAAGCGAAGATATCGTTGCAAAAGTTAAGAAGGATACTGAAGCAGACTACGTTCACTCAGTATTTTTGGAGGACAGATGAAAACTATTAACTTGGCTGTAATTGCCGGTGATGGCATTGGACCTGAGGTAGTAAAGGAAGGTTTAAAAGTTCTTGATGTCGTTGCAAAGAAGTATGACGTGAGTTTTAAGCGCACCTCATATGACTTAGGTGCAGGCTATTGGCACCGTACCGGTGAAGTTCTGCCACAAGCTATTTTAGATGAGATTGCAACCAAGGATGTTATTTTGCTAGGCGCAGTTGGAGATCCAAGCGTTCCAAGTGGAGTACTTGAGCGCGGACTGTTACTTAAGCTTCGTTTTGCTTTTGATCACTACATTAATCTGCGCCCTGCGCGATTAATGCCTGGTGTGACTGGACCATTAGCAACAAAGGCACCGATTGATTTTGTTGTTGTGCGCGAGGGTACTGAAGGTCCATATGTTGGTGCCGGAGGAGTCCTTGCAGAAGGAACTGATGCAGAGATTGCCACTGAAGAAAGTTTGAATACTCGCCGCGGTGCAGAGCGAGTCATCCGTGATGCATTCGAGCGCGCGTCCAAACGTGATCGCAAGAAGCTGACTTTGGTGCACAAAAATAACGTATTAACTCGTGCCGGTGGTCTATGGACTCGTACCTTCAATGAAGTTGCTAAGGAATACCCAGCTGTTACCACTGACTATTTACATGTTGATGCAGCATCTATGTTCTTTGTAACTAACCCAGAGCGCTTTGATGTTGTTGTAACAGATAATCTTTTTGGCGATATCTTGACCGATATTGCAGCTGCAATCTGTGGCGGAATTGGTTTAGCTGCTTCAGGCAACATCAACCCAACTGGAAAGTTCCCTTCAATGTTTGAACCAGTACATGGTTCAGCTCCAGATATTGCAGGCAAAAACATTGCAGATCCCACCGCAACCGTTATGTCGGTGGCGATGATGCTTGACCACCTAGGTTTTGCCGATGCTGCACGTGATGTTGAGCGCGCAGTTGCTGCCGATCTACTCACTCGTGGAGATAAAAAGCGAAGCACTAGTGAAGTGGGAGATGCGCTAGTCGCAGCGCTATAGACCATGAAAATTACACTCAACCCCCATGCCAAAGATGCTGCTACACGTGATGTACTTGTTGCTGAAGGCGGATTCGGTAAGTACTACACCGACCACATGGTTGTCTGTGAGTGGACTGAAAAAGATGGTTGGGGAGAACCAGAGTTACAACCTTATGGCCCACTCTCATTAGATCCTGCGACTGCGGTTTTTCACTACGGCCAAGAGATCTTTGAAGGTATGAAGGCATATCGCCAACCTGATGGTTCAATTTCACTTTTTCGCCCTGATGCAAACTCAAAGCGCTTTGCTAACTCTGCTAAGCGTTTAGCGCTACCTGAAATGCCAGAAGCGCTTTTTCTAGAAACAGTTGAAGCTTTAGTTAAACAAGATGCGGGTTGGGTTCCAAATAAAGTGGGTGAATCTTTATATATCCGTCCATTCATGATTGCCACTGAAGTTGGCCTAGGTGTTCGCCCAACTAATAAAGCCACATACATTCTTATTGCAACACCAGCAGGTGCTTACTTTGATCCATCAAAGGCTGTTTCTGTGTGGATTTCAACTGAATATGTCCGTGCGGTACAAGGTGGAACAGGTGAAGCAAAGTGCGGCGGAAACTATGCAGCATCACTAGTTGCACAAAAAGCTGC
>JBBAMY010000003.1:65771-103313 GCA_040402235.1 Candidatus Planktophila sp. | reverse complement strand
GCGAACGTCGTGATGATCGCGAAAAAGAAAAGAACCCATTCATGGAGCGCGTTGTGTTTATCAACCGCGTATCTAAAGTTGTAAAGGGTGGACGTCGTTTCTCATTCACTGCTCTCGTTGTTGTCGGAGACGGCAATGGTCAGGTCGGTATTGGTTACGGAAAGTCTAAGGAAGTTCCAGCAGCGATTGCTAAGGCAGTGGAAGAAGCGAAGAAGTCATTCTTCACAGTTCCACGTGTTCAAGGAACAGTTCCTCACCCAGTACAAGGTGAAACTGCAGCAGGCGTAGTTCTACTACGTCCAGCAAGCCCAGGTACCGGAGTTATTGCCGGTGGTCCAGTGCGTGCAGTACTCGAGTGTGCAGGCATCACAGATGTTTTGACTAAGTCACTTGGATCTAACAATGCAATCAACATGGTTCACGCAACCGTTGCTGCATTGAAGATGCTTGAAAGCCCAGCACAAATTGCTGCGCGTCGTGGTCGTCCACTAGAAGATGTTGCACCTGCAGCAATTATCCGCGCATTACAGACAACGGTAGGTGCATAATGCCTCGCTTAAAAGTAACTCAGATTCGTTCGAAGGTCGGCAACAAGCCAGAGCTTCGCGACACACTTCGTTCATTGGGCTTAAAGCGCATCAACGATGTTGTTGTTAAAGAAGATCGTCCAGAAATTCGAGGAATGGTTCACGCCGTTCGTCACATGATCACAGTTGAGGAGGTTGAATAAAGATGACGCTAAAACTTCATCATCTACGTCCAGCTCCTGGTGCTAAGAAAGCTAAGACTCGTAAGGGTCGCGGTGAAGCATCAAAGGGTAAGACAGCCGGTCGTGGTGGCAAGGGAACTCGTGCTCGTAACACAGTTCGCGCAGGTTTCGAAGGTGGTCAGCTACCTCTCGTAATGCGTTTGCCTAAGCTACGTGGTTTCAAAAACCCAGCTCGCATTGAATATCAAGCAGTCAATGTTTCAACTATTAACGCACTTTTCCCTAAAGGTGGAGACGTAACAGTTGCAGACTTGATCGCCAAAGGCGCAGTTCGCGACAGCCTTCCAGTTAAGGTTCTCGGCAATGGCGAAATCGATGTCAAGGTGACAGTAACCGCACATGCATTCTCATCATCAGCAGTCGACAAGATCACTGCTGCTGGCGGAAAGACAAACGTTCTTTAATTAATTAGTTCGACTAAAGATTTATAAGGGAAGAGGAGAAAATCAATGCTTTCAGCATTTGGTATGGCCTTTAGGACACCAGATCTACGTAAGAAGATCTTCTTCACTCTTTCTATCATGGCGCTGTTCCGTTTTGGTTCAGTAGTTCCAACACCAGGTGTTTCATATACAAACGTTCAAGAATGTTTGAAGACTGTTGAAACTGGTGGACTCTTTGGTCTTATTAACCTATTTAGCGGTGGTGCGCTTATTCAGCTCTCTGTATTCGCACTTGGCATCATGCCTTACATCACCAGCTCAATTATTGTTCAGCTTTTAACTGTTGTTATTCCTCGCTTTGAAGCACTCAAGCAAGAAGGACAGTCAGGAACTGCAAAGCTGACTCAGTACACACGTTATTTAACAATCGGTCTTGCAATCTTGCAGTCAACAGGTTTGATCGCAGTTGCTCGTACACCAGGACGCTTACTTGCAGGTTGCGATCTAGCAATCATTCCTGATACTTCATGGCAACGTATCGTCACCATGATCTTCGTAATGACTGCAGGAACATCTGTAATCATGTGGTTGGGTGAATTAATCACTGACCGCGGTGTTGGTAACGGTATGTCTATCTTGATCTTCACTTCAATCGCAGCAGGATTCCCAAGCCAGCTCTGGTCAATTAGATTACAAAAGGGCTTGTTTGCATTCATCTTCGTGATGTTTGTTGGAATCTTGGTTGTTGCAGCCGTTGTCTTCGTTGAGCAAGCTCAGCGTCGTATCCCAGTCCAATATGCCAAGCGCATGGTTGGACGTCAGGCATACGGTGGAACAAGCACATACATCCCAATTAAGGTCAACCAGGCTGGTGTTATCCCAGTAATTTTCGCTTCATCACTTCTCTATATTCCCTCGCTGATTGTGAACTTTACAAATAGCCAGGCAGCATGGGCAGTATGGGTAAGCCGTAACTTTGTTACAGGCGATCACCCAATTTATATTGCAACATATGCAGCACTCATTATTTTCTTTACTTATTTCTACGTTGCAATCACATTTAACCCAGATGAGGTTGCAGAGAATATGAAGAAGTACGGCGGATTTATCCCTGGTATTCGTGCAGGTCGCCCAACTTCTGAATATCTACAGTATGTTCTCTCACGCATTACAGCCCCAGGTTCTTTGTATCTAGCTCTCGTTGCCATTATTCCAATCGGTGCCTTGATTCTCTTTGGTGCAACACAGAACTTCCCATTCGGTGGAACTGCGATCTTGATCGTTGTGGGTGTTGGTCTTGATACTGCAAAGCAGATCGAGTCACAGTTGCAGCAGCGTTCATATGAGGGATTCCTTAAGTAATGCGTCTTGTCCTGGTAGGTCCACCAGGTGCTGGAAAAGGAACACAAGCACATTTCCTTGCAGCGCATTATTCAATTCCACATATTTCTACTGGTGATATTTTCCGCGCCAATTTAAGGGCAGGAACTCCTCTTGGTGTTCAAGCTCAAAGCTTCATGGATCGTGGTGAGTTAGTTGCAGACTCTGTGACTAATGAAATGGTTAAAGATCGTTTAACTCATGATGATGTTGCTAATGGGTTTCTCCTAGATGGTTTTCCACGCAACGTTGCACAAGCTGAAGTCTTGCGGGCAATCTTGGCCGAGAAGAAGACACCCCTGCACGCCGTCCTAGAGTTTTCATTAGCCAACGAAGAAATCGTTTCTCGTCTTTCAGCACGTCGTACCTGCAAGGATTGTTTCCAGCCATCAGTAGGGGTTGATAAGTGTCCATCATGCGGTGGAGATGTTTACCAGCGCGAGGACGATAAGGCAGAGGTTATTGCCCGTCGCCTTGAGGTTTATCAAGAACAAACATCACCCATCATCTCTTTTTATCGCAATGAGGGCTTGCTTATCAGTGTGGGGGCGCTCGGTAGCGTTGAAGATATTACTGCGCATGCAATTTTGGCCTTAAGCCGCGTTTCAGAATAAACTAGTAACCATGGCAATTCAGATTAAAAATATTGAACAATTAAAGCTGATGCGCCGTGCTGGTTTACTGGTGGGACAAACTCTGGAGCTTCTGCGCGAATCTATAAAGCCAGGCATGACAACTGATGCGCTAGATGTAATCGCTGCAGCAAACATTAAACGCGGTGGCGCAACTTCAAACTTTAAGGGCTATCACGGTTTTCCAGCCACAATCTGTGTTTCAGTTAATGAAGAGATTGTGCATGGAATCCCTGGATCAAGAATTATTAATGATGGTGACATAGTTTCAATTGACTGCGGTGCGATTATTGAAGGCTGGCATGGTGATGCAGCTTTTACAATTGGTGTTGGATTAGTTAATCCTGAAGATCAAAGACTTATGGATGTGTGTGAAGCATCAATGTGGCGGGGGATTGCTGCCGGAAAAAACGGAGCTAAACTTTCAGACATTGGCTATGCCATTGAGCAATACATTAACTCACAAGGCACATATGGAATCTTGCAAGAATATGGCGGTCATGGAATTGGTACTGAAATGCACCAGGAACCACATGTATTAAATTTTGGCCAAGGTGGACAAGGCCCAGAGATTGTTGCTGGTTTAGCTCTTGCAATCGAACCAATGATTACTCGTGGATCAGCTCGCACTAAGGTTTTAGAAGATGATTGGACAGTTGTTTCTACTGATTCATCTAGAGGCGCTCATTTCGAACATAGCTATGTGATCTGCCCTGATGGCAAGCCATTTGTGCTCACGGCCCTTGATGGTGGCAAGAGTGACCTAGGACACCTAGGAATTGAGATATCAAGCCTGCTGTCGTAAATAATTTAATCATTTTGTTACATGCAAACGCTTAACAATGGTGCGGATTCATACTACTTTCTACTCAACCTTCACCCTCGAAGGTAGAAATTATGGAGATCTCATCGATGAGAAAGAATTCTTTAATTCGTTTCGTTATTGCAGCAACTGCAGTTGCTGTTCTAGCAGGAACAGCGTTTCCAGCAAATGCTGCAGTTAAACCGGCTAATAAAGCATCAATCGGTGATGACTGCACTAAAGCATCTACAGGCAAAAAAGCTCCAGGTCGTGGAGTGGATGGATCAGATCTAACTTGTATGGTTGTTACAACTGGTTCATACAAAGGTGAAAACAAGTGGTGGTACGCAGATGTGAAGCCACTTAAGGCTATTGACTGGACAATCCCTGCTAACCCAGGTGGATATTCACTTACAGCTGATGCAATTACAAACTCTCTTAAAGCAGAAGGTCTATTAACAGCTACTACATCTGTTTATAAGCCAGGTGCTGGTGGTGCTGTTGGTCTTGCTGCATTCCAAGAAATCAAGGGTAAGCCAGAAGCTGGAATGGTTACTGGTATTGCGATGACTGGTGGACTTTATTCAAATAAGTCAACACTTAATCTTCTAGCTTCAACACCAATTGCAAAGATCTTGCGCGAGTATGAAGGAATCGTTGTTCCAGCTTCCTCTAAGTACCGCACATTGAAGCAATTGATGGATGACCTTGTTGCAAAGCCAAATGCGGTTGCTATCGCAGGTGGTAACAAGGGTGGAGTAGATCACCAAACTATTGGCCTACTTGCACAAAAGGCTGGCGTAGATCCAACTAAGTTGAACTACGTTGTTTACTCAGGTGGACCAGAAGTCATTACTTCTCTTCTTAGCAACGCAACTCAGGTTGGTATCTCTGGTGCACTTGATTTCGCACCGTACGTAACATCAGGAAAGATGCGTTATCTTGGAGTTTCATCAGCCAAGACAATCTCTGGTATCAAAGCCAAGACATTCGTTTCACAGGGTTACGACCTTGTATACGGAAACTGGCGTGGAATCATGGCTCCAGCTGATCTTTCAAAGGCTGATTACCTCAACTTCATTAAGGTAATTGACATCATGCATGTTTCACCAGCATGGAAGGCTGAGCTTACAAAGAACAAGTGGGATAACGAGTTCGTAGCAGGAGCTGCTTTCAAGTCATTCCTTGAAAAGCACATCCCAGAAATCAATGCAGTCATGAAGGGCCTTGGAATCTAATTGATTCTAAAGATCTCTAAGCAGGCAAAGGGGGAGCTGGTATTCGCCAGCTCCCTCTTTCTGCTTGGGATATTTGTTGCTTGGGATACATCTCGTATGGATATCCCGCAGGGCTCTTCAATTGTTAGCCCTCAAACTTTTCCATACATGGTTGCCGCTTTCACATCATTAGTCGGCTTTGGATTGATTATGCAAGTTTTGCGTGGCCGCCCTGGAACACCCGAAGGCAATCAACCAGATGATCCATTTGTTGGTGCAAATTTTAAGACGATGGCAATTATTGCCGCTGCTATTGGACTCCATGTGATTTTGCTCGAGATTGCTGGTTATGTGATTGCAGCAACAGTGTGTTTCTTTGGAGTTGCATATGGATTTGGCTCAAGAAAATACCTTAAAGATTTAGGAATTAGTTTAGCTTTTGCATTAATCGTTTATTTCTCATTTACAAAGGGCCTTAATATCAATTTACCTTCTGGTTTCTTCAAGGGGGTGCTTGGAAATGGGTAATAGTTTTGCAATGTTGATGGATGGTTTCCAGACCGCCTTCACCCCAACAAATTTGATGTTTGGTCTCCTTGGAACGCTCCTTGGAACCCTTGTTGGTGTGCTGCCAGGAATTGGGCCTGCGCTAGCAATTGGTTTACTGCTTCCAGTGTGTTTAACCGTTAATCCAACTTCAGCGTTAATTATGTTTGCTGCTATTTATTACGGCGCTATGTATGGTGGATCAACTACATCTATTTTGCTCAATACTCCGGGTGAAAGTGGCTCGGTAATTACTGCCCTTGAGGGCAACAAAATGGCTAAAGCTGGCCGAGCAGGTGCTGCACTTGCAACAGCTGCTATTGGTTCATTCGTTGCAGGAACAATTGCCACATTGTTATTGGCTTTTGGCGCCCCATGGATGGCCGATGTTGCACTCACTATCCAGCCCGCAGGTTATTTATCTCTCATTATTTTGGCCTTTGCAACTGTTGGAACTCTGCTGGGTTCATCAAGAATTCGTGGCTTAGTCGCACTCTCGGTGGGATTAGTTATTGGACTCATTGGCGCAGATCTTCAATCTGGTGCGCTGCGATTAACTTTTGGCAATATGAATGCCATTGATGGAATTGAAACTGTCACTGTGATTGTGGCGATTTTTGCATTAGGTGAGGCGCTTTATCTTGCAAGCCGTCATACATTGGTGCGCACTGAAGTCCTTGAGATGAAAGGCAAAGCCTGGATGACGCGAGAAGATTTCCGTCGCTCATGGAAGCCATGGCTGCGTGGAACTGCAATTGGTTTTCCACTGGGAGTTATTCCAGCAGGTGGTTCTGAAGTCCCAACATTTTTAAGTTACGGTGTTGAAAAAGCTTTGTCTAAAAATAAGGACGAGTTTGGTAAAGGGGCAATTGAAGGCGTTGCTGGTCCAGAGGCAGCAAATAATGCAAATGCTGCGGGTGTCTTGGTTCCAATGCTTGCGCTAGGTTTACCAACTTCTGCAACTGCCGCCGTTGTTTTGGTTGCTTTCCAGTCTTTTAATATTCAACCAGGCCCGATGCTTTTCCAGACTAGTCCGGAAATTGTTTGGGGGTTGATTGCCTCTCTATTTATCGGTAACGCTCTGCTATTAGTCCTTAACCTTCCTTTGATTCGCTTTTGGGTGCTTTTGCTGAAGATTCCAACACATTACTTATATGCAGGAATTACTACTTTTGCCCTACTAGGTGCCTATGCATTGAATAACTCCACTTTTGATCTGCAAGTGGCATTGGCTGTGGGATTTATCGGCTATTTATTCCGCAGATTTGGTGTGCCAGTTACTCCACTTATCATTGGTGTGATTTTGGGGCCGTTAGCAGAACTACAATTCAAACGTGCATTGCAGATTAGCCAAGGGGATTGGAATATCTTGGTTGCGGGTGGCTTCCCGAAGATCATCTATGGCATTTTATTGCTAGTCATTATTGGGCCATTAGTGTGGAACTTTAAGAAAAAATTCGCAGTTAATAAGTAAATGAGTTCAGAGAAGCTTTTGCCCTGGGCTAAGCCTTTACTTATTTCATCCACCCTTACCCAAGCAACTATTTATGTTTTGCGTCCGATGATTACTTATCGAGCCCTAGAACTAGATGCTAATGCCGCACAGATTGGTTTGATTGCATCGGTTTATGCACTCTTTCCAGTTTTACTTGCACTTCAATTTGGCAAGTGGGTAGGGCGAATGGGTGAAGCTAAGTTCATTATTTATGGAACGTTAGCGATGTTAGTAACCTCTGCAGGACTCATGGTGGCTGATTCAATTCTTTGGCTTTCAATTGCAGCAGCGTGTGCGGGTACTGCACACTTAGCGTGCATGGTGGGTGGGCAGTCCATGGTGGCACTTCGCGCACCGCGTGAGAGTTACGACAAATACTTTGGCTTCTACACATTCAGCGCATCAGTGGGGCACATGCTTGGTCCGATAGTTGCAGCTGTTGTTGCTGGATCAAATGGCAATCTTCCCAAATCTACTTCTAATGCTTTTTTACTTGGGGTTGTGTTAACAATTCTTGCCCTCTTTCCTGTCATTAGATGGAGAAATGAGCGTCCAACAGTTGTTGCGCAGGAAAACTCTGAAGGCACGTTTAAAACAGCGATTCACCTTGTTAAGCGCCCAGGCATCCTTGCAGCTATCTATATTTCATTAGCGATTTCATCTGCTGCCGATGTGTTAGTAGTTTTCTTACCCCTTTTTGGAACTGAAAATAACTTCTCGCCTTATGCAGTGGGTGCGATTTTGGCTATCCGTGCTGGTACGACAATGCTTTCAAGGCTCTTTCTTGGAAGGCTCAGTGAACGATTTACTACATTCCAACTGCTCTGGTGGAGCACGGTGATCTCAGTTATTTCATGTGCTGCAATGGCTTTTGCACACACACCTTTAACACTTGGTTTAATTGTCTTTGTTGCAGGCTTCTCACTTGGTATCGGACAACCTTTAACGATGTCATTAGTTTCTCAAAAGACACAAAGCAATGAACGAGCATTAGCCGTCTCTGCCAGGTTGATGGGAAATCGATTAGGACAGTTTGTGGTGCCGGCAGCAGCCGGTATTGCAGCAGCGGCTTCTGGGGCAGGGGCGGTCTTTATTGGCCTTGCAGTGCTTTTGGGTAGCTCGCTTTTCAGCGTGAAAAAAGAGTAGATGTGGCCTGAGTTACACCTATGTAATTCATTTGGACCGATTTCCCTTATCTGAGCCCGCCCTCTAAACTACGACTTCGCTTGTTTCACGCTCAGAACAGAAATGTGGTTACAGCTTGGCTAGTAAAGATGGTGCTATCGAAATGGAAGGCACTGTTGCTGAAGCTTTACCTAATGCAATGTTTCGCGTGGAGCTAACAAATGGACATAAAGTCCTTGCTCACATAAGCGGCAAGATGCGAAAGAACTACATTCGTATTCTTCCTGCCGATCGTGTGATTGTGGAAATGAGTCCGTACGACCTAACAAAGGGTCGAATTATTTATCGTTATAAGTAACAAGGGGAGCAATAAACATGAAGGTTAATCCAAGCGTTAAGAAGATTTGCGATAAGTGCAAAGTCATTCGCCGCAAGGGTCGCGTCATGGTCATTTGCGAAAACCTGCGTCACAAGCAACGTCAAGGATAAATAAGCACTAACAAACTCGTAATACGACTTTTAGGAAACTAAAAGACCTCTGGACTGGTAGGCCAGAGAACAGTATTGCGGAGGACCTCCAGATATAGATAGGTAGATACATGGCACGTCTCGTCGGTGTTGATCTTCCGCGCGAAAAGCGTTTGGAAGTCGCACTCACTTACATTTTTGGAATGGGTCTTACCCGTTCTCAAAAAACATTAGCAGCAACTGGCATTAGTCCAGATATTCGCGTTAAGGACTTGCAAGAATCAGATCTTGCAAAGCTTCGCGAATACATCGAAGCAAACTTCAAAATCGAAGGTGACCTTCGTCGTGAAATTTCTGGCGACATTCGTCGCAAGGTTGAAATCCAGAGCTACCAAGGTATTCGTCACCGCAAGGGACTACCTGTTCGTGGTCAGCGCACACATACAAATGCGCGTACACGTAAGGGACCTCGTAAGGCAATTGCAGGTAAGAAGAAGGTGACTAAGTAATGGCCGCTCCTAAGACAAAGACCGCTGCCGCAGGTAAGGGCAAGGTAAAGATTCGTAAGAAAGAAAAGAAGAATGTTGCAGTTGGTAAAGCTTTTATTAAGTCGACCTTCAACAACACAATCATCTCTATCACTGACCCAACGGGCGCTGTTATCTCTTGGTCATCATCTGGCCAAGTTGGTTTCAAGGGCTCACGTAAGTCAACTCCATTCGCAGCACAGCTTGCAGCAGAAGCAGCAGCTCGTCGCGCACAGGAGCACGGCCTAAAGAAAGTAGATGTTTTCGTTAAGGGACCTGGTTCCGGACGCGAAACTGCAATCCGTTCATTGCAAGCAGCAGGCCTAGAAGTTGGAGCCATCTCTGATGTAACTCCAGCTCCACACAATGGCTGCCGCCCACCGAAACCACGTCGAGTTTAAGGAAGGGAGAGAATAAATGGCTCGTTATACCGGAGCAGACTGCAAGCGTTGCCGTCGCGAAAAAGTAAAGCTCTTCCTTAAGGGCGCAAAGTGCGATGGACCAAAGTGTCCGATCGAATCTCGTCCTTATCCACCAGGACAGCACGGCCGCGGTCGTTCAAAGGAATCTGAATACCTATTGCAGATGCGCGAAAAGCAAAAGTGCGCACGTATTTATGGTGTTCTAGAAAAGCAGTTCCGTGGTTACTACGAAGAAGCTAACCGCAAGCAGGGCAAGACTGGTGAAAACCTTCTTGTCATTCTTGAAACACGCCTCGACAACGTTGTGTTCCGTGCCGGCTTTGCAAAGAGCCGCGACATGGCACGTCAGCTAGTTCGTCACGGTCACTTCTTGGTCAATGGTAAGAAGGTAAACATTCCTTCATTCCGTGTCTCTGCGATGGACATCATTGATGTTCTTCCAAAGTCATTGGATCTCACACCATTCATCGTTGCTAGCGCAGAGCTTGGCGAGAAGGCAGTACCAGCATGGATGGAGATTGTTGGTTCGCAGATGCGCATCATCATTCACTCAGTTCCTGCTCGTGCAGTCATCGACACACAGGTTCAAGAGCAGCTGATCGTTGAACTGTATTCCAAGTAATTTTTGAAAGTTGGGTGCGCAAGCACACAACATGCGGGCAGTACTTAGTAAGGCCCCTGATTGAAGGATCAGGGGAAAGAGCGGAAATCAAATAGTGGATTTCCCTTAAATGAAGAGGAGCAGCAGTGCTAATTGCACAACGTCCAACTCTCAGCGAAGAAGTAGTTTCTGAGCACCGTTCACGGTTCATCATTGAGCCGCTAGAACCAGGCTTTGGTTACACACTTGGCAACAGCATGCGTCGTACATTGCTTTCATCTATTCCAGGTGCAGCAGTTACAAGCATTCGCGTTGCAGGTGCACTTCACGAGTTCACCACTCTTGAAGGCGTCAAGGAAGATCTCACCGATATCGTTTTGAACATCAAGAACTTGGTGCTTTCATCAGATAACGATGAACCAGCTGTTGTTTACATCCGCAAGTCAGGTGCCGGTGTTGTTACTGGTGCAGACATTGCAGTTCCAGCAGGCGTAGAAGTTCACAACCCTGAGCTTCACATTGCAACACTTAACGGCAAGGGCAATCTTGAGATTGAACTTACAGTTGAGCGCGGCCGTGGATACGTAACTGCTGTACAAAACAAGCAGGCTGGCGCAGAGATCGGTCGCATTCCTGTTGACTCAATCTATTCACCAGTTTTGAAGGTTACATACAAGGTAGAAGCAACTCGCGTTGAACAGCGCACAGACTTCGATCGCCTTGTTGTAGATGTAGAAACAAAGCCATCAATGAAGCCACGCGATGCAGTTGCATCAGCTGGTCGCACATTAGTTGAGCTATTCGGACTTGCACGCGAACTAAATCTTGATGCTGAAGGTATCGAGATGGGGCCATCTGTTATGGATGCTGCGCTCGCTGCAGATCTTGCTCTTCCAATCGAAGATCTAGATCTAACAGTTCGTTCATACAACTGCTTGAAGCGCGAAGGCATTCACACAGTTGGAGAGCTAGTTAACCGTTCAGAGGCTGACTTGCTAGATATCCGTAACTTTGGTTCAAAATCAATTGATGAGGTCAAGGCAAAGCTTGTCTCAATGGGAATGTCTCTCAAGGACAGCCCAGTTGGTTTCGATCCAACCCAACATCAGAACTACAACGCATCAGTCGACGATGATTTCGTCGATGCAGAGCAGGCTTAGGAGAATCGATAATGCCAACACCAAGTAAAGGTCCTCGTCTGGGTTCAGGCCCATCACATGAACGGTTACTCCTACGCACACTTGCAGAGCAGTTGTTCGAGCACGGCAAGATCACAACAACCGAGGCAAAGGCTAAGCGCCTGCGTCCATTAGCGGAAAAGTTAATTACTTTCGCTAAGAAGGGTGATCTAGCTGCACGTCGTCAGGTCATGGCACAGATTCAGAACAAGGGTGTAGTACACACACTCTTGACTGAAATCGGTCCACGCTTTGCAACACGTGAAGGCGGATACACACGTATTACTAAGGTCGGTCCTCGCAAGGGTGACAACGCACCTATGGCAGTAATTGAATTAGTAACAGAGAAAGCTAACTAAGTCTTTATTTCTTAGAAATTATTCTCATGACGGAACCCACTCTCTACCCTGAGAGTGGGTTTCTTCGTTTGCGCCTTGATCTTGCATACGATGGAACAGGTTTTTCAGGTTGGGCAATTCAGCCCGACGTGCGCACCATTCAGGGTGAGATCGAGAACGCGTTAACAATAATCACCCAATCAAAGATCGAGACTGTAGTTGCTGGAAGGACCGATGCTGGGGTGCATGCAACCGGGCAAGTAATTCATGTCGATGTACCAGCAGCAACCGAGCTTGACCAACTTAAATTCAGAATGAATCAAATACTCGATACTGATGTGCGAGTTCTGGCTGCAGATGTTGCCCCTGAAGGATTTCATGCGCGATTCTCAGCTATCCGTCGTCACTACAGCTACAAGATCCTGGACAACAATCAAACGATCTCGCCGCTTCATCGATTCGATGTAGCACCGTGGTATCGACACCTTGATTTGGATCGCATGAATCAAGCTAGTGCATTGCTTTTGGGAGAACATGACTTTGTAGCTTTCAGTAAGTTCCGTGAGGGAGCAACAACGGTTCGGGAGCTTCAACGTTTCCAGTGGAGCCGGGGCGCTGATGGTCTGTTAATCGGTGATGTTGTTGCCAATGCCTTTTGCTATTCGATGGTTCGTCATATGGTAGGTGCGGTTGTCTGCGTGGCCGATGGGCGCTTTCCGCTCGAGTGGATTTCACAGACTTTGGAGAACAAGGTTCGGGTATCGGAGGGTCAGGTATTTCCAGCCTGTGGCCTTAACCTTCGCCAGGTGGATTATTCGAGCCTAGCTTAAAGGGCATTTTGACCCCTGAGCCTGACGCGGGTATTCTTTCTCCTCTGTGCTTGAGAAAGCACCGTCCATCAACTAGATCAAAGAAGTTCACTAATAAGAAGGTAGGCAAAAGCGTGCGTACATACAGTCCAAAAGCTGGTGATGCGGTCCGTAACTGGCACATCATCGATGCACAAGATGTGGTCTTGGGCCGTCTTGCAACACATGCTGCCGTTCTTCTACGTGGAAAGCACAAGCCAACATTTGCACCACACATGGACATGGGTGACTTCGTCATCGTTATCAATGCAGAAAAGATTGCCTTGTCAGGTAATAAGGCAAAGCAGAAGTGGGCTCACCATCACTCAGGTTTCCCAGGCGGTTTAACATCAACTGTGTACGGCGAACTTCTAGAAAAGCACCCAACTCGCGCAGTTGAAAAGGCAATCAAGGGAATGATTCCTAAGAACCGTCTTGGTCGCGATATCGCTTCAAAGCTTAAGGTTTATGCGGGACCAAACCACCCACATGCAGCACAAGCACCAACACCATATGTATTCGATCAAGTTTCACAAATCGTGAAGTAAGGGATGACAATGTCAGAGAACACAACAGCTTTTGATCTCGATGAGGCCGAAGTTCCTACTTCATACTCTTCTTCAACTCCAGCACCAGCAACTAACCGCCCAGCTATCAAGGCTCCAGGTCGCGGAACAGGCCGTCGTAAAGAGGCAGTTGCACGTGTTCGCTTAGTTCCAGGAAGCGGCAAGTGGGTTGTTAATGGAAAGACTCTTGAAAACTATTTCCCAAATAAGGTTCACCAACAACTAGTCTCAGAACCATTCCGCACAGTTGGTGCAGAGAATTCATACGATGTCTTCGCCCGTATCAATGGTGGCGGAGTTTCTGGTCAAGCTGGTGCACTACGTCTAGGCGTTGCACGTTCACTGAACCAGATCGATGAAGAAGCAAACCGTCCAGCGTTAAAGAAAGCTGGATTCCTTTCACGTGATGCACGTGTTATCGAGCGCAAGAAGTACGGCCTTAAGAAGGCACGTAAGCGTTCTCAATACAGCAAGCGTTAATTCACACTTTCTAGCAGAGGAGTTCCAATGGCGCTCTTTGGTACTGATGGAATTCGTGGCTTAGCCAATCGCGATTTAACTGCAGAGATTGCTTTAGATGTTTCTGTTGCTGCTGCCCATGTTTTGGTTGAAAGCTCATCAAATAAGGACCATCGCCCCACTGCAATCGTGGGTCAAGATTCCCGCGCATCTGGTGAGTTCTTAGAAGCAGCTGTTGTTGCTGGTTTAACCAGTGCTGGAATCAATGTTTATCGCGTTGGCGTATTACCAACGCCTGCAATTGCCCACCTTGTTGCTGAATCAAAAGCAGACCTCGGTGTGATGATCAGTGCTTCACATAATCCAATGCCAGATAATGGAATTAAGTTATTTGCCCGTGGTGGTGGCAAGTTAGATGATGCCATTGAAGCCCGTATCGAAGCATGCATGGGTGAAGATTGGGAGCGACCAACAGGAAAAAATGTGGGCCGCGCAATCAATGATGAAAGTGCCACTGAGCGCTATTTGAAGCATTTGCTCTCATCGGTTGAAACACCACTGAAGGGTTTAAAGATTGTTGTGGATTGTGCAAACGGAGCATCTTCATTTGTTGCACCTGAGGCATATCGTAGAGCAGGCGCTGAAGTAGTTGCCATCTTTAATCAACCTGATGGTTGGAACATTAACGATGATTGCGGCTCAACCCACCTTCACCAACTTCGTGCAGCAGTTCTTAAGGAAGGCGCCGATGTTGGTATTGCCCATGATGGTGATGCCGATCGCTGCTTAGCAATTGATGCTGCTGGAAATGAAATTGATGGCGATCATATTCTGACTTTGCTAGCTCGTGGCTTTAAAGCTCGTGGCAAATTGAAGGGCAACACTGTTGTTGGCACAGTGATGAGCAATCTTGGTTTCATGCATGCAATGAAAGATGCAGGAATAGATGTTGTGACAACACCTGTGGGAGACCGCTACGTTCTTGAAAATATGATTGCAAATGATTATTCATTGGGTGGGGAACAATCAGGCCACGTCATCATGCGCGATCTTGCACATACTGGTGATGGAATTTTAACTGCGCTGCAACTGCTGCAAGAGGTTGTTCGCACGGGTAAGAATTTGCAAGAGCTTGCAGCAACTATGGTTCGTTTTCCTCAAGTTTTAATCAATGTTAAAGATGTTGCCAAAGATAAGTTGGCAGGATCTGCTGTTATTGCAGCAGCAGTAAAATCCGCTGAAGCTCGCTTGGCTGATAGTGGGCGTGTGTTACTTCGTGCATCTGGCACTGAAGCCCTCGTTAGAGTCATGGTGGAAGCTGCCAGTGATAGCCTTGCTCAAGATGTTGCTAGAGAACTTGCAGATATTGTAAAAAGCGAACTGGGGTAAGAATCTATGTGCGGAATTGTGGGTTACAGCGGGCCACAATCTGCAACAACGCCCTTAATCGAAGGGCTACGCCGCCTTGAATACCGTGGCTATGACTCAGCAGGAATCGCACTTGGAACACCAGGCAAACTATTTATTGAAAAGAAAGCTGGAAAGCTTTCAAATCTTGAAGGATCTTTAGATTCATCTCTTCCAGTAGTTCATTCTGGAATTGGTCACACACGCTGGGCAACACATGGCGGACCAACAGATGGCAACGCTCACCCTCATGTTGATAACGAAGGCAAGTTAGCTGTTATTCATAATGGAATTATTGAGAATTACTCAGAGCTTCGAAAAGAGTTAGAAGCTCGTGGGCATAAGTTTTCTTCAGAAACAGATACAGAATCAGTCGCGCATTTACTGAGTGATCTGCGTAAAAAACACAATGGGGATTTATCTGCAGCAATGCGTGAGGCAGTCAAAGCTCTAAGAGGCTCATTTACTCTTCTTGCCATTCATGGGGATGCACCAGAGGTAGTAGTTGGCGTTCGTAGAAATTCTCCTTTGGTTGTTGGTTTAGGTGATGGTGAGAACTTCATGGCCTCTGATGTTGCAGCATTTATCGATTACACCAAGCGTGCGATTGAACTTGGCCAAGATGAAGTTGTCACAATGACTCCAACGTCGGTGAAAATTACCGATCTAGATGGCAAGGCAGTGGCGCCTAAGGAGTATCAAATTACGTGGGATGCAAGTGCGGCGCAAAAGGGTGGTTTTACCCACTTCATGCTCAAGGAAATCTTTGAACAACCAAAGGCAGTTGCTGATACTTTGATTGGCCGTTTAAGTGATAACAAGCAAATAGTTTTAGATGAGCTGCGCATGAGCGCTGATGAGATCCGAGCGCTAAAGAAGATTACTGTCATTGCTTGTGGCACTGCCTATCACGCAGGTTTGGTTGCAAAGTATGCAATTGAAAAGTGGGCAAAGATTCCAGTAGAAGTAGAGATTGCCAGTGAATTTAGATATCGCGATCCGATTATCGATGCTGGCACATTAGTTATCGCTATTTCACAATCAGGTGAAACGATGGACACATTGATGGCTGTGCGCCATGCCAAGGCTGCTGGTGGTCGAGTATTGGCGATTTGTAATACAAACTCTTCAACAATTCCACGTGAATCAGATGCCGTTTTATATACCCATGCTGGCCCTGAGATTGCAGTTGCTTCTACTAAAGCACTTCTGACACAGATGGTGGCGGTCTATTTGATTGGCCTTCACTTAGCCCAAGTAAATGGATCTCTGAGTGATAAAGAAGTTGAAAGCTTGTATAACGAACTCTTGGAACTACCTGGAAAGATTGAACAGATTCTTGAAACGGTAGAGCCATTGCGCGCACTTACACGCAGTTTTGCCGAGAACAATATCGTGCTCTTTTTGGGAAGAAACATTGGATATCCAGTTGCACTCGAAGGTGCGCTAAAATTAAAAGAGCTGGCCTACATTCACGCCGAGGGTTTTGCTGGCGGGGAACTCAAGCATGGTCCGATTGCACTCATTGATCAAGGCACACCAGTAATTGCAATTTTGCCGGCAGGACATGAACACGCGTTGGATGAAAAAATGCTCAGTAATATCCAAGAAGTGAAAGCACGTGGTGCTCGTGTCATTGTTATCGCTGAAGAAGGCGCACATGTTGAAGGTGCTGAACACATTATTCGTATTCCAGTTGTTCCAGCCCTTTTTCAGCCAGTATTAGCAACAGTGCCATTGCAAGTCTTTGCATATGAGATGGCAGTTGCACGAGGCAATGACGTTGACCAACCTAGAAACTTGGCTAAATCAGTTACAGTTGAGTAAATGCAAACAGAGACTCAAAACCGAAGAAAACAGATGGATCGCGCATTGCGCTGGTCTTTATTGCTCTTTACGGGTTTTCTTTTAGTAACTCAGCAAGTACTTACTTTTGGCCCTTTAGTTGGATATGACAAGAAGATTAATAGTGATCCCAAACCACAGTTTGAAGGTCTTGCTGGGTTTCTACTTCGCAGGCTAGATGATTTAGGGCTACGTGGATTAACAGCAACTGTTTTAATCCTAGCCGCCTCTTTTATTGCTTATAAGTTCAAAACTTGGCGACCTTTGAACTTAGCTTTTCTTTCATTGATATTATTAAATCTCGTTGTAGGAACATCTAAATTAGTCTTAGGAAGAACTAAACCGCGCGATGGCTTCGATTTATTACATGCTGGTGGAATGTCTTATCCAAGTGGACATGCATCGAACGCTGTTTTATCCTGGGGGATTTTAGCTTACTTGATTTATAGATATGCAAAGGTTGATAGATATCAAGGCCGCCTTGCAAGTGCTGGTGTTATAACGATTTCATTAACTGTGTGCATCGTTTCACTCATTCGCCATACCCACTGGTTTACTGATTTATTGGGGGGCCTGTTTATTGGAAGTGCCCTACTCGTGGCAGTGATTGCAGTGGATCGCTACGTTCCCTCAAAGAGCCAACTGCACTAGGCTTAACCACATGATTGATGGAATCGGCATTGATGTCGTTGATATCGAGCGATTTAAATCCTCTTTAGAGCGAACTCCGGGATTGCGTGAAAAGCTATTTACAGTCAATGAACAAACAAAACCAATCCACTCACTTGCCGCACGATTTGCAGCAAAAGAAGCGTTGGCTAAAGCTTTAAACGCTGGAAAAGGCTTGAGCTGGCATGAGGCTGAAGTGGTTAATTTAGAGAGCGGAAAGCCTGCCTTTCTATTTCGCGGTGAGATAGCTGATTTAGTAGATGGTGCTTATGTTCATCTTTCTCTTTCGCATGATGCCGGTATTGCATCTGCCATGGTGATTGTGGAGCGCAAGTAATGCAACATCGCGCCGAAGCTCGTATTGACTTGCTTGCACTTGCTTCAAATATTTCAATATTAAAAGCTACCTCCAAAACGGATCTGTTAGCAGTTGTTAAAGCAGATGCATATGGTCATGGGTTAGTTGAGATTGGATTGGCGGCAGAGAAAAGCGGTGCTGATTGGTTAGGCGTTGCATTGCTTGAAGAGGCAATTTCACTTCGCACTCACGGAGTTCGCATTCCTATTTTGGCCTGGTTAGTTCCACCAGGATCAGATTTTGATTCAGCCGTAAAACATGACATCGATATAGCAGTTGCATCCCTTGGGACTCTAAAGGAAATTTCACAACTACCTAACAAGCCTCGTATCCATATTGAGGTCGATTCAGGAATGACACGTGGTGGTTTTCTAGATGAGTGGGACGAGCTACTTAAAACAGATTTTTCTAAAGTCGAAGTTGTAGGAATCTTCTCGCACTTTGCACGAGCTGATGAAGCTGGGCAGCAACAAAACCTTGATCAACTCAAAGATTTTAAGAAAAAGATTGAGCAGTTAAAAGTAGTCGGTGTTAATCCACCCATTAAGCATTTATCTAACTCAGCGGCTACCTTGCTAGATAGTGAGTCAGCCTTTGACATGGTGCGCACAGGAATTGCGATGTATGGGTTGAGTCCAGATGTTGAAGCTATGGGGGATAGTAAGAAATTGGGTTTAAAGCCAGTCATGCAACTTCGAGGTAAATTACATTTAGTAAAGCATGTTTCTGCAGGTTCACCTGTCGGTTATGGCGCAACTGCAGTGACAGAAAAAGAGACAAAACTTGGTCTGGTTGCAATGGGTTATGCCGATGGAATTCCACGTATTGCACAAGGTGCAGGGGTATTTATTGATGGTAAGAGGGCTCCAATAATTGGGCGAGTTTCTATGGATCAATTTGTTGTGGATCTAGGGGTGAGCTCTACTGCAAATTCAGGCGATTGGGTGATTGTTTTTGGTGATGGTTCGCACGGTGAATACACAGCAGATGACTGGGGTAAGGCTTCGTTATCAATAAATTATGAAATTGTGACAAGAATCGGTCCCCGTGTGTCTAGAATCTACGCACCTCATGTCTACTAATAATGCAGCGCTGCGTGTCGAAGGTGTCAACGTCTCCTTCGGCGGACTTCGCGCCCTCAATGATGTCTATTTAGAAATTGGTAAGAATGAGGTTGTCGGATTAATTGGCCCCAACGGCGCCGGCAAGACAACTTTATTCAATGCACTCTGCGGCTTGGTGAAGCCAGATTCTGGGAAATTATTCTTAGATGGAAAAGAACAAGATTTCCCACGTACTTCAAATTTAGTTGATTTAGGTATATCTCGCACATTGCAAGGCGTTGGTTTGTTTGGGGATTTAACCGTTCTTGAAAATGTCATGGTTGGTGCGCACCACCTTGCGAATTCAGGGTTGATCTCTGCAGCGCTAGGGCGAAGCGGTAAAGATGAAAAAGAGATTCGAACACGATCATTTAGTGCACTAGAGCGTGTGTATGCAGGTGGATTAGCTGATCGTCGTGCCGATACTTTGTCATATCCTGACACAAAGCGAGTTGCGATTGCACGTGCACTAGTAAGTGAACCAAAGATTTTAATGCTAGATGAGCCCGCTGGTGGCTTAGGTTCACAAGATATTGAGTGGATGAACCTTTTAATTCGAAATTTAAGTGCCTCTATGTCGGTACTACTTATTGAACACCATATGGATGTTGTTATGTCGGTGTGTAGCAAGCTATATGTTCTTAACTTTGGTGAAGTTATTGCCAGCGGAAACGCCGAAACTGTGCGCAGAGATCCAGCAGTGATGGCTGCGTATCTAGGAACAGGTGCTAAATGAGCCTGAATGTTTCCAACTTAACTGTTCACCATGGTGCAATTTGTGCAGTAAGCCAGGTTTCAATAGCTGTTCCAACGGGCAAGCTAGCCGCCATTATTGGGGCTAATGGAGCGGGCAAAACTACTTTGCTGCGTACTCTCTCAGGCCTTAAAACACCAACCAATGGCTCCATTATGTGGAAGGGTGAAAAGATTGCTGGGATTAAACCTGAAGCGCTAGTTCGCCGAGGTATTTCACATGTTTCTGAAGGCAAATCTGTTATCCCCGAGTTAACAGTTCGCGAGAACTTAGAGCTGGGTGCGATTTGGCGGCGCAATGCCAAAGAATCAAAAGAATCTATTGATCAAGTTGTTTCAATATTTCCACGTTTAGGTGAGCGCTTACAACAGCGCGCAGATACTTTATCTGGCGGTGAACGGCAGATGTTGGCTATTGGGCGAGCGATTATGGCCAAACCACAGCTGCTCCTCTTAGATGAACCATCCCTTGGTCTTGCGCCACTGGTCATTGAACAGATTTTCCAAACAATTCGTGACTTAACAACCTCCATGAATTTAACGGTTTTGTTAGTAGAACAAAATGCCATGGGAGCACTCAAGATTGCAGATCTTGGAATTGTTCTCAATCTTGGAAAAGTAGTTGCAATAAATCATGCCCAAGCGCTCATCGACGATCCTGCCGTGCGCGCGGCATATTTGGGGTATTAATGCAAAAATTACTAGAGACCTTTCTTATAGGACTATCGACCGGATCTATTTATGCACTCATGTCAATTGCTCTCGTACTGGTCTGGAGATCAACTCGTGTAGTCAATTTTGCGCAAGCAGGTCAGGCGATGCTCTCCACTTATATTGGTTTTGAGATAGCTACCCGAACTGAAATATTCTGGCTTGGCTTATTATTTGCAATCGCTGCCGGTGCTCTACTTGGAGCTGGTGTGGATTATTTCTTCATGCGAGTTTTATTCAAACACGCTGTTTCTGGACCTGCAGCCGTGGTTGCTCCAGTAATTGCCACACTGGGCTTACTCGGATTAATAAGGAGCATTGTTGGATTGATTTGGGGCGGGGAGTTTAAAACAATTAAAGCGCCAGCATCCACAAATGGTTTCACCATAGGCGAAACGACAATTCCATTCTCGCCTTTAAATCTTCTAATTATCGTGACGGTTTTTGTAATTCTCATTGCTCTAGCGATCATATTTCAACGCACGAATCTGGGCCTATCTTTACGTGCATCAGCCTATGCACCAGAGATTGCGCAGTTAGCTGGTATCAGGACGGCGCGAACAAGGACTATTGGATGGGCGATTGCTGGTGGAGTTGGTGGAGTCGCTGGAATGTTAAATACTGCTTCTAACTTCCTTTCACCTTATTCGCTAGATCTATTACTGGTCTTTGGATTTATTGCAGCGGTTATTGGCGGTCTTGAAAGCATGGTCGGCTCTGTTGTTGGAGCCTTAATCCTTGGAATTGCTCTGACATTTATTTTGAACTACGTCGGTACATCTTTAGTGTTTATCGGAGGATTTGTAGTTCTTCTCGTGGTGCTACTTGTTAAGCCAGATGGAATAATGGCGAAAGGCAGGGCGCGCCGTGCGTAAAAAATTAGCTCTCTTCATTCTCCTTGGTTGGATCTTGCTTTTAGTTGGTGATCGCGTAGATGAACTTCGTGTGTATCAAGGAGCACAGATTGCGATGTATGCGATCGCTCTCTCATCAATAGTTTTACTCACTGGTTACTCCGGCCAAGTATCACTTGGCAATGGCGCGATGATGGCTGTTGGTGGTTATTCTGCGGCTCTGACTCTTAATAATCTAGGAAGCCCGGTTTGGTTTGCATTTGTGATGGCAGTTGTTGTCTCAGCTTTCTTCGGTGCATTCCTTGGAGCAGCAGCTGCCCGATTATCCGGACCTTATCTGGCGGGAACTACTCTGGCTCTAGCTGTAGGTCTTCCAGAAATCGCCAATCAATTTGCATTCCTTGGAGGAGTTCCTGGAATTCTCTTTGATGTTGGTTTTCCTCCGGAAAGGTTTGGCGAAGAGTTCACTCAATATAAATGGTTCTTCTGGATCGCTACCTTTATTGCCCTGCTCTCATTATTTATCACCTCTAATATCCTTCAATCGCGCTACGGACGAACATGGCGTGCGATCCGCAGTAACTCTTTGGCCGCCGAACTATCGGGGGTCCATGCTGGGCGGATGAAGATTCTCGCTTTCACCATCAGCTCAGCTATTGCTGGGCTAGCTGGAGCGGTGATGGCCATGACTATCAGTCTGGTCGCCCCAGGGGCCTACACACTCTCACTCTCATTTGCACTGGTTACCGGGGCGGTGCTCGCGGGTGTTTCTAGTCTGCCGGGTGTGGTCTTTGGAGCGTTGATTCTGGTGGCAATACCTGAGGTCGCAGATGTTCTGGCCACCAGATGGGGGGGTGATGAGAGCTTAAACAACTATCTCCCAGGTCTGATTGTGAGTGTTTTGCTCATCCTTTCAGTGATTTTTACCCCAAATGGTCCGGGAGAGAAGCTCAAAAGCCGACACCATAAAAAAGCGTGAGTGCCTTAAATTACTAGAGGTTAACTAGTAGATTACGAGAAGTTTAACAACCCTCGATGGAAGGAAAACAATGATCAGAAAGACTCGTGCAAAGGGGACCTGGCTCGCCGCCACGGTGCTCGCAGTTGGCAGCCTATTTGCAACAGCGCTTCCAGCACACGCAGAGACGGGAGTTAGCAGCAGCGAGATAAAACTCGGTATCACTCTCCCGCTTACAGGAGCGGCATCGCCAGGCTATAACAAGATCGGCAATGCTATGAACGCATACTTCAAGTATGTCAATGACAACGGCGGAGTCTATGGTCGAAAGATCACCCTTATCCAGAAAAATGATGAGTACTCCCCACAGTTGTCGATTGCTAAGACAAATGAATTAATTTTAAAGGATAAAGTTTTTGCACTAGTCGGCCCACTTGGAACTGCAAACTACACATCAGTACATAAGTCTGTAGGCCTTGCTAAGCGCGGAATCCCAAGTCTTTTCCTCAACACTGGATTTAGTGGATTTGGAAATAAGAAAACCTATCCAACCTCTTTCATGATTCTTCCTTCCTACGCTATGGAAGCAAAGATCATCGCACAATTCCTCAAAGAGAATCATGCTGGAAAGAAACTCGGCATTGTTTATCAGAACGATGAATTTGGAATTGATGGATTGGGTGCATTTAAGGCAGCCGGTACAAAGTTTGATGTAAGCGTGGCTTACACATCAGGTACTCAGAGCGCGGCCACTGCACAGACCTGGGTCTCCCAGCTTGCAGCAGGTGGAGCTCAAGTAGTTGTCTTCTTTGGCGTAACTTCAGCAACAGCTCCGCTACTTGCAGTAGCTGCAGCAGCTAAGTACGCACCACAATGGATCCTTGGATCAGTTGGTGCAGACCCATTAACTCTACGTGCACTCGGTGTTCCTTTAGCAGTTCTCAATGGCGCACAGACTCCAGCTGGTAATCCATCACCAAATGACCCTAGCGATGAGTACGTCAAGCAGTTCCAAGAGATCAATACCAAATACAACACTGGTACCGCTTTTGATGACTATGTACTCCAGGGCATGAACATCGGTCTAATGACTGTTCAAGGTCTGCGGGCTGCAGGATCAAACCCAACTCGTAAGAAATTGATTAGTGCTATGGAAAGCAAGGGCTCAACCTTTGCATCCGTTGCCTACTCTCCTCTTGGGTATTCAAAGACCAGCAACGTTGGTCATACCGGTTACTACATGGCAGTTATGGATGCCAGCGGAGATAGAAAACCATTTGGTGGAAAAGTCACGCTCTACACCACTGATAGTGGCGCTGGTCCAGTTGTGGTTTCTACCTTCAAACGTCCAGCAATGCCAGCGAAAGGATTACCAAGTAACTCATGAGAAACTTTAAATTCAAGCGTTCTTTAACGCTCATAGCAGTTACATCACTGCTCTCAATCACTCTTGTCTCTATTCCAACGGTTGCACAAGCAGCTCCTGCTTGTGATGGCAAGAGTCCAGTACAGACATGTGGTGGTGCGACATCTGATGGTGCACCGTACGCAATGATGGTTCCTGCAAACTTCAACGGAACTGTCTATCTCTATTCACATGGATATCGTCCAAACGTTCCAGTTCCTGCTGGAATTCCTGGATATGGTGGATACACAGTTACCAATACGCCTCAACCTGGTCCAAATGCAACAGTAATTGGTGCGCTTTTGGCTAAGGGATATGGCGTTGTCGGTTCAGGATTTGCACGCCAAGGTTGGAATGCAGATTCAGCTATCAAAACTAACGTTGAACTTGTAGGACTGTTCAAGAAGCAGTTTACAAAGACTACAAAAGTTGTTGCATGGGGTGAATCACTTGGTGGTTTCATTACTCAAGCGCTCGCAGAGAAGCATTCAGATCTCTTCAGTGCTGCAGCACCACTATGTATGGCTAGCGATGTGACTCCGCTTATGACAATGGCAGGAGATGCGGTCTGGGGATTGAAGACTTTCTTTGATCCAACAATTAAGGGCGGTAATTACTCAGCTGGAACTGCAGGTTATGCCGAGGCGATGGGCGACCTAGTAAAGGTCTTCACAGTTATCGGAACATTGCAGGCAGCTTTTGCAGCCAACCCAAGCACTCCAGCTTGGCCAGCAACATCAAAGGTTCCAGATGCAATCAAGGGAATTCCTTCACGAAGCGCACTTGTAATGGTTGCGTTGATGTCTGGAATTCCAATGCAATCTGCACACTTTGATTCAACTTCAGCACCTGCTGGTTTGCCGGCTTCAAACACGCTTTCGTTCCAGGTTGCAATTAACCCTGCGTTCGCCGCTCTTGAGAACTTAGCAAACGCTGCAGCACTTGGAGTTCTAGCAACGTATGATCTTGAGCTACAAGCTGGTGGTGCAATATTTGATAACACCGCTACTGACTATGCAGCACGTATTGCAGAGGAGCAATTCATCTGGGCTTCAGCACTTTCTGGTAACTCAGGAACAGGTGGTCTTCTCAGTGTTCTTGCTGCATCACCACGCGCTAAGGCAAGTCCAGCTGCAGTAGCGAAGTTGAAGTCACTTGCTTCGCACTCTGGAAAGATTGATATCCCAACCATTCTCTTAACGGGCACTGCTGATCCTGTAACTACTGCTGGTAACCAACAGTCAGTTGTCGATAAGTATGCAACGTATTGGGCAGACAAGCGGGTAGCTGCAAGAAAGGCAGGAGATCGCAAGCGTCCTGCTAACAATCAGCTCGTCCTCTGGAACTTCCCAAGTGCGAAGTACAGCAAGTACACAGCTGCTGGAGCACCAGATACATCTGTTCCTGCCGCATCTGGTACTAACCACTGTAACTTCACCACATCTCAGTACATGGCAGTAGCAGAACTACTTGCTTATGCTGCTGATAATGGTAAAAACCTCTCAGGAGGTCCAATGCTCACCAAGATTCGTAAGGCAGGAAATATGACTTACGATCGTGGCTATAGCGCTCCACAGTTGAAGTACTACGGAGGATAATCTCTAGTAATACATCGAGGGTAGTAAACGGGGGCTTCGGGAAACCGAGGCCCCCGTTTCCTTTACTCTTAAGCGGTGGAGATTGAGGTAGCAAGCGCAGAGCAGATGCTTATTCTCGGCATCTCTCTTTCTGCACAACTTAAAGCTGGTGATCTTGTTCTAATTAATGGCCCACTTGGTGCAGGAAAGACAGTATTGGCCCAAGGCATTGGCAAAGGTTTAGGAATAGATGAGATCACATCTCCAACGTTTGTAATCTCAAGAACACACAAAGCTGTCCTGCCCATGATTCACGTGGACGCATACCGCTTAATTGATACCGACAACCCCAATCTTTATTTGGATGATCTGGATTTAGACACAGAAAACTCAGTCACAGTTGTTGAATGGGGTGGGGCAGAATCAGCACGTTTGAGTGAAGATCGCTTAGAGATAAGCATTGATAGAACAAATGAGATTCGCCAGGTTGAGATTAAAGCCATTGGTTCTCGCTGGAATGGCTTTGCGCTATGACAATTACTTTAGCTATTGATACTTCAACCTCTCGCACATCAGTTGCAGTTATTGAAGATGGAGTAATTCTCTGGAGTGGGCATAGAGATGGTGCAACAGAACATGGACCAGCTCTGCCGTCACTGGTTCAAGAAGGCATTAAAGGATTTGCTATCGATGAAGTTGTAGTTGGAATGGGCCCTGGTCCATTTACAGGATTGCGTGTGGGAATTGCTTTTGCACAAAGTTTTGCATTAGCTCGAGGGATTACGGTTCGTGGAGTGTGTTCACTTGATTCCATTGCAGCACAAGTAAATGAAAAAGACTTTATTGTCACACTTGATGCCCGGCGCAAAGAGGTTTATTGGGCTCGCTATAAAGATGGCGTGCGTGTTGGAGAACCAGCTGTTAGTTTTCCGGCAGATGTTGCAGGTGCCCCAATTCACCCTGATCTTTATCCAGATTTGAAAGCACTCGTTGCACTTACCGGCAACATTATTGAACCGATGTATTTGCGCAGACCAGATGCAGTTGCAACGGCGGATCGACAATGATTACTTATCGCGACGCTAATTCCTTTGATATCCCTGTTCTTGTTTCATTAGATAGGGAGTTGTTTCCATATTCGCCATGGTCTGCAGGCCAATACCGCGAAGAGATTTCTGCCCCCACTCGGCTCTTTGTTGTCGCACTTGATGAAGCAAGGCGCGTTATTGGCTATGCAGGAGTTTTTGCACCAGGGGGAGCTGAAGCCGATATTTTGACGGTAGGCGTTATCCCGCAGCATCGCGGGCAAGGAATTGCTCGAGCATTAATGGCACGAATTACCGAATGGGCAATAGCCCAAGGCTCAATCGCCATGATGTTAGAAGTTAAAACTGATAATAATGAAGCGATTTCATTGTATGAAACCCTTGGTTATTCAAAGCTAAATGTTCGAAAAGATTACTTTGGTAGTGGTTTAGATGCATTAGTCATGCGCAAGGAGCTGCCATGAGTGAGCCACTAGTACTGGGTATTGAAACATCATGTGATGAAACTGCAGTTGGAATTGTGCGTGGGCGCACATTATTAGCAAATGTCATTGCATCTAGCGTTGAAGAACATGCCCGTTTTGGGGGAGTTGTTCCTGAAATTGCTAGCCGTGCGCATTTAGAGGCAATGCAGCCAACGATTAAAAAAGCCTTACTTGATGCAAAAGTTTCACTTGCAGACATTGATGCAATTGCTGTGACAGCAGGTCCTGGTTTAGTGGGTGCGTTGCTTGTTGGTGTGGGATCTGCTGCAGGTCTTGCAATTGGTTTAGATAAACCAATTTATGCAGTAAATCATTTAGCGGCCCACGTTAGCGTTGACTACTTAACACATGCTAAAGAGATTGAACCAACGATTGCGCTCCTTGTTAGTGGTGGGCACTCTTCACTTTTGCAGGTCAATGACATTACATCTTCGGTTGTTAAGTTAGGCCAAACAATTGATGATGCTGCAGGTGAGGCCTTTGACAAAATAGCTAGAGTAATGAAGTTAGGTTTTCCAGGAGGACCTGCCATTGATGCAATTGCTAAAGAGGGCAATGCAACTGCCATTGATTTTCCTCGTGGTTTAACAACTTCTAATGATTGGCAAACACGTCCCTATGACTTTTCATTCTCAGGTTTAAAGACTGCTGTTGCTAGATATCTAGAAAGCGTGCCGGATTATGTTCGGGCCGATGTTGCGGCCTCTTTCCAAGAATCGATTGTTGATGTCTTGATGCTAAAGGCGCTGGCGGCATGTAAGGAGAGCGGGATTGATTCATTGGTTATTGCTGGGGGCGTTGCCGCTAACTCCAGGTTAAGAGCTGAGGCTGCTGCGCGCTGTGAAAAGGCAGGTATTACCTTGAAGATCCCAGCTCCAGGGCTGTGTACCGATAATGGAGCGATGGTGGCCAGCCTGGGCTCTCTAATGGCAGCAGCTGGGCGTGAGCCTAGCCCTGTGGCATTTGATGCCGATTCCAGCCTTTCTGTTGAGGTTGTGAGCCTGTCCTAGCCGATTTGCCCTCTGGAATAGCCCCGTCTAACCTTGCGTTAGCACTCACGGGTCCACACTGCTAACCGGGCCCGCACGAGGAAATTACAGTAAAGGGAGTTAGGCACATGGCCATTAAGCCACTAGAAGATCGCATCGTAATCAAGACTAATGAGGCTGAAACAACTACAGCATCAGGTCTTGTTATCCCAGATACAGCTAAAGAGAAGCCACAGGAAGGCACAGTTATTGCAGTTGGCCCAGGTCGCTTTGATGATGGTGTTCGCGTTCCAATGGATGTCAAAGTTGGCGATGTAGTTCTATATAGCAAGTACGGCGGAACTGAAATCAAGCACGGTGGAGATGACCTCTTGGTTCTTTCAGCACGCGATATTCTCGCTGTAATCGAGAAGTAAATGGGAAAATCCCTTCAATTCGACGAGCAAGCACGTCGAGCTATGGAACGTGGCGTCAACATTCTTGCTGACACCGTCAAAGTAACTCTTGGACCTAAGGGCCGTAACGTAGTTATTGCAAAGTCTTATGGTGCTCCAATTATCACCAACGACGGCGTGACTATCGCAAAAGAGATTGAACTTTCAGATCCTGCTGAAAATATGGGCGCTCAGTTAGTTAAAGAAGTTGCGACAAAGACAAATGATGTCGCAGGTGATGGAACTACAACAGCAACTGTTCTTGCACAAGCAATGGTTAAAGAAGGACTACGTAACCTTGCAGCTGGCGCGCAGCCAATGGATATTAAGCTAGGAATCGAAGCTGCAGTTGCTGCAGTTTCAGAGAACCTGCGCAAGCAAGCAACTCCAGTAAGTGGAAAAGCACAGATTGCAGATGTTGCAACTATCTCTGCGCAAGATCGTGCCATCGGTGATTTAATCGCTGAGGCAATGGATCGCGTGGGTAAAGATGGCGTTATTACTGTGGAAGAAGCATCGACTACTGGCCTAGACCTAGAGTTCACTGAAGGTATGCAGTTCGATAAGGGCTATATTTCTCCATATTTCGTAACAGATCAAGATCGTATGGAATCAATTCTTGAAGATGCATACGTGCTTATCTCAGCTGGAAAGGTCTCTGCATTAGCAGAACTACTTCCCATACTTGAGAAGGTATCTGCTACATCAAAGCCACTTTTGATCATCGCTGATGACATCGAAGGTGAGGCTCTATCAACGCTAGTTGTTAACCGCATGCGCGGAGTCTTTACTTCAGTTGCAGTTAAAGCCCCTGGCTTTGGTGATCGCCGCAAGGCAATGTTGCAAGACATCGCAACATTAACTGGCGGACAAGTGATCTCTGCTGAAGTAGGCATGAAGCTTGATGCTGTGACTTTAGAAGATCTCGGTCGCGCACGTCGCATCGTGGTCTCAAAGGATGCAACGACAATCATTGAAGGTGCTGGAGACAAGGGAGCAGTTGCTGCCCGTGTGAGCGAACTTCGCAAAGAGATCGAAAACTCAGACTCTTCTTGGGATAAAGAGAAGCTACAAGAGCGTGTTGCAAAGCTTGCTGGTGGCGTTTGCGTCATCAAGGTTGGAGCACACACTGAAGTAGAACTCAATGAAAAGAAGCACCGTCTTGAGGATGCAATCTCTGCAACTCGCGCCGCTGTTGAAGAAGGAATCGTTGTTGGCGGAGGCGCAGCACTTGTGCATGCAGCCGATGCTCTAGAGGGCGATCTAGGATTTACTGGCGATAAGGCAGTAGGAGTGCGTTTAGTTCGCAAGGCTTGTGATGAGCCTCTTCGTTGGATTGCAGAAAACGCAGGACTTGAAGGCTACGTAGTAGTTGCAAAGGTCCGCGCAATGAAGCCTAATGAGGGATTCAATGCTGCAACTGATGTCTATGGTGATCTTGCAAAAGATGGCGTTATCGATCCAGTGAAGGTAACTCGTTCAGCTCTAGCTAACGCTGCATCAATTGCAGCAATGTTTATTACAACTGAAGCAGTTGTATTTGAAAAGCCAGCAGAGCAAGCAGCAGCTGAAGCCGCAGGCGGACATGGACATTCACATGGCCCAGGTGGACATAGCCACTAGGGAAGAAGAAGTTATAAGTAAAGCCCCGCAGAAATATCTGCGGGGCTTTACCTTTTTCAACTCAGGAGGAGAGTTAAAACTTAGGATGCATGTGAAATATCTGGACCTTCTTCTTTACCAATCATCACTAAGCGATCATCTTCGGAAAGACCGCCCCAAATTCCATAAGGCTCTTGCACGGCGAGTGCGTGTGCACGGCATGCTGCAATTACTGGGCATGCTGCACAAATAGCTTTGGCAGTGTTTTCGCGATTGCGACGGCGCGGACCGCGCTCGCCATCAGGATGGAAAAACATCTCACTTGGAAGCTCGCGGCATGAACCTTGGTACTGCCATTCCCATTCATCAGCAACGGGACGGGGTAAACGCGATGTTTCGGCCATCCCAGAACTATACAACCGCGCCGTAGGTTGTTCAAGCCCCCAACGCTCCAAAGGTTGTTCATGGGCGTGTTTCAAGTGGTGAGTTGGGCCACTTCAGGCGAGGATTGGGCTGTGGCAGCCAAAGAAGAGCAACTGACGGTAGCAGCCGTAGCTCGGCGACTGGGCGTGGCCCCTGCCACCCTTCGCACCTGGGATCGCCGCTATGGCCTGGGCCCATCTGCTCATGAGAGCGGCAAACATCGCCGCTACTGCCCAGCTGACTTAGCGCGATTGACCTTAATGCGCAGATTAATCACAAGTGGAGTTTCACCTGCTGATGCTGCCGAGCAGGCGAAAAACCACAAAGGCACAATGAGCATTGAAACTCTGGTTGCCGAATATGTAGTTCGTGAAGATTTAGTTGCCGCATTACATAAGGCTGCTAAAGCTTTAGATAAGAAATTTATTGAAGCGGCTTTGCGCAAGGATTTAGCACAACATGGGGTTCAAATATCCTGGTCTGAAGTCATAGTTCCTCTTTTGGTGATAGTGGGCAATGAGTGGCAGGCAAGTGGCACCGGAGTTGAAGTCGAGCATTTGCTTACTGAAGTACTCAAAGGTATTTTACGTGAACAAGTTGACGAGATTAAGAAACCAGTAAATGCCCGCCCAGTTCTCTTGGCATCGGTGGGTGAAGAAGTACATTCACTAGCTTTGCATGCACTTGCTGCTGCTCTGGCAGAGCGCAAAATTGAAACATATTTTCTTGGATCTAGAACTCCACTTGAGGCATTGTGCGCGGTTATCACTAGATCAGCGCCACCAGCTGTTTTTTTATGGGCGCAGCTTTCCAAAAATGCCAATCCAAAGTATTTCAATGAGATTCCATCAATTAGGCCAATGCCACGGGTGGTTCTGGGTGGCCCTGGGTGGAACCACGAGCAGTGCAAAGACGTGACTGTGGTTGGAGATCTCTCACAAGCAGTGGCCGAGATTGAGCATGCCGTAGGGCTTTAGGGTCATCAGATCCGTGAAGGCTCTAAAAGCATTGATTTTGTGGCCTATCTCGCGCTCGATCTGCAGTTATTTAGTTTAAGCCAGCCCCGCATGGCTATAGGCTTTACCTAATAACCGCTCAGAAGGAGCTCGCCAGTGTCGGCACAGGATTTTGGTGCAAATGATTGGCTCGTAGATGAAATGTACGAGCACTATCTGCAGGATCCTTCTTCTGTAGACCCTGCGTGGGTTGAATACTTTAAAAACAATAAACCAGGAACTCCTGCCAGTCCCTCCACACCATCCACTCCAGTTTCAAAGGGTGTTCCACCTGTCCCAAAGGCTTCGAAAAAAGCTCCAGCTCCACAACCTGCTGCACCTGCTGCACCAGTTCCACATGTTCAGCCAATAGTTCGTGAAAGTGCGGCGGCACAACCTAAGCCAGCTGATCCAATTGTTAAACCAGCACCAGTTTTAGTTACACCAAGCGCTTCAACTCTTGAGGTAATTCGTGGAGTCTCTGCCCGCGTTGTGCAAAGTATGGAAGCTTCACTTTCAGTTCCAACAGCCACATCAGTGCGCGCAGTTCCTGCCAAGTTAATGATCGATAACCGCATTGTGATTAACAATCACATGAAGCGTGCTCGTGGTGGAAAAGTTTCTTTCACCCACATCATCGCCTATGCAATGATCAAGGCAGTTCGTGCAATGCCGGAGATGAACGCTTTCTTTGGAGAGCTAGATGGCAAGCCAGCTATTGGAAAACCTGAACACATCAACCTTGGCGTTGCCATTGATTTAGCAAAACCTGATGGATCACGTCAGCTTTTGGTGCCTTCAGTGAAGGGGTGTGAGTCTTTAGATTTCGCGCAGTTCCGCAGCGCTTATGAAGCAGTAGTGAAGAAGGCACGTGATGGTTCACTCACTGTTGAAGATTTTGCAGGAACAACTATGTCTATTACAAATCCAGGAACAATTGGAACAGTGCACTCTGTGCCACGTCTGGTTCAAGGACAGGGCTTGATTTTGGGTGTTGGAGCCCTGGATTACCCCGCTGAATTTGCCGGCTCTAGTGAGGAAACTTTGGCACGTCTGGCTATTAGTAAGGTCGTTACTCTCACAAGTACCTACGATCACCGCATTATTCAAGGCGCAACTTCAGGTGATTTCCTGCGCAGAATGCATGAATACATTTTGGGAGCAGATGGTTTCTATGATGAAATCTTTGCGGCCCTGCATATCCCGTATGAGCCTATTCGCTGGGCGGCCGATAAAGAGTTTGTCCATGATGAGGAGATTGATAAGACTGCGCGCATTCAGCAGTTAATTCAGGCATACCGCACTAATGGCCACTTAATGGCAGATTTTGATCCTCTTGAATATGTTCAGCGCAACCATCCAGATTTAGATGTTCAAAACCATGGATTAACTCTGTGGGATCTTGACCGTGAGTTTGCAACTGGTGGCTTCGGTGGGCAGAAGTTCATGTTGCTACGAAAAATCCTTGGAATCTTGCGTGATTCGTACTGTCGCACAGTCGGTGTTGAGTACATGTATATCGATAACCCAACAGAGCGTAAATGGATTCAAGAGCGGGTTGAAGTTGGAGTGCAAAATTTTCCACGTGAAGAACAACTTCGAATCCTTTACAAGCTCAATAGCGCTGAAGCTTTTGAAAACTTCTTGCAGACCAAATTTGTTGGACAAAAGCGTTTCTCACTAGAAGGTGGTGAATCTGTTATTCCACTTCTTGACGCAGTGATTTCATCGGCAGCAGAGACTAAGCTTGATGAAGTCTGTATTGGAATGCCACACCGAGGACGCCTCAATGTTTTGGCAAATATCGCCGGAAAATCTGCAGGACAAATCTTCCAAGAGTTCCAAGGTCACTATGCAGACAATCAAGTTCAAGGATCTGGAGATGTTAAGTATCACTTGGGTACTGAAGGAGTTTTCACAGCGCACTCTGGTGCAACAACAAAGATTTATTTAGCTGCAAATCCTTCTCACTTAGAGGCCGTTAACCCAGTTCTAGAGGGCATTGTTCGCGCTAAGCAAGATCGCCTCAATATCAAAAACGCTTATTCAATCCTACCTATTTTGCTTCACGGAGATGCAGCCTTTGCCGCACAAGGTGTTAACGCAGAAGTTCTACAGATGTCTCAGTTAGCTGGATATCGCACAGGTGGAACCATTCATATTGTGGTTAATAACCAGGTGGGCTTTACTACTGCGCCAAGTGCTGCTCGTTCTTCACGCTATTCAACTGATTTTGCCAAGATTATCCAAGCCCCTGTTTTCCATGTTAACGGTGATGATCCAGAGGCATGTGTTCGCATTGCTCGTTTAGCTTTTGAATATCGCCAAGAGTTCAAAAAAGATGTTGTTATTGACATGGTTTGCTATCGCCGCCGTGGTCACAATGAAGGCGATGAGCCAAGCTTTACTCAGCCATTGATGTACAAACTCATTGATGCAAAGCGGTCAACACGCCTTCTTTATACTGAAGCACTTATTGGTCGCGGTGACATCACAGTCGAAGAAGCCGAAGATGTAGCACGCGATTACCAGTCACAACTTGAAGCAGTCTTTGCGTCAGTGAATAACTTAAGTGCGCAAACTGATCCAAACTTTAAAGCACCGGTTGCACCGGATGCAGACAAGATTATTACTTCTATTACAGAGCAGCTAGCGCGCGAGATTGCAGCAACTCAAACTACAGTTCCTGAGGGCTTTAACGTTCATCCAAAGCTTTCACCACAGTTAGCCAAGCGCGTTGAGTCACTCAATGATGCCTCAATCGATTGGTCAACCGGTGAAATGCTGGCATTTGGTTCACTTCTTAAAGAAGGTCGCCCAATCCGCCTTGCTGGTCAAGATGCACGACGTGGAACTTTCTCTAATCGCCACGCAGTTATCGTGGATAAAGAAAATGGAAATGAGTGGACGCCACTTCGTGCATTAATCACTGATGAAAACCAGTTTTTTGTTGTTGACTCGCTGCTCAGTGAATATGCAGCCATGGGTTTTGAATATGGCTATAGCGTTGAGCGCGAAGAAGCCCTTGTTTTATGGGAAGGTCAATTTGGAGATTTTGCTAACGGAGCACAAACAATTATTGATGAGTTCATCTCTTCAGCACTTCAAAAGTGGGGTGAGCGCTCATCCGTAGTTCTTCTCTTGCCACATGGTTATGAAGGTCAAGGACCAGATCACTCATCCGGACGTATTGAGCGTTACTTACAACTATGCGCAGAGCAAAACATGACTGTTGCTCAGCCATCTTCTCCTGCTTCTTACTTCCACTTACTGCGCTGGCATGCAAAGAATCCTGCTCGCCGACCAATGATTGTCTTTACACCTAAGTCAATGTTGCGCTTAAAAGCTGCAGCATCTGCTTTGAGTGATTTCACCTCAGGTTATTTCCAACCCGTAATTAGCGATGATTCAGTAACAAATGCTTCTCGCGTCATCTTCTGCTCTGGCAAGGTTTATCACGACTTAGTTGCAGAGCGCACAAAGTTGGGTGAAACTTCAACTGCAATTGTTCGCGTTGAGCTTTTGTATCCACTACCAATTGATGAAATGGTTGCAGAAGCTAACAAGCATCCACAGGCAAATTTGTTGTGGGTACAAGATGAACCTGCAAATCAAGGCCCATGGTCACACATTGCACTTCGAACTTCAGAACAACATGGTGGTCACGGATTTGGTTCTCGTCTTTTGCGTCGCATTTCTCGTAGAGCAACAGCTGCACCTGCAACTGGAAATCATCACTTGCATGAAGATGAGCAAAAAGCTTTAATGCTCGAAGCGTTCACACGCTAAGCGAGTTTTTTGCCTCGCTTGCAGCGAAATAGAACCACACCAACAACCTCTTCTGCTGCTATCCAACCCCATGTTCTTGAATCTGTGCTCTCGTTTCCATCGCCTTCAACCCAATACTTACCGCTGTGAAACTTCTGGACTCGTTTAACTAAAAAGATTCCAGGTTTGTCTTCACGTTCGATAACAACAACCTTGCCAACCATTGATTTTCCAACTGCGTCTAAAGCTGCCGCCCCATCCACCCAACTGACAAGGAGCCAATCCCCATCTCGGTATGCGGGAAGCATGGAGCCTCCAGATACCTTAACTGTGCCAAATTTGCTCATGGGCGGTAGTCTCGCACTTACGAGCCTTAAACATCCATCGAAGGCTCACAAGGGGAGAAACATGTTTGCACCAAAGACAACTGTCTACGCACACTGCGATCTTCCATGTGGTGTTTACGATCCAGCCCAAGCAAAGATTGAGGCTCTATCTGTAAAAGCATGCATGGAAAAATATGCAGCTAATCCTGATGCGGATTTCCGCTCACGCTCTGTAGCGATCAAAGAAGAGCGTTCACACCAAGTCAAAGAACACCTATGGGTTCTATGGACTGACTATTTCAAGGCACCACACTTTGAGGCATACCCACAACTGCATTCACTATTTAATGATGCAACAAAGCTTGCAGGTGCTGCTGGCACAAAGGGAACTCAAGATGTTGCAGTTGCAGATAAGTTAATCGGAAAGATTGATGAAATCGCAGAGATTTTCTGGGCAACTAAAAAAGCTTAAGAAATTAAAGATTGCGCGGCGGTGCGGGCGAGGAATGAAACTCGCTCCACCGCCGATCTTTTTATCATGGCAGCTGCTACTTGGCGCTCACCTTCATAAACTTCACATTCAAAAGTTAATTCACGGTTTTCAATCTCAATACATGTAGATACTGCACGCAGTTCAGCTCCAATTGAAGATGGACTCAAAGTAATCATTTCAAAACTAATGGGAATCGTTGTTTCTTCTGGCTCTAAATGCTCATCCATCGAAATAATTGCCGCATGCTCCATCAGTGAAACCAACTGTGATTGAGAAACGATTGGTAGATCACCAATTCCCATTGCAACTGAAGTGTCACCAGCTCGCACAGTCATGACCGTTAAACCAACGGCTCCAATGACTTCTTCTGCAGGTTTCATGATTAATAACTTACCTGCTTAAGCCTTAAGTAGTGGGATTATCGCCTTCATTGATGTAACGAATTTCTTCGGTGTGTTCGATCGTAACTTCACGGTGTTCGACTTGGCCAAATTCATCAATTTCGATAGAGATCTCAGTCATACTGAACTGCGTAACAACCTCAGTAAAGGCTCCGGCCACTTGGCCATGAATTTGGTTAAAGAGGGCGTGATGTAATTCAGCCGGTGCTTCTTCGTTGCATGTGCGGCGCAAAACTTGCTGCACTAGAGAATGCATCGCTCGCTCATGGGCAAGCTCTTCTTCACAGGCTGGGCATTCGGCAACGTGAACTTGGATGACCTGCATCTGTGGTTGCTCAATATTTCCTTCGATAAGTAGTACGAAGGAGTTAAGCACTTCGTTACATGGGGTTACAAATGAAAAGCTCATGCTTCTGCCCCCTCATCAGGGTCAGTTTTCTTTGCCGCAGGCTTGGCTTTGACGTTATATCCAAGTTCCTTTGCATACTCTGTTAACCGCTCGCGCAGCTGTTTTCTTCCCCGGTGAAGTCTGGACATCACCGTTCCAGCTGGCACACCAACAATTTCAGCGATCTCCTTATAAGAAAAGCCCTCTACATCGGCTAGATAGACAGCAATGCGAAACTCTTCTGGAATCTCTTGCAGCGCGCGCTTGATATCGCTATCAGGAAGATTTTCAAGGGCTTCAACTTCAGCAGATTTGCCTAGATTACTTGTGTGTGATGCGGCATCTGCTAACTGCCAATCTTCAATTTCACCGGATGATAATTGTGGGCGGCGTTGGTCTTTGCGATAAGTGTTAATAAAGGTCGTTGTTAAAACGCGGTAGAGCCAGGCTTTTAGATTTGTACCTGGCTCAAATTGATGGAATGAAGCAAAGGCTTTTAAATAAGTATCTTGAACTAAATCTTTGGCATCATCAGGATTTCTTGTATAACGCAGCGCTGCGGCATAGAGCTGATTTGTGAAAGCAAGGGCATCTCGCTCAAAGCGGGCGTTGCGCTCCGCTGAGCTCTCTTTAACTAAATCCGTTGATGTCATTGCTAGCAAAGATTATCGCTAAAACAGGGTCTCTGGCTCACCCAATTCAATTGCCTGGGTTAGCTGGGCGCCATTGTTTGCAACTGAGTTAACGTGGGATGAAACGGGGTGGGCCTTAACTATTGCTTCGGGGGATTGAACCA
>JBBAMY010000003.1:0-65671 GCA_040402235.1 Candidatus Planktophila sp. | reverse complement strand
TAGCGCCCTAGCGTAGTTGCCCATTCGTAATAACCTTGGGCTGGAACTAAGCATCTGCGTTGTTTAAATGCATCTCTAAAGGTTGGTTTCTCATGAACGCTCTCACTACGTGCATTAATCGCCCGAGATTGTGAACTCTTTGCCTCTGCAATATCTGTTAGCCATGGCGCGATTAATCCCCAAGAAACTATGGCCAAATCTTTCTTAGTTTCACTTTGCTCTTTTATGGGGGAGCGAACAATGTAGATGGGATTTGTTGGGGCGATGTTCCAATTCACTGGAATGGCTTGGGCAGGAGAAGTGCCAGTGACTTCAAAGCGCTCCATGAGTTCTCGCATATCTGCACTTTGCGCATAACGACCACACATGTGCAAAGGATATGCGTAAAACGAGAGTGATGTTAGCCGCGATAGACTTAGGCGATGATGAATAACAACGCACACTGGCCCGCGCTCTTTCGCGGCGCACAACCAGTAGAGGCCTTCGTTGTCATTCCCGGATCTAAATCTGTAACTAATCGGGCATTGATTTTGGCTGCCCAAGCAGATTCTCCTTCCACACTTCGCCGCCCACTAGTTTCTCGCGATAGCGAATTGATGGTGGCAGGCTTGCGTGCACTAGGTATTGGAATTGAAGAAAAGAACGTAACAAAAAGTGGCGTAGACGAGCATCAGTGGGTAGTAACTCCAGCTCTACTTCGTGGCGGTGTGAAAATTGATGTTGGAAATGCTGGAACAGTGATGCGCTTTCTTCCTCCACTCGCAGCCCTTGCATTAGGAGATGTTGCATTTGATGGTGATCCACGTTCATATGAACGTCCACTGGGGCCAGTGATTAAGGCTTTAGAAGAGTTAGGAATTTCAATCGAGCATGATGGTCGATACAGCTTGCCGTTGAAACTGCACGGAACTGGAAAGATTCCAGGCGGTGCGTTGACAATTGATGCAAGCGCTTCTAGCCAGTTTTTATCAGCGCTTCTACTGGTTGCGCCAAGTTTTGAAAACGGGATTGTTGCAACACATAAAGGTGGTCTCCTGCCATCGATGCCTCACATTGAAATGACAGTTGATATGTTGCGCAGCTTTGGCGCATTAGTAAGTGTTGATACAAGTGCACAATCATGGAGCATTAAGGCTGGAAAACTTCATGGACAAGATTTAGTGATTGAACCTGATCTATCAAATGCTGCACCATTTCTATCACTTGCCATGGTGTGTGGTGGAAGTGTCACCATTGCAGATTGGCCTAAGACAACTACTCAGCCTGGCGATCAATTACGTTCAATCTTCACGCAGATGGGTGCGAAAGTTTCAATGGATGAGCGCGGATTAACCTTAAGTGGGACTGGCGTGATTCATGGAATCGATATTGATTTACATGATGTTGGTGAATTAACCCCATCTATTGCAGCAGTTGCAGCTCTTGCTGATTCACCGTCGCATTTGCGCGGTATTGCCCACCTTCGCATGCATGAAACTGATCGTCTTGCCGCCCTTACGCGCGAAATAAACGCTCTAGGCGGAAATGTAGTTGAAGAAGAGAGTGCCCTGCATATAACTCCGGCTCCATTACATGGCGGTGTGTTCCACACATACGATGATCACCGCCTTGCAACGGCCGGTGCTGTTCTTGGTTTAGTTGTTCCAGGTATTGAAATAGAAAACATTGCAACTACTCGCAAAACTCTGCCGGATTTTCCAGGTCTATGGAGTTCTCTTCTTGTTTAGCCAGAAAATGCCACTATGAGTCCACGCGAATACGATGAATCAGATGCGCGCGTAAGACCTGCACGCAGCACGCGCCCACGAAGTAAAGATCGTCCAACTCATTCCACTGCCATTTCAGCACTTGTCACAGGAGTTGATCGCGGGCGACAAACATGCGTAAGTGATGATGGGGTGATTATTACTGCGATGCGCGCCAGAGAACTTGGTCCTAAATCTGTTGTAGTGGGTGATCGAGTTTCTATTGTTGGTGATGTCACTGGTGATGAAGGAAGTTTGGCCCGTATCGTTTCAGTCAATGAGCGCCGCAACTCTTTGAGTAGAACTGTTGATGATGCTGCACAAGTAGAGCGTACGATTGTGGCGAATGTGGATCAACTTGTCATTGTTGTTGCTGCGCTCAATCCTGAACCTCGTCGTGGTCTGATTGACCGTTTTCTTGTTTCAGCCTTTACCGAAGGTATTACACCAAAGTTAGTTGTCACTAAAACTGATTTAGGAGAAGTGCCAGAGTTTCTAGCTGAGTATGCAAAATTAGATGTTGAAATTCTGCACACCGCAATCAAAAGTAATTCACGTGAGAAAGATTTAGATGCATTACATAAAATGCTTTCAGGCAAAATCTCAGTACTCGTTGGTCACTCAGGTGTGGGTAAGTCAACGCTTATTAACGCACTTGTTCCTGCAGCAGATCGTTTAACTGGTGATGTAAATGAATCAACTGGTCGCGGTCGCCACACTTCTTCTAGCGCAGTTGCACTTGCTCTAGATACTCATGATGGATGGATTATTGATACACCAGGAATTAGAGCATTCGGACTCTCGCATATTGATGTCAGTCGAATTGTTGATGCGTTCACTGATCTCTCACTTGTGGCTGCAACATGTTTGTCGAATTGCTCACACGCTGAGAGTTCTTGCAAACTAGATGCATGGGCTGCGCCTAATGGGGTAGTAGACCATGAGAGAACAGCCAGATTAATCAGCCTTCGTTCCTTGTTAGCGGTCAAGGACCAAGCAGTATTTGTTCCAGAGGATTAGTATTCAATCTATAGAGCGCACAAGTTGAATGAGGGAAAAATAAAAAATGAGCGAAAGTAAGTACGCCGAAGATTTAGCTTTGGCACACCTACTCGCTGACATTGCAGATGCAATCTCACTTGATCGCTATCAATCCTTAGATTTGGTAATTACAACCAAGCCGGATAACACGCCGGTTACCGATGCAGATCGCGCAGTAGAAACGGCAATCCGTGAAGCACTTGCAACTCATCGCCCTAATGATGGATTACTAGGTGAAGAGTTTGGTAGTGACATCACAGGTTCCAAGCGATATTGGGTTATAGATCCCATTGATGGAACTAAGAACTTTATGCGTGGGGTTCCAACGTGGGCAACCTTGATTGCACTCGTTGAAGTTGCCGAAGATGGCACACAAGAAGTTGTTGTCGGAATTGCTAGCTCACCTGCACTTGCGCGTCGATGGCACGCATCATGTTGTGAAGGTGCTTTCGTAACCTTTAATGGCCAGACTAGAAAATTAGCGGTGTCACAAGTTTCATCCATAACGGATGCATCAGTTGCATATTCAGATTTTGTGGGTTTTGGTTCACGCTTAAATGCTTTCAACTCAATTCTTTCATCAGCATGGCGCACTCGCGGAATGGGTGATTTTTGGTCACATGTATTGGTTGCAGAAGGCGCGGTAGATATTGCTATCGAGCCAACTCTTGCAGTGTGGGATATGGCAGCCCTAGATATTATTGTGCGCGAAGCTGGAGGAGTGTTTTCAAATACTTCAGGTGAACATGGCCCATTTGGTGGCAGTGGAGTTTCTACGAACAAGGCAGTCCATGAAGATCTAATCAAAGCGTTGAATGGATAAGTGACCATGGCAACCGAAGTGATTTTAGAACCCACGACCCTTGCTATTGAGGGAATGACCTGTTCTTCCTGCGTTAATACAGTTGAAAAGGCTTTGAACAAGATGGATGGCGTTCGAGCAACCATTAACTTTGCAACCGAGACTGCTCACGTTTTGGCACCTGCCGATATGGATATTAAAGAGTTAATCAAAGCTGTTGAAAAAGCGGGATATAAAGCCAGCCTTTTGCAGGATGCGCAGGCAGTAACTTTGCACAGCAAGAAATCAGCGAGGGCTTTGTTCTTTGCATTTATTTTTGCCGTTCCTGCAGTCGCGATCTCAATGGTTATGAGTTGGCATCACCACATAGATATGTGGCTCATTAGTCAGTTGGATTCATTCGCAATTGCGCGTCCACTCTATTCAGCCACCGCTTGGCTAGTAATTGCTTTAAGTGCACCAGTAGTTCTCTTTGTTGCTTGGCCAATTCACCGTGCTGCACTACGAAATCTGAAGCATCCAACAATGGATAACTTAATTTCAATGGGTTCAATTGCAGCATTTACTTGGTCGATTTATGCAAATTCAACGGGTGAGGGCGATGTCTATACAGAGGTTGCTGCCGGAGTTATTTTCTTTGTGATTCTTGGACGTTTCTTAGAAACAAGAGCTAAGGCACGTGCTGGCGCAGCTCTTTCTTCATTATTAGCACTAGGCAGTAAAGAAGTAACAATTGTTCGTGGGGGATTCCCACTGATTGTCCCGATTGAGCAGCTACAAATAGGTGATGAATTTGAAGTTAGACCCGGTGATCGTGTTGCAACTGATGGCATTGTGGTCAGTGGGCAGAGCGCAGTTGATAACTCAATGCTCACGGGTGAGTCAAAACCTGTAGATGTTGGTCCTGGGTCTCACGTAGTCGGTGCATCGGTTAATCACAACGGCCGATTGATTGTGCGTGCTACACGAGTGGGAAGTGATACTGAACTTGCCCGCATCACGGCAATGGTAATTAGCGCACAAGGTACTAAAGCACCTATTCAGCGCTTAGCTGATCGAATTAGCGCAGTCTTTGTTCCGATTGTTACAGTACTTGCAATTGGAGTTTTTGTAGGCTGGTATTACAGCGGTTATTCCCTTACACAATCTATTTCAGTTGCAATCACTGTGCTTGTCATTGCTTGTCCATGCGCACTAGGACTTGCCACACCTGTTGCACTACTTGTTGCATCAGGACGCGGAGCACAGCGCGGAATCGTCTTGCGCGAACCACGAGTTCTAGAAGTTGCCCGTAAAGTGGACACAGTCGTCTTTGATAAGACTGGAACACTCACAGAGGGTGTTATGAATGTGCAGAATGCAGTTATTTCTTCCGCTGCTGGATCAGTTCTAGGTGCTTCTTTCGCATTATTGATTAATGAAGCAACAATACTTTCTTCAGCAAATGCCATTGAATCAGCAAATTCACACCCAGTTGCTCTAGCTATTTCTCGCTACGCACTCAGTGCTGGAGCAAAAAGCTATGTGGCCACAGATTTCTCAGTTACTCCTGGTTCAGGAGCTGCAGGTCGCGTGAATCTTGGTAGCCAATCACCTGTTGTTTTAATTGGTTCACCGGCAGCCGTTGCACACAGCTGCACAGACTTTCACCCAGAGATTAAGGCAGCTGTAACAGCTGGACAGAGTGCAGGGTTAACGGTTGCAGTTTTGGCATGGGATGGCGTTGCTTTAGCTGTCTTTGCGGTTGGTGATCAACTAAAAAGTGATGCAGCAGAGACAATTACAAATCTAAAGTCAATGGGAATCACACCATGGCTTGTTACGGGAGATAGCGCAGAAGTTGCTGCCTCTGTTGCTTCAACTGTGGGTATTGATAGTGAGTATGTTATTTCTGCCGCTATGCCAGAGGTTAAGTTGCAGATCGTAGAGAAGTTAAAGGCCGAAGGGCGTTGCGTTCTTATGATTGGCGATGGAATCAATGATGCTGCAGCCTTAACGGCTGCTGATTTATCTATGGCTATGGGAACTGGTACTGACACAGCGATTTCTTCTGCTGACATCACCTTGATGAACTCAGGTTTGGGAAGTGTTATTTCAGCGCTCAAGCTTTCACAAAAAACCATGAAGATCATCCGTTTGAATATGGGATGGGCGCTTATCTATAACGTCATTGGCTTACCTATTGCAGCCCTTGGCCTACTGACACCAATGTATGCCGCAGGGGCAATGGCGCTCTCTTCACTCTTTGTTGTCACTAACTCACTGCGAATCAAATAAAAAATCTCGCTAGTGGATGTTCCACCAGCGAGATCTTTCATACTGTTGTGCGTAGTAGCGGGGGCAGGATTTGAACCTACGACCTCTGGGTTATGAGCCCAGCGAGCTACCGAGCTGCTCCACCCCGCGTCGGTGAAGCAATCTTATGCGCATCAATAGATAAAGACCAAATCGGTCTTATTTACTTCTTGCTCTGCGCATTAATGGCTGAATCAAGTGCTGATTTCAATCGCTTCTGTGCTTTGTCATAAGCAGCGAAATCACCCTTTGCAAGTGCAGCTAAACCATCAGAGTATGCCTGCTTAGCACTTGCTAGTGCATTTGCAAGAGATGAATTAGTTGTTCCTGTTGTTGTATTTGTTGTTCCGGATGTTGATGCAGTTCCAGAGTTTCCACCAAATACTTGATCAAGTGCACCCTTTAATGTGTCGTCATAACCAATTTGATCGCCAAAGGAAACTAGAACCTTTTGTAGTAATGGATATGAAGCAGTATTAGCAGTTGCACGAACATAGACAGGCTGTACATAAAGTAAGCCGCCACCAACGGGAAGAGTTAACAAGTTACCTAGTACAACATCTGATCCACCTTGGCGAAGAAGTGAGAGCGAGTTGGCAACTTCAGGTTTAGCTTCGAAGTTTGAAGCAACCTGTGAAGGTCCAGCCACGTTAGTGCTTCGAGGGAGTTGAAGCACGGTGATTTTTCCGTAGTCAGGACCGGCATCTGAGTTAACAACTGCAAATGCAGATAAGTTTTCACGTCCACCACGTGGAACAAATGGAGTTGTGAGTGCAAACTCTGGCTTAGCTTCACCAGGCATCTGCAGAGTTAAGTAATAAGGAGGCTGTGCACCGGCATTGCCACCAAAAGTTGATGGGTCACGAGGTACGCGCCAGAAGTCTTGTCCACCATAGAAAGCTGCCGCTGTTTGCACGTGGTAGGAAGAAAGAATTTCACGTTGCACGCGGAACAAATCTTCTGGATAGCGGATGTGCTCAAGCAGAGATTTTGAAATCTTGCTCTTTGGTTGAATAATTCCAGGAAATGCCTTGCTCCATGTTGCAAGAACTGGATCTTTCTCATCCCATTGGTATAAAGAAACAGTGCCATCGTAAGCATCAACGGTTGCCTTAACAGAGTTACGGATGTAGTTGATGTTCTGATTTCCTTGAGCTGTAACTGATGTTGAGTTCGCAGTTAAAGCATCAGTTGTGGCGCTAGAAAGTGAGGTTTGTTTTGAGTATGGATAACCAGCACTAGTTGTGTAGCCATCGATAATCCACAAAATCTTGCCATCGATAATCGCTGGATAGGGATCGCCATCAAGTGTTAGCCATGGAGCTACTTTTGCCACACGCTCACGTGGATTACGGTTATAAAGAATCTTTGAATCCTTATTAATCAAAGAAGAAAGCAAGATACGTTGCTCTTGATACTTAAGTGCAAAGACAATCTTGTTCACAAGGGAGCCGACTGGAACACCACCGGTACCTGAATAAGTCACATTCTTTTGACCATTTGCAGATGCATCATCTGGATAGTCAAACTCGACTGGGTTATCAGTCTTTACGCCACCGATGATGGAGTAATCAGGAACGTTTTCACCGAAGTAAACACGTGGCTCGAAATCTCCAAGACCTTTAGTAGGTGGCAAGTCACCAACTGCAAATGAAGGCTTTCCATCTGTATCGCGCGCGTTACCAAAGGCAGCAACGAAACCAAATCCATGTGTGTAAACCAAGTGGTCATTGATCCAGTTACGTGATGGGTTACCTGCAATATTGAGTTCTCGCACTGCAACTGCCACATCACGCTTCACGCCATCTATTGTGTAACGATCGATATCAAGTGATTCAGGGAAAGTGTAATAAGGCTTAATCTGCTGTAATTGGCGGAAAGTAGCTGAAATTACATTGGGATCCATCAAGCGGATATTTGCAATAGTGGCAGCATCTTTTGTGAGCTGGCCAGCAGATGTCGTAAGAGTTGCTTGGTAATCACTGACTTCAACATCAGATAAACCATAGGCATCGCGGGTTGCATCGATATTGCGCTGAATGAAAGGTGCTTCCTTAGAAGACTCACTTGGCTTAACTTGGAACTGCTGGATTGCTCCTGGGTAGATTCCTGCAATCAAGACTGAAGAAACTACAAGCAGCGCAGTTCCTGCAGCTGGTAGCACCCATGAACGGCGAATGATATTTGCGAAAAATAGAAGCGCACACACAACGGCAATTGCCGCCAGAATCGCTTTAGCAGGAAGAGTGGCGTTGACATCGGTATATGTAAGACCAGTAATTAACTTACTTTCTTTAAGAGCTAATTGATAACGATCAAACCAATAGGCAACTGCCTTCATTAAGACAACACCACCAAGAAGAACTGAGAGCTGCACGCGTGCAGCAACAGTTGTGCGGTCTTCTTGAACTTGTAGGCGGATTCCGCCATACAGATAATGGACAACGGCTGCGGCGATGATGGAAAGAATTAAAGTTGAAATAGCCCAAGCAATCATCGTCTGATAGAACGGCAACTTAAAGGCAAAGAATGAGATATCCATGTTGAACTGTGGATCTTTGACACCAAAGCTAGTGGAGTTCTTAAACAACAACCAAGATTCCCACATCGCTGATCCTGAAGTACCAGCAAAGTAGAAAAGTCCCACAGCAAGTGCAAGAACAACCCAGCGCTTAATGGGTTCAATTTGTGCACGATAGCGCTCGAGATTATCTGCCTCGATGCTTAGCGGAACATAAAGTGGACGTCGCTTATAGGCGATGATGATGTTGAGTAAAATTGTTGATGAAGTAAGCAATCCGGCTATTACGAAGAGAAAAACCTTGGTCGTTAGGACCGTTGTCCACACTGAAGTGAAATCTACTGATTTAAACCATAACCAATCAGCATAGAAACCACTCAGTGAAAGCAGGACTCCTGAAAGAACAACCAAAACTGTGATTGTCAGTGTGAGGGGACTGCGACGGCCTTTGAAATTGAACTGCGGGATTGAATTACTTGTCATGGCCATACGCTAGCGCAAGAGGGCGCTAGCTTCATTCCCACCCTTTATAGGGAGGCGATCGCCTCGGCCAGGGTGGCAACTATCACTACTTTAATTCCAGCCGGTACACGTGCAATATCTGCGCTATTGCCAGCAGGGGCTAAAAAGAGAGTGGCGCCAGCCTTATAAGCGGCCAAGATCTTCTCGTTTATCCCGCCAATAGGACCGACTTTTCCATCACTTGAGATCGTGCCCGTTCCTGCGATGTGGCGGCCTTGCAGTAAATCCTTTTGAGTTAACAATTCAATAACGCCGATGGCAAAAATCATGCCACCACTTGGCCCACCAGTTTTCTTGACATCAAATAAAATATTTTTTATCTGCAAATCATCGGCAGCAACGCCATATTGTGGATGTAATCGCAAGAAGGAAAGTGCTGCAGTTTTAGCAGTATCTTGCGAGCTAGTCATGTCAGCTTTGGCTTTTTTATCTTCACTCTTCTGGGTGGTACCAGGTGGATAGATTGCAGCGCGTGGATAAACAGCCTCATCAGCCCTGATCCATGAGTACACGATTTCAGGTCCAATTATCCAAGAGTTTGGATTCGTGACTCTGATTGACATTAAATCAATACGACCATTTGCTGGGTATGACTTTTGATCTTTAATAGTAATTAATTTGTCAAAAATATTTTGTGCTTGCCCTGGCAAAATAATGACATAAGGCAATGGAGCAATAAACGCTAGGGCACAAAAGAGAAGGAGAATCAATCTTGCTATTCTTGGAAGCGGTGAAAAGCGCACAGTCTGGGAGCGTTCTTTTAGGATTTCTTCAGAAAAGGATTATCATCAAAAGAATCATCAGCAGAATCGGGCTTAATGATTTGGGTTCGGCTGTTTCCCTCTACTGAACTTGGAGCTGTCGGGGGTTGCACTGAATCTGCTGCAACATCACGGGCCTGGGAATCGCGTAGTGAATCTTGAAAGCGCTGAAATTGGCCAACAGATCGTTGGGTTTCTTGCTGGAACTTTCCTTCAAATTTAGTTACCCACAAAACATAGAGAAGAGCCCCACTCAGACCCAGAGCGGGGACGACCCACCAGATGAGTGCAATAAAGGAGCTAGACATAGGACCAGCCTACCTTGTGCGGGCGAAGGGTGCTAAAGATGCTCATTTATTAACTTGCTCACAAATAACTCATTGAGTTTGGGAAGAAATCAGATGGCTATCTGGTTACAGCACTGGGAGGATTTACACATGTCGCCATTTGGTTTTACACCTGATAGTTCAGATGAGCCTGAAAAAAATAAGGATGGCGAGTCAGTTGATTTCGCAGCCATGATGGCGCAGATGCAACAACAGATCCAACAACAGTTTTCGGCTCTTGGTATGAACGCCCCAGGATTTTCTGCAACAACAGAAGCTCTTCCAAAAATCATTGTTCGAGATACTGCAAAGAAGTTTGTCACCGCAAAGGGCTCAGCCCCTATTGGTGCAAATGATGTGGCAAAGATCGAAGAAGCTTTTGCAATCGCAGAGCTATGGCTCAATGAGGCAACATTCTTTTCTCAATCAACGGCAACCGGAAATCCTGCGATGGCTAGAACAGATTGGGTCGACACAACACTCAATGGCTGGCAAGTATCTGTTGAGCCTTTAGCAACGGGCTTAGCCGCTGCCATTTCAGAGCTACTCAACAATGCCAATGGTGAAGAAGGCCAAAGCGAGGCTGAAAACGCTATGCAGATTCCAGTGGGAATGATTGCAACGCTGCTGCGCTCCTTTATTGGCTCTTTAATTGCAACACAGTTGGGCCAATCCATTGGCGGATTAGCAGCATCAGTGACTGGCACACATGATGTGGGACTTCCTTTAGTAGAGCCTGTTTACCCATCTCTTGTTCCACAAAACATTGATGAATGGGGTCAAGATCTCAATATTCCGATGGATGAAGTTCGAATCTTTCATGCACTTCGCGAAAGCGCCGTTGCGCGATTATTTTCACACAATCCTTGGTTGATTTCTTATATTCGCACTGCCATTTCAGATTATGGAAAAGGTATTCGCATAGATATCGATGCGATTCAGCGTCAAGCCCAAGAAGTTTTCGATAATGCTTCACAAGAGGGAAAAGAGTTTGATCCAACTAATCCAGAGAGTTTTAATATTGCTCTCAATGAAGGAATTTTCACACCAGAGGAAACTCCAGCTCAACGCGCAGCCTTAACAAAGTTAGAAACAGTCCTCGCTCTCATTGATGGATGGAGTGAAGAAGTTGTCACACTTGCTGCAGGAAATCGCCTTCCTAATCTTGTTGCCCTTCAAGAGACTTTGCGGCGTCGTCGAGCAACCTCAGCACCTGCTCAACAGTTATTTGCAACGATGTTTGGTTTGCAGGTCTCACCTAAGCTGGCACGAGAAGCTGCAACGTTTTGGAAAGTGGTTCGCGAGGTGAAAGATCTTGAAGGTAGAGATCGAATTTGGAGTGGAATCTTGCCAACATCTGATGATCTATTAACGCCGCAAAGCTATTTGGCCAGTATTGAAATTCCTGATGATTTATCGGGCCTATAAAAGCCACAAATAGAAAAGCGAACTCCCCGGCCGCTCATTCTGTATCAGCCTTCCCCTTGCTGATATAGAACAGTTATCCGAGGAGTTCGTAGTCATAACGTAAACATATTTGGCCCGAGAATCAACTGAAAGACGCTTTGACACAACCTATGTTTCTCGTGTATTGGAGATTTATTTTTCTTATCCACTGTAAAAATCTCTCAACACATGGTTGAGGTTTCCATGCCGCATCTGGGTTGGGAGATACCGTGCTCTCTATGGATATTCCGCCCTTTGAAGATGTAGGAAGTGAGAACACACTTCCGGGAATCGGCGAAGGCGAGATCATTGTTATTAGATCCACTCGGCGAAAGAAAAACATCTCTGCTTATCGCCAAGGGGGTCGAATTGTTGTCTCGATCCCGGCCAGAATGAGTAAAGCCGATGAACGGGCGATGGTTCCAGAGATGGTGGCCAAGATTCGGGCCCAAGAAGCCGCTATTACGATGAGTGAAGAGGGCCTAGCAATACGAATAGACGAGCTTTTGAGCGAACTAGCCCCAGAGATCTCCCTTCGCCCAGCATCGGTTGCCTGGCGAGGGATGCGCGAGCGCTGGGGTTCATGCACCGGAGTAGATCGCACTATCCGAATCTCTGATCGACTCAAAGGCGCTCCTGACTACGCCCTGGACTATGTCCTCTTTCATGAAGGTATCCATCTTGAGTATTTTGACCATGGGGCAGAGTTCAAGGAGCTTTTGGCCAGGTTCCCAAGGGCCGAGATCGCCAGCGCCTATCTAGATGGCTATGAGGCAGCTGAAACTGCGCTCGCAGCCCCTGAAGCGCTCAAAAAGCTCCTGGCTAAGGGTGAAAAAACTCCCCTATAAACGCGCCTAGTTTCCCTCGATTGAGCGTGTCGAGGGGTATCGTCTCACTTAACAGAACGCTCGCCCCGCACGGGGAGCAACCCCTTAGGGATTGCAAGCGTCGAACGGAGGACAAGAGAAATGACAGTTGAGACATACAAAGGTGACGCTTACTGCGTTAAGTGCAAAGAGAAGCGTGACTTCGAGGGAACCGTAAAGGTCTCTGAATCTGGTCGTCGCATGGCACAGGGCATCTGTCCAGTGTGTGGCACCAAGGTCAATCGCATCCTCGGCAAAGCACAGTAATTAAATTTCGCTCACACGATGTGAGCGTCTAGCGTTAAAAGAAACCCTCATCTTCCTTAGCGAACGTGGGGGTTTCTTCATGCCATCGCATTTATTCAACCAGTGATGACACAGCTCACAGAGTAGTTATTAACCGGGGCGCTCCACAGGTTAAGAGTAAGTAAAAATGCAAAGCCCTTGGGCGAGCAACCCTTGCACCATGACTACTTCATCAAGTGCGGCCCCTGTATTTCCCCGTCTAAAAAACGGCGTCTTTATTAGTTCACCAGCTTCAACACAGGAAAGCTCTATCACAATGGCAACCTCATCTCATGGGGTTGTGATTAAGCACTCTTTGGCCAGATCAATTATTGAGCAGTTCACTGGAATCTTGAGCTGTCATGAAATCTCTCTAAAATTGGGAATCCCGATAACGACAATCGAATCCATTATTGCTGAACTACTGGCAGCAAACTTTCTTGACACACAACGCAAAACAATAAAGCTCAATAATAGATTTCAATCAGCAATTCAATCCCGAGCAGCTCACACACAAGACCAGAGCATTGATGCTGCCTTTAGTCAGCTACAAAAACGTTTAGCGCCAGAGTTAAGCCAAGCAACTTGGATTCAAGGAGTTCGAGATGGTGGAGTTGATGTCATGACTGCACGACAGAACTTTGGTGTTGAAATCATTGGTAATTCACGTACTGCAACTTTGCTCTTTTCCATTCTCTTAGCAAGTGGTGTGACAAATACTCGGATTTCTTTATCTGCCTCATACAAACATCCAACCGTTGTTGATAGTGATTTAGGCTCAGGAGCACTGAGAACAACTGACTTAGGTTTGAACTATAAAAAAAGAATTGAAGAGTTAGCACGGGAATGGTCACTCTTTCCTGTGGCATCTAGTTTTGCACTTGCCCAGCGAGGTGCACCGAAACCTGTTGTTCCAGAAAAGAATTTGCGAATAATCTGCGGCAGCTTTGATTCACAGTATGTAGAGCATCTTTTGCGCGATGGACAAGACCACTTCTTTGTGGGCAGAGCACCTGGCCATATCGCAACTGTTGGACCTTTTGTGCAACCCGGTAGCACTCCATGTCGGCGTTGTCTTTCACTTATCGAAGCTGATCGCGTGGGGGTTACTGAACTCTCAATCCCACTTGGAACAAGTGATGAGCTGCCTATTGCAGTTGCCCACCAAGTTGCCGCTCTGGCGGCACATGCAGCGCTGAAATTTATAGACACAGGCAAAAGTGAATTACAAGCCGCTCAGTTGATTGTGGACTTCCTAGATGCGCTCAATCCCCAGCTACAGCATTTCCCGCAGCACCCAGAGTGTGAATGCTTGTGGACAGATGCAGAAGTACTTCTTTAGTGAGTTGCAGTTGTGCACACCTGCATTCGTCAGGTTCATTTAGTTAGAAACCTAGAACAGGATTGAGCTTCACTCGATCTTCACACACCACCATAAAGAAAAGAGAAGCAGATGAATCAAATAATGAAATCAATGGTTGATGCAGAGTTAGTTCTGCGTGATCGCCTCATTCAAGCCCATAAGAAGTTCTATTCACAGCTAAGAGATGAACAGGGAGATGTGCCGGGTTGGGTTTTAGTAGTACTTATGACCACCGGGCTAGTAACTGCAATCTGGACTATTGCAGCACCTCGTTTGAGCGCAATTCTTAAAAACTCTCTCGATTCAATGAATGGAATTAGATAACAATGATTACAAGAGGCTTTCATGAAGGCTTCCTGCGCAAAGTTAGGCAAGAGAGCGGCAATGTTGAAAGCTCACTAGTTTTGATACCTGTAGTTATTCTCTTTCTCATCGCCGTTGAACTCATAGTTGCAACAAATCTTCGCAATAGTGATTTTGCTCTGGCTCAAAGTGATGCCTCGAGCAGAGCAATCAGTGGGATAGTTACTAGTTCAGATCAAGTTATTGAATTGAGTTCACCTGATCCATTCACCCACATGAAGCTATTGATTACTCACAGAAAGCATTCATTGCCGCAGTTAGTTCCAGGATTAGTTGGCCTCCTTGGCGGCAATGCTGTTGTTGAAGTAAATGGTGCGGCAGTCATGGAAAACCTGAATTGAAGAGCAAATTACGAGATGAAAGTGGAAGCGCCATTGTTGAGTTTGTTGCACTGGCTATTCCACTCTTTATCCCAGTGTTCATATATCTCAATAGCTTCGCCTCCGTAAGTGGAAATGAGGCAGTAATTCGAGTGATGGTGCGTGAAGGAGTTCGTGCTTATGCTGCAAGTGATAGTGACTATTCCGGCCGTGTAGTTTCTGAACAAGTGATTCAACTTATTGCACAGCATTTAGGACTAACGCCAAGTGAAATCAAATCAATAAACGTTAATTATGAATGCTCACGTTTGCCATGTTTGTCAGCAAATAGCCGGATTCGCTTAACCATTTCCTATATCGATAGTAAATCTCATAGAACTATAGAAGCCTCAGCACAAGAAAACATCAGTCCATGGAAATAAAGCGGATATCAAAGCTCAGAGATGAACGTGGTTCTTTAAGTGTTGTGATTATTGGGCTATTTGTTGTAACTGTTGCGGCTTTGATGGTGATGACTGATGTTGCAACTGTCATGGTTGCAAAGCGCTCATTAACTCAGGCCACAGAAGCAGCTGCAATGCGTGGAGTTCATACCCTTGATCGCGCTGCTTATTACACCGGAATAGGCACAATGGCCACAACACCTCTTGCACTTATTAATAACCGTGAACATCCAGCAATACCGATTGATTGCGATCAAGCTGTTCTGGATGTGATGTTGGAGTTACACAATTGGAGCACAGATGAATCTTCAATGAAGCGTCAAGAACTACAGGGGATAGTGCTAACAGATTTTATCTGTGATGGAACCTCAGTCGAGATTTCTACATATGCCACAGTAAAGTTTCCATTCATGGTCCCATTTACTTCCAAGAGCTCAGCTCATTTGTATGCCAGCGCCGCTAGCACTAATCAAGTACAAGAGGGCTTTTATCTATTTGGAGTTCGCCTCCATTAAGTGAGGGCATCGGTTATTCACTAACTCGCTCTCCGCTATCCTTGCACTATGGCAGCGCGTGAATATCAATTAGAGATCAATGAAACTGACGCGACCCTAGTTTCAATTGAAAAGGTTTTAGACCTTCCTAAGCTGCGCAAACAAGCGGCAGAGTTAGAGGAAGAAGCGGGAGTTCCCAATCTGTGGGATGACCCCGAGAGTGCACAAAAGATAACGAGCCGTTTATCGCGCGTGCAATCAGAGATTGCCAAGCTATCTGGTCTTCGCCAACGCGTGGAAGATCTGCCCATTCTCTTCGAATTAGCTGCAAGTGAGCCCAATGGATCTGGAGTCCAAGATGCTGAAAGAGAGTTAGATGCAGTTAAGAAGTTAATCGGTGAATTAGAAGTTCAGACGCTACTGAACGGTGAATATGATGATCGTGATGCATTAATAACTATTCGATCAGAGGCCGGTGGAGTTGAGGCAGCTGATTGGGCAGAGATGATTATGCGTATGTATTTGCGCTACTGCGAGCGTCATAACTTTAAAGTTGATGTCCTAGAAACTTCCTATGCAGAAGAAGCAGGTATTAAATCAACAACTTTTAGAGTCAGCGCTGCGTATGCATATGGCACTTTATCTGTGGAGCAAGGAACTCATCGTTTAGTTCGCATTTCACCTTTTGATAGCCAAAGCCGACGTCACACTTCTTTTGCTGGTGTTGAAGTTGTGCCCGTGGTTGATCAAAGTGATCATGTTGAAATCGATGAAAAAGAAGTGCGTGTGGATGTTTATCGCTCATCCGGTCCAGGTGGGCAAGGTGTTAACACGACTGACTCTGCAGTTCGACTCACCCATATTCCAACTGGCATTGTTGTCTCTTGCCAAAATGAACGATCACAAATTCAAAACAAGGCAACTGCTATGGCCGTTTTGCAATCAAAATTATTGGAACGCCGACGCCAAGAAGAACAAGCGAAGATAAACGCCCTCAAAGGTGATAACTCCGGTTCGTGGGGAAATCAGATGCGATCCTATGTTTTAGCGCCGTATCAAATGGTGAAGGATTTACGTACTGATTATGAAACAGGAAACACTTCTGCGGTTCTCAACGGTGAAATCGATGAATTTATCGAGGCTGGCATTAGGTGGCGTAGAAGTTCGTAATTTCCTTGCCTAAAGTATAAATCACATTTTTTCACAGGCTCAGATGCGCGTTACATACCCGCATTTGCCTAGATTTTCCATAAACTATGCATCAGGCCGAGAGCGGGTTCCCCGATATCCGCGCCGCAGATGCAATGGGAGATTTAAATGATTCGCTTTGAGAACGTCACAAAGATCTACCCAGGACAAGAACGTGCAGCCCTTGATTCAGTAAATCTTGAAGTAGTTAAAGGTGAGTTCGTTTTCCTTGTGGGACTCTCAGGTTCAGGTAAATCTACTTTCCTGCGATTGATTTTGCGTGAAGAGCGCCCAACAAATGGAATTATTCATGTTGCAGGAAAGGATTTAGGAACACTTGCTTCGCATAAGGTTCCTGAGCTTCGCCGCCAGGTTGGAACTGTTTTCCAAGATTTTCGTTTACTACCTAATAAGACAATTACAGAAAACGTGGCATTTGCTCTGCATGTCCTTGGATATTCCCAAAAAGAGATCAATCGCGAAGTTCCTGAAGTATTAGAACTCGTTGGACTTGAAGATAAGGGTGATCGTTTGCCATCAGAGATTTCCGGTGGTGAGCAACAGCGCGTGGCAATTGCACGTGCATATGTGAGCCGCCCACCGATTTTAATTGCAGATGAACCAACTGGAAACTTAGATCCAGCGACTTCTGTTGGAATCATGAAATTACTTGATCGCATTAACCGTGAGGGAACAACGGTTCTGATGGCAACGCACGATGCAGGAATTGTGGACCAAATGCGCAAGCGTGTTATTGAACTTGATTTAGGCCACGTCATCCGCGATCAAGTTCGCGGTGTCTATGGATACACGGGATAAGGGGCACAACATGCGCGCACGGTTTCTTTTAAGCGAAGTTGGTATTGGCCTGCGTCGAAATATGACGATGACTTTTGCCGTGATCGTTACGACAGCTATCTCACTCTCTTTGCTGGGAATCGGCCTGCTTTCTAATGCACAAGTCGGCGCAATGAAGGATTATTGGTATGACAAGATTGAAGTATCAGTTTTCTTGTGTGGATCACTTTCTGAGTCTCCATCATGTTCAGGTGGCGTAGTTACTTCTGAACAGCGACTGCAAATTCAACAAGATCTCCAGACTATGCCGGCAGTGGACAGCGTCTTTTATGAATCTCAATCAGAGGCCTTTAGCCGTTTCCAGGAGCGCTTTAAGGATTCTGCAATTGCAGCAAACGTAAGTGCAGATCAACTTCCTGAATCATTTAGAGTTAAATTAAAGGATCCAACCCAGTTTGCCGTAATAGTTAGCGCATTCTCAGGTCGACCTGGAGTAGATGTCGTCCAAGATCAGCGCAGTATTTTGGAGAAGTTCTTTAAATTATTGGGAGTACTTAGAAATGGTGCATTACTGGTTGGTCTGGCTTCAGTACTAACTGCTGCATTGTTAATTAGTAACACACTTCGAATTGCAGCCTTTAATCGCCGGCGCGAAACTGGCGTGATGAAACTTGTCGGTGCATCCTCATGGTCAATTCAACTGCCATTTCTTCTTGAAGGAGTAATCTCGGCAATCGTTGGTTGGGCACTTGCAACTGGATTACTTGCTGGCCTCAAAGGCGTTATTGATTCCAAAGTCGCCCCACTTTTGTCCTTCACCAACTTCTTCGGCTGGGGAGAAGTGTGGGTCGCATCAGCGTATTTGCTGGCAACGGGCCTATTTGTTTCAACAGTTGCATCAGTAATCACGCTACGCCGCTACTTAAAGGTCTAAAGCCTTCGCATCTAGTGAGAGAATTGCCCCTGTAATCCTTTAACGCAAACAAATAAGGAAGGGCGGTGATGCGGTTATGGTTAAAGAAGTTGGCCGTAAAGTCATTGCCCAAAACAAAAAGGCACGCCACGATTATTCAATCGAGGATGTTTTTGAATGTGGCATGGTTTTAACAGGCACTGAAGTTAAATCACTACGACTCGGTCGAGCATCGCTCATCGATGGCTTTGCCATGATTAATGACGGCGAACTCTGGCTCAGTGGCGTCCATATCCCTGAATACACCGAAGGTACCTGGACCAATCACACCCCGCGTCGTGATCGCAAGCTTCTCGTTCACAAAAATGAACTCAATAAGCTAATTGGAAAACTGAAAGATTCTGGCACCACGTTGGTTCCACTTTCTCTATATTTCAAAGATGGAAAAGCAAAGATTGAAATCGCAGTTGCTCGAGGTAAAAAAGCCCACGATAAGCGTGAGGCCTTAAAAGCCCGTGAGGCTGATCGCGAAGTTGCACGCGTAGTTTCTAGAGGTTCTTCAGGAAAGAGCGGACGCGCATCTAAGCGTTACGAGGACTAGTTTTTTCATCGATTTTGGCCTGCCCGTTTTATGTCTTACACTTAATCCACCGCCGCCTAGTTCGCCCAATTTTTGGGTGCGATTTAGCGACGGTAAGTAATTAAGAATTACTTTGACAACTACATAGCGATGAAAGAATTACGTTTCTTTTCTTTCAAGTTTTAAACTTGGGGGTGAACGGTCTCGACTTTGGATGTTGAGGCAGGGGAAGCGGGCCGAGGAAGCCGGAATGATCTCGTAAACCAATAATCTGTGCAAAAAATAACTGCTGACACTAATCAGCAAGCTTTCGAACTCGCTGCATAAGCATTTCGAAGCCGTTAGCCCAGGTGCCGCTCTCGACCTGGAACCTAGCGTCGCTAGAGGGCTTTTCACTTCGTTGGTGTTGCAAACAACGAGGGAGAACATTTTTGCAACTGAGTTCGTCGAAGAGTCGTGTGGAGAAACTTCGGGACTGAGAAAGCGATAATCACACTACGCCCGTAGAAGCCCTGTTTTTGCACCGAAGGACCCGGGTTCGATTCCCGGCACCTCCACCATTTTTATTTATTAATGCTGGCCCTCTGGGCCATGTCCATCTTTTCCATCACTGCGACCACCCAAGCGCCATTTTAGCACTGGGCCGTGTGCTGGTTTATTTCTTGGTTTCATCCCTAGGCGTTGTAAAACTTTAAAGCTAGGGAAGTATTCATTTCTAACTGCGATGTAACAGGTCAATAGAGAAGTTAAACCAAATAATCGTGGTGCTATGGGAAGCCCTGGAATCAGTAACCATTGAAAACCAACCAATGTGCCCAACATGATGAACATACCTTGAAAAATTCTTTTGATTAATAATGTAACTAAAGTTTTAGTTTTGATTCTGGCCAGAGCAATTGCTATTGGTCCGCAGATCATTGCAAGCGTAAATAGAACCATGACAATAACTGCCAGACCTTCCATTTATACCCCCTGCCAATCCTCACGTGTTGCTGCATACAGCGCCATATCTATCTGAGTTCCATCTTCTTTACGAGATTTCTTTCGCATGATGCCTTCTAGGGTATACCCAGATTTCTCTAATAGTCTACGAGAAGCGATGTTTTCAACATTGACTACGGCTTCAATACGCTCAAAGCCGATGCTTTCAAAACCAAACTGTGTCAGTAACTTTGTTGCAGTAGCCCCAATGCCCTTACCGCGCATGGGTGCACAAAGCCAATAACCTATTTCTGCAACGTGCTCGCGCAAGTCCATGCTGTGAAACGAAAAGGCGCCAGCAAATTTAGCATCCACGCCATTGCCATATTCAAGTGCTAACTGCAGCTCAGTTTGATTTGCAAAAGCGTTAGGAGATCTCTCACGAACATAAAACTCGGCATTGGCCATTGAGTAGTTAGAGGGAATGCGTGTGAATATAGGAATCAGTGGATCTTGAGCGCCTTCAAATAACGCTGGAATGTCAGATTCTTGGGGTGCTCGCAATGTAATGAGACCTTGTGAAAGCGTCGGAACTTCTGTGGGCCACCAAATCATTTGTGAAGTATGACAGGTGGGGCTTATCTATCAACCCTGTTGCAGATCCCTTGACGCACCGTGCACATCCAAAACATCGACTGGCTTTGAATCTGCGCCTAGCTTTGTTCCAGCACCGCTTCGGTTCAAGGGCTTAGTTGCGTCTTCTTTATAAATTGCTGGAATTGAACCGAGTAGGCCTTTTTGGAAATCTTCAAAAGCCTGCAGAACTTCGCGCTTTGTATTCATCACAAATGGCCCCATCCAAGCAACAGGCTCTTTAATTGGAGCGCCACCTAAGATGAAAAGTTCCATTTCTGAGGAGCGTGATTCTTGATTGTTAGCTGCACGAACAACAATTGTGTCGCCATCACCGAATACAGTTAATTGACCGGTGTGAACTGGGCGTTCTTCATCGCCAACAAAACCATGTCCAGCCATTGTGTATACAAGTGCGTTGTAATCGCGTCGCCATGGCAAACGCAGCTCCGCACCCGCTGCAATAGTTGCGTGAATCAAAGTAATAGGTGTTTGAGTTGTTCCTGGACCGGCATGGCCATCTACTTCACCAGCAATTACGCGAATCAGTGATCCACCATCGCTAGATGAAAGAAGTGCAACATCTTTTGCGCGAACATCTTGATAAGCAGGAGGTGACCATTTTTTAGCGGCAGGAAGATTTACCCAGAGTTGGAAACCATGAAACAAGCCGCCACTAATTACCAAACTTTCTGGGGGAGTCTCAATGTGAAGAATTCCAGCACCGGCTGTCATCCATTGCGTGTCACCATCAGAAATCGTTCCACCACCACCATTGTTATCTTTGTGGTCGAAAATTCCATCAATAATGTATGTAACGGTTTCAAAACCACGGTGTGGATGCCAAGGAGTTCCCTTTGGTTCACCAGGTGCGTATTCCACTTCACCCATTTGATCTAAGTGAATAAATGGATCAAGTTCAGACAAATCAACACCGGCAAATGCACGGCGAACAGGAAAACCTTCTCCTTCAAAACCTTGAGGGGCAGTTGTGATGCTCTTTACTGTGCGGGCACGCGCATTCGGTGCTTCATTTACGCGCGGCAAAACAGTTATATCGGCAACGCTTACAGCAGGCATCTCAACTCTCTTTCGTTAAAGCCAAGGTTAGTTGAACATTCAACTACCTGCAACTTGAAGTTAAAGCGCCTTAAGAGCTGACACGACCTTAGTCAGTGAGGCCTTAGCATCACCAAATAAGAGCATGGTCTTTGGATCATAAAGGAGTTCATTTTCAATTCCGGCAAAACCCGGACGCATTGAGCGCTTTAAGAAAATGATGTTTGCAGCATTATTTACTTCCAAGATAGGCATTCCATAAATTGGGCATCCTGGAGAAGTTTTTGCAGCTGGGTTAACAACATCGTTTGCACCAATGACAATTGCCACATCGGTCTGACCAAATGTTGGGTTCACTTCATCCATTTCAGCAAGCTGTTCGTATGGAACGTTTGCTTCTGCAAGCAATACGTTCATGTGTCCAGGCATACGACCAGCTACAGGGTGAATTCCATATGCAACATCAATTCCCTTAGCAATCATCATGTCTGCAAGTTCACGAACGGTGTGCTGAGCTTGTGCAACAGCTAAACCAAACCCTGGAACGATAACGACACGACGTGCATAGTTGAGCAAGATCGCAACGTCATCAGGTGAACCTGAACGCACTGGGCGTTCTTCGCCTGTGCCAGTTGCTTCTTGTGGCTTTGCAGTAAATGCACCAAAGAGAGTTCCAAATAAAGAACGTCCCATGGCTTCTGCCATTAAGCGAGTCAGGATTGTTCCTGATGCTCCAACCAAAGTTCCTGCAATGATTAATAGAACTGAATCTAGAACATAACCACTGGCTGCCACAGTTAAACCAGTAAACGCGTTCAATAGTGAGATAACAATTGGAACATCCGCGCCACCCACTGGGAGAACGAAGAGAACACCGAAGAGCAGCGATAGTGCAGCTAGAACCAATAGTGGCGTGGTTCCAAGGGCTGTCACAACCCAGCCACCAACACCAATAACGCTAGCCAAGGTAGCTGCAATGATGAATCGACCTGCTGGGAAAATTACTGGGCGAGTAGTCATCAACTCTTGAAGCTTTAAGAAAGTAATGATTGAACCACTGAATGAAACACAGCCGACGATTACTGTAAAGACTGTGAAGATAACTTCAGCTGTAGTTGCTTCTGCCCCTAAGTGCAGGTATTCAACGATTGCTACCAAAGCAGCTGCGCCACCACCCACACCATTAAATAACGCCACAAGTTGTGGCATCTGAGTCATTTGAACTTTGCGGGCAGCTGGAACACCAACGGCCAGACCAACCAACATTGCACCGAGAATCCAACCTAAGTTATTAAGTGGAAGGGATGAACCGGGATTGGTATAGAAGAAGACGACCAACGTTGCCAATGTGGCACCAAAAGCACCGATTAAGTTTCCGCGACGTGCAGTCTTTGGGTGAGATAAACCTTTAAGCGCCAGGATAAATGCCACACCGGCAGCTAAACCTATGAGGTCATATAGCGTGCGGCTCATTTTTTCTTTCCTTTGAACATTTCAAGCATTCGATCGGTAACAACGAATCCACCCACCATATTGATAGTTGCCAAAATAATTGCTACCACTGACAGACCTAGTTCAAGGTTGGTTGAACTGTGATCGGCAACAATAATTGCGCCCACCAAGATAACTCCATGAATAGCGTTAGCGCCTGACATCAGTGGTGTATGCAGAGTTGAAGAGACTTTAGATACAACCTCAAAACCCACGAATACTGCTAAGACAAAGATTGAAACAATTGCCATCGGTTCCATTTACTTGTCTCCTCTTCGTGATCCACCATGTGTTAGCGCAGAGCCATTGATAATTTCATCCTCAAAATTAAGATTAAATGCAACCGCTTCACCCTCTTTTGCAGCCGTTGTCATGAGAGTTAAAAGATTAACTACGTTGCGCGAATACAGGAATGAAGCGTGGAATGGGAGCTGGCTTGGAACATCTTTGCCGCCCCAGATCTTTACGCCGCCTGGAGTAATAACAATCTCGCCAGGTTGAGATCCTTCAACGTTTCCACCAGTTTCAGCAGCTAAGTCAACGATCACTGTGCCTGGGCCCATTGAATCAACCATCGCTTGGGTCATTAAGCGAGGCGCTTGACGACCAGGAACTGCAGCAGTTGTAATAACAATATGCGATTTAGCAATGTAAGGGGTTAGAAGTTCACGTTGCTTAGCCGCACGGTCTTCAGTCATCTCACGTGCATAACCGCCAGCACCTTCTAATGATTCAAGTTCTAACTCAACAAATGTTGCACCCATTGAGCGAACTTCATCAGCAGATGCTGGACGAACATCGTAAGCAGAAACAACTGCGCCTAGTCGGCGGGCAGTTGCAATTGCTTGCAAACCAGCAACGCCTGCGCCAAGTACAAGTACTTGTGCCGGTGTAACTGTTCCTGCTGCTGTCATGAGCATTGGGAAAAATCTTGGTGATAGTTCTGCGCCAACAAGAACTGCGCGATAGCCAGCACATAGGGCTTGAGAAGTAAGTGCGTCCATTGACTGTGCGCGTGAAATACGTGGAACTAATTCAAGTGAAAACGCTGTAACTCCGGCAGATGCTGCAGCATCGATTGAATCAATTGCAGTAACTGGAGAGAGAAATGAAATGGTGATCGCACCCTTTTTTAACTTACTCATCTGGGCTGGTGTTAATGGTTGAACTGAAAGAACCGCATCAGCGGTGCTGAGAACTTCACCATCAGAAATCGTTGCACCGGCGGCTTTAAATTCAGCATCTAGCGCCTGAGAATGGGTTCCAGCTCCGGATTCGATGACAACATCAAAACCAAGTCGAGTTAATTTGTTGATGACATCGGGGACAAGCGCCACGCGCTTCTCACCATCTTTGATCTCTTTCGGGACGACTACACGCATGGGCAGAATGCTAGTGCTAGTTGCCTTTCAAGTCACCCTGAGTGAGGTGGAAAAGCAGCGATTGAATCGTTGTGCGGCGATGATATGCCTCACGCCAAATCACAGAACGAGGACCATCAATTACAGAAGCCTCGACCTCTTCACCTCTGTGAGCAGGCAAGCAATGCATAAATATTGAATCTTTATTTGTGAGTGAGAATAAATTCTCTGTCACGGCAAAGGGTGCCAGTGCCAACGTTTTCTCCTTGCGTTCACTTTCAGAATCTCCCATCGACATCCACACATCGGTATATAAAACCGATGCATCTTTAGATGCAGCTTCTGGATCATGACTTACTTCAACTTTTCCACCGCTTTTTGCTGCGATATTTTTTGCAATTTCAACAACTTTGGCATTAGGTGCCCACTTACCACTTGGTGTTGCAGCAACAACGTGTGCGCCCATGATTGCACCCATAATCAGCCACGCATGTGACATGTTGTTTCCATCACCAAGATAAACAAATTTTCGACCTGCAATATCTTTTCCAAAGTTTTCACGAATCGTTAACCAATCAGCAAGTAACTGAGTTGGGTGATCTTCATCAGTTAAGGCGTTAATAACAGGAATTGATGCATGAGCACCTAATTCATCAACATCTGCCTGAGCAAAGGTGCGAATGATGAGCGCACTGCAGTAACCGCTAATTATTTTGGCCGTATCTGCGATTGTTTCTCCACGACCCAATTGCAATTCATCACCGCGAATAAAGATTGGAGTACCACCTAAATGGGCGACAGCAGTTTCAGAGGAGAGTCGAGTACGGGTTGAAGGCTTAGTCATATAGATAGCAACGCTCTTATTTGCTAAAGCGCTCTTTGAACGAAGAGGATTTTCGGCAAATGCAGCAGCCGTTTCCAGCAAAAGCTCAACATCATCGCGGCTGAGATCTTGTGTGCGCAGTAAGTCCTTCATTTGTGAATTCTACTAGGTAGTTTTGCCATCACCAAAGGTATTCTTAGCCACCTCATGGGCCTCTTTGGAAAGCGTGGAATTGAGACGGATTCTGATACCGATCTCTTAACTAGACCTGACCTTGAAGAAGATGATGGTGGTCATGATCGATTTTCGCATTACGTGAAGAAGGAGAAGATCACAGAATCTGCCGTTACTGGAAAAGCTGTCAGAGCCCTGTGTGGCAAGAAATGGATTCCTTCGCGTGATCCAGAAAAATATCCAATCTGCCCAACGTGCAAAGAGATTTATGCAGGGTTAAAGCCCGAACCAGAAGATAAGTGAAGATGAGGCGTAGTTCTTATATTGCTCTTGCTTTACTAATGATCATTTCGTTAGCTCCGCATGCAATTGCAGTTGATAATCAACCCCGCAAGATAGTTTCTGGCTGGATTCCTTATTACTCTGTAAAAACGGTAATGCCTTTTATTAAGAAACTACCAACGATTCCAACACCAGCTGCCAATTCACCCGTCACTTGTGAAACAAATGAATATGCACCTGAAGACATAGCGCTTCTAAATTCTTCATATTTGTATACAAACAAAGATTTAATGAAAGAAGTAATGCCTTTCTGGTACACGCTAAAAAGCCCTACGGTGATCAGAGATGACTATTCAACAGCCAATCCATCTTGGCCAATCGCCAACACAATCTGTTTAATGCGCAAAAGTGGGTTGATGTTAATTCCAACCATTACCGACGGCACCGATAAATTAGTTTTATCTGGCTATTTAGCTAAGCCTGAAGTTCGGACAACGATTGTCAAATCAATTGTGGATTTAGTAAATAAGTATTCATTTGATGGAATTGACTTAGATTTTGAAGGTTTCGCTTTTGTTGATGGAAATACAACATGGCCTAAAACAGCGCCAAACTGGGTTCTATTTGTAAAAGAACTAAGCGTGGCTTTGCGTGCTCAGCAGAAACTACTTTCTATATCTGCACCATACGCTTTTAATCCAGCAGAAAAACAAAAGGGCTATTACGTTTATTCATGGGCAGAGATTGCTTCTAGTATCGATCGCTTACGAATTATGACCTATGACTATTCAGTTGCTAAGCCAGGCCCTATCGGTCCAATTACCTGGACTGAAAAAACACTTCAGTATGCAATCTCCATTATGCCGGCATCAAAAGTTTTTATTGGTCTTCCTGGTTATGGTCGAGATTGGATAACTGGCGTTACTGGAACATGCCCTGCCACAGCCCCACCGGGGTTAAAAGTGGGAGCAAAAGCTGCAACATTTAGAATGAATTATGCAGCTGCTAAGGCAGCGATAGATCAAGCGGTTCCAACTTTTGATGTGAAAAGTAGTGAGGCAACATATTCATACCTGCAAACATTTAATGGATTAACGGCTAAAGGTGCCGCCACTGCCTGCACGGTGAACCGAACAGTTTGGTATCAAAATGATCGTAGTTATCTAGAGCGCATGAACCTTGTGGCAAAATATCGTTTAGGTGGCTCAGCACTTTGGACCCTTGGAATGGAAGATTTGGCAGCAACAACAGCGATGCGAAATGTTGCGCTAGCGATTGCTCCTGACACTGTTTTAAGCACACTTACTGTTGAACAAGTTAATAGCAAAGGTGCTTTCTACGGGGGAGTGTTCACCGTGCGGGGTGTGCTTACTCTTAAAGACAAATCAGTTGTTGCAGGGATACCAGTGAGCCTTGAAATTAAACGAATGAATGAAAATACATGGACTCCAATCGCAGAACTCACTAGTGGAGTGGATGGAACAGTAAGTATTCCTGTGACTATTGGATCAACTGCTTCCTTCAGATTCACCACTCAAGGCACGTGGGAGCGAGCAGAGTCATTGAGTAATGAAGGAAAAGTTGTCCTTCTCTCTCGAATAATTCTAGATCGCCCAACCACAGTTAAGTCCGGTAAGGAATTAACTATTAAGGGAACACTTTTGCCGGTTTTGGCGGGACAAGTAGTTCTACTTCAGAAATTTACTTCAGGTAAGTGGCAAAATATAGGTATTGCTACAACCACTGGAACTAATGGTGAATTTCAGATTAGCATTATTGAGGTTAAGAGGGGAGTTACGAAATTGCGAGTCCAAATCACTACCAAGGACGAACAGGTTCTAACTCCAGAATTTACAGTGGTGGTTCGCTAGCCATGGTTAAAGTTGATGAAAAAATAGAAGAGGCTATAAAAGATATCTTTAGTGGCGATAAACCTTGGGTGACAATTGTTTGGGATGATCCAGTTAATCTGATGACGTACGTGACGTATGTATTAATGGAACTCTTTGGCTATCCCCGCGAAAAAGCTCACGAGCTAATGATGAAAGTTCACACTGAGGGTAAAGCAGTTGTTTCAACGGGTAGTCGTGAAGAAATGGAACATGATGTCGCGCGGTTGCATGAGTTCGGACTATGGGCAACATTGCAACGAGGTGATCAAGGGATATGACAGATTACGATTCAGATGAACAACATGGATTTCATCGCCATGGAGATAATGCATTTGTAGCCGAGTTTTCTGAATCTGAGCGTGAAGTTCTAATTAATTTAGTAGAACAAATTATTGAACTACTAGGTGAGCGCACAGATAACCATATAGATGACCCACTAGCTGCAATGGTCGGGATAACAACCCATGATTCACCGCCAGAGGATGAGGTGTTGCTTCGACTATTACCCAATGCTTATGCAGATCAAGTTGATGCTGCAGAGTTTCGTCGGTATACCGAATCCACGCTAAGAGCAAAAAAGTATGAACACTCAATGTCCATGCGAATCACATTAAAGAGCGCCATAGATGGAATTATTGAAGTTGATCGTGATGGTGCTAACGATTGGTTAGGTGCTATGAACGATATTCGTTTGGCACTTGGCGTTCGTTTAAAAGTTGAACAAACTAGCCATGAAGAGTTAGAACTCTTGGCACCAGATGATCCAATGCGTGGCGTCTACGCTGTTTATAGTTGGTTAGGTTGGCTGCAAGAATCCTTAATTGTGGCGCTTATGGATGAAGCTATTTAGTTTTCACATCACGCTCAGGGTAGGCTTGGCCTGTGAGTAATGCACCCATTGGAATCTTCGATTCAGGAGTAGGTGGGCTTACCGTTGCCAGAGCAATTCTGGATCAACTCCCTAATGAATCGACAATCTATATCGGCGACACCGCACGAGGTCCTTATGGTCCGCGGCCATTAGCAGAGGTTCGTGAGTTTGCATTAGAAACTTTAGATTTTTTAGTAGAGCAAGGCGTTAAAGCGCTAGTGATTGCTTGCAACACGGCAAGTGCTGCAATGCTTCGTGATGCTCGTGAGCGATACAAGGTTCCAGTGATTGAAGTAATTCAACCTGCAGTCAGACGCGCAGTTGCTGCATCAAGAAGCGGACACATCGGAGTTATTGGAACTCGAGCAACCGTTGATTCCAAAGCTTACTTAGATGCTTTTGCTGCAGCGCCTCAATTGCAGATTACATCAATTGCTTGCCCACTCTTTGTTGAATATGTTGAACGTGGTGAAACATCAGGTACTGACATTACTAAAATTGCTCGGGATTACTTAGCTCCTGTTATGCAAGCCAAAGTTGATACTTTAGTTTTGGGCTGTACTCACTATCCGCTATTAACTGGCGTTATTTCTTATGTCATGGGCGAAGGTGTCACGCTTGTTTCGAGCGCTGAAGAAACTGCAAAAGATCTCTATCGCACATTAGTTGAGAACAACCTACTTCGCGATGCACGTGGCGGTGCCCCAACACACAAATTCTTAGCAACTGGCGATGCCAAAGCTTTTGAAAGCTTAGCTCGACGTTTTCTAGGTCCAGAAGTAACCCGCGTCGAACACCAAGATCTATAAAACATAGGAGCAGCACATGGCACGCAATGACGGACGACAAGTTAATGACCTGCGAGAAATTAAGTTCACGCGTGGATGGCTTGACCATGCCGAGGGATCTGTTCTAGTTGAGTTCGGTAAGACCCGTGTTTTGTGTGTTGCATCATTTTCTCCAGGTGTCCCACGTTGGTTAAAAGATTCTGGAAATGGGTGGGTTACTTCTGAATATGCGATGTTGCCGCGCGCTACTCATATACGCTCTGATCGTGAAAGTGTTAAAGGTAAGCTGGGTGGTCGTACGCAAGAGATTTCACGCCTAGTAGGTCGCTCACTTCGAGCAATTGTGAATATGAAAGAACTTGGTGAAAACACAATCGTTATCGATTGCGATGTATTACAAGCAGATGGTGGCACCCGCACCGCCGCAATTACAGGTGCCTATGTTGCACTTGCAGATGCAATTTCCTGGGCAAAGGCACAGGGCCATATCAAGGCAACAGCTAATCCTCTCAGTGATTTCGTTGCAGCAGTAAGTGTTGGAATTATTGATGGAGTTCCAATGCTAGATCTTTGCTATGAAGAAGATGTGCGCGCTGGAACAGATATGAATGTTGTTGTTGCAGGAGATGGACGATTTATTGAGGTGCAAGGAACTGCAGAAGGCGCTCCATTTGATCGTGCATTACTTGATCAACTTCTAGATTTAGCTGTTGAAGGTTGTGCAACTTTGAGCAAGCTACAAAAAGAAGTTCTTTCACAATAGTGCCACAAACTTTAGTTCTCGCCACGCGTAACAAAGGAAAGTTAGTTGAGTTCCGCAGAATTCTAGATGCCCTAGCACCAGGTGAGATCAAGCTAGTAGGCGTTGATGAGTTTGCCGATTTAGTTGATGTTGAAGAAACCGGATCTACTTTTGAAGAAAATGCTCTACTAAAAGCTAGATATACCGCTAGTGCAACAGGCTTGCCTGCGATTTCAGATGATTCAGGCTTATGTGTTGATTTCCTCAATGGAGATCCGGGAATCTACTCAGCTAGATGGGCCGGAACTCATGGAAATGATCAAGGGAATTTAGAGAAGCTTCTGCTGGAATTAAAAGATGTTGAGGATGACAAACGCACCGCACATTTCACCTGCGTTGCAGCATTGGCGATGCCTGATGGTCGCAGCCATGTTGAAGAGGGTCTTTTCCACGGCCACATCTTGCATGCACCAATCGGCCAGGAAGGCTTTGGGTATGACCCTATTTTCCAACCCCTAGAGATGAGTATTTCCAGCGCACAAATGAGCCCGCAAGAAAAGGATGCCGTCAGTCATCGCGGAAAAGCTTTGCGTTTAATTGCACCGCAAGTCATACAAATGCTGCGGAGCCTGGGGTAACCTTGCCCTATAGCCGCGCGTTTTGGACGTGCGCACCACTATTCAAGGAGTACTCGTGGCCGTAAAGAAGAAGAGCGCAGCAAAGAAGAAGGTTGCTAAAAAGGCACCTGCTAGAAAAGCTGTAGCAAAGAAGTCAACTGCAAAGAAATCTGTAGCTAAGAAGAAGACAACCGCAAAGCGCGCAGTAAAAAAGAGCGTTGCTAAGAAAACTGCGAAGAGAGCACCAGCTAAAAAAGCTGCTGCAAAGAAGGTTGCTAAGAAGAAGACCGCTGCAAAGCGCCCAGTAAAGAAGAGTGCAAAGAAAGCTGCTGCACCAAGAGTCTCTGTGACATCTTCTCGCCCAGTAGTTGCTGCACCAGTAGCTGCCAGGGCAGTCACACCTGCAAAGCCAACTGCTGCACCTAAGCAAGGTGCTTCAGGACGTGTTGTATTTGCTGTCGTAGTAGGAATAGTTTTGTTAGCGATGATTGTTTGGTCTAAGTCAGGTACAGAAAGTGATGATGGCGCAGCGCCTGCACCTTCGATGTCTCAATCTGCTGAGCCATCAGAGTCAGCTTCACCAGAAGAAACAACGGTTGCAGTTGGAACTATTGAAGCTCCATCAAAGTTTGTTGCACTCAAGAGTGCAGATGGCTTAAATCTTCGCTGGGTAGCACCTATGGCCACAGAAGGATTGACTGGCTATAACGTTGAGATCCGCGCAAATGGAACTGGTGATTGGACAACAATCGCAACTGTTCCAGCAGATCAATTAACTCAAGCTGTAACAAAGAGCGGTGATGCTGGATGGACTCAGTTCCGTGTGTCATCTGTTTACTCAGATGGACAAACAGCACCAGCAACAGTCTTTGGAATTCCAGGTGAGTTCAAGTAAAAAGTAATTAGTAAAAGACCCTCGCTTATCAGCGGGGGTTTTTTATTTCCCAAAAATAGATTACCTATAACGTTGCAGTGATTGCATCAACATATGCTCGAACACCTGCTGGTACTAAGTGCACACCATCGGGTGCAAAGTATTCAGGATGACCAGCTGAGATAGTGGCCCAATCAATAACGGTTGCTCCATATAAAGCAGCATATTGGGCAATTAGCGCATTATTTTCATCACGCCAACCCCTTGGTACGGCAGTGTTCACAACGATGATTCTTGGCTGGTTTTTAACCTCTTCAAATACAGCCAAAACTTGATCTGAAGTTAGCTTGTTGTTATTTCCCATATTAAAGATAACTATTGAATCTGCCGCATTAGCTTTATCAGCTCTCATCACTTCAATGAGTTCAGTTGCTTGACGGCCAACGCGCGCATTAATAATAGCAATATGACTACGCGCATCTAACTCGTAGTGAATTCCTAAAATGACAGAATCTCCAGTAACCCATAAACCGACTGGCTGGGTTGCAGTAGTTTTACTTGGTTGTATAGGTTGTTCAAGTTGCTGCTTGATAATTGCCATCTCTTTATCACTTTGTGAAATGGCATTAGCGCTGATGTATGAGGTACCCAAAATTAAGAGAAGAATTGAAGCTACAACCGTGCTTTTTTGTCGTCGCTGAACATTCTTAGTGCGGTATTTCATTCCTTTAAACCAATACTCAACCAGTCCACTTCGAATGGGTAGTTCAACTAAGCGCAGTGATATGTCAGCCAGAGCAAACACAACCAAGATACGCAAGGCATATAGGGCCCAGGTTGAACCTTCAAGGTCTACTGCAGGGCGCGTTACTTGAAATACAACCCAGTGCCAAAGGTAAATTGCGTAAGAACGTTCACCAATCCACACAGCAACTTTGCTACTAAGTATTGGTGCAAATCGTGAGGCCGGGTGAACGATGCTAATCAGAATCGCACAACCAAACAGACCTGCAAGTGGGAAAGCTAATTTGTAAAGAGTTGGATCATTTTCATTAACCAAGAGAAATACACCCAGCAGTCCAACAAAACCAACTACACCAATGCCATCAATAAAATCTTGTGCTCGTCTATTTACTCGCTCCTGGAGATTTTGGGGAACCCAGCTGACGGCAAGTGCAGCACCTAGAAATAATCCAATGCTGTGTGTATCTGTACCAAAGTAAACGTGGCTCACTTGTGAAGCATTGGCAGCATCTACCCCAAATGAGACTAGTAATAGGGCAATACCTGAGATCGCCGCAATAAATAAGGCAGCACCTGGAATTTTGGCTTTACCAAACTGGCGAAGGACTAGAAGCAAAATAAGAGGCCAGATCAAATAGAACTGGGCTTCAACGCCTAGTGACCATGTGTGTTGCAGCAGCGGTGGCCGAGAAATGGTGTCGAAATAGTCAGTATGTCTAAAAACTAACCACCAGTTCATTCCACCAAGGAGTGCAAATGGACTATCGCTAACAAAGCGGCGCATCGTTTCTGGCGCCCAGATCCCGATATAAAAAACTGTCACAAAAATCATAAACACGAGAGGTGGAAACAATCTACGGATGCGTGCTTTGTAAAATGCCCGTAAATCTAAACCACCACTGCGCTGGATTGAATCTAGAAGCAAGCGCGTAATTACATAGCCAGAGATCACAAAAAAGAGGTCTACGCCAAGAAAGCCGCCCGGTATCCATGAAAAACCTAAGTGATAGAGCATTACTGCAATGACTGCTACAGCACGCAAACCATCAATGGCAGGGATATAACGAATACCGCGGGAAGTGGACATGACTAATTACTTACGCGATGCAGATTTCTTTGCAGCTGCTTTCTTAGCGGTTTTCTTGACAGGCTTTTTTGCCGCTTTCTTAGGAGCAGCTAGTGCTGGTTTAGTGCGCTGACTGGCAACACGGATTGGGCCAGGATTAATGATGGTGTCATCAGAATTTAGATTTTCAAGAACATTGCGCTGTAGATCAGCAAGACGCGTAAATGCGCTCTCAAGACGTGCACGAGATTGGTGAATCGCAGACTCTGCAGCATCAAGGGACTGAGTCTGAATCTTGTAGAGGCGCTCTGCTTCAGAAATAACACTTGAAAGCCACTGGCGATAGTTAGTAACGTCTCCAGTTGCTTCACTGACAATGCGCTCACCTTCACGGCGTGCTGCAGTTGTTAACGCAGAACCTTCACGTCTCTTACTTTCAATGAGTGATTCAGCTTCAACTTCAGCTTCAGCAATCTTGTCTGATGCTTCAGATTCAGCAGCTTGAATGTATTTGCGCCCACGCGATTCTGCGCCACTTAATATTGTGCGAGCTTTCGCGTCCGCTGCTTCAATCTCTTCTTTAGTTGTGCGATTAGTTTCAGTGATTAATCGAGTGGCAAGAGATTGCGCCTTGCTCTCGCGAGCTTGAGCCGACTTAATCATGGACATCGCAGTCTCTGTAGCAAGAATTTCAAACTCTTCTTTGCTCAAGCCGGTAATGTCACGACGTGATTTGAGATCAGCTAACTGTGATTCAAGTTCGCGAATGCGATCAACAGATGAAGGCGCTTGTTCTTCTTCACCCTTAAATCCGACCCAGTTAAGGAAGGAGTTTTTCTCAGCCATCGTCGTACCCCGCAACTCGTTGATAAGAGAGCCTTAGGTTAGAGCAAGGCCTTACTTACTGTAAATCGCCACCGAAATCGCTACATACTGCGAGATCCAGGCTGCCAGCACGAATATATGGAAGAGCTCGTGGAAGCCGAAGTACTTAGCATCACGCCCAGGACGCTTGAGGGCGTAGAAGATTGCCCCGATGGAATAAAACAGGCCTCCAATAATGATTGGAAGCAATATCCAAAGACCACCTGCACGGTAGAGCTGTGGCATGTATGCAACGGCTACCCAGCCCAGAAGCAGGTAGTTAGCAACGTAGAGCCAGCGAGGTGCACCTAACCAAAAGACTCGCATCGCAACACCTGCGGCGGCACCAACCCATACAACCGATAAGAGAATCGTGCGATCGCGACCCTCTAATAGCGTGACTGCAAAGGGAGTATATGAACCGGCTATAAGTAAGTTGATATTTGCATGGTCAAATCTGCGCCAAATCTTTTTCTTCGCAGGCGACCATGGAACGCGGTGATAGACCGCAGAGACACTAAAGAGCAGGATCGCAGTGAGTGAATAAATTGCGACTGCAAATTTCAATGAGGATTTACTTAAAATAAATAGAATTAAGGATGCAATGATGACAATTGGCGTTGCACCGAGATGAAACCAACCACGTAGTTTTGGTGGAGCAATCGGCTGTTCTGTCATCTCCTAAGCCTAGGGCTATTAGAGCGATTCTGATCGCTCCACTACCAGAATTAATCTGCGCTAATCAACTTAAGATTTCGTACTGATCTAACGAGCAGTACTAAGAGTGCACACACCACAGTCACCCCTCCAGTAGCCCACAAGATGCTATGAACTCCGTAGTACATTGCTAGGGGCCCAGCAGCCACTACTCCTAGTGGGGCTAAGGCAAAAGACCCAAATGCGTCATAGGCACTTACTCGTGAGAATGACTCTTCCGGAATGTGTGTCTGCATCGCTGTATGCCAGTTGACCATAAGAACCTCCAGGGCAATTCCGGCAATGAAAGCACCACCCATTGTCAATAGAAGTGGTGCACTCATAGCTAGGGAGAAATTCCATAATGACGATAGTGCAATCACGACGATTGCAAAAAACATAGGTCTACTTACTACAAATTTAAGCGCAATCACTCCACCACAGATCATTCCTAGCGTGAGACCAGCTAAGTTGAAAGACCAGTTACGTGGCCCGTTAGAGTTTTCATTAAAGGCAAGCGGCCCTAACACTTGATGCAATGCCTCAAAACAGGCATTGATTCCAATAAATGCAAGAACGATAGCTACCACCCATGAACGTGATTTGAATTCAAACCAACCATATTTGAGCTCTGTGAAGACCGAGGCTCGTTCACGCTTTTCCATAGGCGCCATATCTAAACGCCATACTAAAACACCGGCGATAAAAAATGAGAGTGCATCGACGAGCAAGGCCCATCCAGAGCCAAAGAGAGTTACCAAGGCGCCTCCACTGAGTGCTCCAACAACATAACCAAAGTTGCTGAGGAGTCCGAGTACTGCGTTGCCATCGTTGAGTTTTTCTTTTGGAACTATCGCTGGGAGCACACCCAACATAGCCGGCCACCACATTGCATTTAAGATTCCGAATAGAAAGCCCATCACAACTAAAAGTGGTACAGAGGCAAAAGCAAAGATGAACGATGCTGCACTTATGGCAACAAAAAGGCTACCGAGCATATCCGTTCCGCCAACAATTCGATTTCGCTTGAATCTATCGCCAATCACACCACCAAAGAGCATCAATGCAATCATGGGAAACAGACGGGCAAACATCACAATACTTAAGTCTTTTCCAGTAGCGCCATTAAGGCTAAGCACGCCATATGCAAGTGCGATATCGGATAACCCATTACCAAAGTTAGAGATAAAACGCGCAGAGATCAAAGAGACAAAGCCCTTATAAACGCCTAGTTCGCGTAGTTGAGTTGTAATCATGTCGTTAGCATACCTATCGACAAATACTCCCAGCGCTGATAAGAATCTCCTATGACATTTAGATCTCCTATATTCGAACTCAGCCACACCTACATCGATGATGAAGCAGCCTTGAGCCCAATGGGTTGCACCTATCTGGGCAATGGACTCAACCAAGACAAACTTGATGATTTCTCAATCGCAGGTGCAGCAGTTTCAGCTGACTTAACTCGTCAGACTCTTAAGAAACTTCTTGCACTAAAGCCCATTGATGAGATTGATCGAATTGCACAGACTGTTATGCAAGAGCGCTTGGAATCATCCCTTGCTTTGCACGATAGCCAGGAGTCTTTTGTGTTGTGGAATGTTCTTACATCCCCACCTTCAAATGTCCGTTCAATTTTTGAACTCATGCCAAAGAGCACGGATAAAGATTTTGACAACATCGCTAAGCGATTAGCCGCAGTTGATGGCGCATATAAGTCATGGACTGGAGCGATCATGGAGGTCTCTAAGAGCGGAAAGACAACTGCCCAGCGCCAAGTTCGTGGAGTTATTGAACAACTTAATAACTATGCAAATGGTGGATTTAGCGCAATGTCTAAAAACTTTGATGCTACGGGCAAATACCCAGCAATCCATGAAAATGCAAAGTTAGCTGAAAAGGCAGCGGCCGAGACTGCAGAATTCTTAAAGAACCAATACCTTCCAATTGCGACTCCAGAAGATGCAGTTGGAGCAGATCGATATGCCGTTTGGGCACGTTACTTCACTGGCGCAAAGCTAGATCTTCGCGCAACCTATGAGTGGGGAATGGCTGATCTGAAAGCTATAAATGGGCGTATGTGGGAGATTGCTGAACAGATTAAGCCTGGCGCAAAAACACTGCGAGAAGTGGCAGATCACCTTGATAAGGATCCAAAGTATGTAATCAAGGGCAAAGATAATGTTGTTAAGTTTTTGCAAGATTTCACTGATGCAGCAATTGCACGTATGGATGGTGAATACTTTGAAATTGATGATCGAATCAAGATTTGTGAAGCTCGTCTTGCTCCAGAGGGAAGTGCATCTGCGCCTTATTACAACCCACCTTCTGAAGATTTGTCACGTCCTGGCACAACCTGGATCCCAATGCTGGGAAAAGATGAAGCCAGTAGTTGGCACTTAGTTTCAACCTGGTATCACGAAGCTGTGCCTGGCCATCACTTGCAATGTGCAACTGTTGCTATTGAAAAAGAGCGCTTGTCTCGTTTTCAAATCAATGGTGCATGGATTAGCGGTTATGGAGAGGGCTGGGCGCTGTATGCAGAGCGCTTCATGAATGAGTTGGGCGCCTTTGATGAGCCAGGAATTGAAATGGGCTATCTTTCTGCGCAAGCGCTACGCGCTGCGCGCATTGTTGTTGATATCGGAATGCACCTTGGATACACCGATTTTGATGGCAAGGTGTGGAACGCCGAGTCATCTCGCAAACTACTCAATGAGCAGGCACTTCTAGATGAGGATCATTCACGCAGTGAAACTGATCGTTATTTGGGTTGGCCTGGCCAAGCTATCTCCTACAAGGTAGGAGAGCGCGTTTGGATGAAGGCACGTGAAGATGCCAAGGCTCGCCTTGGATCAGCCTTCTCCCTGAAGAAATTCCACACCTATGCCCTCAAGATTGGACCCATGGGTCTTGACCCATTTGCCGTCGAGTTGGCTAGCTGGGATGGGAAATAGGGGCGGGTTTGGGTCCATTACAGGCTCAAAAATTTTAAATTTGTCCAAATTTTTTGGGATTTAACCTGAATTTTCTCCTCATTTAATTCATAATAGTTCTTACCAAGTGCAGTGAGGCGCCTCGAGGTCCTCATTGGCTCTGCGGTGCTAGATGCCAAAAGGCGTCTAGAAAACTTAAACCTCCCGGAGGCATAGTTACATATGAAACTTGACAGCAATCAATGGAACCTGGTCTACAACGTATTCTCACTTGGACTAGTTTCAATGCTCGCATGCACCGTCTATACGCTCGTTTCACAACAGCGCGTATTAGCTAAGTACCGTAATGCACTAGTGATGTCATCAATGGTTACATTCATTGCTGGATACCACTACTTGCGTATTTTCGACTCATTCAAAGAATCATCTGCAGACATGACAGTTAACCTGTCAGGTGCTCAAGGTTCATTCAATGAGGCTTACCGTTATGTTGACTGGCTACTCACAGTGCCACTACTTCTAGTTGAAGTAGTTGCGGTGCTTGCACTAGCTAAAGAAGTTTCACGTTCCCTCATCACGCGCTTGGTCCCAGCATCTGCTGCGATGATCGCGCTTGGATACCCAGGTGAAATTTCAAGCGTTCAGAACACACAGGTTATGTACGGTGTTCTATCAACAATTCCATTCATTTACATCCTTTACGTATTGTTCGTAGAGCTCGGTAAGTCACTTGAGCGTCAACCAGCAGGAGTTGCAGAGACCGTTGGTCGCTTGCGTCTTCTTTTGATTGCCACATGGGGCGTTTACCCAATTGCCTACATCTTCAATATCGTTGGTGATGCTTCAGCATCATCATTCGTAACTGTTCAGGTGGGTTATACAGTCGCTGACGTTCTTGCTAAGTGCGTATTTGGTCTCACAATTTTGAAGATCGCACGCATGAAGTCAATTGCTGAAGGAATGAAGGAAGATCACTAATTAAATAGATTGACGATGGGGTGGCGAGAAATCGCCACCCCATTTCTATTATCAAGGGGGTATAGCAATGAAAAGTAGCCTTATTAACAACTACAGAATGGGTGGGTATCTGCTCATCGCTATAGGGCTCATCAATTTGAGATACCAAACTGGGGACAATGGAGTATTGGGACGTAGTTTGACCATCGTGATTCCTGGAGCGATTTTGCTTGCAAGCACGTGGATCCCCGCAATAGCTAAAAAGTTGGAAACAAAAGTAGTCCAGGCTTTTTCGATAGTTATAGGGCTTGTCCTTATTGCCTACGCTGTACTTAACTAGTTAGGTGCTTGCAAAAGCCCAATAAAGGGTGAAGAGTAATTCGCATGAGCGAAAATAGTGAATGGTCTTTTGAAACCCAACAAATCCATGCAGGTCAAAGCCCTGATTCAGATACAGGATCTCGATCGCTTCCGATTTATCAAACCACTGCCTATCAATTCCGAGATACACAGCATGCAGCCAACCTCTTTGGAATCGCCGAAGCTGGAAATGTATACACCCGTATTAACAACCCAACCCAGGACGCGGTTGAAAAACGGTTGGCAACTCTTGAAGGTGGCGTTGCCGCTCTTCTAGTTGCATCTGGAATGGCAGCCACAACCCTTGCAATTATGAACGTTGCCCAAGCTGGCGACCATGTGGTTTCAAGTTCAAATGTTTATGGTGGAACCTTTAACCTCTTTAACTACACACTTCCAAAATTTGGTATTGAAGTTACTTTTGTTAATGACACCGGCAATATGGATGCATGGCGGGCAGCAGTTAAGCCCAATACCAAAGCCTTCTTTGGTGAGGGCATATCAAACCCGTTAGGCGCAGTACTAGACCTTGCAGGCATTGCAGAGGTGGCCCATGAGGCTGGTGTGCCATGGATAGTTGATAACACCATTGCAACGCCTTATGTCACCCGCCCATTTGATCATGGCGTCGACATCATCGTGCACTCAGCAACCAAGTTCCTATCAGGCCATGGCAATGCAATGGTGGGCGCAATTGTTGACTCTGGAAACTTTGACTTTGCTAAGGATCCTAAGAAGTTCCCAGGCTTTAATGAACCCGATCCAAGTTATAACAACATGGTTTATGCAAAAACTCTTGGTGTTGGTGGTGCTTTCGGTGCAAACCTTGCCTACATTTTTAAAGCTCGCCTGCAACTACTTCGTGACTTTGGTTCTTCAGTCTCACCCTTTAACGCCTGGTTACTTGCCCAAGGCTTAGAGACGCTTAATCTGCGTATGGATCGACACTTGCTCAATGCACAGGCGTTGGCCGAATGGCTAGAAAAGCAGCCTGAAGTTGCGCATGTGAGTTATGCAGGACTTTCAACATCTCCTTGGTATGTAACGGCAAAGAAATATGCGCCTAAGGGAGCGGGCGCAGTCTTTGCATTTGAGTTAAAGGGTGGCGCAACCGCTGGCCGTAAATTTGTTGAGGGATTAAAACTATTTAGCCATGTTGCAAACATTGGCGATGTTCGCTCTTTAGTAATTCATCCTGCATCAACAACTCATGCCCAACTCAGTCCAGAGGAGCAATTAAAAGCTGGAATAACTCCAGGAATGGTCCGCTTGAGTATTGGCCTAGAAAATATCGAAGATATTAAAAACGATGTTAAGTTGGGCTTTGCCGCAGCTAAAAACGCATAATCTATTTTCTAAAAGATAGATCAGCCTTTTTCATCTCTGCAACCAGCACTCTGATTGCATTTGGCCCCATGCCAGGAAGTTCTTTCAGTGCTGCAAGAGAAGTTTTGCGCAAGTCGCTAACGGTAAAGAGACCATCATCGATTAATGCACGACGGGCTGGTGCTGCTAATCCAATTGCAACCCAGTTGCCTTCTAACTCTGAGTATTTATCGCTATCTTCTTGGGCTGGGGTACTTACAGATTCATTCTTTACCTTCTCAGCACGTCGCTCGGCAGCGGCTTTTTTAGCCTGTGATGCCAACATCTTTGTACGTGCAGGCGATTGTTTGGCCATGAGAAGAGTTTACTTTCTTATCTTTGTGATACCTATGTGCGGGAGAAGGGACTTGAACCCTCACGTCCGAAGACACAGGTTCCTAAGACCTGCGTGTCTGCCATTTCACCACTCCCGCTAACCCAGATGAAAAACCTTGCGGCTTCATTTGGATAGGGGTCAAGATTAGAGGTAAGTTAGGGATGTACCAAAACGAGCGCATAAGAAAGGCTTTTCTCTATGTCACTAACACCTACTCCTGCAGATAAGTTCACCTTTGGTCTCTGGACCGTTGGCTGGCAGGCACGTGACCCTTTCGGAGATCCCACTCGAGGTGCGCTAGATCCAGTCCGCACGGTCAATGAGTTAGCTGCTCGCGGTGCCTATGGCGTTACTTTTCATGATGATGACTTAATTCCATTTGGAAGTGATGAAGGTGCACGTCGCACCCACATCGACCGCTTCAAGAAAGCCTTGGCTGATACTGGAATGAAAGTTCCAATGGCCACTACAAATCTCTTCTCACATCCTGTCTTTAAAGATGGTGCGTTTACTTCAAATGATAAAGATATCCGCCGATATGCAATTCGCAAGGTGATGAAGAATATTGAACTTGCAGTTGAACTGGGTGCAAAGACTTATGTGTGTTGGGGTGGACGTGAAGGCGCTGAATCTGATGGTGCAAAGGATGGCTATGTTGCACTCGATCGCTTCCGTGAAGCTTTTAATACTTTAGGTGAGTTTGTTACCGATAATGGATATGACATTAAATTTGCAATTGAACCAAAACCAAATGAGCCACGAGGCGATATCTTCTTGCCAACTATTGGTCACGCTCTAGCATTTATTTACACGTTAGATCGTCCAGAGTTAGTTGGTCTTAACCCTGAAGTTGGCCACGAACAAATGGCTGGACTGAACTTCGTTCACGGAATTGCCCAAGCTCTATGGCAAAAGAAGTTGTATCACATCGACCTCAATGGCCAGCATGGTCCAAAATTTGATCAAGACTTAGTATTTGGTCATGGAGATTTGAAGTCTGCATTCTTCTTAGTTGATTTACTTGAGCGCTATAAATACGACGGACCAAAGCACTTTGACTACAAGCCAGCTCGCACCGAAGATGACAAGGGTGTGTGGGAGTCAGCGACATCAAATATGCGCACCTACCTAGCTCTCAAAGAGCGTGCTGCAGCCTTCCGCGCTGATCCTCGTGTTATTGAAGCGATGAAGGCTTCTAATATCCCAGGACTCAATGAATCAACGCTTGGCGCTGGTGAAACATGGAGAGATCTAGCTAAAGATTCCTTCGATGTTGAAGCCGCAGGTGCACGCGGATATGGCTATGAACTAGTTGATCAACTTGCTCTAGAGCACTTGATGGGTGTTGAAGCTTAAAAAGGCTTTAACTAACAGCTGCGCCGCGGCGAGAAATCGCATCTACGCCAGCTGAAATCAGCAATACAAGTCCTGTGACAATGAACTTGATTCCTGCTGCATACCCCAAAAGACCCATGCCGTTATCGATAACAGCAACTACAAGGCCGCCAAGAATTGCATCACGCATCTTGCCCTTACCGCCAAAGAGTGAAGTTCCACCGATAACAGCAGCACCAACAGCGTATAGAAGTGTTGAACTACCACCTGTTGTTGGAGAGACAGAGTTCTGACGAGATGCAAAGATCATTCCAGCGATGGCTGCTAAACCAGAACAAATCATAAATGCCACGATACGGACTTGCTTAACATTAATACCAGCTCGGCGTGCTGCTTCTGCATTTCCACCCACTGCATAGATGTGGCGCCCAAAAGCTGTACGGCCAAGAACGAAAGTTCCAATAACCAAAAGCAAGAGGATGACCGGCACAACGTAAGGGATTCCCTTAAGACTTACAAGATCTGGGTTATTGCTTCGCTCTAAGTTCAAAGCAAATACTGCAACACCAGTGATTCCAAGAAGACCCACAGTCTTTATTACCCACAGTTTAATAAGTTCAGATTTTAAACCTGCCTTACGGCGGGCATAAATACTGTTTAACCCCATGAGAACATAAACAACAGAGGCAACTATAAAAAAGACCCAACTATAGAGAGGGGAGAGATTTGAGTTCTCTACTGCCAAAATAGTCTTATCTTCCACACGGATAGTTCCACCTTCACCGGCAAGCAAGAGAAGAATTCCCTGGAAAGCAAGGAAGGCTGCCAAGGTAACCACGAAAGATGGAATTCCAAGTCGTGCAACTAAAGTTCCAAGACCAAAACCAAGGATGACTCCAACGACTATTGATGCAAACAGAGCGGCATACCAAGGCACATCGTGGTTGGTAATCAAGATCACTAGAACCGCGCCAGTCACACCTGCTGTAAAGCCTGCAGAGAGATCAATTTCTCCAAGGAGTAGTACAAAAACCAAGCCCATGGCAATGACAATCACTGCAGCTGCTTGTGTGAGCAGGTTTGCAAAGTTGCCTGGCGTTAAGAAAACGCTGGACATTGAGCCAAAAACAATGCAGAGAGCAACTAGGCCAAGAACTGCAGGAAGTGAGCCGATGTCACCTGCTTTAACGCGGGCCCAGTAATCGCCCATGGCGCTTTTGATAGTGGCATCTTCATGCTCAATAACAACGCTCATTATTTTGCTCCCTTATTTGCTACAGGTGCTTGGACTCCGGCAGATTTTCCTGTCGTGATTAGTTCAATCACTTGGCGCGGAATAACTTCATTCTTATCAACCTGTGCAGCCATATTTCCAAGATACAAAGCGGCGATGTTATCTGCTACTTCAAAGACATCGTTGAGGTTGTGACTGATTAATACAACAGCTAAACCATTATCGGCAAGGCGACGAACTAAGTTAAGAACCTGTTCGGTCTGTGCAACACCAAGGGCTGCAGTTGGCTCATCCAAAATAACTACTTTGCTATTCCAGAGAACAGCACGTGCAATCGCAACTGTCTGGCGTTGTCCGCCTGAGAGTGAAGAGACTGTCTGGCGAATGGATTTAACGGTTCTAACACTCAAGCCATCTAGGGTCTTACGGGCGAGTGCTTCCATAGAAGTTTCATTTAATACTGCTCCACGCTTTTGCTCGCGACCTAAAAACATATTGTGAACAATGTCTAAGTTATCGCACAGCGCTAGATCTTGATACACAATTTCAATTCCAAGAGCTGTTGCATCGCGTGGACCGTGTATATCAACCTTGTTACCTTCAAAAAAGAAATCGCCAGTCTCAGGTGTGTATATACCGGCGATACATTTAATGAGTGTGCTTTTGCCTGCACCATTATCTCCGACGAGGGCGGTTACTTTGCCAAGAGCGACATCGAAGTTAACATCTTTGAGGACGTGTACCGGTCCAAAAGATTTGTTGACACCTCGGAGTGAAAGTATCGGTGAGCTCATGTCTCTAACCACTTTTCTTTAGATTCTGCTTACGTGCGATGAAAATATCCTATAAAAGAAGTTGCGGCTCAGGGAATGAACCCCGAGCCGCAACCTACTTTATTTTGCCTAGCTGTGTCGGATATTAGAGTCCGTTAGCTGTGCAGAGGTCTTCGATGCCCTTACAGACATCTTCCTTCTTCTGGAAGCCATCAGCAATAACGTCCTTGACGTTTGCCTTTGTGATTCCAACTGGTACCAATAGCACTGATGGGACATCAATTGTTCCGTTGTTTACAGAACCTGTTGCTGTTGTTGCTTCTTCTCCACGTAGCAATGCGATTGCTAGTGCAGCTGCACCTTCAGCTTCAGCCTTGATGGCCTTGTATACAGTGTTTGACATATCTCCTGTGAGGACTGCACGCAATCCGTCAACAGTTGCATCTTGTCCAGATACGCAGACCTTGCCGTTGAGCTTGTTCTTCTTAAGAACAGCAATAGCTGCAAGTCCAAGACCTTCGTTAGCTGAAACAACTGCATCAAGCTTTCCGCCAGCCTTTGAAAGCTGCTGTTCGAAAATTACTCCACCCTTTGCGTTATCCCAGTCTGGGACAGCTTGGTCATCAACAAGTGTGTAGTTCTTTGAATCGATCAAAGGACGTAGCACTGAATCGTATCCAGCCTTGAAAAGAGTTGCGTTGTTGTCAGTTGGTGAACCGTTCAAGTAAACGATACGTGCATTTGTCTTGCCTGCGCCATCAAGGCAAGCCTTGATACCTTCACCCTGAAGACGACCAACTGCTTCGTTATCGAATGAAACGTAGTATGAAGCTGAACCATTAAGTGTTAGACGGTCGTAGTCGATTGTCTTAACACCCTGTGCTGCAGCCTTGTCCTGAACAGCCTTAGCTGAATCTGAATCTAGGTTTACAAGGATAAGAACCTTTGCACCAGCTGTAAGCATCTGGTCTGCAATTGTTGCGAATTGTTCCTTGTCGCCGTTTGCATTCTGAATATCTACTTTTACTCCTGCTGCATCAAATGCTGCTTGTAGGAATCCGCGGTCAGCAGTTTCCCAGCGGTTTGATGATGCTGCATCAGGAAGGATTACACCAACAAAACCTTCTGCGGCTTCGTCAGCTTTTGAGCAACCTGTGAGTGCGATAGCAACTGCAGCAAGAACTGCAGTAATCGCGAGGCGGCGCTTTTTCATATATGAAACACCTTTCGAAAGGGATCGCACCCCTGGGTGAATCTTTTTCCACCCGGATGAGATAGGAGCGATAGTGGAGTAAACGCTAGTGGGCATGTCCGAATTCGTCACTCTATTTTTGGTGAAATCTCACCCCAGCACCTAACGATTTGATAACGCCCAACTGAGCGCACGATAGCCTTGGGCGGTGTCCACACAGATAGAGCAGCTAGAAGCGGCGATCAAAGCCGCACTTGAGCAAGCCATCAATGCTGGCTCACTATCTGGACAAATCCCGGCCACCATCAAATTAGAGCGCCCCAAAGATCGAGACCATGGCGACTATGCAACTTCTATTGCACTCCAACTTGCAAAGCCTGCCGGCAAAAATCCCCGAGATGTCGCACAAATTATTTGCGACTTACTAGCCGGCACAGATGGCATTTCTCAAGTAGATATCGCAGGGCCAGGATTTATTAACATCACTCTTAATCGCGCTAATCAAGCCGAGTTAGTGACAACGATTCTTAAGGCAACTAAGGATTATGGCAAAGGTAGTGCGCTCGCAGGGGTGCGCGTCAATCTTGAATTTATTAGTGCTAATCCAACTGGCCCACTGCACTTAGGACACACACGTTGGGCAGCAGTCGGTGATTCCCTAGGCCGAGTCCTTAGCGCTGCAGGAGCCGATGTGAAACGTGAGTTTTATATTAATGATCGCGGTAATCAGATGGATTTATTTGGAGCATCCGTTGAAGCGGCAGCTTTAGGTAATCCCATTCCAGAAGATGGTTATCAGGGCGCATACATTTCAGATTTAGCTAAAGAAGTTGTAACAAGTGATCCATCTATTACTTCTTTGCCAGAAGGCGCGCGCCATCCAGCTTTTCGTGAAGCTGCTTATGCCCTTCAGTTAAAAGATCAGCAGAGAGTGTTAGATACTTTTGGTACACATTTTGATGTCTGGTTCTCAGAGCGCTCACTACATGATCAAGGCGCAGTTGAACATGGCTTAGAGAAGTTGCGCAAGCAGGGACATGTCTTTGAGGAAGAAGGTGCAGTGTGGCTGCGCACAACTGACTTTGGCGATGATAAAGATCGCGTATTAACTAAATCTGATGGCTCACTTACTTATTTCTCATCTGATACCGCTTACTACATCAATAAGCGCGAGCGGGGCTTTGATATCTGTATCTACATGCTGGGCGCAGATCATCATGGATATGTCAATCGCTTAAAAGCCATTGCTGCATGTGCAGGGGATGATCCTGAGTACAACATTGATGTTCTTATTGGTCAGCTAGTAAAGATCATAGAAGGTGGCGAAGAAGTTAAATTATCAAAGCGCGCTGGCACGATTATTACTTTGGAAGAGTTAGTTGAGAAAGTAGGCGTTGATGCTGCCCGCTATACCTTGATTCGATACCCAGTAGACACACCTATGGTGATGGATATCGATATCTTAAAGCGCAACACCAATGAGAACCCGGTCTACTACGTTCAATACGCTCATGCTCGTATTACCGCCGTTTTGCGAAATGCAGCTGATCTAAATATTCCAGTTGATTTGAGCGCCTTTGATTCATCACAGCTTGTTCATGATCGTGAAAACGAACTACTGGGGGCTTTAGCTGAGTTCCCACGTGTGGTGCAAAGCGCGGCTGAACTTCGCCAACCTCACCGTGTTGCTCGCTACCTTGAAGAGTTAGCCGCTACTTATCATGGATTCTATGCCGATTGTCGTGTGTTACCAATGGGCGAGGAAAACCCATCTCCATTACACACCGCCCGTCTATTACTCTGTGCTTCTACGAAGCAAGTAATTAAAAATGGTTTGGATTTATTGGGCGTTAGTGCACCGGAGAGGATGTAGATATGTGGTCCTCTCATGTTAAGACTGGCGCAGAATTAACAATCTCTTCAATCCCGGTTTCAGCGTTAGCTAAAGAGTTTGGCACACCATCTTTTATTATGGATGAAGCAGATTTTAGAGATCGAGCAGCAGCCTGGAACACAGCTTTGAATAACGCCTTTGGAAGCAATGCTGGAACTGTTTATTACGCAGCTAAAGCCTTTATATGTGTTGAAGTTGCCCGTTGGATTAAAGATATTGGTATCGGTATTGATGTCTGCACAGGCGGTGAGTTAGCCGTTGCCCTTAAAGGCGGCATTGATCCTGCAAAGATTGAAGTGCATGGAAACAATAAATCTGTGGCTGAAATAGAAAAGGCTGTGGTAGCTGGAGTTGGCACAATCGTTATTGATTCACTCTATGAAATAGAGCGGGTTAGCGCAGCTGCAACTAAGCATGGAGTAGTTCAAAAGGTCTTGCTACGTCTAACACCTGGCATTGAAGCCCACACACATGAATCTATTGCCACCGCCCATGAAGATGTGAAGTTTGGCTTTTCAATTGCAAGTGGTGCTGCGTGGAATGCAATTACCCAGGTGCGCACGCACTCATCCCTAGAACTGCGCGGCTTCCATGCCCACATCGGTTCACAGATTTTAGAAACTGAGTCATTTGAAATAAGTGCCCAGCGCCTTATTGAACTTCTTGCTAAGTATCGTGATGAATATTCAGCAGAGCTACCTGAACTTGATTTAGGTGGGGGATATGGCATTGCCTATTTACCGGGAGAAACTAATTTAGATCCAGCATTAACGATGAAAGCTTTGGCAGAAGTTGTTAGTAGCCAATGCACAGCTCATAAGCTTTCCATTCCACGCATCTCAATTGAGCCAGGACGAGCAATCGTTGGGCCAACAATGTTCACACTCTATGAAGTTGGAACAGTTAAAGATGTCACTTTAGAAAACGGGGCTAATCGCCGCTACGTATCTGTTGATGGCGGCATGAGCGATAACCTGCGCCCTGCTTTATATGATGCTCAATACTTCGCAGCGCTAGTAAATCGTGCTAGCAGTGCGCCAAAGATTTCTTCACGCATTGTTGGAAAGCACTGTGAGACCGGAGATATTGTCATTCGCGAGATTGAATTGGAAAGTGACATTGTTCCTGGAGATTTATTAGCCACCCCAGCAACAGGTGCATATGGACGCAGCATGGCAACTAATTACAACCACGTGCCACGACCACCAGTAATTGCAGTAAAAGATGGAAAAGCCCGCGTGATTCTGCGCCGTGAGACTGAAGCTGATCTGTTAGGGCTAGATATTTAACGCCGTTACAGGCATCTGTGAAAGAATAGGCCGCATGAGCGCAGAGCTAAAGACAATATCTATTGGCATGCTCGGCTGCGGTGTGGTCGGCAGCCAAGTCGCCCGCCTGCTCCAATCTGATGAGCAAGAGCTCTCTGAGCGCTCGGGTGCACTGCTCGTTCTTAAAAAGATTGGCGTTCGCAGTAACGCCGCCCGTGAAGGTGTTAATCCTTCAATGATTACAACAGATTTGAACTCAATTGTTAATGACCCAGAGATCAATATTGTTATTGAAGTCATGGGTGGTATTGAGCCAGCCCGCACTTTGATTCTTGAAGCGATTAAGAATAAGAAATCTGTTATTACTGCCAATAAGGCACTGCTTGCAACACACGGCCATGAGCTCTTCAATGCAGCAGATGCGGCAAAAGTAGATTTGTATTACGAGGCAGCAGTGGCTGGTGCGATTCCAATTATCCGTTCAATGCGTGAATCACTTGCTGGTGATCAAATCACTCGCGTTATGGGAATTGTGAATGGAACAACTAACTATATCTTGACAAAAATGCATGAAGAAGGCCGTGCCTTTAATGATGTTTTAAAAGAAGCACAATCACTTGGCTATGCCGAAGCTGATCCCACTGCAGATATTGAAGGACATGATGCTGCAGCAAAAGCTGCTCTTCTTGCAAGCCTTGCTTTCCATAGCACTGTGACAATTGATGAGGTGTATTGCGAAGGTATTTCTGCTATTTCACTCGATGACGTGAATGCAGCTAAAGCAATGGGTTCAGTTATCAAGCTGCTCGCTATTGCAGAGCTAACAGTTAAAGATGAGATTTCTGTGCGCGTGCATCCAGTGATACTTCCAAGTTCACATCCATTGGCATCTGTGCGTAACGCTTTTAACGCGGTCTATGTTGAATCAGAGGCTGCGGGACAGCTCATGTTCTATGGTCGCGGAGCAGGCGGTGCACCAACTGCATCTGCAATCTTGGGTGACTTAGTTGCTGTTACTCGCCACCGTGCTTACTCAACTGTTGGCTACGGTGAATCTGACTATGCCGACCTTGATATCGCACCTGTTGGTGATGTGAAATCACAGTTCTTTATTCGCTTGCATGTGGCTGATAAGTCAGGTGTTTTGGCTGCAATTGCCCAAGTATTTGCCAGTGAAAGCATCTCTATTCAAACTGTGCGCCAAGCAGGACTCGGCAGTGATGCCGAACTCATTGTTGTCACACATTCTGCAACGGAATCATCACTCAAGGGCTGCATTAAGAAATTGACTGACATGGATATTGTCAGCAAAGTTGAATCAGTAATTCGCGTTGAGGGGGTAGTTGCCTAAATGGGGATTTTTGGGAACAAGAAAAGCGGAGCCCATCAATGGCGCGGAGTCATTGAAGAATATCGCCACCGCTTACCTGTTAGCGCAAATACTCCGATCATCTCTTTGCGTGAAGGTGGCACACCACTTATCTATGCATGCAACCTCTCAGAATTACTGGGAAGCAATGTTTGGATTAAGTACGAAGGTTTAAATCCAACAGGCTCTTTTAAAGATCGCGGAATGACAATGGCGATTTCAAAGGCGGCAGAAGATGGAGCTAAGGCAGTCATCTGTGCATCAACTGGAAATACTTCGGCATCTGCTGCGGCCTATGCCGTCAGAGCTGGCATGACACCAGCAGTTTTAATTCCTAAGGGAAAGATCGCGATGGGAAAGTTAGCCCAAGCAGTTATTCATGACTCAACTATTTTGCAGGTCAATGGCAACTTTGATGATTGTCTGACACTTGCGCGCGAACTTTCAGAGAACTATCCAGTTGCACTTGTTAACTCCGTTAATCCTTACCGCATTGAAGGACAAAAGACTGCGGCCTTTGAAGTTGTGGACATGTTGGGCAATGCTCCAGATATTCATGCAATGCCAGTTGGAAACGCTGGAAATATCACTGCTTACTGGAAGGGCTATAAGGAGTATTACAAGGATGGCATGTCATCACAATTGCCACAGATGTATGGTTTTCAAGCTGCTGGTGCTGCGCCAATTGTTAAAGGCAAGATCGTTAAAAACCCAGACACCATTGCAACCGCTATTCGCATTGGAAATCCTGCTTCCTGGGCACAAGCCGTTGAAGCCCGTGATCTTTCAGGTGGTGTGATTGATTCAGTCACAGATAGAGAGATTTTGTCCGCCTATCGTTTAATTGCAGCTAGAGAGGGAATCTTTGTTGAACCTTCATCTGCCGCAGGATTAGCTGGACTTATTAAGTATAAAAAGGCTGGAAAGCTGCCTCAAGGTAAGACAGTCGTCATTACTGTCACTGGCCATGGCTTGAAAGATATTCCTTACGCCCTTGATTCTGCGAAGAAGCCAGTGGTAGTTCCAGTCAACCTTAAAGCTGCAGCAAAAGCCCTAGGTCTTTCTTAAGAGTTCACTATGAAACCAACCTTTAAAGCCCAACCTATGCAGGTGCAAGTTCCTGCTACCAGTGCCAATTTAGGCCCTGGCTTTGATTGCCTTGGTTTAGCTCTAACGATGTTTGATCGATACATCGCTCAAGTTCAAGATGAACCAGGCGTCGATGTTGATGTCACTGGCGAAGGCTCCGATGATGTTGCAAGAAATGATAAGAACTTGGTTATTAAGGCGATGTATAAAGGTTTTGAATTCCTGGGTGGAAAACCACGCGGTATTGCACTTCGCCAGTTAAATGTCATTCCACATGGTCGCGGCCTTGGTTCATCAGCTAGCGCAATCGTCGGTGGCCTATCACTTGCTCGCGCCCTTGTTCTTGGTGGCAATGAACGCATGTCACTAGAAGATATGTTGGTGATTGCTAATGAAATGGAGGGCCACCCAGATAATGTCGCAGCTGCGATTTTTGGTGGTGCAAATATTGCTTGGCAAGATTCACAACGCGGACGCATGGTGGCGCAATCAGTTCATATTGATGTCGATACACGTATTGGCGCCCTTGCATTTATTCCAGCAACTGCTGTTGCAACTTCAAAGGCTAGAAAGATGTTGCCTGAAACTTTGTCCCACGCCGATGCTGTGAGAAATACTTCAAATGCAGCGCTATTAGTGCATGCACTAGAGCATCGTCCAGATCTTCTCCACAGCGCAACGGCTGACTTTTTGCACCAGTCATACCGCAAAGATGCAATGCCACAATCTTTTGCGCTATTAACAAAGCTTCGCAATGCTGGCGTTGCAGCCTTTATTTCAGGTGCCGGTCCAACAGTTTTGGTACTTCACACCGGCGGTCCATCTGAGGCCGAAGAACTACGCAGAGCTGCTGGAGATAAATTCATTGCAACCGAACTTGGTATTGCTCGCCAAGGAGCCAACGTTATTTCCGCTTAATTGTGCCGATTTTGCCTATTAACGCCATAAGGTGCTACCATTTTCCTATCTGAACGGCCCTTATCTAGCGGCCAGCAACACATCAGGTAAATCTAAAAAACATCCACGGCTTAACGGGATATATCTAAAACCTGTTGACCTATATAGAAAAGAAACAGATGACAACAGAAATTGAACCTGTACGTTCTAATAGTCCTGAGCTTTCTGCAATGACCCTTCCTAAGTTAAAGACAGTAGCAACACAACTTGGTGTCGATGGCGCAGCAAAGATGAAGAAGGACGCTCTTGTAGAGGCGATCGCTGATTTACAGGCAAGCAACCGCGAAGCTGCTAAAGCTGAACGCGAAGCCCGCCGCGAAGCTCGCAATAAGAACAAGAAGGAAGCTAAGAGTTCAAATAACTCTGCTTCAAATGAAGATTCAGATGATGATGGCGATGACTCACCATCAGCACCTCAAAGCAACACCGATCGCGGTAACCGCCATGATCGCTCTGATCGCCATGCACGTGGACGCGATCGCAACCGTGATCGCAACCGTGATCGTGGACCTCGCGAAGAGCGCGAACCAGTAATTGGTGAAGATGATGTCTTGGTACCAGTTGGCGGCTTACTCGATATTCTCGATAGCTATGCATTTATTCGCACTGCTGGATATCTTCCAGGACCTAACGATGTCTATGTTTCATTGCAGCAAGTGCGCAAAAACGGACTACGTAAAGGCGATGTTGTAACAGGCCAGGTTCGCCAGCCACGTGAAGGTGAAACTAAGCAGAAGTTCAACGCTTTAATCACTCTTGAAACAGTCAATGGAATGACTCCTGAAGAGGCACGTAACCGTGTTGAATTCGGCAAGTTGACTCCACTTTATCCTCAAGAGCGCTTGCGCCTTGAAACTGAGCCAAACATATTAACCACACGTGTTATCGATCTGATTGCACCCATTGGTAAGGGTCAGCGCGGACTTATTGTTTCACCGCCAAAGGCCGGTAAGACAATGGTTTTGCAAGCCATAGCTAACGCAATCACAACAAATAACCCAGAGTGTCACTTGATGGTTGTTCTAGTTGATGAGCGTCCAGAAGAAGTTACAGATATGCAGCGCAGCGTTAAGGGTGAAGTTATTGCTTCAACTTTCGATCGTCCTGCAGATGACCACACAACAATTGCAGAGCTTGCAATCGAGCGCGCAAAGCGTCTTGTTGAACTTGGTCACGATGTAGTTGTTCTTCTTGACTCAATCACACGTCTGGGCCGCGCATATAACATCGCAGCTCCAGCATCAGGTCGAATTCTTTCTGGTGGTGTTGATTCAGCAGCTCTCTATCCACCTAAGAAGTTCTTTGGTGCAGCTCGTAATATTGAAGATGGTGGATCACTAACTATTCTTGCAACTGCGCTCGTTGACACAGGTTCTCGTATGGATGAAGTTATCTTTGAAGAGTTCAAAGGAACTGGAAATATGGAGCTCATCCTTGATCGTAGGATTGCCGATAAGCGCATCTTCCCTGCGGTTAACGTTGTTGCATCTGGAACACGTAAGGAAGAAATCCTTATGGGTTCAGAGGAACTCAATATTGTTTGGAAGCTACGTCGTGTTCTTCACGCACTAGAGCCACAAGCAGCACTTGAACTACTTCTTGAGAAGATGAAGGGCACTAAGTCCAACGTCGAGTTCTTGATGCAGATCCAGAAGACAACCTCTGGACCTGACGACTCAAAGTAAGCGTAAATTTCGTAAATCGCGGGCAATCGCCTACGATTTAGACCTGTTAACCGCCCGTTTGGTTCACCCGATAAGGGACCCAAGCATTAAAGAAGGAATAACCATGAAGCCAGAGATCCACCCAGAGTACAAAGAGACCCAAGTAACCTGTGGTTGCGGTGAGAAGTTTGTTACCCGCTCAACAGTTGCAAGCGGTTCAATCTATGTTGAAGTGTGTTCTGTATGCCACCCGTTCTATACCGGCAAGCAGCGCATCCTTGATACTGGTGGTCGCGTAGCTAAGTTCGAAGAGCGCTTCGGTAAAAAAGAAGCCAAGTAGCTTTCTAAAGAAACCGCATCGCAGCCCTTAACGGTTGCGGTCGCGGTTTTTTTATTTTTCACTTGAAAACATAACCATAATCTTTATTTGAAAGGAGAAGCCAATGACAAGTGATCGTTTCGCATCCGCCCATGAAATGGTGCGCGAATACGCCGAACTTGAAGCCAAGATGGCTGATCCGTCCATCCATGAAGATCAAAATAATGCCCGCAAATTAGGTCGGCGCTATGCCCAACTAGGTCCAGTTGTTGCTGGCTTTAAAGCCTGGAAATCTGCTGAAGATGATTTAGCGGCCGGTAAAGAGCTAGCGACAGTTGATGCTGACTTTGCATCTGAGATTCCAGGGTTAGAGGCAACATGTGCGTCGGCTGCTGAAAAGCTTGAAGAGCTCTTATTGCCACGTGATCCCAATGATGATCGTGATGTTATTTTGGAAGTTAAAGCAGGAGCTGGCGGGGATGAATCAGCGATTTTTGCTGGTGATCTCTTGCGCATGTATATGCGTTATGCCGAAAAACATAATTGGAAAGTTGAAATCATTGATGCCACTGAAAGTGAGATGGGTGGCTATAAAGATATTTCTGTTGCAGTTAAATCAAAGGGAACTGCAGCTCCTGGAGAATCTCCTTATGCACGTTTGAAATTTGAAGGTGGAGTGCACCGCGTGCAGCGTGTGCCAGAGACTGAAAGTGCTGGGCGTATTCACACATCTGCTGCCGGTGTCTTGATTTTGCCGGAAGCTGAAGAGGTAGATGTAGAGCTCAATATGAACGATGTGCGCGTAGATGTTTATCGCTCATCAGGTCCTGGCGGACAGTCGGTTAATACAACTGACTCTGCCGTGCGTTTAACCCACGTTCCAACAGGCATTGTGGTTTCTTGTCAGAACGAAAAGAGCCAGCTACAAAATAAAGAGTCTGCGCTACGTATTTTGCGTGCACGTCTTCTAGCTGATGCCCAAGAAAAGGCTGAAGCTGCAGCATCTGCAGAGCGCAAGAGCCAGGTGCGTACCGTGGATCGCTCAGAGCGCATTCGCACATATAACTACCCAGAAAACCGCATCAGTGATCACCGAGTGAACTACAAAGCTAATAACTTAGATGCAGTGATGAATGGTGATCTCGATGACATGATTCAAGCCCTACTGGATGCAGATAAAGCTGCACGTTTGGCGAGCACGAACTAAGTACGATGGAGATTAAAACTCTGCTTCGTGTTGCTAAGGCACAGTTAGCAGAATCTGGCATCAGTGAAGTAGATGCGGAACACTTATTAGCGTATGTCCTGGGATTATCGCGCATGGATCTCCATAACCCAGTTTTGATTGAATCTACTCTTGCAACCATTAGTGACATTGATGTGATTGAAGAACAGTTCTTTAATATGCTAGATCGCCGGCTCAACCATGAACCCCTGCAGTACTTGACCGGTGTTGCACCCTTTCGTTACCTAGAAATTGAAGTAGGTCCAGGGGTTTTAGTTCCTCGTCCAGAATCTGAACTACTGGTGGAAGCAGTCTTGCAACATATTGCCAACTTGCCAGCCCCAGCTAGTGTTATTGATTTAGGTGCAGGCTCCGGTGCGCTTTCTTTAGCCATTGCAACAGAAGCACCCAGCGCACGAGTGATTGCAGTTGAAAAGTCCCCAGAGGCGTTGGTGTGGTTGAAGAAAAATGTCTCAGTGATTGCGCAAAACGTTCGAGTTGTTGAAGGCGATGTGGCAGATGTATTGCCAGGAGTGAAGTGCGATGTAGTAATTGCTAATCCACCATATATTCCAGATGCACAAGAGTTGCCACGAGATGTTGCAGGCTTTGAGCCACACATCGCCCTCTTTGGTGGGCCAACTGGCATGGAACTTCCACGTATTTTCATCCAGGCCGCGGCCAGATTATTGAAAACAGCAGGAGTATTAGTTATTGAACATACAGAGGAGCAAGCAATTGCAATTGCGGGGGAGTTAGCCGTAGATTTCGAAGATATTGCACTCCATGATGACCTCGTTGGTCGTCCCCGTTGGACTAGTGCGGTGAGGAGGTAGTCATGGGTAAAGAAGTAGATCTTAAAAAAGGCGAACTCAGCCGTCATGTCAATAAAGCACTCAAGGCGATCTCTGATGGCTATGTCATCGCAATTCCACTAGAACATAGTTATGCATTTGTCTGCGATGCTTTCAAACACGATTCAGTTCGTGCCATGAATGTTTTGCATGGATCACCGCTATTTACTTCAGCGCAGGTGCTTGTAGGAAGTGCAAAAACTGCTCAAGGTGTTGTCCGTGAAATTACTCCAGAGATTTCTGCCCTCATGAAGAAGTTTTGGCCAGGACTTCTCTCGTTAAATCTCAAACCACAGTTAGGTTTGAGTTGGGATTTAGGAGATGCCAATCAGCTCGATCGCATCAGCATTCGAACCCCAAAGAGTAAATTTGCTAAAGCTTTGTTGGCAAAGAGTGGACCATTGGCTGTTACAAGTGGTTCACGAATCGGAATGCAAGCACCCAAAGAGCTCAGCGATATTTTTGTTCTCCACTCTGATTTAGCCTTCCAGTTCAATGGCGGAAAACTGCGCCAAGGAGCGCCCACAACAGTTGTTGAAGCCGATGCCGAAGGCGTCCGAGTTTTGCGCGTTGGGGCTATTTCACTGGCGGAAATTCAGGCTATCGCTTCGAGCGCGCGCCTTATTTAGGCTCCCACGATAAGGTTGGCGCTATGTCTACTTACTACGGCCCAGATTTCGATGCCCTCAGCAAACAAGATCCAGAGATTGCTGCTGTTCTTCTTTCGGAGATGGAGCGTCAGCAAAGGAACTTGCAACTCATTGCTTCAGAGAATTTCACATCACGCGCCGTGTTGGCAGCTATGGGTTCAACGCTTTCAAATAAATACGCTGAAGGTTACCCAGGCAAGCGTTACTACGGTGGATGTGAAGAAGTAGATAAAGCTGAAAGCCTTGCAATAGAGCGCGCTAAATCTCTCTTTGGTGCAGACCATGCAAATGTTCAGCCACACTCAGGTGCAAGTGCGAATATCGCCATTTATCAAGCATTTACAAAGCCAGGAGATACCGTCATGGCGATGTCTTTGGCACATGGTGGTCACTTAACCCATGGATCTCCAGTTAACTTTTCAGGCAAGTGGTTCAATATTGAGTCATATGGTGTGCGCAGCGATAATGAATTAATCGATTATGACGAGCTACGCGATAAGGCAATTGCAACAAAGCCAAAGATGATTTGTTCTGGCGCTACTGCATACCCATCACTTATTGATTTTGCGAAAGTTCGCGCAATTTGTGACGAAGTAGGAGCAATTATGTGGGTAGATGCTGCTCATTTCATTGGCTTGGTTGCAGGAAAGGCTATTCCATCCCCAGTTCCTTTTGCTGATGTTGTCTCCTTCACAACACACAAAGTTTTGCGTGGTCCTCGTGGCGGAATGATTTTGGCTAAGGCCGAGCATGCTGCAGCAATTGATAAATCAATCTTCCCTGGAATGCAGGGCGGACCGATTATGTCTGCAGTAGCTGGTAAAGCTGTTGCGTTGGCAGAGTGTGCAACACCTGCCTATCAAAAATATGCCAAGGATGTAATCGTTAACGCCCAAGCACTAGCAAAGGCCCTTGAAGCAGAAGGCATGCGAGCAGTATCAGGTGGCACCCAAACTCACTTAGCCCTAATGGATATTCGAAGCACAGGAGTAACTGGAAAAGTTGCCGATGAGCGATGCGGGGCAGCTGGAATTGTTATGAATAAAAACTCAATTCCAAACGATCCAGAGAAGCCAGGAATTACAAGCGGTATCCGCGTTGGAACACCTTCAACAACGACTCAAGGAATGGGCGTTGAAGAGATGAAGCAGATTGCAACTTTGATTGCGCGGGCAATTGCTACCGATGATGCCTCATCACATGCTGCGATTAAGAGCGAAGTTCATGCTCTGACATCACGCTTTCCTATTTACCAGGGGTAATTAGAGCGCATGCGCGAGTATTTAGTAACGCTGCTGATATCAGCAGCGTTGTGTTATCTGATTACTCCACTAGTTCGCACCCAAGCAATTCGATTTGGCGCAGTTGCAGGAATTCGTGGAAGAGATATTCACACAACTCCCACAGCACGCTGGGGCGGGGTTGCAATGTGGCTGGCAATGGCAATCACATTCATGATTGTCAATCACTTGCCCCTGGTCGGTAAATCTTTTGGGCATGAAGCACAAGGCATCTTTTTAGCCTCAACTGCCATTGTCTTGCTCGGTATGGCCGATGATCGCTTTCAATTAGATGCTCTAACAAAGTTAACTGGGCAGGTTTTTGTTGCAGGAATTCTGTTGATGTATGGAATTCAGATTTTGTGGCTACCCATCAATGGCGTAATTACTTTGCCTCCAAGTATTGGTCAGTTAGTCACAGTACTTATTGTCTTAGTCATTATTAATGCCGTGAACTTTATTGATGGCATGGATGGTCTAGCTGCCGGCATTGTTGCTATCTCAGGAATAGCTTTCTTTGCCTTTGCATACCTTTTAGCAGTTGATTTTGGCTTTAGTCGCGCAGGTGCCCCATCACTCACAACCGCTGTTTTAGTAGGGCTGTGTATTGGCTTCTTGCCACATAACGCCCACCCAGCACGTATTTTTATGGGCGATAGCGGTTCAATGCTCCTTGGTTTACTGCTGGCATCAGCTGCAATTACTTTAACTGGCCAAGTTGATCCCAATGCAATCTCTGCTGAATCACGGGGACCCACATTGTTGCCTTTGCTGCTTCCTTTTGCAGTTCTTGCGATTCCACTGGTTGATCTTCTCCTTGCCGTTGGGCGTCGAGTGAAAGCCGGTAAATCTCCCTTTGCACCTGATAATGAACATTTGCATCACCGTTTACTCAGTGCCGGCAATTCTCAACTTAAGACAGCATTCATTTTGTATATGTGGACAGCAACGATTGCATTTCCTGTGACAGTGCTGGCTTTTGAACCATGGTGGGTTGCTCTAATCACTGCCGTAGTTTTGGTTGCAATAACACTTTTGGTTTCCAAGAAGAGTAAAAAGGTTTCAGTGTGAGTAGTAACGAATCAAAGCTGCTGCGCGCTGCCTTCATTCCTACCTTCTTAACTAGTGGCTTTGCAATCTTGATTTCAACTTTTGTTAAAGGATTCCCAGGTTTTCTTGGCGCAGTCCTTGCACAATTTGTAGTCATTATCTTTTTTATCATCCATATTGCGGTTTCAAGAATGACTAGAAACCTAGATCCGATTTCAACTATGGCGATGGCCTTGTTTTCCTACTTTGCAAAGCTATTTGCACTCGGCCTTTTGCTCTGGGCAATTGCCACATACACAGATCGCTCCACCATTGATCGCACCACCTTTGGAATCACCGCCGTTGCGCTCACGGTGGCCTGGTTATGGGGCGAGATTGCTAGTTTCATGAAATTACGCCTACATTTGCCTCTGCCTGGATCAAAGGAGTAGCTCATGGCCAACCGTGAAGAAAATGCAATGTGGTCGATTTTTGGTTACCTACTTTCAGGTTTGCTCTTTTGGGGCGGGATTGGTTATGGCCTCGACAAGTGGTTAGGCACCGCCTACCTCACTCTTATCGGCCTCTTGGTCGGAATTAGCGGGGCGATATACCTGGTCTGGCTGCGCTTTGGCCGTCAGTGAGCCGTCCCACCTACACCACGCTAGTTTTCGATTTCTCAACTGAGCCTGCCTTCGCATAGGGTTGCACCCGTCTTACCTTCCCCGTAGTACCCCGTAACGAATGAATCCAAGAGGAGTAAGCGTGCGCGATTTATTGCGTTCAAGCTCAGAAGGTGGCGGATTTGTCCCACCTAGCAGCGGCGACTTCGAACTTCCTCCAATTTTTGGCGACAACGTTTACACAACTAAACCAATTGCTTTAGTTTTTCTCTCAGTAATTTTGATTTCAGCTTTCTTCATAATCTCTTCACGCAAAGCCGCAGTTGTTCCTTCTAAGCTCCAATTTGCCGGTGAATCTGTCTACACCTTTGTCAGAAATGATCTAGCCAAAGATGTTATCGGGCATGATTTCCTGCGCTTTGTTCCCTACCTATTTACACTTTTCACTTTTATTCTAGTCAATAACCTTTTTGGAATCATTCCACTCTTGCAGTTCCCAACAATGTCACGTGTCTCATTCCCGTACATTTTGGCCCTCACTGTTTATCTCGTTTTCCACTACGTGGGAATTCGCAAGCAAGGTGCAATTAAGTATTTCAAGGAAATTATGTTCATGCCTGGAGTTCCAAAAGCTGCATACATTCTTATTACACCTCTTGAAATCCTCACATTCTTCTTAGTGCGTCCATTGACGCTCTCACTTCGTTTATTTGCAAATATGTTTGCGGGCCACTTGTTGTTGCTCGTGTTTATCTTGGGTGGAGAACATCTACTCCAAGGTGTTATTGGTTTGAAGTTGATCAGCCCATTTGCCTTCGGTATCGGCATTGTGTTGACCTTCTTTGAATTCATGGTCCAATGCTTGCAGGCGTACATCTTTACTCTGCTCGCAGCTCTATACATCGCCGGCGCCCTTGCCGACGAGCACTAATAGGAAATAAGGAGAAATAAATGGAAGGCACACTCAACCTGGTTGGTTTTGGCCTCGCAGCAATCGGTCCCGGAATTGCAACCGGACTCATCTTCGCCGCATATATCAACGGCGTTGCACGTCAGCCAGAAGCACGTAGCGTCCTACAGCCAATCGCGTTCCTCGGATTCGCCCTTGCTGAAGCTCTCGCACTCTTCGGTCTCGTACTCGCATTCGTTCTCTAATCAAAGAATTTAACTAAAAGGACAACTGATGCAATTTATTAACTTAGCTGCGGAAGAGAAGATTAATCCGCTGATTCCACACACTGCTGAACTCATAGTGGGTGCAATCGCGTTTACTCTTCTATTTCTAACGCTGCGTAAATTTGTGGTGCCAATGTTTGAGAAGGCATATACAGATCGCACTAACGCAATTCAGGGTGGTATAGAGCGTGCTGAGAAGGCGCAGTTAGAAGCACAACGCGCATTAACTCAGTACAACGAGCAGCTTTCAAAGGCACGTGAAGAAGCGCAGACACTGCGCGAAGAAGCACGCGTCCAAGGAGCTGCCATTATTGAAGATCTGCGCACCAAGGCTCAAGAAGAAGCAGCTCGCATTACAGCAACTGCTCACGCATCAATCGAAGCAGAACGTCAACAGGCAGTTACATCACTTCGTAATGAAGTGGGAACTTTGGCAGTTGAACTTGCTTCAAAGATTGTTGGCGAAGCCTTAGATGACCAAGCACGTCAATCACGTGTTGTGGATCGTTTCCTAGAAGATCTAGAGAAGAGTAAGTAAATAATGAGAGCTCACCTCGGAGGCAGTAGTCGTCAGTCACTTGTGGCTGCACGCGCATCACTTGATGCTGCCGTTAAAGGCGTGGATGCAAATGCTGCATCTGCCTTGAGTGCTGAGCTTTTCTTTGTTGCCGATGTGCTCGATAAAAATATCGCAGTGCGCCGTGCATTAACTGACTCATCACGCGATCCTTCATCAAAGAGCGCATTTATTGCCGAACTCTTTGGTAGCAAAGTTGGTGCAGCTGGCATCACCATCCTGAAAGAGATTTCAGCGATGCGTTGGTCAGGTGCAAAAGATCTTGTACAGGTTCTAGAACAGCTAGCAATTGAGGCAGAAGCATCAGCTGCCAACATCGCAGGCGAACTAGACCGCGTAGAAGATGAGATTTTTACCGCTTCACGTGCAATCGCTGGCTCATCAGAGTTACGCAGAGCGCTGAACTCAGATGCGAAAGAGGCTAAAGCAGTATTGGTTAGCCAGATTCTCAAGGGCGCATCTAGTTCAACAGTGAAGTTAGTTTCAGAGCTTGTTAACTCTTGGCGTGGACGTAGCGTGGAATCAGCATTTGCTGACTATGCACATTCACTTGCAGCTCGTCGTAACCGCGTAATCGCACTCGTTCGAGTTGCATCACCCATGAGCAGTGCTCAGGTAGAGCGTCTGACTGCAACGTTAAATAAGCAGGTTGGACAACCAGTTCGTATCAATATTGAAATCGACACACATGTTCTTGGTGGGGTTTCAGTTCGTTTCGCAGATGAGTTAGTAGATGGAACAGTTTCAAATCGTTTGGCTGGGGCCGCACGCGCACTAGTCGGAAGCAAATAAAGGGAGAAACAAAATGGCAGACCTAAAGATCAATCCGGCAGAAGTTCAGGCCGCCTTAGCGAATTTCGTTAAGTCATATGATCCAGGCGTTGCAGCTCGTGACGAAGTGGGAACTGTTAGTCAAGCAGGTGATGGCATCGCACGTGTTGAAGGTCTGCCTTCAACTATGGCCAATGAGCTATTGCAGTTTGAAAACGGAACACTCGGTCTTGCACTCAACCTCGACGTCCGTGAAATCGGTGTTGTTATCTTGGGTGGTTACGAAGGAATTGAAGAAGGAACATCAGTACGTCGTACTGGTGAAATTCTCTCTGTTCCAGTTGGTGATGGCTTCCTGGGTCGCGTTGTTGATCCACTGGGTCGCCCCATTGATGGCAAAGGTGAAATTAAACCTGACGCTCGCCGCGCACTAGAAGTACAGGCTCCCACTGTAGTTCAGCGCCAGCCAGTGAAAGAGCCTCTTGCAACAGGAATTAAGGCAATCGATGCGATGACAGCTATTGGTCGCGGACAGCGCCAGTTGATCATTGGCGATCGCCAGACAGGTAAGACTGCAGTTGCAGTTGACACAATTATTAACCAGAAAGGAAACTGGAAATCTGGAGATAAGAAGAAGCAAGTTAAATGTATTTATGTTGCTATCGGACAAAAGGGTTCAACAATTGCAGCTGTTAAAGGCGCTCTTGAAGAAGCTGGCGCAATGGAATACACAACAATCGTTGCATCTCCTGCATCAGATCCAGCGGGTTTTAAGTACTTAGCTCCTTACACAGGTTCTGCAATTGGTCAGCACTGGATGTATAACGGCGAGCACGTACTTATTGTTTTTGATGATCTATCAAAGCAAGCTGAGGCATACCGTTCAGTTTCCTTGTTGCTACGTCGTCCACCAGGCCGCGAAGCTTATCCAGGCGATGTTTTCTACTTACACTCACGCCTACTAGAGCGTTGTGCAAAGCTTTCCGATGAACTCGGTGGCGGTTCAATGACTGGTCTACCAATTATTGAAACTAAGGGAAATGACGTTTCTGCATTCATTCCTACAAACGTTATTTCAATTACTGATGGACAGTGCTTCCTTGAAACAGATCTCTTTAACGCAGGCGTTCGCCCAGCGATTAACGTAGGTATCTCTGTTTCTCGTGTGGGTGGTTCAGCACAGACAAAGGCGATGAAAAAGATTGCTGGTCGTTTGCGTCTTGACCTTGCACAGTTCCGTGAGCTGGAAGCTTTCGCTGCATTTGGTTCAGATCTAGATGCTGCATCAAAGGCTCAGCTAGAGCGCGGTGCGCGCATGGTTGAACTGCTGAAGCAGGGCCAGTACTCACCGTATTCACTTGAGAATCAGATTGTTTCAATCTGGGCAGGAACATCAGGTGCCCTTGATTCAGTTCCAGTTGCAGACATCCGCCGCTTTGAGACAGAACTACTTGATTTCATTGGCCGCGAACGCAAGGAAATCTTCACAGTTATCGCTGAAACCAAGCAGCTTGAAGATGACACTGTCGCCAAGATGCAATCTGCAGTTGATGATTTCAAGAAGATCTTTAAGTCAACTGCTTTGCAAGCCGTTAATGAAGCTGCAGCCGATGCCCTTGAAGGCGAAGGCGTTGAGCAGATCACTCGGCACGTTCCTCCGGCGGTGAAGAAGTAACTCATGGGTGCCCAACTCCGCATTTATCGCAGACGCATGCGATCCGTTAAAGCGACCAAAAAGATTACGAAAGCTATGGAGTTAATCTCTGCTTCTCGTATCGTTAAGGCGCAGCAACGAGTCTCTGCTTCAACTCCTTATGCAAATGAGTTGACCCGTGCGGTATCTGCAGTTGCCACTTATTCTTCAACTAACCATCCTTTGACGACTCAATCTGAGCGCCCAATCCGTGCTGCAGTTCTTATTATCTCAGCAGACCGCGGTATGGCCGGTGCTTATTCAAACAACGCCATTAAAGAAGGGGAGCAGTTAGCTGCTCTTTTGAAAGCCCGTGGTTTAGAAGTGAAGTCATATCTAGTTGGTCGCAAAGCTGTGAACTACTACCGCTTCCGTAACCGCGAAATCTCAGGATCGTGGACTGGTTTTTCAGATAACCCAACATATGAGCACGCTAAGGAAGTTGCCGGTGCTCTAATCGATGCTTTCATCCTAGATGCTCAAGTTGATGCCGCTGGCGTAGATGAGATCCACATTGTCTTTACTGAGTTCAAATCAATGCTTACACAAAATGCCATGGCAAAGCGCATGCTTCCTCTAGAAGTTGTAGAGAGTGATGCACCAGTTGCATCTGGCTTACTACCTATGTATGAATTCGAACCTAATGCGAGCGTTGTGCTAGATGCACTTCTACCTCGTTACATTGAGGCTCGAGTATTTAACGCGATGTTGCAATCAGCTGCCTCTGAGCATGCTGCTCGCCGTCGTGCAATGAAGTCAGCGACTGACAACGCTGATGAGTTAATCAAGTCGCTCACACGACTTGCGAACGCAGCCCGTCAGGCTGAAATTACCCAAGAAATCAGTGAAATTGTTGGCGGCGCAGACGCGTTGGCCTCAGCTAGTGCAGGGAGTGAATGATGTCGGCATCAACAGGTAAAGGTCGCGTAGCTCGCGTTATTGGACCGGTCGTGGATATTGAATTCCCCGCCGACTCAATGCCAGCGATTTTCAACGCGCTACACGTAGAGGTGACTATGTCAGGTACAACGCGTACCTTGACGATGGAAGTAGCACAGCACATTGGTGACAACCTCGTGCGTGCGATCTCTATGCAACCAACAGATGGAATGATCCGTGGAACAGAGGTCAGCGATACAGGTTCAGCAATCTCAGTACCTGTTGGCGATGTGACTAAGGGCCACGTGTTCAACACACTGGGTGAGTCAATGGACGTTCCAACCTCTTCACTCGACATCAAAGAGCGTTGGCCAATCCACCGTAATGCACCAGCATTTGATCAGTTGGAATCAAAGACTGAGATGTTTGAAACCGGAATTAAAGTTATCGATCTTCTAACACCGTATGTAAAGGGTGGAAAGATCGGTCTATTCGGTGGTGCAGGTGTAGGAAAGACAGTTTTGATTCAGGAAATGATTTATCGCGTAGCTGAAAACTTCGGTGGTGTGTCTGTATTCGCCGGTGTTGGTGAGCGTACTCGTGAAGGTAACGACTTATTCCTTGAAATGACTGAGACCGGTGTTATTAACAAGACCGCCTTAGTGTTCGGTCAGATGGATGAACCACCTGGAACGCGTCTTCGCGTGGCACTTTCCGCGCTAACAATGGCTGAGTATTTCCGCGATGTTCAAAAGCAGGACGTGCTTCTATTCATTGACAACATCTTCCGCTTTACACAAGCTGGTTCTGAAGTATCAACTCTGCTAGGCCGTATGCCATCTGCTGTGGGATACCAGCCAACATTGGCCGATGAAATGGGTCAATTGCAGGAGCG
>JBBAMY010000002.1:77963-104690 GCA_040402235.1 Candidatus Planktophila sp. | reverse complement strand
ACCCGTAGCGCCGGTTCCACCAGTAGCTCCAGAACTTCCTGTTAACCCTGTATCTCCTTTAACTCCTTGTGATCCTGTGGAACCTGTTAAGCCAGTGTCACCTTTAGCTCCTGCAGTTCCATTTGTGCCTGCTGTGCCAGTGTCACCTTTAACTCCTGCAGTTCCATTAGTACCTGCAATTCCTGCTAAACCTGTTGCTCCTGTTTCACCTTTAGCTCCAGTTGCACCTATAGATCCTGTGGCACCTGTGTAACCAGCTGATCCAGTTGCACCCGTTAAACCTGTAGCACCCTTTGCTCCATCGGCGCCTTTGGCACCGTCAGCACCCTTTATTCCATCTATTCCGTTAGTTCCATTAGAACCGCTTAATCCTTGTTCTCCTGTGTTTCCCTTAGCTCCATCAATACCTGCAGCTGGAACTACTACTTCCTTTGTATCGGCAATTCGCAAAGTTGTTGCTAACTTCCACACCCCTTTTGTTTTGGGTCCATAGAGATTTGCATTCTTAATATCAATATAGAAATCACCATCTATTCCGACTGTTTTTATTGGAATTCCGCTGCCACTTAAAATCGTGTTAGGTATTGATGTTGAAGATCGTCCAGCTTCTTTAATAACAAGTGAAGTCTTGCCCGCAGGAAGTGCTTGTGGGCTACTAATTAATGTTGTGATCAACGCTAATGCGATGAGGGTTATTTTGGTTTTCATGAGAGTCCTGGTTTCTAGAGGTCTGAGAAAGTTCTGAGAACCAGTGTGAAACAGGTGAGTGTGTGACTAAATAGGGCGCCCCATGGCAGGGGCTGAGCGTGGAGATTGGGTAGCCCCTACAAAAGATTAAAAACTCACATGGTGTTCTAAGGCTTGCCTATTACTTTCTTGAACATATGGGAGTTAATTACGGATAGGAACGGTCCAAATCACTAACTTCTCTTTACCTAGATCCTCCTAAGGGTGAAAACCCGCCACATTGATGAGAATGTGGCGGGTTTTCTTTATCTCCAGAGCGTTAATGGCAAGATGGGCTTATGAATATTCATATCGGTAGTGATCACGCAGGCCTTGAGTTAAAGAACGCACTTGTGGAATACCTTAAATCAAAGGGCCATAACGTCACCGATCACGGACCACATGAATATGATGCCCTAGATGACTATCCAGATTTCTGTATTCCAACAGCCATTGCAGCAGTAAAAGATGTTGGCTCGCTTGGCATTGTTTTAGGTGGTTCTGGTAACGGTGAACAGATTGCTGCCAACAAAGTTAAAGGCGTGAGAGCAGCGCTAGCGTGGAGTGTTGAAACCGCACAGCTTGCCAAAGAGCACAACAACGCAAACGTCGTTGGTATTGGTGGGCGAATGCATTCAATTGATGAATGCAAAGCGATTATTGATGCTTTTATCCAAACACCATTTACTAATGATGAGCGCCATGTGCGACGCATCAACAAGATCTCTACTTACGAAAATACATCAAATCAGTAACTTGGTGATCTTTATCGATTCCCTGACCTTCAAAACGTGTTACCGGGCGTGATTCAGGTTTTTTAATCACTCCCCCAGTAAATAGGGCTGAGGCCGCAAAAACTTCTTCGATACTTATTGCATAGGGCACCCAGTCAGTTGCAATATGGATATAGCCGCCCTTTTTTAACTTGGGGTGAATGAGTGCAAGAAAGCCTTTATTCACTATTCGGCGCTTATTATGTTTTTTCTTAGGCCATGGATCTGGAAAATAGAGATGAATGGCATCTAGGGATTCATTCTCAAACATATGGGGCAAGATGATATGAATATCATCTTCAATAACACACAGGTTTGTTAATCCATTGTCCACAATGCGGCCCAATAGCTTGCCGATTCCTGGTGGGTGCACATCAACGGCGATGTAGGCGTTATTGGGGTGATTTTTAGCGATGATGGCGGTGGCTTCCCCCATGCCAAAGCCGATCTCCATGATGATTTTTTCACTCGTGGGAAATATCTCTGTGAGATTTACTTTCTTTTCTTCAACGGCAATCCCATAGATAGCTTGTAGTTCATCTTTTGCAGCACGTTGGGCCTGGGTAATGCGAGAGCCCCGGATGCTGTAGCTACGTACCGAAGGGCGTTCCATGTCCTCACTCTGTCATGGTTGGATTGGAACCTACAAAAGCGCCCCATCCATCAAGAGGAGTTACAAGTGCCAGGTCTGAATTTGAGCCGTACTGAAGCCAAAGATCGTGCGGAACATCTTTACGTCAACAGCTATGCAGTCACCCTAGATGTAACAAAGGGCGAAGAAACCTTCTATTCAAAATCAGAAGTTTCATTTACATGCAACAAGCCTGGTTATGCAACCTTTATAGATGCTGTGGGACGCAGCGTTATTAGTGCCTCTCTTAATGGCGCAGCAGTTGATGTTTCTGGCTTTGATGGCGAAAGCATTTTCCTCACCAACTTAGCAGCCGATAACTCTCTAGTAATTGAACTCGAAGCTGAGTATTCAAAATCAGGTGAAGGTCTGCAGCGCTCAGTTGATCCAGCCGATGGTGAAGTTTATTTGTACTCACAAGGTGAGACTGCGTATATCCGCAATATGTTTGCCTGCTTTGATCAACCATCTCTTAAAGCTACTTTTACTCTTACAGTCACAACACCTGGTCACTGGGAAGCGGTTTCAAATAACCCAGTTGAGTCAAAAACAACTAAGGGTGAGTTGGTTGAATGGAAGTTCACAACAACTCCTCGTATTCCAACGTATTTAGATGCACTTATTGCAGGACCATATTCATCTGTGCATGATGTGTATAAGGGCCAGACAGAAATTCCTCTTGGTATCTACTGCCGCAAATCAATGATGCAGTACCTAGATCCAGAAGATATCTTCCTTATTACTAAGCAAGGCTTTGAATACTTTGAAAAGGTATTTGGACTTGCCTATCCATTTGAAAAATATGATCAAATCGCAGTTGTTGACTTTAACTTCGGTGCTATGGAAAACGCTGGAGCAATCACATTCCGTGAAGATGTTCTAGTCTTTCGCTCTCACATGCCAGAAAAGGCATATCTCTCTCGTGCCAACACCATCCTGCATGAAATGGCGCACATGTGGTTCGGCGACATGGTCACCATGTCATGGTGGGATGACCTATGGCTCAATGAATCATTTGCTGAATGGGCCTCTTACTTAGCTCTGACTGAGGCAACGAGATTTAACGGTGCTTGGACTGAGTTCAATAGTGGCCGCAAGAACTGGGCATATCGCCAAGATCAACTCTCATCCACTCACCCGATCATCGCTGACATGGTGGATTTGGAAGCCGTAAACGCTAACTTTGATGGCATTACTTATGCCAAGGGAGCATCTGTATTACATCAACTCGTTGCCCACGTTGGTCGCCCACAATTTATCGCAGGTCTACAAAAGTATTTTGCTAAGCATGCTTGGGGTAATACAACTCTTAATGATCTCTTAGTAGAACTAGAAGCTGCCAGTGGCCGTAAGTTAGATGCTTGGGTTAATACCTGGCTACAGACTGCCGGCGTGAACACTTTGCGCCCGCAGCTAGAAATTGATGGCGATGTCTATAAGAGCGTTGTCATCTCACAAGAGGTCCCATTAGTTCCAGCAGGTTCTAAAGAGCTTCGCCCACACCGCCTTGCTGTTGGTCTCTATGACATCAGTGCAGATTCACTTAATCTACGTAAATCAGTTGAACTCGATGTGGTTGGTGCAAGCACAGTTGTATCTGAGTTAGCCGGTGAAAAGGTTGCAGATCTTTTGCTCATCAATGATCGCGATCTTTCCTATGCCAAGCTGCGCTTTGATGATCGCTCCATTGCAACGCTAAAGAAATATCTTGGGCGTTTAAATGATCCTTTGGCCCGCGCACTTAGTTGGGCTGCGATTTGGGACATGCACCGCGATGCACAGATCTCATCAGCAGATTTTATTGAAATAGCATTATCTGGTTTAGCAGGAGAAAACGATGATGCCATCGTCAATATCGTTATTGGCCAACTGGGCACATCTGTTGAAGCTTATGCATCAGATGCTAATCGCAATAAATACCGCGAGCGCTTAGCTGCTGGATTCTGGAAACTTCTGCAAACTAGTGCCCCAGCCAGTGACTTACAACTTCTCTATTCACGCGCTTTTGCCGCTAACGCCCACACCCCAGAGCAGATTAAGAATGTGCGTGGGATTTTAAATGGTGACATCAAGGGTCTGAAAGTTGATACCGATCGTCGCTGGGACTTCCTGATTGCGTTAACTGAGCGCGGGGCAGCTACTCAAGCAGAGTTAGATGCAGAGTTGGCCACTGATAACACGACCTCTGGAAACCTGTTCTATCAAAGCGCAAAAGCTGCAACACCGAACGCGGAAGCAAAAGCGTATGCATTTAATACTGTGATGAGCCAAGATGTCCAAACTTCAGTTCGCTCTGCCTTAGTTGCTGGTTTCCAGTGCCCTATTCAGCGCGATCTTCTGGTGCCATTTGTGGATCTCTACTTCGACAATTTACTTTCAGAGTGGGAATCAAAGTCCTATGAGGGCGCAGCCAAGTTTGTAACTGGACTGTATCCAAGCTTGATCATTACCCAGGTGACATTGGATAAAACCAATGCTTGGTTAAATGGTGCGGGTAAAGATGCACCTGCTGTTCTTCGCAAACTAGTCAAGGAATCACAGGATGGAATTATCCGTGCTTTAAAGGTTGCAGCTCTAGATAATTAGTTAATTGAAGAAACTGAAGATTGCGGTTTTTCTTTTCTTGGCGCTGATGCCAGCCAAGTCAGAAGTGCAATCAGCGCAAAGAGTCCTAGGGGAATAACCACAAAAGTAAATACGGTTTCGGCAACGCTCAGACCTGGGCCTGGGACATAGCCATCTTCAAATCTGCCCGTAAGAAATTGCATGGATTAAGTATAAATGCTTTAAGCAGTAGCTGCTGCCACACCAAATGGCTCTAAGTACTGCACCCACCGTGAATTAGTTTGGCCAGTTCCAAGGATTCTCCATGCAGCACCGACTGGCTCACGTGGAAGTTTGCGCAATCTCCAACCGATTTCTTTGAGCTGCTTATCTGCCTTTAAGTGATTGCACTTATGGCAAGCAGAAACTACGTTCTCCCAATTGTGACCGCCACCACGACTACGTGGAATGACGTGATCAATGGATGTGGCAGGTGCGGTGCAATAAACACAACGCCCACCATCTCTGGCAAATATCGCCCGGCGAGATAGCGGAACTGCATGGCGATAAGGAATGCGAACAAATTTATTGAGGCGAATAACTGAGGGAAGTTCTATTTCACCGCCGGAGAAATGTAGGACTGATCCGGAATCTTCAATCATGGTTGCGCGGTGGTTGAGCACAAGGATGAGGGCACGGCGTTCAGTAATAACACCTAGTGGTTCATAGGTGGCATTGAGCACCAGCGTCCGAGACATCGATTTCCTCTTCCTTTGCCTTGAGCAATTGGTTTATCTTGCCTCAAAACACCCGAACGCGTGGGTATTGACTAGCGATATTTAGGTAAAGATTTGGATAAAGTCTGACTTCTATGAACGATTCACTGCAAAGCGCCCTGGACTGGATAAGCGGAACCCCCCTGCGGGTGGCCATCATTCTTATCTCGGCCATGATTTCCCAGGCCTTTGGCACCCGCGCAATCGAGCGGGCGATGAATCGATTAGCAACAGCTGATCTTCTGCCAGGTCCGCGCAACATAGTTGCCCGTCAAAAAGAGCGCGCTCGCACAATCGGTGGAGTTTTATCTAGCACGTTAAAGACTGTTATTTGGGTTGTTGCAACGGCGATGGCCTTGGGCGAGTTTGGTTTTAACTTAGGACCCCTCATTGCATCTGCTGGAATTTTAGGTGTTGCACTTGGTCTTGGAGCACAGACCCTGGTTCGAGATGTTCTCTCTGGAATCTTTATGCTGGTTGAAGATCAGTATGGTGTTGGTGACCAGGTAGATGTGCTTGAAGTGCAAGGTGTTGTTGAAAAAGTCGGTTTGCGCGTGACTTGTGTGCGCGATAAAAAGGGAACGCTTTGGTACTTGAGAAATGGCGAAATTCTAAAAGTTGGAAATCAATCTCAATCTGGTTGATTAATCATGGCAGAAGCCGCCATCTCTAAATAGCTCCACAACTGCTCTTTGTGTTCTGGTTTCATTTCCACTCCATCAACGGCCGTGCGCATTGCTTTGATCCACGCATCATGTGCTGCAAGATTGATATGAAACTCGGCATGGCGCATGCGAAGACGGGGATGTCCACGATTTTCTTGATAGGTAGTTGGTCCGCCCCAGTATTGTTCTAAAAACCATTGCAAGCGCAACGCTGCAGCCTTTAAATCACTCTCTGGATACATCGGACGCAAAATCGGATCAAGGGCCACCTGGGCATAGAACTGAGACACTAAATCAGTAAAGAAAGCTTCGCCGCCTATTTCTTCATAAAAACTGCTCATGTTCTAAGGCTAGCAATCTCTGTGCCTTTAGTTTTCAATTTTCATAATCCTTCGTGCTCCCACAGCTAATCCCAGTACTGGAATGGCTGCAAAGAAACATAGCCAGCCATAACTAAGGGTTCCGATAATCACACCGGCTATTGCTCCCCCGCCGGCGCCAGCTAAGTTCATTACTAGATCACTTGCCCCTTGGGATGCTGGTCGCATTTCAACTGAAACTGATTCAGATAGATAGGCAGAGCCTGCAATAAGTGTGCAGGACCAACCCAGGCCAAGTAAGAACAAACCAATTCCAAGTCGCACAGCATCATCTGCCGCCGCAGTGCCAGAAACAAGAGTTGAAAGCAACAAGATGGCTATACCAATTTGGATGACGCGCACACGCCCAAGGCGATCACTCAAAGATCCAACTATTGGTGAAAATGCATACATTCCCAAAACGTGCACGCTAATAACAAAACCAATAATTTGAAGTGAAACATCAACATGCTTCATATGAATGGGAGTCATCACCATCACTGAAACCATTGCCACATGCCCAATTGCAATAGCACTAATAGCAAACAATGCCTTTGGATTAGAGCGAATATGAGAAAGCGCAGCTTTAGTTGAGCCTTTATGTTGTTTAAGGTTGGCCTGTTTTTCAGCTACCAAGTAAGGATCAGGGCGAAGGAAAAGCTGAATAACAACAGTTGCAAAAATTAACGTAACACCAGAGATCATGTATGGACCAACAAGTGCGGGCAGATTGAAATGTTCAGCTAAACGACCTGCTGGATCCATCAAATTAGGACCTGCAACTGCGCCAATAGTTGATCCCCATACAACAAATGAGAGTTGTTTTGCACGGGTTTCATCGGTTGCTAAATCAATAGCTGCAAAGCGGGCTTGGTAACCAGATGCAGCTGCTGCTCCGACTAAGAAGGTTCCAAGCAACATGAAAAAGATATTTTTCTGTGCTCCTCCAACAACTGCGCTAATAGATCCAACGACTCCTGCAACATAACCAACAGAGAGTGAGAGCCTGCGACCACCACGGGCAGTTAAGCGGGCAAGTGGCAGCGCCATAGCAGCTGCGCCTAAAACAGAGAAAGTCTGCGCCAGACCTGCCAGCGTTTCAGAATCGGTAATGGAGGAAACAAGAAGTGAACCTGCTGCAACCGTGCCTGCAACTCCAACGCCATTTAAAACTTGTGCAGTTGCCAGCGTGCGAACTACTCTCTGTTGCAGCGCTGTATTTGGCATTAAGAAACTATTCTGACCCAAACAGCGGTATCAGTGGGCAAAGTATGACCGCTTATCGGTCCGCTTGAAACTAAAATTTGGCTGTTGCTAGGTAGTTCAATCGCTGTACCAAAGTTGATGTAGCAAGCAAAATTGCCAGAACGCGCAAATGCAACGACATCAGCGCCAGCTTCAATCCACTCCATGGGTCCATCGCCTAAGCCTTCCTCGCCTTTGCGAATCGCCAGTGCGCTTCGATACATAGACAACGTTGATCCTTCAACACCATCTTGTGTGTCAACTGCGTATTGGCCCCACCACGAAGATTGTGGCAACCATGCTTGCTCAGGCTTTAACGCTGCCTTAGTTGAAAAACCAAAAGCCCCGGCTGAATCAGATGTCCATGGCATTGGAACACGGCAGCCATCGCGGCCACGATCTAAATAGCCACTCATCTTCCAACGTGGATCAGTGAGACGATCTTCTGGAATATCACGCACTTCAGGAACGGCTAACTCTTCACCTTGATACAGATATGTTCCACCAGGTAGAGCTAGCGTCATGAGCGCTGCGCTTCTAGCACGCAATGTGCCACGTGCAATGTTGAGCGCTTTAGGATCTCCTTGGCGTTCAAGGGTTGTATCACCCTGATTAGTAAGTCCAAGATCTAGGCGATCAACTGAGCGCACGACATCGTGGTTGTTAAAGACCCATGATGTAGGTGCACCCACTTCTTTGAGTGCATCAATAGAGTTATTGATTTTGGTCTTAATCTGCTTGGCATCCCATAGCGTTGTCAGCATCTCAAAGTTAAATGAGTTCTGTAACTCATCTGATCGCACGTATCTGGCAATGCGCTCTGATGGACTTACCCATGCCTCAGCAACTGCCATGCGATCACCTGGATATGAATCAAGAATTGTGCGCCATGCGCGATAAACCCCGTGCACGCCCTCTTGATCCCAGAAAGGTTTGTGTTCTGTGCCCAGCATTGATGTCGCTGGATCTTTTCTAATATCTGGCAGGCCCGCTTCTTTAAACATTCCATGGGCAACATCGATACGAAACCCGGCAACACCGCGATCTAGCCAGAACTTTAAAACTTGCTCAAAGTGGGCAACTACTTCTGGGTTTTCCCAATTAAGGTCAGGTTGTTCAACAACAAAGAGATGTAAATACCACTGCCCTGGTTTTCCATCGGCTTCAATTACGCGCTCCCAAGCACAACCACCAAAAACTGCTTCCCAGTTATTAGGTGGTAAATCACCGTTAGCGCCTTTTCCTTCACGGAAGATAAAGCGATTGCGCTCTGGTGAACCAGGAGCTGCTTTAAGCGCTGCTTGAAACCACTTGTGATCACTTGATGTGTGGTTAGGAACAATGTCAACTATTAACTTAATACCTAAATCATTTGCTTCTTTAATCAGCTGCTCTGCTTGGGCCAAAGTTCCATAATCAGGTTCGATATCCATGTAATCAGAGACGTCATAACCATGATCATGTTGAGGCGATGGATACCAAGGTGAGATCCAAATTGCATCAATACCAAGTTGCTTTAAATATGGAAGACGTGAGCGAATACCTTCAACATCGCCAATGCCATCACCATTTGAGTCAGCATAGGAGCGTGGATAAATTTGGTAGGTAACCGCATCACGCCACCAGGCACGCTCTTTGCGTGATGCTAACTGGGCCATTATTACTCTGTCTCGAGGTATTTTGTTAAGAATGCGCGTTGTTCATCGCTCATGGGAGAAGACTTCTTTGTGCTCATGTCCACAGTGACTTGCACAGTTTTCACGCGCGCCACAACTTCACCTTTCATCTTTATTTCATAGGCCATTGTGAAAGAAGAGTTACCAATGGCACTGACCCATAGTTCGATATCCAGGAATGTATCGCCATCATAAATAGGAGCAATGAAATCAACTTCAGCACGGGCAACAACCATCTCTAAAATGCCAGACCAGGCAAAGCGGGCTTCTTGGGCATAGGTTAAATACACAGCGTTATTAACATGACCAAAAGCATCTAGATCATCCCAGCGGACGTATTGCTTACTTTGATATCTCATTTATCGAGTCAACTTTCTATATGTAACGCGATGTGGACGTGCCGCATCTGCTCCCAATCTTTGAATCTTGTTAGCTTCATAGGATTCGAAGTTTCCTTCAAACCAGAACCACTTTGAATCACCTTCATAGGCCAAGATGTGAGTTGCTACGCGGTCAAGGAACCAGCGATCGTGGGAGATAACCACGGCGCAACCCGGAAACTCTAGAAGTGCATTTTCTAGTGAGCCTAAAGTTTCAACATCTAAATCATTTGTTGGCTCATCCAGGAGTAATAGGTTTCCACCTTGCTTAAGTGTGAGAGCCAAGTTCAAACGGTTGCGCTCACCTCCCGATAAAATTCCAGTTGGCTTTTGTTGATCCGGGCCTTTAAAACCAAAGCAAGAGACATAGGCGCGAGAAGGCATTTCAACTTGGCCGACCTTAATGAAATCAAGACCATCTGAAACTACTTCCCACAGCGTTTTCTTAGGATCAAGGCCACCACGGGACTGATCTACGTAGGAAATCTTTACAGTTTCACCGATCTTTACAGTTCCAGAATCTGGTGTCTCAAGACCCAGCAGCGTTTTAAACAGCGTTGTTTTACCGGCGCCGTTTGGCCCAATTACTCCCACAATTCCATTGCGTGGCAATGTAAAGGAAAGTCCATCGATGAGAAGACGATCACCAAAGCCCTTAGTCAGATTCTCCACTTCCACAACAACATTTCCTAGACGCGGTCCAGGTGGAATTTGAATCTCTTCAAAGTCGAGTTTGCGCATCTTGTCAGCTTCCGCTGCCATCTCTTCATAACGGGCAAGACGGGCTTTAGATTTAACTTGGCGACCTTTAGCATTTTGCCGCACCCACTCAAGTTCTTCCGTTAAACGCTTTGCGCGCTTGGCATCTTTTTGACCTTCAATCTTTAAACGCGCTGACTTAGTTTCAAGGTAGGTGGTGTAGTTACCTTCATAGGGATAAGCACGACCACGGTCGAGCTCTAGAATCCACTGCGCGACGTTGTCCAAGAAATATCTATCGTGCGTGATCGCAACTACTGCGCCAGCATATTTATTTAAATGTTGCTCTAACCACAATACTGATTCAGCATCTAGGTGGTTAGTTGGCTCATCAAGAAGTAGTAGATCTGGGGCTTGCAAGAGAAGTTTGCACAGTGCAACGCGGCGCTTTTCTCCGCCCGATAAAACCGAAACATCGGCATCAGGTGGTGGGCAGCGCAGCGCATCCATCGCCTGCTCAAGCTGAGAATCAAGCTCCCAGGCGTTGCGGTGATCGAGCTTTTCTTGCAGGTCACCCATCTCAGCCAATAACTTGTCATAGTCGGCATCGGGATTGCCGAGCTCTTCACTAATTGCATTGAAGCGATCAAGCATTGCAACAGTTTCTGCCACACCCTCTTTAACGTTATCAATAACATTTTTAGATTCATTGAGCTGTGGCTCTTGAAGCAAGATTCCAACGGTATAACCGGGAGTTATATATGCCTCACCATTTGAAGGTTGCTGCAATCCAGCCATGATTTGCAAGACTGTGGATTTACCGGCACCGTTAGGACCGACCACGCCGATCTTGGCCCCTGGATAAAACATAATCGTGACGTCATCAAGGATGACCTTGTCACCATGCGCTTTACGCGCCTTCTTCATCGTATAAATGAACTCAGCCATGAGATGAAACCTTAGTGGTTAGCAACGGTAGACTGTGCATCACGACCCCTACAGGCGCCTGTAGCTCAGTCGGATAGAGCACCTGCCTTCTAAGCAGGTTGTCGCAGGTTCGATTCCTGCCAGGCGCGCAGATTCTTTGCAAACATCAACCAATTGTGGGAAAAAAAGAGCCCAGGGCCACCCTCGTTGCCCTGGGTTCTTAATGAAAGAAGGAAGTTACTTAGCCCATCTTTCCAGTGACGTAAGCCTCCGTGCGGGGATCCGATGGCGTACTAAAAATTTTCTTCGTCTCGTCGTACTCGACTAGCTTTCCAGTCCGAAGATCTCCAAGCGGATTTACCTCGGTCACAAAGTAGGCGGTATACGTGCTCACGCGAGCCGCTTGTTGCATGTTGTGAGTCACGATCACAATCGTGTACTCCTTCTTAAGCTCCATCATTAGCTCTTCGATACGAAGGGTTGCAATTGGATCAAGGGCCGAGCATGGCTCGTCCATCAAAATCACCTCGGGTTGAACCGCGAGTGAGCGAGCGATACACAGGCGCTGTTGCTGTCCACCTGATAGACCAAGGGCAGAGGCGCCAAGTCTGTCTTTTACTTCATCCCATAAAGCAGCACCTCTTAAGGATTTCTCGACTATCGCATCGAGCTCAGATTTCTTTGGCCGACCATTTACCTTGGGCCCAAAGGCGACATTCTCGTAGATGGATTTGGGGAATGGGTTTGGTTTTTGGAAAACCATTCCGATACGCCGACGGATCTCTACGGCGCTAGCCTTTGAATCATATAAATCCGCATCGTGATACATCACCTTTCCAGCCACCGAAGCGCCGGGAATGAGATCATTGGTTCGATTCAATGTTCGAATGAGAGTCGATTTACCACAACCGGAGGGACCAATGAAGGCGGTAATGTCGTTACTAGGGATTTGCAGATTTACATCTGTTACCGCCACATACTTGCCATAAGAGACTGAAACGTCCTCTAACGTGAAGACAGGATCGATAATTCTTGGACCACTCTTGACTTCATTCATTTGTGCCGCGCTCCCTTGGTTGTTATCGACAAACTCTGTATGACTTGGTGCCGTTTGTAAATCATTAGACATTTCGCTTCCTTGTCGCAATATCACGCAGAATAATGGCGATGAGATTTAATATAAAGAGAACAGTCATGAGAATGAGACTTCCAGCACTTGCCAAGATCTGGAACTCCTCACGAGAGTCAGAGGCGTACTTGAAGATCGTGAGCGGCATAATGGTGAATGGACTATCAAGACCAGTCGGATTAAAAGTTACGAATGAGAGTGCGCCAAGGAGAAGAAGCGGAGCCGACTCACCGATAGCACGTGATACGGCCAAGATCGAGCCTGTCGCGGTACCTGGGATCGCACTTGGCAGTACCAATCGCCAGACCGCCTGCCATGGTGTGGCCCCAAGGGCGAGTGCACCCTCTCTATAAGAAGGTGGCACTGCTCTGATCGCCTCACGCGAGACGATGATAATCACTGGGAGCATGAGCATCGCAATGACCGCGGCTGCAGAGCCGACTGTAAAGCCCCATTTAACAAAACCGCGGACGATAAAAGCTAATCCGATTAGACCAAAGACGACGGCAGGAACACCCGCAAGATTTTGGATATTCAACTCGATCAGCCGTGAGAACTTGTTGCCCTTGCCTGCAAACTCCTCTAGATAAAGTGCGGTGAGAAGTCCCGTAGGAAGGGCTACAAGAGTTGCTATACCAACGACCCACAAGGAGCCCACTAGTGGAGATTGAAAGCCAGCGTTGTCAATGTCATAAGAGGGATACTTAGTGAGCAAATCCCAGGAAAGGAGCCAGCCCGCCTCGTTCCAAAGGCTGCTGACAATCCAAAAGATCATTCCTAAGGAGATGAAAATACTGAGATAAAGAAAGAAACGAAAGGCCCCATCGATAAGTGTTCTTCGGAGAGAGAGACGGCCCTTAAGAGAGATTGTCTGTGACATCTTTACTCATACGCCTCTCTGTATCTGGCGATAATTCGATTGCCCACAATGTTAAAAATCAGAGTGATGAGGAAGAGGATGGCCCCGATGAGGAAGATGGTGTTATAGGCATTTGATCCAACCTCTGCATCCCCAATACCTGCAAAGCCAATAAAGGCAGACAGGCTCATCATGGGATCCCCAGGATTTGCCGTAAATTTAGGAAAGCTTCCAGCAACCATGAGAGCGATTGTTGTCTCTCCAAATGCACGGGCGAAGGCGAGAATCAAGGCCGCTACAACTCCAGAAAGGCCAGCGTTAAAGACAACCTTTGAAGCAACCTCACGACGGGTGGCACCGAGAGCGTACGCGGCCTCTCGCATTGCGCGAGGAACGGCCGAGAGAGCGTCATCCGCAACGGATGCGATAATCGGCACAATGAGAATTCCGGTAACAAAACCGGCGCCAAGGGCGGAGTAGGCAAGGGGCTCTCCGATTGGCCAATACTTTTCAACGTAGAGCGGATTAATAACGTAGAGTCCAAAGAGGCCTAACACCACAGTTGGGATTCCTGCGAGAATTTCAAGAATTGGCTTTACAACGCGGCGAAGATTAAAAGTGGCGTAGTCACTGAGAAAAATAGCCGCAGCCAAACCAACGGGGACCGCTACGAGCATTGCAATTGCGACAATAAAAATGGTGCCTGTGAACAGAGGAAGAATTCCATATTCGGGTGGCTCAAAAAGGGGTGCCCAACTGATTCCAATGATTTGGGATCCGATGGTGATCATAGTTCGGACAGCAGTAGGAAAGAGAGAGGCAACGATTCCTACTGTGACAATGACTGACATCGTTGTTGCCAAAAGCATTGTGTAACGAGCTACACGTTGAGCATTTAATCTGCGAGCAAGATGGGGCGAGGGTGAAAGAACAACAGACTTGCGTCCGACCTTCACTTCACCCACGCCACATCTCCTCTTACACTATTTGTGAAACTATCTGGAAGAAACCGAACTATCCCTTAAGGGTTTTTATGGCTTTATCTAATTCAACCTTTTGGGGAGCAGTCAAAGGAAGGAACTTTGCCTTCTCTGCCAAAGCATCAAGTTGTAAAGCATAGAACTCTAGGAAAGGTAGCACAGCTTTGTTGCTCTTGGCCTTTGCATCGTTTACATAGACAAAGAGAGGACGAGCTAATGGGACATAGGTACCCGCAAGCACGGCTTCAAGACCAGGAGAGACGCAGCCCTTGCCGCCATCTATCTGGACAGCCTTATTTATATCTGTGTTCTCTTTGTAGTACGAGAGTCCGTAGTAACCGAGTGCACCGGTCGAGCGCTTAACACCATTGACGGTGACGTTGTCATCCTCGGTTGGTGTGTAGTCAGTACGTGATCGGCGAGCCGGCTTGCCATTAATTACCTCAGTGAAGTATTCAAATGTTCCAGAGTCAGTGCCAGCACCAAATAATGGCATAGCCACGCGAGGCCAGGTTGGATCAACTTGATTCCAATACTTTACTTTGCTACCTGGCTCCCAAATTTTCTTGAGTTGAGCAACTGTTAGGCATTGTGCCCACGAGTTCTTAGGGTTTACCACGACAGTTAGCGCATCGGTTGCGACACGGAGTTCGGTAAATTTGATTCCATTTTTGGCACAAAGTTCGCGCTGGATGGCACTGTAAGGCGCAGATGCATTTGCCATATCTAGTTCACCGTTGCAGAACTTAGTTGCTCCGCCACCAGTGCCTGAGATTCCGACTGTAATCTTTGTTTGTGACGCCTTTTGAAAGCCTTCGGCCGCTACCGTTGTGAGAGGTCCGACGGTGCTTGAGCCATCAATTGCGATTGAGCCGGTGACATCTTTGAACTTTGAAAGATCAACGGCAGGGCCAGCAGTAGTTGTGCTTCCAGCCTTAAGACCGGTCTTCTTCCACTTAAGTCCACCACCTGAAATGCTGCACTTGTATTGTAGGCCGTTGTGATCGGCTAATTTATTACGTGCTGCACACTCCAAAAGGTTTCCAACTGGATACTCTTTTGTATTTGCAAATGAGGGCTCTGAGATAACAGAGGTAATCATGACTATTACTGCAAAGCCTCTTACCGCTTTGCCTAAGAGATTTTTCATTATGTCCCTTTCAGAACGTATTGGTTGACAAAATAGACGTAGAAGGAGGCCTTCCACACCGTGAATGAAACCCTTGAGTAGTGAACGCAAAGCCCTAAGAAAGTAAACGCACGGTGAACACCTGCCATCCATTGGGTGGCTGGCTCTGGGTTAGACTCCGAACATGAGCCCAAGTGACCCGTCCCCCAACCTCATCTGGATCGACTGCGAGATGACGGGCCTATCCCTTGAAAAAGATGCCCTAGTCGAAATCGCGGTCCTTGTGACCGACTCTGATCTCCAGGTAGTCAATGAAGGGGTCGCTGCCGTCATCTGCCCCAGCCCAGAGAAACTATCTGGCATGAGCGAGTACGTGCGCGCCATGCACACAGCCTCTGGGTTGATCACTGAGATCCCCGCAGGACTCTCTTTGGTAGAGGCCGAACTCAAAGTTATTACATACTTATTGGGATGCGGAGTAGAGCCAGGTAAATCCCCTTTGGCTGGAAACTCAGTCTCAGTTGATCGCTCCTTCATCGCCCGCGATATGCCCATTCTCAATGACTTTCTTCACTATCGAACAGTTGATGTCTCATCGATAAAAGAGTTAGCGCGCCGCTGGTATCCCAAGGCCTACTACAAGGCCCCTGCTAAGACAGGTAATCACCGCGCCTTGGGAGATATCCAAGACTCAATCGCAGAGCTGGCTTATTACCGCAGTGCAGTATTCGCCCCAGCTCCCCTGGATGAGAAGGTAGACTGACGTACTCATGGTGGACGTAGCTCAGCTGGTAGAGCACCCGGTTGTGGTCCGGGATGTCGCGGGTTCGAGCCCCGTCGTTCACCCCAACTTTTACTTCAATCTAACTAGAGAGCTGGGCAAAAAATGATCTTTGATGTCATTATTGAAATCCCAGCAGGCAGCCGTAACAAATACGAAGTCGACCATTTAACTGGTGAGATCCGCTTAGATCGCATGCTCTTCACTTCCACCCGCTATCCCTATGACTATGGCTTTGTGAAGAACACTCTCTCACTCGATGGTGACCCACTTGATGCATTAGTCATGCTGGATGAGCCAACATTTCCAGGCTGCGTAGTTTCATGCAGAGCAATCGGCATGTTTAACATGAGCGATGAAGCTGGCGGAGATGACAAATTACTCTGTGTTGCAGCAGGTGATATTCGCAAAGCATCCTTGCAAGATATAACCGATGTTGCCGAGTATGAACTCTCTGAAATCCAACACTTCTTTGAAGTCTATAAAGCCCTAGAGCCAGGCAAGAGTGTTACAGGTGGTAACTGGGTTGATGCAATGGAGGCCCAAGCAGAGATTGAACGCTCTCGCGAGCGCTTACTAAAAACTGGTCACTAAGTTACTTAATTGGCACAACTTGTTTTGGGCACGTAGCAATAATCTTCACAATCGCCGCCTTTTCAGGGGCCGTTAACCACAAACCATATTTAGCTTTGACTGCCACCTGCCTAGCAACATAGGCACATCGATAACTCTTTTTTGGTGGCAACCACGTTGCTGCATCTCCATCACCTTTTTGAGAGTTTAAAACTCCTTTAACTGCCAAAAGATTGAGTGGATCATTTGCAAAAGAGGTGCGCTTTTCCAGAGTTAATTTGAAAGCTCCTGTTTGCCAGGCATTTGAAAGAGCGACAACGTGATCTATCTGCACGGCGTTGCTCGTGCTAACCCCACGCACAAAATCAATGCTCTCTCCTGAAAATGGATCAGGCAAGATTCCACTTAGAATCGTGCAGCGATCTTTATAGACAATATCTGTGAGATCTCTTTTCAAAATATCATTGCGGGTGTCACAGCTATTTCCATCAACATCTTTCCACGCAGTGCCAAACTGCTCTCTTGTATATCCAGTTTTTGGCGCACGGCCCTTCACCGCCATCGTTGCAATCACATCTGAAACTGTTGGGGTTGCAGCGCTAGAACCTTCTGGAATCCCTGCAAGAAAGAGCGTTAGGACTAGGGCAATCCTTATTTCCCAGTGACTCATACGAGCATTTTGGCGGTGTCGGGGATGTGCAGCAAGGCCATAGATGCTGATAGGTTTCCACCTGCATTCAAGCGTTTCTGGCGCCTGTGTGCATCGGGTGGTTAGCTCAGTTGGTAGAGCAGGTGACTCTTAATCACCGGGTCGGGGGTTCGAGTCCCTCACCACCCACTTACGTAAGTAAGCCCGAGATTTAAATCAAAACCTTGAATGCCCTCACTCTGGAATACCCTTACGCCCATGACTATGCACCCACAGACCAAAGCTTTTCTCGACTACACCGCCGCCAATAATCCAATGCCGGCAGATGCCACTTTAGAAGAGCGCAGAGCAGATGCTGCTGATTACTTAAAGTATGCAGGTCCTGAATCAAATGATGTGCACACAGAACATACCTATTTCACTTCTCCCACAGCAGATCTGCATGCAGTGATCTATCGTCCTAAAAACGTTAAACCCAATGCTCCAGCACTTGTTTATTTCCACGGTGGTGGTTGGGTCTTTAGTTGGACACTTCGCTATGCCCCACAGATGACTAACATCGCAGCCGAGACTGGTTGTGTAGTGATTGGAATTAACTATCAAAAAGCACCAGAGCATCCATTCCCAACACCTTTTGATGATTGTTATGCAGGTCTGCTCTGGGTTGCAAAAAATGCAGCACGCTTTGGAATTGATCCAACAAAGATTGGTGTGGGAGGCGATAGCGCTGGAGGCAACCTAGCTGCAGCAGTTGCACTTAAAGCTGCAGATACTGGCGATGTGAAGTTGGCATATCAAATGCTTATCTATCCATGCCTTGATACAGATTTTGATGCTCCGTCTTATCTTGCCCATGAAACGGGTTTTGGTTTGGAAAAAGTTGGAATGCAGTGGTGTTGGGGGCTCTATGTGCCAGAGGCTCACATGAACAACAAATATGCCATTCCAGCACGGGCAACAACATTTAAAAATGTTGCGCCAGCTATCATTGGCTTAGCTGAGCATGATGTCTTGCGCGATGATGGTGCTAACTACGCAGTCGCCCTAGAAAAGGCTGGCGTTCCAGTTACTTTGAAGGAATATCCAGGGACTATTCATGGCTTCTTTGGTCATGGATTCATGGTCGATGAAGCCTATGAATTACGTAGATGGCTCAGTGAACAGATAGTTAAAGCAGTTCAATAGTGCTTGAAGCACACACGCTGCTTATCGCAGGCTGTTTATTTCTAGGAGCAATTCTCTACACCTCTGTGGGCCATGCAGGTGCTTCGGCATATATAGCTGTTATGACCCTTTTTGATCTTCCTCCAGCAGTGATTAGGCCAACGGCCCTTACTCTTAACATCTTTGTCTCTTCTTTTACCGCCCTTCGCTATATCAAGAGCAACTTCTTCAATAAAAAACTATTTTTCTTTTTAAGTTTGGGTTCTGTGCCAGCAGCCTTTATTGGTGGGTGCATCAATCTGCCAAGTGATGTTTATAGGCCTGTTATTGGCGTGCTGCTGCTCTTATCTGGTCTGCGCTTTTTAGTGCAAGCATTACAAACCGATAAAGCTCATAGAGAAGTAAATAAGCCTCTAGCAATCTTTATGGGCGCATGCGTTGGTTTGCTCTCTGGAATTACTGGCACAGGAGGCGGCATATTCCTCTCTCCCCTGATCATTTGGTTGGGTTGGGTGAGCGTTAAGGCAGCCAGTGGAACCGTTGCTGCCTTTATCTTTGTTAACTCAACTGCTGGCTTACTTGGAAACCTTCAATCAACATCTTCACTTCCAAGTGAACTACCTGTGTTTTTGACGGCCGTCTTACTCGGAGCATTTATTGGCACACGCTTTGGAATCAAAAGATTCTCATCAGTGGGTGTGAAGCGGGCTTTGGGCGTTGTCCTACTAATAGCTGGCGCTAAATTCGTACTTTCTTAAGCAAATAGCTCAGCAAGCAGAGTTTCCACGCGCTTTTTGATTTCATCTCTAATCACTCGCACTGATTCAATGCCTTGTCCGGCTGGATCTTCTAGGACCCAATCCTCATAGCGCTTGCCAGGATAGAACGGGCAAACATCACCACAGCCCATAGTCACAACTGCATCAGATGCTTGAACAGATTCTGGGGTGAGAATCTTTGGAACATTATTTGCAATATCAATGCCCAGCTCTGCCATAGCTTCAATTGCAACAGGATTAATTGAATCCTTAGGCGCAGAGCCCGCAGAGAGGACTTCTATGCGATCTTGTCCTAGCGCCTTCATAAAACCGGCTGCCATTTGAGAACGACCTGCGTTATGAACACAGACAAATAGAACGGTGGGCTTATTTGTCATGAGTAAGAATCTTTGTTAAGCCCAAGCCAATCAAAGCGCCAAGTACTTGAGCAGCGATGAACTTCGGTGCACACTCAGGAGCAATTCCAGCAAAAGAGTCACTCAAAGTTCTTCCAATGGTGACTGCAGGGTTCGCAAAGGATGTGGAGCTAGTGAAGAAGTAAGCACTTCCAATCCATGCAGCAACGGCTGCTGGGATTAATGCAAGGTTTTTCTGACTCACCAATAAGTTGATTACAAGGATTAAACCTGCCGTAGCAACGATTTCGCCTATATAGAGATTGCCACCTGAACGTATCTTGGTTGAGGTTTCAAGCAATGAGTGGCTAAACATTGCATTTGCAAGCACTGCCCCTGTTATCGCGCCTAGTACTTGAGCGAGTGAGTATTGAATAAATTGAATCGTTGAGCTCTTGCCTTGGATCAGATCAACCATTGTCACAACTGGATTGAAATGAGCTCCACTTATTGGTGCCAAAATTGTGATTAATACATACAAGCCAAAAACAGTCGAAATCGTATTAATGAGCAGTTGCACACCGATATCTTGTGAAAGGTTCGTGGCCATAATGCCTGAACCAACAACTATTGCCACTAAAAACGCAGTGCCAAGAAACTCAGCAAATACTTTCTTCATGTCGGCAGAGTACCTGCCTTAAGTGAATGCATTGTGAATAAACACAAAACCCCACCTGCCAAAGGGCAGATGGGGCTATGTTTAAGCCTTGTTATGAAACAGCGATGATGTCAACAACAAAGATCAGAGTTTCATTCGGACCGATTGGGCCTGAGCCATTTGGACCATAACCAAGATCAGCTGGGATAACCAGTAAGCGACGTCCGCCAACTTTTGCACCAGGTAGACCCTGCTGCCATCCAGCGATTACACCTGCAAGTGGAAACGTTGCTGGTTGTCCACCAGACCATGAAGATTCAACGATTGAACCATTTGACCATGTCATGAGTGTGTAATGAACTGTCAGAGTAGAAGAGGCTTGAATTTCTGTGCCTGTTCCAACGATGATGTCTTGTGTTTGAAGAGTTGTTGGAGCTGCGCCAGTTGGCGCTGTAATTGTTGGTGCTTCACCAGCATTAGCTGTTACTGCCGGTAGGCCATTAGATGATGTTTCTGCCACTGTGTCTTTTCCTCCACATGCTGAAAGGGATGTAATCGCAAGAGCGATAACTGTTGCGATAGCTAGGTTTCTAACTTTTGATTGCATTCTTATCCTTTATTCGAGTTCGCCGATTAATTTGAATTCACCATCACCGAGTTGACCCTGCGCTCTATACATCTCAAGCTTTGCGCGAGTATCTGCGATATCAAGATTGCGCATAGTGAGCTGGCCAATACGATCAACTGGACCAAAGGCAGCGTTTTCTGTGCGCTCCATAGACAACTTCTCTGGTGCATAGCTAAGGGCTGGACCAGTTGTATTAATAATTGAGTAATCATCACCACGGCGTATACGCAAAGTAACTTCGCCAGTAACAGCAGATGCCACCCAACGCTGCAGAGATTCACGCAACATCAAAGACTGTGGATCTAGCCAACGACCTTCATAGAGCAAGCGCCCTAAGCGGCGGCCTTCTGCGTGATAGTTAGCAATAGTGTCTTCATTATGGATTGCACTGATTAAGCGCTCATAGGCAATAAAGAGCAGCGCCATTCCCGGAGCTTCATAAATTCCACGGCTCTTTGCTTCAATAATGCGGTTTTCAATCTGGTCAGCCATACCAAGACCATGGCGGCCGCCAATTGCGTTAACTTCTCTCATCAGCGCCACAACATCATCAAATGACTTACCGTTGATTGCAACCGGGCGTCCTTGAACAAAAGAAATCTTCACATCTTCTGTTTCAATCTTTACGGCCAGATCCCAGAAGCGCACACCCATGATTGGCTGCACGAGCTCAACTGATGTATCTAGATTCTCTAACGACTTTGCCTCATGGGTTGCGCCCAAGATATTGGCATCAGTTGAGTAAGCCTTCTCTGTGCTGTCGCGATAAGGAAGTTTGTGAGCAACTAAGTACTCAGACATCTCTTTACGCCCACCAAGTTCATTAACAAAATCAGCATCTAGCCATGGCTTGTAGATACGCAGGTTTGGATTAGCTAAAAGACCATAACGATAGAAACGCTCAATGTCATTGCCCTTATAAGTTGAACCATCGCCCCAGATATTTACTGAATCTGCCTGCATGGCGCGAACCAGCATGGTTCCAGTTACGGCGCGGCCCAATGGTGTTGTGTTGAAATATTGTTTTCCACCTGAGCGAATATGGAAAGCTCCGCAAGCAATTGCTGCTAAACCTTCTTCAACTAACGCGCTCTTGCAATCAACAAGGCGTGAAATCTCTGCGCCATATTCCTTGGCACGAACTGGAACTGAATCGATATCTGGCTCATCATATTGGCCAAGATCTGCGGTGTAAGTGCAGGGAATCGCACCTTTTTCACGCATCCATGCAACAGCCACAGAAGTATCGAGTCCGCCAGAAAAGGCGATGCCGACTTTTTCTCCTACGGGAAGAGATGCAAGGACCTTAGACATGAGTGAAGTCTAACCGATAGTGAAGGTGGAAATTTTCTTAGAAAGGGCTGGGACTACGCCCCACTGCGTGGTGATTTCACGGTATCTATCGATATCTAGCGCATCAGGTTGTGCCCCAGTCTTTACTGCGCGAATCATGATGTTTCGAGGTGTGTGTTCTCCCCCGATGAATTCAATGATCTCAACGCGATATCCAACTATGCGCAATATCTGTGCACGCAAAGCATCGGTGAGTAAATCACCCATGCGCTCTTTCATCACGCCAAATTTGGTAATTGCCCCCCATGGTTCTGGGCTTTGATCCATCTGTTTTTGAATATCGTGATGACAACAAGGTGCAATCAATAAAAACTTTGCTCCACCATTTACTGCCCAGGCAATTGCATCATCTGTTGCTGTGTCACAGGCATGCAGTGCAATGGCAATATCTGCCTGATCGGCAATTGTTGAAGCTATCTCTTGCGCTTTAAAAGTAATTGTCTCTGAAATACCTAAGGTGTGGGCAATTTCATTGTTACGATCTCGTGATGCCGGGCGAATATCTATACCAGTCACATGCACAGGCATTCCAATGCTCTTGAGATATTGATGAGCAGCAAAAGTTAAATAAGCATGACCACAACCTAAATCAACAATTGATAAAGGTTTGTCTTTACTTGGTTTTGCGATCTGTCCAGCTTCAATTGCCGAGTTAAGGGTGGGAACTAGTAAGCGCAGGAACTCTTCTACTTGCTTATATTTATCATTTTTCGAAGGTTTAATCTGTCCCTTGTGATCGGCAATGCCAACTTCACGCAAAAATGGATCAGCTGGATCTAGCAAGCGCTCCTTTTTCTTATCGTGAGAAAGGTTTTGTTCCAGGCTCTTCTTTTCGTGGTGAACCTGGGCTTCGCCACTCTTTGTGAAACGAATACTCATTGATCCATCTACGCTATCCACAGTGATATTTGCATAACCACTGGAGAGCAATTGCAGGACATCTGATTTAACTGGAGCAATATTTTTTGTAGTTGTGGCTTTGCCATCGTTGTAGGTGAGTTGTAAAACAATGGAGCCTTTGATTTCAACGGCTCTGATATCAATACGCTCATGCTCTACCTGCATATTGCGCCGGCGGCCAGATAAGACCACACGCACTAAAGTTTTGGTATCGACGATGAGTGCGCATGCCTGCTCTAACGCTTGTTCTATTGATAGAGGCATGGGTTATTTAGGCGAAATTACCGCTGTGCCCTTTTCATGGGGATAGATAGTGAGAACGTGATTAGGAAGGGCTTTAGCAAAACTCTCAGCTAACTTGCGCTCACCTTCACGATTAACATCATCAATAACAATGATTGCCTTGGGTGAGAGTTTGGCGATGAACTCTGCGCGAGCTGGCATACGTGCCTCTGGGTTTTTGGATCCAGGTGGGCCATCAACAATCAATAAGTCAATGCGCTTTAAATCCTTAATGACTGCGGTGTCATACCAATCAACTCCTGCTATATGGGCTTTGAGTACTGCAACCCTAATCTCAACACCCCGCACTTTGTGCTCTCTTAAAATCTCTCGAGTTTTATCGGCAAACTCGGCTGAGTTATCAATACTAATTATTTTCTTGGCTCCAGCTTTTGCAACTACCAATGTGGAAACACCTGAGCCAAGCTCAACAACTAATTTAGGATTATGGGTGCGAACTAATTGAGCCAGAGTTAAGAGGAGATCTGGGGACGCTGCCCAGCTGCGCGTAGGTGGAACGGGTGCGCTGAATTTTAGAAGGGATAGCAGTTGTTGCATCGCCTCAGTTTGGCGATAGGACTGCCACACTTCTGCTTTTAATTCTTTGGTTGATGCCGCTATTTCACGGGCAATTCTAGTATTTACTTTTTGGTGAAGTGCTCGCAATGAGCGAATGCAATAGGCAAGGCCTAGCCCAATGGCAAGCAAGAACACTAATGTAAGTAGTTTCACCCATTAAGTCTAAGTGCGAGGCAGGTGAACTTCAATTGCCAAGCCGCCAAGTTCGCTCTTGCGAAGAGTAAATGTTCCCTTATGTCTTTCAATCACTGCGTTCATGATGCTCATTCCCAGACCAGTGCCGCCATTGTCTCGGGAACGAGATCTATCAAAGCGCTTGAGTCCACGGATTTTCTCTCCATATGACTCAGGGGGCAATCCCGGGCCGCTGTCTTCAATAATGATTATGATCTGCTTTTCAGCTTTAACGCTGACTCGAACAGGGGTACTTGCCGGAGTGTGTAAACGAATATTGGTTAGTGCGTTTTGGATAAAGCGCTGCAAATACTTTTCAGAACCAACTAATACGGCACTCTCATCAATCTGCGTTGTAACTGGATGAGTGGGTGCTATCTCCTTAAAGTCAGAGACGCTCTCACGTACTAATTGGGCAATATCAATACTTTCAAACTCAATGTTTCCTTCTTCTCCTAGCTGGGCCAACATCAACAAATCACCAATCAAAAAATCCATTCGCTTTAACTCACTATTGAGTCGATCAAAGGCAGCGCTTTCTCGTTCTGGGTCTAGCTGCTTGCCTTTGAGAAGCTCGGCATAACCCTTGACTACAGTCATTGGTGTGCGCAGCTCATGTGCAGCATCGCCTATGAACTCCTGCATCTTCTGTCGCTGTGCTCGCTCTTGTGCCAAGGCTCCGGAGCGAGAGAGGAGTGATGCTGCAATTGAGGCAAGGATGTTGGCAAGAATAATAAAAATTAGAAGTTTCCAGAGATTGTTATCAAGAGAGCGATTGATATCTACTAAGGAAGCAGCAACTATCAATATATCCCCTTCAGGGATTGGAATATTGCGGACTCGAAGATCTGGACCATTGAGTGGTGTGCCAACAGATTCACGCAAAATAGTTAGTTCATCGCTAGGAGTTGCAAAACCTAAAGTAAAATCAAAATTGTTTTGTTCGATACTGAGAAGGGCAATACTGACGGCATCCATCGGATTTACTCGAATATCACTTTCAACTTGATCAAGGTGTTTATCAATAAGTGCAATCTGGCTGTTGTGCGTGCTCACCACTGCAAAGCCGCCAATGAGAATTGATAAAACCGAAGTGACGAGAGCGGTTGAGATAAGTTGCCGAGTTCTATTATTCATGAAGACTATTTAGGCTCCTGGATTTGAAATCCCACACCGCGGATAGTCTTAATACCTTCAAAGCCATCTCGGTGCAGTTTCTTGCGCAGATATGAAATATAGGTGTCAACGACAGTGCTCTCAGATTCAAAAGTGATTCCCCAGACCTCGTCCAGCAGTAGGTTCTTGCTAAGGACTCTGCCCTTTTTCTCAATCAAAATCTGCAACAAGCGATACTCAGTTGGCGAAAGATCTACACCTTCACCATTGAAAGTTACTAAGTGCTGATCATCATCGATTGAGATAGGACCACATGAGAGCAGAGAAGGAACATCAACATTTTTAGTTGAACGGCGCAAAATTGCCTTAATACGCAGAATTAGCTCTTCAATTCCAAAGGGCTTAACAACATAATCATCGGCACCAATTTTTAAGCCGCGAGTGATATCAGCTTTATCTTCACGTGCTGTGAGCATAAGCACTGGCGTTAAGTCATTGTTGGTTCGCAAGCGCTCAACTAATTCAAATCCATCCATGAGCGGCATATTGACATCAATAATTAAGAGATCTGGCTTATGAGTTCGCAAGAGCGTTAACGCCGACATTCCATCAGTTGCTTCCACGGTCTCAAAGCCGGCGATACGCAAGGTGTCATTGAGAAGTGCTCGGACCCCTGGTTCATCATCTACGATCATAATTAGCTGCGCCATAGGGCCACTCTTGCATGGTGGGGCGCTAAATCCAATAAATTTTCACTCTCCAAGGGCATTTCACAGAAAAATCACAACAGATAGATGCATCATTTAGGCATGAGAATGCGAGGGATAGCACTACTTGTTATCTCCCTGGCCCTGCTCTTTTCCACCTCCCAATCGGCATCAGCTGAACCAACACCCTCACCTTCTCCCGATTATCAAATGCTGATGAATCAATACAAAATGGATTTAGATCAATACCGAGATTTAGTTGTGGTGCGCGAAAAGGCTCGCAAACAAATAAATCGCATATTCATGCTTGCCGTTGAAACAGCACACCGTGACGCTCGCACAGCGTTGAAATTAGCAAAAACTGCTTCTACTAAGAATGAAATTCTATCTAAAGAAAAAATCGCAGTGACCACAGCTAGCGTTGCTCGCGATGCAGCAATAGCAGCGCTCGGTGCCCTGCCAACTCCTCCTGTGAAGCCGATTAAGCCAGTTGAAATGGCACCTCTGAATAAGATGAAAGATAAGAAATCTTCACCTTCTCCAACCCGATA
>JBBAMY010000002.1:71126-77863 GCA_040402235.1 Candidatus Planktophila sp. | reverse complement strand
TGGCACCTCTGAATAAGATGAAAGATAAGAAATCTTCACCTTCTCCAACCCGATAAAGAATTTACTGAACTTGACTAATCATCGACAGAGATGAACACATTGGTCTGTGAAGTTGAAGCCTGTCCTAAAGATAAAATCGTTATAAAAGCGAGACATTACTGACCATAGTTTCAGTCTTCTTGCATTGCTTGAGTTCATGATGCTCACCTAAGTTCACCTTATGAACTCTGCGCCGTGGTGGAAAGAAGCCACGATTTATCAGATCTATCCCCGCTCTTTCTTTGATAGTAATGGCGATGGTGAGGGCGATCTAGGTGGAATTACCAGCCAGCTGGATTATGTAAAAAGCCTAGGTGTGGATGCAATTTGGTTAAGCCCTTTTTACACATCCCCCAACAAAGATGGTGGATATGACGTTGCTAATCCTCGCGATGTTGACCCACGCTTTGGAAATCTTGATGATGCCAAAGAGTTAATCGCACAAGCTCATAAGCGCAATCTTCGAGTGATTGCCGATATCGTTCCTAATCACTTCTCTGATCAACATGAATGGTTTCAGGCAGCCTTGAAAGCTGGCCGCGGTTCTAAAGAGCGTGCGCGATTCCATTTCTATGAAGCAAATGCGGATGGAACTCCCCCTAATAACTGGATTTCAATCTTTGGTGGCCCATCATGGACTCAAGTCGAAGATGGACAGTTCTATTTACACCTTTTTGATTCCACACAACCAGATTTGAATTGGGAAAACCCTGAAGTAAATGCTGACTTTGAAAAGACTTTGCGTTTTTGGATTGATTTAGGCGTGGATGGATTCAGAATTGATGTGGCACACGGATTGGTCAAGGAAGATGTTTTAACGAATCACCATGATCCGCAGGGTCTAAGTGATGCCTTGCGTCTTGATGTGGCAATGGATTTTGAAAAGCGCAATGCACTCCTGCTCACTGTTCCCTACTTTGATCGCCAAGGTGTGCATGAGATCTATAGAGAGTGGCGCAAACTCTTTGATTCATATGGTGACCGCGAGATCATGGCAGTTGCTGAAGCCTGGGTTCATCCCCCTGTGAATGCAACTCGTTATGTTCGAGCAGATGAGCTCCATCAAGTCTTCAACTTTGATTTGCTGACTGCTGACTTTAATTCAGATGTGCTATTCGGTGTGGTTGAACGATCAATTTCACTCAATGCAACAGTTAACGCCCTGCCTACATGGGCGCTGAGCAATCACGATTCACCCCGTGTGGCTAGCCGCATTGGTGAAGAACAAGCACGTGCACTTGCGCTCTTTGTTTTTGGTCTGCCTGGCTCTACATATGTTTTTGCGGGTCAAGAATTAGGACTACCTGATGGTCAATTACAGGATTCAGATCGCCAAGATCCAATGTTTTTTAGAAGCAATGGTCCAAGTAAAGGCAGAGATGGTGCGCGCGTGCCACTTCCTTGGAGTGGAGACACAACCCCGTTTGGATTTAGTACTGGAAAGCCATGGCTTCCAATTTCCCAGAGCTGGAAAGATTTAACTGTTGAGAATGAATTAGCGGATCCTAAGAGTTCTTTACATTTGTATAAAAATGCACTGCAGCTGCGCAAAGAGTTCTTGATTGGAGCAGGTGGAATTACTTGGTTGGAGTCATCCCAACACGGGCAAAAAGGCGATTCTTTGCTCTCTTATGTCAGAGGATCCATCACTGTGGTTATGAATCTTTCAGATTCTGCCAAAGAGTGTGATGCAGCTGGAAAACTATTAATTGTTAGTGGCGGCACCGTAGATGCTCGAGATGGAAAAAAGGTGATTCCGGCACTTTCAACTGCCTGGTTCTTGGCTTAACTCGCAGGCTAAACTATCTCTTTATCTCTCAACGTTTCTCGATTGTGATCTTTGGTCTTTTCATGAATCTTTCGGATTTGAATGTCAAAGATCTTCATTGCGCCATCAAAGGCAGCCAAATCATTGAATTCACTAGCTTCGGCGCGAAGCAATGGCCCTGCACCATGAGAAGTCACAATCACTCGGTGTGAGTGCTTACCTAAACGTGGATTGGTTTCATGAAGTATCTCTACTTCAACGCGGTCAATGACAACACCAAAGCGCTCCATGGAATTTAATTTCTCTTCTGCTATATCTCTAAAATCTTCGGCAAGTTCGGCATTACGTGCATGAATTTGTATCTTCATGCTTATAAGGGTAGTACTAAAACCACCAATGTTGCTATAGAGGCAAGCAGGAATGATTTGCCAAGAATCTTTAGCGCTGTGGCACGATCAGCTGCTTTATCTTGTGGGTTACTTACACGTGATAAGTCACCGAGTTTGCCGAAATTGAACGTGCCAGCAAAGCCGTAGGCAAGACAAAACTTACTGCGGGATTGAACATATCCCACTGCTGCCACCATTAAAGGTAAAAATATTCCCACTCGCGCCCCTGTAGGTGCGCTCACAGAAATCATTGCAACCAAAGATGATACGGAGAGAAATAAGCCAACAAGTGCCACGAACTGCCTTCTACGAATCTCTTTCTGTCCTATGTTGCATGTTCCTGCAACGTATGTTGAATCAGACATCCTCAAACTCATCTTCATCGACCCACGTATCTGCCACGGTGTCTTCTTGATGCTCTATCCATGAAAGAAAAGAGCCCACGGCGCGAAAAGCCAATACAGCAACTGTTACTGCTGCGATTATTCGGCGGAAGGCTTTAACCATGAGATAAAAATACTCTCTATTGCACTTTCCTGCGCTAGATAGCGTTAAGGGCCCTAGATATGTCATCCCAAATGTCATCAACGTGCTCACAACCCACCGATAAACGGATGAGCTGCTCTGGAACGGTTGGAGATTCAATGGGCCAGCGGCGTCTGCGCTCCCACAGTGATTCAACTCCACCCAAAGATGTGGCGTGGGCGATCATTGTTGATGATTCACAGACCTTTTGGGTTTGCTCTGCAGTTCCATCAACTTCAAAGGAGACAATGGCACCAAAACCTGGGTAGCGGACACGTGTAATTTTTGGATGGCTCGAGAGTCGCTGTACTAACTCCTTAGCGCTCTCTTGTGATTTATTGAAGCGAAGTGGGAATGTGCGAATTCCCCGCAGAGCTAGCCAGGCTTCAAATGGACCTGGGATAGATCCATTAAAGCTACGTGAGTCATGCAGGCGCTTATAGAGAGCTGGATCATTGGTTGAGAGCGAGCCCATTAAAACATCGCTATGGCCAGATAAGAACTTAGTAACCGAGTGCATGACAATGTCAGCACCCATCGCTAAAGGATTTTGAACAAGTGGAGTTGCAAAAGTGTTATCCACTGCAACACCAATTCCCAATTTCTTAGCTGCAGCAATTAACGCTGGAAGATCAGCAACATCTAGACATGGATTAGTGGGTGATTCAAGCCAGATGAGTGCAGCACCCTTCATAGAATCAATGACTTCTTGGGTGTTTACTACATCTACAAATCTAACTTCGAGGCGACCACTTGCGTGAAAAGAATTCAGCAAACTCATAACACCGCTATAGCCTTGATTAGATGCAACAACTGGTGCACCAATAGGAAGAATTGAAAACACTGCGCTAATGGCTGCCATGCCAGAGGAAAATGCAAGAGTTTGTCCACCCTCTAACTCACTGATTGCTTCTTCTAGAGATGTCCACGTTTGATTGCCATATCGACCATAACCAATAGGTCCACCGGAATGAAAAGTTGAAGTTAAATCTATTGAAGGATTCAGTGGTGCATCCGGTGTTACCGGTGGGCGTCCAGCAGTGATCGCACTTGTTTCAATCTTTTTGCTCATCTGCTAATCCTATGCTGATGCTTCCAGCACTGCCATTGCAGCGTTATGGCCCGGAATTCCGCTCACGCCACCACCGCGAATAGCTCCTGCACCGCAGATAAAGATGCGGGGATCATCAGTTTCCACTCCCCAACGTATTAGCTGGTTGTCTTCACGGAAAGGAAAACTCAAATCCTTATGGAAGATATTGCCGCGGGGCAGGCCAACTTCACCCTCAATATCCAAGGGTGATTTAACTTCAATAGCAGCGATTACATTTTCAATTGGCTCAACTAAATACTGATTAATTGAGGCTAGGGCAGCTTTGAGCGCAGCAGCTTTTGCTCCTTCATTGTCGGCATCAAAGAGGGCGGCTGGGGTGTGTAAACCAAAGAGTGTAAGAGTGTGATATCCCTGCTCTTGCAGTTCGGTACTAAGAATAGATGGATCAGTGAGCGTGTGACAGTACATTTCAATTGGAAGCTTTCCTGGCATAGTGCCAGCCTTAGCATCCAAATAACTAGATTCACACTCTGCAAAAGATTCATGGGCGTGAAATGTTCCTGCAAAAGCCAATCGTGGATCTATACCAGATTTTAATTGTGGCAAGGACTTTAACAAGATATTTATCTTCATCTGTGAGCCTTCAAGGCTGGCAGGTGCTTTTGCACCACGAAGGCGCGCTAATACTTGTGGGGCGGCGTTACTTAAGACATAGCTAGAAGTAATCAGTGTTCCATCTTCAAGTGTAAGAGATGCATTATCGGCAGTTGTAGTAACTGATGAAACTTTGGAGTTAACCCTAATCTCCACACCAGCAGCAGTTGCCACGCGAACTAACTCTTTAACTAAAGCTCCCATTCCACCGCGTGGAACTTTCCACTCACCAGTTCCATTGCCAATCAAATGATATAGAAAGCAGATATTTGCTTGTATCTCATAGGCTGAAGCAAAAGTTCCAATCAGAGCATCGGTCAGAATTACTCCACGAACTACATCATCCTTAAAGCGTGCTTCGATTTCTTCACCAATCGGGCGCTCCATTAAGTAATCCCACACCTTAGGCATATTGATTTCTGCCTTTAACTCACTTCGAGTCATTAAAGGGTGGAGCATGAAAGGTGCAATTTTGAGTGCAAACTCAGCAATTTCATTATAGAAATCCTGCCAGGCTGCCCACTCTGCACCAGTTGGATCTAACTCTTTAAAAGAATCTTCTGTTGCTTTATCCCACTGGCGCGCAACATAGAGCCCAGAGTCTTTACCGCCTCGAGAGTAAGGGGTGTAACTAGAAACTGTTCTTGAAATACGTTCAAAATTTAAACCCAGATCGCTCACAATCTGATCAGGCAGTAGTGAAATCAAATACGAGTAGCGAGAGAGCATTGCATCGTATTCGGGAAATGCTCGAACACTCGTTGTTGCACCGCCCACCTCTGCATTTGCCTCAAGAATGACAACAGACTTACCGGCTTTAGCTAAATATGTTGCTGCAACAAGGCCGTTATGGCCACCACCAATAATTGCAACGTCAAAGTCTGTCACTACAAAGATTTCACAATTCGATCTATTGCCTCAGTCAGAATTGTTGGGCTGGTTGCATAATTTAAACGCACGAACTGTGTGCTTTGAGCACCATATAAATGCCCTGCATTAAATGCGACCTTGCCGCGCTCTAATAGAGTTTGCGCAGGGTTCTCACCCAAATTGAGTGCGCTTAAATCCAGCCAAGCAACGTAGCTGGACTGTGGCAAATGTGTTTTAACTGAAGGAAGTTTGGCTGCTAGTAAATTGCGCACCATTAATGAATTCTCTTCCAATGTATCAATTACTGAATCTAGCCAGACTTCGCCATCTTTGAAAGCTGCTGCAGATGCAAAAGCGCCAAGAATTGAAGAACGAAATTTAACAGCTAGTGGCATTAACGCTAAAACTTCATCGATTGCCTTATTTTGGGAAACAATTAATGCTGACTTAAGTCCAGCAATATTCCAACCTTTAGAGGCAGAAGTTACGGTAATACCTACTTCTCGAGCAGTTTCACTAATAGTCAAGAATGGAACAAACTCATGTGATTTAAAGACTAAAGGTGAATGAATCTCATCGCTGATCACAATGACGCCATATTTCTTTGCCATATCTGCGATTCGAGTTAGCTCTTCACGTGAATAAATTCGACCTAATGGATTGTGAGGAGAACAAAGCAGATGAACCTTTATGCCAGATGCGTAAACCTTTTCAACTTCATCTAGATCCAAGGTCCAAGGATTAACATCATCACTATTTGATCCAGAGTTCACAAATGGAACATCGACTTTTTCTAACTTAACTTCATTGACCCAACTATAGAAATTTTGATACACGGGTGAATTAATAAGTATACGATCACCTGGCTGAGTAAAGACTCGCATAACTTCAACGCAGCCAACTCCAACATCTGCTGCAATTCTCACTTGGGACTTATCTATCTCCCAGCCCCAGCGTGTGGCACAAAATGCGCCAAAGCCATCAGCTAACTCAGGAACTGGCCCTAAATATCCAAGGTCTGAATGGTTCACCATTTCGATTAACACATCACGAATTGGCTTGGCTATTGGAAAGTCCATCTCCATAACAGGCAGTGGCAGAACATCTGCAGGAAATCCTCGCCACTTTTCTGAACTATGGGTGAGAAGTTCACTTAGTGATGGCGCAACAACGTTGTTATCAGACATAGCGGCAAGGTTACCCTGCCCCGCTCATTTAGCGAAAGAGGCTAAAACTAGGCCTCATCCGCGCCAAGACGGCGTGTTGAATTTCGCACTACCAAAGTTGTTGGAAGTACAAGTGATGGTGGATCTATATTTGGTTTGCGCAACCTCTCCATAATCGACCACGCCGCCATTTCACCCATAAGTTGCACGGGTTGTTCAATAGTTGTTAGCTCTGAAAACTCTGCCATCTCATGTCCATCAAAACCAACAAT
>JBBAMY010000002.1:11307-71026 GCA_040402235.1 Candidatus Planktophila sp. | reverse complement strand
AGCATGGAATCAAATTCTTCAGTCGTTGGTGGCAAGCTAATAACAATGAGTGCATCAACGCGACCCTTGAGAAGTTGGTGTTGAAACAACCTCTCGCGGCCCTTCATCTGGCTGAAGTTATAGAGAAGTAGATCTAGGCCCGCTTCACGCAACGCCTGCTCTGCACCGCTAATAACTTGTGAGAAATACCAGCGAGAGATATATGGTGCTACAACTCCCACGCTATTTGTTCGCCCCGATGCGCTACTGCCCTTGATAGGTGTGAGCGGGTAATTTAATTTCTCCGCAGCTGCAAGAATCTTTGATCGCGTGGAGTCATTGACATGGTGAAGGCCGCGAAGAGCGCGTGAAACAGTTGCCGTGGAGACCCCGGCCTCCTCTGCAACTTCCTTGATTCCAGCCACGCAACTCCCCCACACACTGTAAAAACCTGCAAATAACTCCGCAAGAGACTGCAAACTAGGGCATCAGCACTGCAAATGGCAATAGCTTGGAGCAAATTAGGGCTAAATTGGTGGACATGAGTAATCAAATTGAAACCCAGATTGATGTGTCCCTAACGGAGCGAAATCGCTTAAGCGCACTCTTTCGCATCATCCTTATCGTGCCGATAGCAATCTTTGTCGCATCCTTTGCACCTCAACAATTTGATTCCGGCAATATGTCATGGGTAACTGGCTTTTTCGTTCTGCCCGTAGCTCTATCCATAGTTTTCCGCCAGGCCTATCCATCATATTTATTGGCTTTCAATGAAGCTTTTCTATCTCTCTCAACACGTGTTGATGCATATCTGCTGGTACTAACAGATGAATATCCTTCATTAGAAGAAAATGATGTTGTGAGTGTGACTTTCCCAGAAGTAGATCCAAAAGCCCTTAATCGTTACTTGCCTCTTGTGAAGTGGTTCTTAGCGATTCCTCTCTATGTAGTTGGTCTTGTCTATGCCATCTATGCCTTCCTCCTCACAATCTTTGCTTGGGTAAGTGTTGTTCTTACTGGTAATTATCCTGAGTGGTGTGCTGAAGGTGTGGTGGGAACCATTGCCTATTGGAATCGGATTCTCGGTTATGCACTTCTATTTGTCACAGACGAATACCCAACTTTCTCCCTCTAATTTATGGCGGTCCACTCTGTTCAAAAGATGCGGCGAATTGTTGCTGAAGTTGGCCAGATGGATCGCAAGTTTGCACCACTGATTGAACGTCGCCCGCTGTGCACAATAGGTCGCAACGTTCCAGCTGAGTCCCATTTTGAATCCCTGGTTAATTCAGTTATCTCCCAACAGCTAGCCGTAAAGGCCGCAGAAACAATTCATGGGCGCTTAGTTGATCTTTGTAAGGGAACGATTAACGCTAAGAAATTAATCAAACTCGATGAGATTGCATTGCGTGAAATAGGTGTTTCAGGGGCAAAAACCCGCACACTCAAGGGTCTTGCTGGTGCAGTTATTGATAAATCAATTCCCATAGATACCATTGATGAAATCCATGATGATGAAGAGATCTACGACAAATTAACTTCCCTATGGGGCATCGGTCGATGGACTGTTGAAATGTTTATGATGTTTCAATTGGGGCGCTTAGATGTGTGGCCTACTGGTGATTTAGCGGTGCGCCGAGGTTGGGACATCATCCATAAAAATAAAGAAGAGACCTTGGCAAAAGCCTTAGATTTAAAAGGTGAAAAACTGCATCCATACCGAAGTGTTGTTGCTTGGTACTGCTATCAGGCAGTCCATGAAAGCCGGGGGCTGGACTACTAAATATCCTCAAGGATTAATGAGACTGAGTTAATGCACCAGCGCTCATCGGTAGGAACGTCATAACCCTCACCTTTGAAGATATGACCCAAGTGTGAACCACAAGCTGCACATCGAACTTCAGTTCGCACTCGTGGAAATAGTGAACGATCTTCAATGAGCTCGACTGCATCATCGGCAGATGGTGCATAGAAAGAAGGCCACCCACATCCTGAATGAAACTTAGTTTCGCTGCGGAAAAGTTGGGCACTACACGCTTTGCACTTATAGACACCTACTTTGTCGGTGTCTGTGTATTCACCGGTAAATGGTCGCTCGGTTGCAGCGTTTCGCAACACATCATAGGAAAGTGGATCTAGCTTGGCTTTAAGGGCCAGTTCATCTATTGATACAGGATAATTTTTCTCACTCATACATTAATTCCGACGCTGGGATAAGCAACACCTGTGCTGGAGTGACAGTCATATCCGTTGGGGTTTTTCTTTAAATACTTTTGATGATATTCCTCGGCCAAGAAATATTGAACCCCTTCGGCGCTCTTAATCTCCGTAACAATCTCATCTAAGCCTTGTGGAGTTAATACATTTTGATAAACATTTCGTGAGTTAACCGCAGTCACATATTGCTCGGGAGTGGTTGTGAAGATGGCGCTTCGGTACTGTGTTCCGATATCTCCACCTTGTTGATTTAAAGAGGTTGGATCATGCATGGTCCAAAACTCTTCTAGCAATCTCTGATAACTCACTTGTGACTCATCGAATGTAATCGCAACCATTTCAGCATGACCAGTAACTCCGGTGCACACTTGTTCATATGATGGGTTAGGACGTTTGCCACCCATATAACCAACAGATGTTTCTGTTACGCCATCCATCTGCCAAAAACGGCGCTCAGCGCCCCAAAAGCAACCTGTTGCAAAATATGCCAGTGAACTCATAGCGCTCATTCTGACAGTTTCGCGAGATAACTGCACCCGCTGATAACCTACTCATGCTCATGAGCCCCCGTAGCTCAGGGGATAGAGCACCGCCCTCCGGAGGCGGGTGCACAGGTTCGATTCCTGTCGGGGGCACTGACTTGACGCATATCACCCTAATTTTCTAAATCTCTTTCGATTCATCCTTGTTAATCACTGCCAAACAAGGGAGGATTCACATCTTGCGCGACATCGATGTGTGTATATCCACCACAAGGTTTTAGATGATTTGGGTATGCCCAAATCTTTTATATGAAGGGGGCACCCCATGGATTGGCGACATCAATCAGCGTGCCGCGATGAAGATCCTGAACTCTTCTTTCCGGTTGGAAATACTGGACCAGCAATTACCCAAATCGAAGAAGCTAAAAAGGTTTGTAACCGTTGCATCGTTAAAGAACCATGTCTTGCTTGGGCACTCGAGAGTGGACAAGATGCTGGAGTGTGGGGCGGGCTTTCAGAAGATGAGCGCCGTGCACTCAAGCGTCGTGCTGCACGTAATCGTGCGCGTTTGATGGAGCAGCAAAACCAATTCTAAAGTGGGAAGCGTAAGTTTGCTTGCGTGCCTGAATCAGTAGATTCTAATTTCAACACACCTTTGAGTTCATTTTCTGTCAAGGTTCTAACAATCTGAAGTCCTAGATTTGAAGAAGTTGCTAAGTCAAAACCTTCAGGTAAACCAATTCCATCGTCTGTAATGTTGATGACGCACTCATTGCTATAGCGGGATAGTTCAATTGAAAGCAAGGAACCTTGTTCTGCCAAGCCATGTTCTAGGGCGTTGTGCATTAACTCTGTAACGACAAGTGAGAGCGGAGTTGCAAGCCTGGATTCAAGTGAGCCAAGTTCACCTTTTCTCTCAATCCGTAGTTCTCCCATTCGAGGGCTTAGTTCAAGTGCATGAGTTATCAAACTAGTGAGAACTTGATCAAAGGCAACAGTGTTTTCACTACTTGTTGAAAGTGTGTCATGAACGAGTGCGATAGAGGCAATACGTCGCACAGCTTCATTAAGGGCCGACGATGCACTCGGATCTTCGATCCTACGGGCTTGCAAGCGAAGAAGGGCTGAAACGGTCTGAAGGTTGTTTTTAACACGGTGATGAATTTCCCGGATAGTTGCATCCTTAGTAACAAGCTCTCTATCTCGTCTACGAAGTTCAGTCACATTTTGCAGTAAAACAATGGCACCGATTCGATCTTCACCTTGTAGCAATGGAAGCACCAGCAGATCGATTGTTGCACCTTGATTATCAATATCAACGCGTCGCAAAGTTTTTCCATTAAGGCGTGTGCGAACTCCTTCCTCGTGGGGATCGGGAGAGTTCTTAGCTACTGCTTCTGCTACTTCACCTAACTTGTTATTTTCAATCTCACTTTTCCATCCCATTCGGCTAAATGCAGATCGGGCATTGGGACTCGCATATGAAATAACACCATTCACATCCAGGCGAATCAGGCCATCTCCCACACGTGGTACTGGCTCAAAAAGTGAACCTGCATCTTGGTAAGGAAATGAACCTTGGGCCACCATTTGATAAAGGCTGTGTGCAATCTCGCGATAATTTAATTCAAGTCGACTTGGTGATCGCATTAAATCGGCATTACGGTGTCGACTTATAACAGCGATGACTTGACCATCAAAAAGCACAGGTACAGCTTCTTCTTTAATCATCAGTTCACCGACTTGTTCAGCTCCTGAATCGCGAACAATCTCACCGCTTGATAATGCCGAATCAATTCTTGGTCGGCTCCCCCACATCACTTCATCACCAATGACATCATTAGTAAAAACTGTTGCTGCAGTTGTTGGACGGATATGAGCCACAGCCACGTGCCCCGTTGGCCACATCTTCATATCTTTTCGAATAGGAACCCAGAGAATCAGATCGGCAAAAGAGAGATCTGAGAGTAGCTGCCAGTCAGCAACTAGCTCGCGCAGCTTGTGGGCCTGATCGATCGTTACCGAGCTACGGCTATGAATTAAAGTCTCAAACTGGGGCATGTTACATCCACTCCCCTAAGTTTATTTCAATCTCTTGGGTTGCAAACCAGATGAGTTCTTCTTCATCAGGAAAGAGAAGGAGTGCGCATTGAACTTGATTCCATGTAATTGGTGAGTTCAAGGTGACTGATTTTTCATTGACCGTATTAACCTGCTGGGCATCTAACTCAATGGCTAAAACAATTCCAGGTGCTTTATCTGATGAGCGAAGTTCAATAGCATCTTGTGCTGCATCTAGGGATAAGAGATATTCAATCTCTTCTTCACCTAAGTCTTCATTTTCACCTACATAAAAAGGTGTTGGAGCCAAAATTGATTCTATGGTCTTGCTTCCAGAATTAAGAAAGGCCACAAGCTCATCATGAGATATTGGAAGATAGGCTCGCATGCCTTAATAGTATTAGAAGTTAGCGCTTGAGCTCACTGGCCATTGTTGCAATTGATTTACGCAGCGCAGAGCGCATATTGACCTCTATGAGTGTGGCCTTTTCCTCTAGAGCCTTGGATGCGGCCCGTAGGTCACGGCTAATGGTTCGAACACACAATGGTCGCAATCTCGTAGTAATTGCCAAGAATTGGGCTTCTTCATCAGAACCTTTTTTACCTTGAGATCGCATGTTGAGTGTGAAGCTAAGTGCGGATCTAATTGAAGTTTTTTCCAGCAAAGCACAGACCTGTTCTAACCGATGGATCCCAAGTAAATCTGGGCGAGCAATAACCATTAACTCATCGCCCTGGTCACAACTCCATGTAGTCATAGTTGATGTCCAGCGTCTATCTGTTAATCGATTTGATAACCCTGAGATAGATCCTAAATCAATAACTATGTTGTCAAAGATCTGTGTTGCACTCTCCATTAACTGATCAATGCTTCCAGCTTCTTGCTGCGTAATTTCAGCAATCGCTAATTGCGGAGCAATAGTTCTCCAACCTGATTCAGACTGCACATTTCGAATTGCAATCAGGGCTGCAATAGATGGAGCTCGAAAATTTGCATCAATGAGCAGCGTTGACTTACCCAAAACGCTTAACTCCATAGCCAGGTTAAGGGCGATAGTTGTGCACCCTGTATCACTTCCTGCAGATCCAATAGCTACTACGTGAGCCTTGCGATTGGCTCGACTCATCTGACTTACCTGTCGAAGCATGGGTGCGCGGACAAAGCCTCGCACAATGCTCACCAAATCAGTGGCAGTTGCTGGATTGGGATGTAAGTCTGCAAACTCTGGGTTAGTTTTTGATGAAAACCCAACTACCTGCTTAACACTAGTAGTTAATCGCTTAACTACATCATCAGTAATCCCTGGTAAATCTGGAGAATAAATCAGCAGTGAGCTAGCCGCTTGTTCCACATTATTTGAGCAAAATCTCTCAAGTGCCTCAGTATCAATAGCCCTGAAAACCACACTCCACCCCTGTGCAAAGAGAGTTCCAGAAACAAAACCTTCGAACTGGGCATCTGATATTGCAGTAATTACAACGGGCAATTCATGGCTAGACATTAGAACTAATCACCACCAGGCGACCAGAAGTTGTGGCTGCTAGGAGGCGAAGGACCTGCGTTTGTTCCACTGAAACCGTTATCGCTGCATCTGTACCGAAGTTCTTATTCTTCATATCCGCGCTAATGATTGGAACACTACCCAGAATGAGAATCGGATCTTCTGGTAATTCTCCATTGAGGCTATCAATAACCCAATAGATATCTACAAGGGCACCAACATAGATTCCAGCAGCAAGATCGACAGATCGAATACTCAATGGAACAGCGCTGCTAGCCATTGTCTTAGCTGTTGAACTCACTGAGTTGATTGCTATAACTTCTCCGGCAACGACGCTCTTTATGACTACTTGTCCCAGCGGATCTAAGTCTTTCGAAAGATAAACCATGGAGCTAGAAGACAAATCCATATCCATGAGGGAAAGATCGCCAGTTGAGATCTGATGTCCGCTCTGCAAATCAATAGTTGCAACCCAATACTCTGTCGTTGATCGAGAGAAGCTGGCTAAAAAGAAGGCTGATAGAAATGAAGCGATAATGAGGGAAATGGCTAAAGGCATTCTGGATCTACTATTTGAAGGTGGTTTTCTCATGAGTGCACCCAAGTGCATTGACTGACACTGGCCTCAACTTTATCCACACTCATCCTTTGTGATGAGAAGAATTCAACCCAATGGTTGAGCACAAAGCCTGAGAAAAGTTGAAACCTTCACTCATGACAACGAATCAAGTAGTAGAAGAGATATCAATAAGTAGTTTTCGCATCGAAAAGCTAACAAGTGCAACAAATATAGATTGGCAACATCCGCTACTAGAAATCTTTAGACCCCAACCGCTGACTCAACCACTCACACCCAGCAAGCTCTATTTAGTGCCATCTCGATTTGATGATGAGTTCGATCCAGATTTCGCCCCGGAACCCACATCTGCACATGATCTTCCAGAACTTAAGGTGTGGACCGAACGTTTTGTCCATTCTATTGTTGAGATTTGGGCAGGACGACGCTCACCCAGGCAAGTTGAATCTCTGTGTCATCACAGAATCTTCTCTGACTTAGTCCGACAATCAGGCTCACAAAAGGAGATTGGGCACGTTCGTAAGATTCATATTCAGGAACCGCTAGATGGAATTTGTGAAGCAACAATCACTATTCGATTTGAGAATCGACTACGCGTGATGCTCGTTCGGTTTGAAGGTATTGATAAGCGGTGGCTGTGTACTGCCCTTAACTTGCTTTAAGCAGCACCATGACAACGCTTATATTTCTTACCTGAGCCACAAGGACATTGCGCATTACGCGAAACATCTCCTGTAGTTTTCACCCCAGATTCATCTGCAGCTGTGTACTGAAGACCGCTAGAAGACATTGGCTTAGCTTCAAGGCCTGCGCCACTTACTTCTTTGCTTGCAGCCTCGACAGTTACTTCAATATTGAATAGGAATCCTGCAATCTCTTCCTTGATTGCATCCATCATTGCTGAGAACAGATCAAAACCTTCGCGTTGATATTCAACGAGTGGATCACGCTGGGCCATGGCACGAAGGCCAATTCCCTCTTGCAGATAATCCATCTCATATAGATGCTCGCGCCATTTGCGATCAAGAACAGAGAGCAATACCTTGCGCTCTAATTCACGCATAACTTCTGAGCCAAGTGACTCTTCGCGCTTTGCATAGGCAGCTTGGCAATCTTCAATTACTGCAGCAGTTAAGAACTCGGCATCTAATCCATTGCGTGAACCTACTCGGGCTACAAGTTCATCGATGGTAAATGAGATTGGATAAATAGTTTTAAGTGCGTTCCACAAAGTGTCGAGATCCCAATCCTCGGAATAACCTTCTGAGGTGGCCATGCTGACGTAGGCAGCCAAGGTGTCACTGACGAAATTTGCTACTTGATCCTTAATATCAGCACCTTCTAGAACCATTCGGCGCTCACCATAAACAACTTGGCGCTGGCGATTCATTACATCGTCATACTTCAAAACATTCTTACGCATTTCAAAGTTCTGTGATTCAACCTGTGTTTGCGCTGAACGAATTGCGTTACTGACCATTTTAGATTCTATAGGGGCATCTTCTGGAATGCCTGCAGCTGTTAAGAAGCGCTCAACCATTCCTGAGTTAAATCGACGCATAAGTTCATCTTGAAGGGAGAGATAGAAACGTGATTCACCAGGATCGCCTTGACGACCAGAACGACCACGCAACTGATTATCAATGCGTCGAGATTCATGTCGCTCGGTTCCTAAAACATAAAGACCACCAAGCGCAATTACTTCTTCGTGACCTAACGCCACGGCTGCTTTCTGGCGAGTAATTTCATCAGGCCAAGCTTTTTCATACTGCTCTGCATCATCAACTGGAGAAAGACCTCGACGTTGTAGTTCGAAATCTGCCATGAACTCAGGGTTTCCACCCAGCATGATGTCTGTACCGCGACCAGCCATATTTGTTGCAACAGTTACTGCGCCTTTAACACCCGCGCGCGCGATAATTGCTGCTTCACGTTCGTGGTGCTTGGCGTTAAGAACTTCATGTGGAACTCCTGCTTTGCGAAGGAAACTAGAAAGTTCTTCTGATTTTTCAACGCTGACCGTGCCAACTAGAACTGGTTGACCCTTACGGTATTTTTCTGCGATATCAGAAGTAACTGCGATGAATTTTCCATCCTCTGATTTGTAAACGAGATCAGGCTGATCAATACGAATCATTGAGCGATTTGTTGGAATAGGTACAACACCCAACTTATAAATCTGGTGGAATTCAGAGGCCTCAGTCATTGCTGTACCAGTCATACCTGAGAGCTTGTCGTAAAGGCGGAAATAGTTCTGCAATGTAATAGTTGCAAGAGTTTGGTTTTCATCCTTAATTTCAATGCGCTCTTTTGCTTCCAGAGCTTGGTGTAAACCTTCGCTATAGCGACGCCCAGCCAACATACGACCGGTGTGCTCATCAACGATGAGTAGTTCGCCATTCATGACTACATAATCTTTATCACGCTTAAAGAGCTCTTTTGCCCGCACAGCGTTATTGAGGTAACCAATCATTGGCGTATTGGCAGCCTCGTAAAGGTTGCCGATTTGTAGAAGCTCTTCAACCTTTGTTACACCGTCTTCGAGGATTCCAATAGTGCGCTTCTTTTCATCAACTTCATAGTGCGCATCGCGCTGCAATTTACCTACAAGAGTTGCAAACTCCATGTACCACTTCGTGGCTTTATCAGCCGGTCCACTAATGATTAATGGAGTACGAGCCTCATCAATTAGAATGGAGTCAACTTCATCTACTACTGCGAAGAAGTGATCACGTTGAACACACTCTTCTAGCGTCCATGCCATGTTGTCGCGTAAGTAATCAAAACCAAATTCATTATTTGTCCCATATGTAATGTCAGCCAGGTATGCCTCACGTCGCTCTGCTGGAGTCATATTGGCCAAAATCACGCCAACCTTTAATCCTAGGAAGCGGTGAATACGTCCCATCCATTCACTGTCGCGCTCTGCTAAATAATCATTTGTTGTAACAACGTGTACTCCGCGGCCAGCTAGTGCATTTAAATATGAAGGTAAAGTTGCAACTAAAGTCTTTCCTTCACCAGTTCGCATTTCCGCGATATTGCCTTTATGAAGTGCGGCTCCACCCATAATCTGAACGTCGTAGTGACGCTGACCTAAAGTTCGCTTGGCAGCCTCGCGCACAACAGCGAATGCTTCTGGCATCAAATCATCGAGTGATTCACCTTTGGAAAAGCGATCTTTAAGGAGTTCAGTCTGTCCTCGAAGCTCTGAATCAGACATTGCAACAATGCCAGATTCATGTCCATTAACGACAACAACAATCTTGCTCAGCTCACGAAGGATGCGACCTTCGCCTGCACGCATAAGCTTGTCAAAAAACGCTGGCATTAATGCAACCTCTCAAAGCTCACTCACTGATGTCCTTCAATTTCCCAGCCCCTATCGTAGAGGTTGAGCCACGCAAGCGGTAACCGAGCCCATAACCGCAAATCCATGTGAATTCAGGGCTCTGGCCGCCTCAGAGACGGTGGCCCCTGTAGTGACTACATCATCAATGAGAATTAAGTCGCCCCGCGGATAAATATTCTCGGCTATTCCAAAAGCTCCGCGCATATTGTTAGCCCTTGCTTTTGCGCTAAGGGTGCTCTGATCTTTGACCTTTCGAAGAATCGTTAAAGCTGGAGTTACAGGTATGGAAGTTCTCACAGAAATTTCATTACAAATATCGGGAATAAAACTTCTGCCTCTTCTTCGTCTATTTATCGCCGAAGAAGGAATCGGAACCAACCTCACATTATATTTATCAAAATTCGCCCTAGTAAGAACGTGAACTATTGCCTCAATGATTAACTCATCGGCCCCTTTTAATCCGCGCTCTTTGGCTGCCAAGATTATCTTGCTTGCAGTAGGTGAATAGAGAACTGCTGAATTAACACGTAAGCCTTGAATGTGCGTAAGGTAATAATGAGGATGCCACTCCCTTCGACAGTTTGAACAAATAGATATTCCAATTGCATTACAGCCATAACAACGAGTCGGAAAGAGCAGCTGGCTTAGCTCTGAAATAACCTGCATCAAGCCAAGTTATCGTGAAAGGAATTGTGGTGAACCTACTTGTGGAAACTAGACATGCACATCATCTGGTATTAAATTAATCAAGCGCGACTCAATTCCTTGGCGAGATTGACGTGGCAGCGTTAATACAAAATGAGCGCCTTTGCCAGGTCTTCCCCATGCTTCGAGCTCTCCATTATGCAGACGAGCATCCTCTAACGCTATTGAAAGTCCTAAGCCAGTGCCACCACGAGTTCTTGCTCGTGAAGGGTCAGCGCGCCAGAAACGATCAAATACTCGGGTAAGGGTGTTTTCATCTAAACCAATTCCATGATCTCTCACACCAACTGCCACATCATGTTCACTTGCCACGATTGTAATTGCAACTGGCTTTTCTTCAGCGTGATCGATGGCGTTTGAGAATAAATTACGCAAGATGCGCTCAACTCTTCGAATATCTGCCTGCACATTAATACTCTCGGCTATGCAATAAATGCGAAGATCTGTAGACCTCTCTCTGGCCACTAGCCCCAAGTCCTGCGCACATCGATTAGCTAAGACGACAATGTCGAAGTCAACGGCTTCAATGACAGCAACTTCAGCATCAAATCGACTTACTTCAAGCAAATCCTCAAGCAATCGTTCGAATCGATCTAGTTGGGCCACTAAGAGTTCAGTGCTTCTTGCAACAACTGGGTCAAAACCATCGCGGGACGCGTTAATGACTTCAGAGGCCATTCGGAGTGTGGTTAGTGGTGTACGAAGCTCATGGGAAACATCTGAAACAAAGCGTTGTTGGACACGAGATAAGTTTTCTAAGCGAGCAATCTGTTTCTCTAAGGACTCTGCCATCTCATTAAAGGCAGTTCCTAAAGTGGCGATTTCATCTTGCGACACTACTTTCATACGTTGGCGAAAATCTCCAGATGTAAACTGAGTTGCAATTGCTGCCGCCTCACGAACAGGTCGAACAACTTGACGGACTACAAGCCAAACAATTAGCGCAATCAGTAGAACTAAGAATAAGCCTGTCAAAGCCAAAAGACGTTGAATCAAATCTAGCGTTGCATTTTGATTAGCCAAAGAAAAAAGCATATACATCTCATACTGACCAGCCCCAGGAATCTGAACCTTTTGACCAAAAGCTAGACCTGGAATTCTCAATCCACCTGCGTATTGAATGGTGATATTAGAAGAAACTAAGTCGGCACTTTTTCGTACGCGCTTACTTAAATTCTCACGAATTGACGTTGGATCAACTTGATTTGAAGTAATTTCATAGTTTTGAATGCGGTTATTTCCAGGGCTACGAATGAAGACAACTTCTCTGGCATTCTCATTTGATGTCAGCGAAGTAGCTGAGCTAATGATGTCGTTGATAACTTTAAATACAGCAGCTTCTTTTTCGCCTTCAGCCAATAGAAAGCGGTATTCAGCTGAAAATATTGTCGAACGTGCCTCAATACGCGATGACTCCAGATTCACTTTCTTAATACCCGTTGCTAACTGTGAATTGAGAGCAGAGCCTGTTAGGTATACAACGCCTAAGGAGAGCAGAACAGTTGAAATAATCACTCTGGTTGCAAGTGAATTGCGAAGGCGTAAGAAGATACGGTTCATAGGTTAGGAACCGCCCATCACTCCAGCTTTGTAACCAACTCCACGCACAGTAACCACAATCTCAGGTCGCTCTGAATCATGCTCAATCTTGGAGCGAAGACGTTGAACGTGGACATTGACCAGACGTGTATCAGTGGAATGGCGATAGCCCCACACTTCACTAAGCAACGCGTCACGTGTAAACACTCGACCAGGCTCTTTAGCCAGTGCTACTAATAAATCAAACTCCAAGCGAGTCAATGAAATCTGCTTACCTGCCCGCAAAATCTGATGTGCTTGAACGTCAATGGCTAAATCGCCAATAGTTAATAAACCAGCAATATCAACATTTGTTCGGCGCAAGCGTGTGCGAATACGGGCAATTAACTCTGATGGATGTCTAAAGGGCTTAACCATGTAGTCATCTGCCCCAGCTTCAAGCCCGCGCACAACATCATGCGTGTCACCTTTTGCGGTCAACATAATGATTGGAACCATAGATTCTGCGCGAATTAATTTACAGACTTCAATTCCATCAAGGCCAGGCAACATAACATCCAAGAGAACTAAATCTGGTGGATTGTTACGAAATACATCAAGAACTTCATCCCCGCGACTTACGAGGTCTACATCAATACCTGCACCGGTTAAAACAATGCCGAGCATTTCGGCAAGGTCCTGGTCGTCATCGACGACCATAACCAATGTCATTAGCTACCGTGCTCCCAAGAGTTCAAGTACATATCTTGCGCTGGAGTGAGTGTGTCAATGAGGCCGCCCATGCTCTTCAACTTCAAGCTAGCAACTTCTTTATCAATATATGTAGGGACGTTGTGAACACCAGGCTTTAAGTTCTTAGCTTCCTTAACAAGGTATTCAGCAGTTAGCGCTTGATCAGAAAATGACATATCCATAACTGATGCTGGGTGACCTTCTGCAGCACCAAGGTTAACAAGGCGTCCTTCTGCAAGAAGAAGCAAACGGCGACCATCGGCCATGACATATTCATCGGTCTGGTGGCGCATCTTTGCATTCTTCTTAACTGAATGCTGTTCTAGCCATGCAACGTCGATTTCAATATCAAAGTGGCCTGAGTTAGCCATGATTGCGCCATCCTTCATTACTGCAAAGTGCTCATCGCGCAATACATCACGGTTACCAGTAACAGTAATAAAGACATCGCCAACCTTTGCAGCATCTGCCATTGGCATAACGCGGAAACCTTGCATCATTGCATCTAATGCCTTAGTTGGATCAATTTCAGTAATGATTACGTCAGCACCCATTCCCTTGGCACGCTCTGCAACACCCTTACCGCAGTAACCAAATCCAGCAACAACAAGAATGCGTCCTGCTAGAAGGAAGTTAGTTGAACGAAATACTGCATCAAGAGTTGATTGACCTGTTCCATAACGGTTATCAAACATGTGCTTTGTATCTGTGTCGTTCACAGCAATCATTGGGAACTGGAGTGCTCCATCTTTTGCCATCTGGTTGAGACGGATAACTCCTGTTGTGGTTTCTTCGCAGCCACCAGCGATATTTGGAATTAACTCTTTACGAGTTGTGTGAAGAGTGTTGACGAGGTCGCAGCCATCATCAAAAACTTGGTGTGGTTCGATATCAAGAGATGCGTTGATGTGCTTGTAGTAACCGTCGCGGTCAACAGCGTTACGTGCAAAAACAGAGATTCCATACTCATGGACCAAAGCTGCTGCAGTGTCATCTTGAGTTGAGAGTGGATTTGATGCACATAGAGCGACATCAGCACCGCCAGCTTTTAGAACGCGCATTAAGACAGCTGTCTCAGTAGTTACGTGCATGCATGCAGAGATGCGAACACCAGCAAATGGTTGTGACTTTTCAAAGCGCTCACGGATTTGAGCAAGAACAGGCATATTGCGCTCTGCCCATTCAATGCGCATGCGTCCCTGTGTAGCAAGAGATGCATCTGCAATATCGTGCTTTGGAAGAGTAGAAGTAACTGGTACGTTCACAAAAAAGCTCCTTTTATCGACTGCGGTCAGGAGCCTAGGTTACTGCCCCCACGCCTAAAGCGAGTAATGAAGGCACGCACCTAGCCACGAATAAGGGAGAGAACCTCATCACGTAGCTCTTGCATGCGCTCTGGCGCCTTGGCCTCAACGTTGAGTCTAAGCAATGGCTCTGTGTTTGATGGCCGGAGATTAAACCACCATGTATCGCCATTGACTGTGAGTCCATCAAGGTGATCCGTTGTTACCCCGGCCATAGAACTATATGTGGCCTCAACTAATGCAGTTGCCGCTTGCGTATCTGCGACTTTGGAATTGATTTCACCACTAAGGCAATACCTCTGATACGGCTTCAAAATCTCTGACATAGATTTATCAGATTCTCCTAATGCCGCAATTGCATGCAGAGCTGCAAGTGCGCCTGAATCTGCTCTCCAGAAATCATCAAAGTAAAAATGACCTGAATGTTCCCCACCAAAAATCGCTTTACTCTCAGCCATCATTTTCTTTATATAAGAATGTCCGACACGAGAGCGAAGCCCAATTCCACCATTTTCTTCAATAACTTCTAACACAGCCCGCGATGAGATTAAATTATAAATAATTATTGCTCCAGGATTTTTCTTAAGCTCACGCTCTGCAATCAAAGATGTTAAATCGGATGGATTAATTGCATTAGCTTTCTCATCAACTAAAAAACAACGATCAGCATCACCATCAAAAGCCAGACCTAAATCTGCGCCATGTTTGATAACTGCCTTTTGAAGATCTCTCAAATTCTTTTCATCTATTGGATTTGCCTCATGATTGGGGAAGGTTCCATCTAGTTCAAAGTACATCGGGATTATTTCGCAGTTTAGCCGCGCAAATATCGCTGGAGCTGTATGTCCAGCCATTCCATTTCCTGCATCTACAACGATTTTAAGCGGACGAATGGTGGAGAGATCCACAAGGCTTAAAAGGTGATCCACATACTCTTCAAGCATGTCCCGTTGAGTTTCAACCCCAATTGAGCGAAGTTCAAGTGCTGAACCTTTGCGAACGAAGTTTTCAATTGTAAGTAAACCTGACTCTTTACCAATCGGGCGTGCACTGCTGAGACAGAGTTTGATTCCGTTGTATTGCGCAGGATTATGGCTTGCTGTAAACATCGCACCTGGTAGGCCTAGTTTGCCTGAAGCAAAATACAACATATCTGTTGAGGCTAATCCAATACGAATGACATCCATTCCTAAAGAAGTAACTCCGGCAGAAAATGCATCTGCAAGTGGAATTGAAGATGGCCGCATATCTTCACCAATGACAACTGTTCCCGGCTCGCGCTGTTGTTGTAGAAAGCGGGCATATGCAACGCCTGTAGCAAAAGTAAAGTCTGGAGTTATCTCTAAATCAACGAGCCCACGAATGTCATATGCTTTAAAAATATTTGCAATCTCTTGCGACATTAATTAATCCTTACGATGGCACGGCTCGTAGATGACCTCGGCGTCCAATTGAAGCGTGTGAAGTATCTTCACCTACAACTGCAGGTGTTTCTTCACTTCGCTTTGCAACTTCGCGCACTGCATCTGCGATTGCCATTAAATCATCATCTGATGGACCAGGCTCATTTCCTGTTAGCTCTTGCTTAATAACATTCCAACCGTGTGGAACTTTCAATCGCTCGCCATGAATTGCACATAGATCATATGCATGTGGTTCTGAATACGTTGCAAGTGGTCCCACTACAGCAGTTGATTCAGCATAAATATAAGTCAGAGTCATCGTGGCAATTGAGCGGCAGCCCACACGAGAGCAAGCTCGACCTACCTGTGCTGGTGACTTCATGGTTAGAACATTAGTGGCCTGTGTGCCAATTTTTCGGGATTGTTAGGGATTTAGAACACGAATGTTTGAATTCGGAACTTCTACTCGTGTGAGAGCACTGCCATTCTGGATAGGAATAAATCCATAACCATTACTTGAGGCTATAAGTGCGCCAGCAAAGACCCCTTTACTGGTGGAAATAATCGTAATTGAACGTGCATTTTCTGGAACACGCCATGTAGCAATATCGCTACCTTTGACTACTGCGCTGACGGTTTTTCCATTTATTAACTTGGTTTGGACTTTTACGGAAATTGAATCTCCTGCAAATACGATCAGTGGTGATAGTCCTGTCACAGCAATAGACATTGGCGTAAGAGGTGGTGTGGCTGTGCTCCAAACAAAGTCCTTACGCCCGCTTAATGTTACTGATGATGAAATCGAAGCAACTATTGGTTCAGGAGACTTGATTCGAACGGCAAAGGCACTTGCTGAGATTTTTGGCTTGAAAGAAAACTCAGAGACCACACCAGCATCAATCGACTGTGAATTCAGACCAACAGGAACAAAACTGCCATCGGCAGATAAAACCTCTAAGGTAAATGTTGTATTGACATCTCCGGGTGTGAGAATTCGTAAGGTGTGTGAAGAGGAGGCTTTTTCACCCTTTTTAGGAAGTGGGTTAGGGATGGCTGGAATGACAACTTCTTTGGCTGCACTTGGATAGGAGTTTACAAAATCTCCACCCAGCGCCTTTAATCCAGCCCCTTGCTCATCAATCATGAATGCGTTAACACGACCAGATCGTGGAACTACTTGAACTGCCAAGGCTTTATCACCTGGGGCAAGTGTGTCAATTGAAAGTTGCATAAAGCTCTTTGACTTTAAATTTACAGATTTAATCGGTTGTTTTGCATTTTCGGTATAACTTTGAATATCTACGATGGCATCACTTAATCCGCTATTAACAAGAATGAGTCGACCACGCGTTGTGACATTAGCAGTTCCACCAACAAACCAAGCCGCAGAACTTGGCCCAGAACACAGGGTTCCTCCGGCCCAACTTCCTGCCCTGCTTTGCCAAATAAGTGGCGTGGTTCCTTGGGCCGTAATCACCAAGGAATCCTTAGAGACTGGAAAGCGAAGTGCATTAAATGGCAATGTCTTACTACTTCGATTTTCTAATCGTTGGTATTGGACCTTGCGTGAAGAAATAGATATTTGCGAAGTTAAACCTTTGAGTGTTGGCGGACACACCACCGCGGGATAGCTTTCAGAGTAGTTATTTGGTTTTGAGACTGTGGTGAGCGCAGATGCAATCAGAAAACTTGCGACTAGGGCGGCTACGTAGAGAAGAGGCTTTTTGAATTTCATGCCAGCTCCTTCTCTGAAATTTCACGTTTTCTACGACCAGCCGGTGCTGCCAAAATTATGGCCAGCGTCCAAGCGATTAACTGAAGTGATAGCCATGCCCGCCTAATAGTTCCATCATGAATGAGGGATATTTCACCAGCTTCTTTTACCTGAAACTGTGGCAATGACTGTTCATCTTTAGCGCGATCTAATCGATATCCATTTTGTAGAACCTGCCATGATCGATCAAAAGTTTCCGTCAAAGTAATTGTTCCTGGACCATAAACCATGGTGCGAGCACCAACTTCACCGGCTTCTAGAACAGAACGTGTTCCGTCTTTTGCAGTGAAAATAATTCGACCAGTGACCCCAGTAACTCTCCAAACAACCCCAGCTGAGGTTGCTGAGGTGCGCGCAAATCCACCTAGGCCATCAATTGTTCGAATCACATTACGGCTAAATGGATTCTTAACAAATACATACTTAATTCCATATGCAGAAAATACTTGGCTACTACTAATACCAGAGCCATCAATGAGTTGCTGAGCTGCAATTTCAATCTCCCGCACTTGCCCAGGTGCAACATCAGGCTCCCCTAGTGAAATATCTTCACCGCGTGAGATGTAATACTGAATTGATTTTGAGTTCGCAGATCCTACTTCGCGCAACACTAAGGTTTTGGTATCAGCTTCGGCAGTGAGAAATGCTGGTATAACTCGCTTCATATTGCTCTGCACCGGAGAATCCGCACCGGCAGTAAGTGACCAACCAATACTTGAGACTGAATAAATTGCAGTAATAATCAAAAGCAGACTAGCCAGAATATGGCGGTAGTGAATATTGCTTGAAATCAGCACGGTTCGCAATCGATCTAGAATCACAACTCCAGCTGCAACAGATGCAAGTGTTGCGCCAACTAATAGTGTTCCAACCCATGTGCGTGTGCCAGAGCTATTACCGTGCACTGTAATTGAGATGGATGAGAATAAAACTGCTGCACACAGAAAAGTCATTCCGATTTGTGCAAAAGAATGAGCATGAGATGATGAAAAAAGGGCAATGATAAGAAGAAGCAGAATGGGGCTAACTGTCCACCAAGGTAAAGATCCAGCACCGCCTGGATTACCTGAAAGAACTAAAGCAGTGGAACCTCCTGCAAGGTTAAGACCTGGTTCGGCTAGAAAGCGGGCAGGGCGAATGAGAGCTTCAAATGAATATGGAGCGACTAATAAGAATGGGAAGATCAATAACGTTAGACGCTTATAGAGTCTTGCAAGGAATATGGGCTTCTCAAGTTTTTCATCATAATCACTAAAAATTGCAAAGCCTATGACTCCTAGGCTCACAAATGTTGTAAACAAAGTAAATGATGTTAAGACTGCCAATAAAATACATAAGCCGTAGATGCGCCTCCAGCTATTGGCCTCTACTTGCTTCCAGTTACTAAGGATCATTGGAATTTGCGGTGCAATGATTAAGGCAACAAGAGTTGCCAAGCGTCCGGAGTTGACTGAGGCCAGAACTACTGGAGATAGTGCATATAAGAAACTGGCTGGGATCGTAATGAATTGGTTGTTGGAAAGCTTTCGTAGGAATGAGTGGCCTGACCACATAATCAGAAGTGGCGCAAATAAAAAGAATGTAGTTATTAAAAGCGGTGTTTTACCGAGAAACAGAGTCGATGCCAACGCCACAACAGCAATCCAGGCTGGGGATGCATGCGAGCTTCCCATTCCAACTTGGTGCCAAGACTCAAAATAAATCCCCCATAGATCTCTAGCCCCGCTTGGTGAGGCCACAAGTGCGCCGCCATTTAAGGCCCCAAAGCGATTGCGGGATTGAACAAGAGTGATTATTGCAAGTAAGAGAAATCCAAAAATCGCTGGGTTTTTTAAGAACTTACTCATCTGAAAACGTTGAGTTGGTACCAGCAAGTCCTCTTCTTCGAGTGAGTTTAAAACAGAGACTGAAGAGCTCTCCGTGACAGGGATAACTTTTGCTCTGATCACTTCTGCAACACGGGCCGCTGATAATCGAATCTGTGACCAACGAGGAGGAATATAAGAAGAGATAACACGAGAAGAGACTAATCTCTTTGTTTTTCTAAATTTTCTTGCTTTTACTATCTCAGCTGGCTTAATAATCAAAGTACCCACAGCCAATAGTTCATCGGCTGCATACCCAGGAAGTTTTGCTAATAGATAACCAATGGAGCGCACCATTGCAGAGGCTAATAATTGAATTGATAGCCATGGAATCATCCACCATGATGAGTTAGCTAATAAAACGTATGCAGCATTTCGACGATCAAGAAGTAATGGGCGATGTAAGAACGCACCGTTAACATCAACGCTGCGTCGCTCTGAAGCCGAAGCTTGAGCATGGTGGGCAACGGCAGCAGTCGTAGCAATGACTCCATGACCAGCAACTCTGGCCCGCCAACCAAAATCTATATCATCGCGAAAGAGGGAAAGGTTTGAATCAAAGCCACCGAGTTCTTCAAATATATCTCGTCGAATTAATGCACCTGCGGTACTGACTGAAAGAACATCATGAATACCATCATGTTGGCCTTGATCATATTCATCGGTTTCAAGACCAGTCCAGCGAGCACCGTTGCCAGCAATACTTATTCCAGCTTCTAGTATGTGAGTGCGATCATGCCAACCTAGAAGTTTTGGACCCACCATTGCAACTTGAGGTCGATCATCAATTGCCTCTAATAGTTTTTCAAGTGCTGTTGGTGTTGGTGCGCAGTCATCATGGATTAACCAAATCCATTCACTATTGCCTTCAATGTGTTTAGGAATTTTTGCAACTGCGAGCGCAACAGCATCACCAAATCCGCAGTCACGATCTGCGGCAATTAAGGGAATGCGGGCAGCTTTTATAAGTTTTGTGGATGAATCATTCGATGATGTATCAACTGCAATAATTTCATCTGCAGGTCTAGTTTGTGAAGCCAATGCAGCAACAACTGCAGGTAACCAAGTTTCACCGTCGTGTGTAACAACAATTGCGGTGACTAAATGTCTATCTGTTATTGCCACAACTAAACCACCATCTCTTAAAGAGTTGGGATTAAAAGATTACGCAGAACGGCGCTTTAAGCGACGACGTTCGCGCTCTGATAGTCCGCCCCAAATTCCAAAGCGTTCGTCATGTGCAAGTGCGTATTCCAAGCACTCTGAGCGAACATCGCAGGAAAGACACACACGCTTTGCTTCGCGAGTTGAGCCACCCTTTTCAGGAAAGAATGCTTCTGGATCTGTTTGCGCACACAATGCGCGTTCTTGCCAAGAGAGTTCAATACTCTCGCCAGTCTCTAGCGTGATCTTTGGGCCAGTCGCGGGGGTTGGGGAGTTCGTGGCTTCAGGTTTAATCGGCATAGTCGATTCTCCTTGAAAACTTCGGGTCTGATCCCTTATGGAAAAGACTTACTAATAAGTGAATTACACGCGTGTAAGTCGAATAAGTCAAGCCAAGACGAGCCCTTATTGGAGGTAATTCACGCTTGATTCAGGCAGGGATTTCGATTATTTCCTTATTTGTCACAAAAGATGTTGATATTTTCACCGATTCGGCCACAACTGCCCCAGATGCAATAAATGAATTAATGATCGTTGCACCGACGCCTACTTTGGCCCCAGCTTCAATGATGGAACCTGAAATGTGGGCACCCGCCCCAACTACAGCGCCGCTAGAAATGCAGCTACCCCCATCAATATGAGCAGAAGGATCCACTTGTGCGCCTTTCATTATTAAGAAATCCTTGCCATGGCTTTCGATATCTCCAGAGGTTAAAGCAGCTGAATCAGCTAAGCCTGTAACTAAATCTTGTGAGCCTTTAAGTAGGGCTTGTGGTGTGCCAATGTCTAGCCAATAGGAATCATCAATGAAACCAAATACTTTGCCATGGCTAGCAACAAGATTTGGGAAAATCTCTCTTTCAACACTGACAACTCGATCTGGTTCTATTGCTTGAATAACTGAAGATTTGAACACATAGCACCCGGCGTTAATGGTATTTGTAACTGGATTTTCCATTTTTTCTAGAAAAGCTGTAACACGACCATCAGAATCAGTTGGAACACAACCATAAGAACGAGCATCTTGAACTGCTGTTAAATGCAGTGTTGCATCAGCATTATTTGCTTCATGTTCTTGTATTTGAAGTGATAAATTGTGTGAACTTAAAACATCTCCATTAAAGACAACAACAGATTCATCATTCGCCAATAGTTTTGCAGCGTTTCTAATAGCACCGCCTGTGCCCAAAGGCTCTTTTTCAACGGCATAGAGCAGTTTCATTCCCCACTTAGATCCATCTCCAAAATAAGGAATAAAAACCTGCGATAAATAAGAAGTGGCAAGAACCACCGTAGTTATTCCTGCCTTTTTTGCCATAGCTAGTTGGTGTTCTGTTACTGGCAAACCAGCAACTGTGAGCATTGGTTTTGGTGTGTTTTTAGTAAGTGGCATTAAACGTGTGCCAAAGCCACCAACTAGAAGGATTCCAACGGCCATCAGCTAAGCCTTTAAGCGGTTAACTGCATCTTTTATGGCTGCATCAGTCACAGTCATTGCGATGCGAATATGGTTCTTGCCCTTTTCACCATAAAAGCTGCCTGGAGTTGCCAGGATTCCGCGCTCGGCTAACCAATCAACACTTGCCCAGGCATCTTCATCTCGTGTGCACCAGATATAGAGACCTGCATTGCTAAATTCAATTCGAAATCCGCATGCTTCAAGAGCTGGACGCAGAGCATCGCGTCGTGCGTTATATCGCCCGCGTTGCTCGCCAACATGTGAGTCATCACCAAGTGCAATAGTCATTGCTTTTTGTACCGGTAGTGAAACCATCATGCCTGCATGCTTTCTAAGTTCACGGATCTTTGCGATTAACGAAGAATCACCCACCATAAATGCTGCCCGGTATCCAGCCATTGAAGAGCGCTTGGATAACGAATGAAGCGCCAATATATTCTTGTTATTGCCTTCGGTTAAGGCCATGACAGATGTTGATGTGGCGTTGTGATTAAACTCCAAATAACACTCATCTGAAATCAAAACTGCATCGTTTGCTCGTGACCATGCAATGCATTCCTTTATTTCTTCAACGCTATGGACTCGCCCAGTTGGATTTGATGGTGAATTCATCCAAGCTAAATCAGCGTTAGGCCAGCTCTGTGCACTGATAGGAACAGGAATTGACTGTGCCTGTGCTATCAATGCGCCCACGTGATAGGTGGGATAAGCAATCTCTGGAATGAGCACTTTTTTAGATTCTAAAATTGTTGGTAACCATGCAACTAGCTCTTTAGAGCCAATGACAGGCAAAACATCAAAATCACCGGTTGCACCTAATCTAGATTTCGCCCAAGAGGTAATCGCTGCTCGTAATTGCGCTGTTCCAGCAGTGACCGGATAACTGGGTGAATTAGAGGCTTCACGTAATGCTGCTTGAATAAATTCAGGTGTGGGATCTACAGGGGTTCCAACTGATAGATCAATAATCCCACCAGGGTGCGCACGAGCCTTATCTCCATAGGGGGCAAGAGCATCCCAGGGGAAATCTGGGAGTGAAGAGCGCAAGAAAAATTACTCGCTCTTAGGGGGAATAGCTTTTACAAGTTCGTGGTCAGTGCCAGTTGCTCCGACTTTGTTGGCTCCACCTGGTGAACCGATTTCAACGAAAAACTCTGTATTAACTTTTCCAAACTGCTTCCACTGTGGTGGGACATCATCTTCATAGTAAATAGCCTCAACCGGACACACAGGCTCACACGCACCGCAGTCAACGCATTCATCGGCTTGGATATAGAGCATGCGATCGCCTTCATAGATGCAGTCCACAGGACATTCAGCGATGCAGGATTTATCTTTCACATCGATACATGGTTGGGCGATCACATAAGTCACGACTAGCCTCCGTAAGAAATATTAGTTATCAACTCTCAGATTCTAATCGTATCGGCTCTCCTGGCGCGATATTTGAAGTTAAGGTTTATCGTTGAGCCATGAATCAGGGTCTAGAGGCCACATTTAGCGCCCTCATAGGAAAGCGAGTGACCATCCGCTTGCATGATCCTGAGGGTGGATTCCGCGACATCGTGGGCCATCTTGAGTCCCCCATCACACTTCGCAATCGCCATGGAAAACTTATTGAATTCTCCTACGATGAGATTGCACTGTGGAAAGAAGTGGTTGAAATAAAGTGAGCCTTCGACTCTATGACACTGCTTCTCGAAAGCTTCAACCTGTTACCTCAACTAATGGCACAACAACAATGTATTGCTGTGGGCCTACGGTTTACCGAGATGCACATGTGGGAAATTTAAGGACTTTCCTACTTTCAGATCTGGTGCGTCGAGTTCTTACGGCTAATGGTGTTGATGTGAAACTCATTCAAAATATTACCGATGTTGGGCACATGTCTGAAGATATTGAGAATGAAGACAAGATGCTTGCACAGGCAAAAGCTGAATCCATAGACGCCTTTACCGTGGCACGAAAATATGAGACAGGTTTTCACACGGACTTAGCACGCCTGAATATTGAAAAGGCAGATGCTTATCCAAGAGCCAGTGAATCTATTGAATTGATGCTTGCAATGATTGAGCAACTCATTACAAAGGAATTTGCATATGTGGGTGAGGATGGCACGGTCTATTTTTCGGCCCAATCTTTTCCTAGTTATGGCGCAATAAGTGGTAACCGCTTAGATGCCCTGAAACCTGGCCATAATTATGATTACAGCGAAGATGGCGCTAAACGTTTTCATGCGGACTGGGCGCTCTGGAAAAACGCTGGCACACGAAGTGAAATGATTTGGGATTCACCATGGGGACCTGGTTTCCCCGGTTGGCATATTGAATGCTCAGCAATGTCACTTCACTTCTTGAATTCACATATAAATCTTCACGTCGGTGGAATAGATCTGCGCTTTCCACATCATGAGAATGAGCGAGCTCAGTCAAATGCAATTACTGGAAATGAGAGCGTGGATCTGTGGCTTCATGGCGAGCATCTGCTTTTTGAAGGCCGCAAGATGTCTAAAAGTGCCAGAAATGTTGTTCTTCTTAAAGATATTATAGATCGGGGCTTTGATCCCCTTTCCGTGAGGCTATGTTTTCTAGAAAATCGCTACCGAGCCCAGATGGATTTAACGTGGGCCTCGATAGAAGCAGCAGATACAACTCTTAAACGTTGGCGGAAAAAAATAAAAACATGGGGAACTCAAGTTGCTACCAAAGATCCTGAGCTCTTAGAAATTCTCGATAATGATTTAGACACTCCAAAAGCCATTCAATATCTGCGCAGTATTGAAAAAAATGATGACCTAGATAATCGTGCAGCGCTATTTCTTTTCGCCGATCAAATATTAGGCCTTGGTCTTGAGCGGGAAGAAATAATCAAAGCTTTGACTCCAGAACAAGAGCAGATTCTTAAACTTCGCCAAATCGCAAGAAATGAAAAGCAATGGGCTAAAAGTGATGAGTTAAGAATTAAGTTAGAAGAAAGTGGACTTGAAATTATGGATGGACCTGAAGGTCAAACTGCGAACTGGCGTTAAGCTGGAAGCAAGATTGCAATTACTAAAGCTAAAAATCCCATATTAATCAGTGAAATTCCAACAGCAGTCCCTTCAATTAAATACTCTTCATTTATGCCTGGAAAGCCTGCGCGCAACACTACAAAAATCCACGCAACTGCTGCCAATATTTTTAGAGACCTCCCACCCCACATCCGACCAATACTCCAAATGCCGACCAAAGTTGAGAGTAAAACAAAAATCAAACCAAATGGAACTAGGGATGCATGTAAAAATACTGACCCGGCACCGAGTCCCGCTCCGATTGCAATGGTGAAGATTATGCGCATTACAGAACTACTCCAGAAGTTAAATCGTTCTCACGGCCCTGTTCATCAAAAGGCTCACTCTTTTGCCCCTTAATTAGGGTGTAGTACTCATGTCCCCAGACTTGTAATCCCAGCTTATTTGAGAGTGCAAAGAATGGCCCGTCTAGTGAAATCTGTGTCTCATGGGCTTTCATAGCTGCCATTTTGGCATCTACAAAGGCATTGCCATCAATGAGAGTTGTGACAAATGAATCATCTTTAGCAAATGGCACATCATCAATACTTTCAGCACCAAAAAAATCAGAACCAATCTCTTTCATCGCTTCCATTCCCTGGGCTATAACTGATTTAGGGACTGTATTCCAGTAAATCTTTTGAATCTGCCATGTTGCTAATTCACTTGCTCTCATAGCAACTCGATGAGCTTGAATATGATCAGGGTGACCATAACCGCCGATTTCGTCATAAGTAATCAAAACATGAGGTTTTACTTCTTCAATTATTTTAACAAGCTCGCCTGCAGCTGAATCTAAATCTGCCTGCCAGAAAACATCAGGCCGGTTATTGGATTCCGTTCCCATCATTCCGCTATCTCGGTGGTGGCCTAGAAACCTGAAATCTGAAATACCCAATGCTTTCATTGCAAGAGCTAATTCAACTTCACGGTGCTTTCCTAATTCATCTTTTTCACTACTTGCTAAGTAAGAAAGAGAAGGGATTAAAACTTCTCCTTCTTCTCCGCGTGTGCAGGTTACTAAAGTAACTGTGGCCCCCAATGATGCATAAAGGGCCATAGTCGCGCCGTTGTTAATGGTTTCATCGTCAGGATGTGCATGCACAAGGAGAATTCGATAGCCCTGATAAGAACTTTTCATAACTTCTCCCATGCAACTATTCCTCCGTCTAAATGCCGTGAATTTGTAAAGCCTGCCTTTTGAATAAGAGCCAAGCAGGTTGCTGATCTTATTCCAGAGTGACAGTGAAGAATAATCTCTTTATCTCGTGGGAGTAGTTTGAATGCAGAAGCATCAACAAATCCAGCCACTGGTATCAATACTGAACCCGGGATTCGAGATTGTGCAAATTCTTCAGGTTCTCTCACATCAATGAGAAGAAAGTCCTCATTGGCGGCGAACTTGCTCTCTAGATCTTCAACTGAGATTTCAGGCGCAGAAGTTATGCCACAAAAGCTTTCATAGTTCTCTAAAAGATTTACCTGTGTTGGATTCTGGCTACAGATCACACATTGTGGGTTTTTATGAATATCAATCTTTGAATACTCCGCCTCTAATCCTTCGTAGATCATGAGCTTTCCGATTTGGAGTTCGCCAATGCCTGTGATTGCTTTAATTACTTCATTTACTTGCATAGATGCAATTGATGCACACAAAACTCCTAATACACCTGCCTCTGCACAGTTTTGAACTGTTCCAGGGGCAGGTGGTGTTGGGTGAAGACAGCGGTAGCACGGACCGAGAGAGCTCCAAAAAATCGCAGCTTGTCCATCAAAACGATTAACTGAACCCCACACATAAGGTTTATTGAGCAAAACTGCAGCATCGTTAATCAAGTAGCGCGTAGCAAAATTATCAGTGGTATCAATGATGATGTCATAGTTGGACATAATTTCAAGAACGTTTGTCGTATCAATTCTTATAGGATAAATATTGACTGAAACTAATGAGTTGCTTTCTTGAATTTTAATTTTTGCGACTTCAACTTTCTTTTTCCCAATATCAGACTGGCCATACAGTATTTGTCGATGCAGATTTGTTTCATCTACAGTATCAAAATCAACTATTCCAATTGTCCCTACTCCAGCTGCAGCTAAATACAAAAGCGCGGGAGAGCCGAGTCCACCGGCGCCAATGCATAAGACCTTTGCATTTCCTATGCGCTCTTGACCCTGTGATTGAATCTGGGGAATCACGATCTGGCGACTATATCGACGTGTTTGCTCACCACTTAATGCTGGACCCGGATTAACAAGCGGTGGAGTTTTCATAGGAGGTTAATTCTGCCGTATCCACGCATGCGTTGCTACAGCTATTAGCGCAATCACCTCTACTGCCTCTACGATTACGCCAATGAGCACAATTGATACATCAAATAAGCCACGATTGCCTCGTGACGAGCGTCGCGCACTTTTGCTCTCAGCAGCCCTTGAGGTTTTCACCGCCGCTGGTTATCACTCTGCTGCTATGGATGAAATCGCAGATCGTGCAAATGTCAGCAAGCCAGTTTTGTATCAGCATTTCCCATCCAAGTTAGAGCTCTATCTTGCAGTTCTTGATTTACATATCGATTCTTTAGTTTTTGAAATTCAGAGAGCAATCGCTTCAACTCCTGATAACGCCAACCGAGTACATGCCACAGTTGATGCATATTTTGGCTTTATTGAAAAAGAGGGTGAAGCTTTTAGATTACTTTTTGAAAGTGATATGAGTGTTGAACCATCTGTGCGTGAGCGCCTTAATCGAATGACTTATGACTGCGCAGCTGCTGCTAGTGCCGTTATTTCAATTGATACAGGTCTTCCAAAAGAAGCTTCAATGCTCTTAGGTGTTGGAATGATTGGATATGCCCAAGTAACAGCACGCCATTGGTTAGACCGAGACAGCACATTAACCCGTGAACAGGCAGTTGAGTTGGTCAACAACCTCATGTGGCGAGGAATTTCGGGATTCCCTCGCAATTAATTCCGATAGGATTAGAACTATGAGCACCACTAATAAACAAATTTCTGGCGCCGTTTAACGTGTCGAAAACTTTCGCTGAACTCCCATTACGCCCTGAAACTATTGAGGCTCTCCATGCTCACGGCTTCATCGCCCCATTTGCTATTCAAGAGATGGTCTTACCTATTGCACTCAGTGATGGTGATGTTATTGGCCAAGCTAAAACAGGAACTGGAAAGACTCTGGCCTTTGGCGTCCCCGTTATCGAACGTGTAATTGCACCGGATGATCCAGAGTGGGCAGGCTTTGAACATAAAGGAATGCCACAGGTTCTTATCGTCGTTCCAACGCGTGAACTGTGTACTCAGGTAACTAAAGATATTGAAGAGCTAGCAAGTAACCGTGGAATTAGAACGTTAGCAGTTTATGGCGGGCGAGCATTTGAACCACAGATTGAAGCGCTACAAGCTGGTATTGAAATCGTTGTTGGCACACCAGGTCGCTTACTTGATCTCTCACGCCAAGGTCAGCTGCGTTTAAAGCAAGTATCACGCCTAGTTTTAGATGAAGCAGATGAGATGTTAGATCTAGGTTTCTTGCCTGATGTTGAAAAGATTTTGGCAAATACACCTAATCGCATGCAAACTATGTTGTTCTCAGCAACAATGCCTGGAGACATCATCGCTCTTGCCCGTCGCTTTATGAATCAACCTATTCATATTCGCACCCAGGATTCAGAAGATGAAGGCGCAGTTGTCACTCGCATTAAGCAGCATGTATTACGTGCTCATGCCATGGATAAAATCGAAATGCTGGCCCGTATTTTGCAGGCTGAAGGCCGCGGCCCAACAATGGTTTTTTGCCGCACTAAGCGCACCTGCCAAAAGACAGCTGAGGATCTTATGGAGCGTGGCTTTAAAGCTGCACCTATCCATGGAGATCTCGGACAGAGCGCGCGTGAAAAAGCGTTAGGTGATTTCAAGGCAGGTAAGTCAGATGTTCTCGTTGCAACAGATGTTGCTGCCCGAGGAATCGATATCGATGGAATTACACACGTAATTAATTATCAGTGCCCAGAGGATGAAAAAACTTATGTGCATCGCATTGGTCGCACAGCACGTGCCGGTGCACATGGAATTGCAGTCACATTCGTTGACTGGGATGAATTAGCTAGATGGAAGATGATTAATCAAACTCTTGATCTTGGATTAGCCGAACCAGAAGAGACTTATTCCTCTTCCCCGCACCTCTATGAGGTTCTCGACATCCCAGCAGGTTCCACAGGACGACTCACTAAGAGCAAGCCTGTTGTGCAACAAAAGACTGTGACTGAAAAACGCCCTGAAAAGAAGGTTGAATCAAAGCCAAAGGTTGAGCGAACTCGCACACGAACAAAGAAGTTTTAAGAGAGTTAAGTTGTAACAAAAACGCGGATTGCATTTACCAGCATCTGAACTGCAATCGCGGCAAGTAATAAACCAGCAATACGTGCTACTAATGTCACACCGGCTTCCTTAATTACCTTCATAATCGTTGTTGATGCCATCAGCACTGCAGCGATAGCAACGTGAACAGCTATTACCGCACCAATTAAACCCATCGCCATGCTTGGGCCATCAATTTGCTGAACGAAAATCATTGTTGCAACGATTGCACCAGGTCCTGCTAGCAAAGGTGTTCCTAGCGGAACGAGTGCGATGTTGGCATCTTTTGGCTCACCACGACCGCTTCCCTTGCCCCCAGTGAGAAGATCTAATGAAATGAGCAAAAGCAATAAAGCACCCGCCGCTTGCATCGCTGCAATTGAGACATTGAGGTAACTCAAAATGAAGCGACCGAATAGTGCAAAAATTGAAATAACAAGCAATGAAACTGACGCAGCTTTTATTGCAAGAACTCTGCGCTCTTTGGCCGATTTATCAGCAACTAGAGCCAAGAATATTGGTGTGGCACCAGGTGGATCCATAATCACAAAGAGAGTCACAAATGATTGGACGGCAAAGGTTACGGCGCTAACTTTCATGCTCCTACCACCCTTCGTTTATCGGCAAGTGATTCAAGTTTTTCCCATTGCCCTGGGCTAGTTTGAAACTCTGCAAGTAAGTTGAGTTTACCGCTTCCGTGATAGTCGCTGGAGCCAGTTATTACTAAATCCAACTCTGTGGCAATCAAGCGCAACATCGCTCTTTCCTCAGGATTTTGATCCCGATGATCCACTTCAATCCCATTTAAACCAGCCTTTACTAAATCTTGAAAATCACTTGCTTTGAGTATCTGGCCACGATGGGAAGCAAAAGGATGAGCAATCACTGCAACTCCTCCTGCGCTTCGAATCATTGCAATTGCTTGGGCTGGAGTTGGCGCTGCATGAGAGACATAAAACTCGGAATCATTATTGAGCATGCCTTGAAATGCTTCATCGCGTGAAGATATGACTCCTTTATTCACCAACGCATCAGCTAAATGTGGGCGACCCAGTGTTGCCCCATCAGGGCGTGCGGCTTCAACATCTGCCATTGAGATATCAATGCCTGCTGCCTGCATCTTCTCAACCATCTTGCGCATCCGGGGCATTCGTCCATCACGTGTTTCTTCAAGCATCACCTGCATGTGCTTGTGTTCACCATCAAAAAGTAGTCCGAGCATATGAACACTTATTCCATCTTCGGTTAAACAAGAAATTTCACTACCAAGTGCTAACGTCAACTTGCCGCGCAAGCTAGCCGTTGCCTCTTGCCAACTAGAAGTTGTGTCGTGATCAGTTATTCCAAGAACCGTTAATCCCTGAACGATTGCTTTATTAACTAGCTCATGAGGGCTATCTGTGCCATCACTTTTATTAGTGTGTGTATGTAAATCGATCATGGAGCCAGCTCCACTGCCCCAGGTCTTGATCGAGTAACAACTAACACACATCCAATTAAAATCAATGCAATTCCAGGCAAAATACCAAGTGGTGGTTTTTGTCCCAGCCACCAAAAAGCAAGCAGTGAGCTAACGGGTACTTCGAAAAAGATAATAAGAGAAACTATTGCCGGTGATACACGCTTGAGAGCTGTATTAAACATTGTATGACCAAGAATCTGTGCACCAACAACAAGACCTAAAAGGATCCACCATTCACGCCCAGAGAAATTAAATAGTGGAAAACCCATTACCAACACCATTGGCAATGCCGTGATGGCACAAACGAAATAGCAGACGGTAGTGTAAACAGTTGTTTCAACTGTGCGCTGTGCACGTGATCCGGCCATCATGTAAAGGGCAGCAAGTGCTGCCGAAACAAGTGCGGCCACATCACCTAAAAATGCACGCAGAGAGATCTGTAAATCAATTCCTGATATCAAAAGCACGCCTGAAAAGCTAACAATCATTCCGAGCCAGGCTTTAGAGGGAATATGCCCACCGCTGAGTTTTACAAACAATGCGGCAAAGATTGGTTGCAATGCAACAAGTGCCGTACCTGCAGCAACACTTGTCCAACGCATTGCTAGAAAGAATCCCACAAAGTGAATGGCTAATATAAAGCCAGCCAGAATGGACCACTTAATTCCTGTGCGATCTCTAGGGTGTTTGAGAGCAAAGGGAAGTGTCAGTAGTGATCCGCCGAGATTTCTCCAAAAAATCAATGTGGGAATTGGCATTGCACTCATTGCAATCAGCGGACCTGATGTTCCAATTCCCATGATTCCAATACCCAGGCGAATTAAATCGGGTCTTCCTGGAATAGTCGTATGACTATCGCGCGAATCGCCTTGCGATATCAATTGCTCTCCGGCGAAATACCTAAGCGAACACCCACCAAAGATTTGCTGCGTTTAACAAGAATTTCTGCAATCGCAAGAATTGTCTGTGCAGATTCAGATTCAGGAGCAGCTTGAACCAAGGGAACTCCGTCATCGCCACCGGTTCGAAGCTCTGGATTAAAGGCGATCTTGCCTAGAAGTGGAACATCAATGCCAACGAGAGCCGATAAACGCTTAGAGGTTTCTTCTCCTCCACCTGCTCCAAAGAGGGCAATCTTCTCACCACATGTTGGGCAGCCATATTCAGACATGTTTTCAATAACGCCAATGACGCGTTGATGAATCTGATGTGCAATTCTTCCTGCGCGCTCTGCAACCTCAGCTGCAGCAATTTGAGGTGTAGTTACAACAACTATCTCTGAGTTAGGGATCAGTTGTCCTAGCGAGATAGCTAAATCTCCAGTGCCAGGTGGTAAATCAATAAGCAAGACATCCAAATCGCCCCAGTGCGCATCTGAAAGAAGTTGTTCAAGAACACGGTGTAAGAGTGGGCCACGATAAGCAACAGGATCTGAGCGCTCTGGCTTAAACATCTCCATCGAAACCACTTTTACGCCAAATGACTCAAGTGGGATAAAGAGTTGATCAATAGCAGTTGGACGTTGACCCATTAAGCCCATTAAACGCGGAATCGAGTGGCCATAGACATCTGCATCTAATATTCCAACACGTAATCCCTTTTTAGCAAAAGCAACCCCTAGGTTTGCAGTCACAGAAGACTTACCAACACCACCTTTGCCTGATGCAATACCAATAACGCGAGTAAGAGATTCTGGTTGGGCAAAAGTAATAGTTTTCTCTCGACCACCACGAACAACTTTCTTGACATAATCACGCTGTTCTTGCGACATAACTCCAAAAGCTAACTCAACGGTTTTAACACCTTCAACATTTTTTAGTGCTGTAGTAATATCACCACGAAGCCGATCTTGCATGGGGCAACCAGAAATCGTTAATAAAATTTTAATACTCACGGCGCCGCTGACCTCAGTCAGCTCCTCAACCATTCCAAGCTCAGTTATTGAACGATGAAGTTCGGGATCTTGAACTGTTGTGAGTGCTTCATTGAGTGCGTCAATAAGGTTCATATGAGGTCTGGATCAATCTTTGCAGTTGGGCGCGCTGGTTTTGCCGCTGGAGTGTCATCCAACAACTCACCTAACTGCTTTTTAACGAAAGTTTTAGGATGCAGATCTGCAGGCTGAAGATTCTCAAAGCCGGGTCCCAAGTTCTCACGGAGTTCAGCTGTTGCAGTCTGTGACAAAGCACGAATTTTCTTCACCCATTTGGCAGCTTCTGCGGCAGCTTTAGGAAGACGCTCTGGACCAAGCAGAATCATTCCTAAAATGGCCAGGCCGAGGATTTCGCCCGCACCGATATCGAAGAACATGCCGAAAGCCTACCTTCTAAATCAACCCCTAGTTATTGCCAGCTACCAAGGTAACGGTGACAGTGACCTCTTTGCTATCTCGAATGTAAGTCAGAGTGACCTTATCTCCCACATTCATAGCGCGAATGGCAACAATTAATTGCTCAGGGGAATCGATGGCCTTATTTTCGAATTTAACGATCAGATCACCCGCACGAATCCCTGCTTTAGCTGCTGGTCCACCAGGCAAAATTGCTGTGCTGGAACTGGCCACAAGTGCACCAACCCCTGTGAAATTCATATCTAATGAAACACCTAAGAATGGATATGTTGCTTTACCTGATTTGATTAATTGATCTGCAGTTTTTCTCGCTTGATTAATAGGTATTGCAAAACCTAAACCAATTGAACCAGTCTGCGACGAAGAACCTAGGGATGCAATTGCAGAGTTAACACCAATGACTGCTCCTGTTGCATCCACCAATGGGCCTCCAGAGTTACCTGGATTAATAGCTGCATCAGTTTGTAGTGCATTAATAAATGAACTTCCAGATCCAGAATCACCGGCGGTTACAGGTCGATCTTTAGCACTAATGATTCCCAGTGTTACCGTTCCTGATAGACCAAGTGGTGAACCAATTGCAATCACCGAGTCACCAACTGCAACTTTGTCGCTGTCTCCAAATTCAAGTGCTGGCAGGTTTGTTCCACTAATTTTAATAATGGCTAAATCATAAGAAGCATCACGGCCAATTATCGTTGCACTGTAAACATCGCCGTTATTGAGAGTGACTCGAATGGCACCTTTTCCATTAGCCACTCCAGCAATAACGTGGTTATTAGTCAGAATGTAACCATTGCTATCAAAAACAAAACCTGAGCCTGTTCCCCCGCGACCAGACGCAGAACGAGTATTTATCGAAACCACCGAAGGTAAAACTCTGGCAGCAATTCCAGCAACAGAATCTGGTGCGCGCTCAATTGTGCTTGAAGAATCAACTATGTTGGCAGAATTAAAGATTGTTCCACCCGTTGCAGTAACTCCTAGGAATCCTCCGAGACAACTAGCAAGCAAAGCAGTAATAAAGACCTTACCTCTAGAGCTTTTGCTTGGAGCGCTTGTTTCCCACCATGGTCGAGGATTGTGGGCTAGCTTTTTTCTAGGAAAAATCATATGCGTATCTTCCTACAACTTTGTGGCAACTAACAAACCATCACCGGTTGGAATCAAGGTACTCACCCAATGTTCTGTGTCATTTTTAATGATTTTCCCAGCATCACGAAGCGCCACAGTTTTAGGGTCTCTCTGGGCGGGATCGTTAACTTTTGAACCCCCAAAAAAGCTATCGATAACCATTGCCCCGCCACTGCGCAAAATGCGATGTGCCTCACTGATTACAAAGGCCAAATCTTGAGGATCATGACGGACCACAACTAAGTCATAGGCTCTATCGGTTAACTTTGAAATCACATCTAGGACTGAGTTAGTGATTAATCTGTAACGGGTTGGTGATATCTCAGCATCAGCAAATGCCAACTTTGCAATCTGCGTATGTTCCATCTCATCATCAATTGAAGTCAGGGTGCCACTTGCCAACATGCCATCGAGCAGCCACAAACTTCCCACGCCTGAACCAGTACCTACTTCGACAACTGACTGTGCTGAGAGGGTAAAGGCAAGGTGCTTGAGATATGCCCCTACTCCAGGTGTCACATCGTGTGCTCCTATTTCAACCCCGCGAGCACGTGCATAAGTTTTGAATGGATCTTCAGCTATAAAGTTTTCAGCGTATGCATGAGGATCTATTTTCATTTGAGATTCATAATCCACTGGGTTAGTAAGCGGACTCCATATCCAGTTCCACCTTTAGGATTTTCGCCAGCATCAGCTTCACTACGACCTGTTCCAGCAATATCTAAATGAACCCAACGGCGATTACCTGCGAAGTGTTCAAGGAATAGTGCGGCTGTAACTGAGCCTCCAGAGTACTTAGCTTTTTTTGCAAGGTGATTAAAATCTGCAATGTCACTTTCAAGGGCATCCTTGTAATCATCAATTAAAGGCATGTGCCAAACTCGATCACCTGATTCGTGACCTGCAGTTTCAAAATCGCGTGCGAGTTGCTCATCGCGTGTGTACATACCGGCATATTGCTTGCCAAGTCCAAGTGTTATTGAACCAGTTAAAGTTGCAATATCTACTAAATAATCTGGGTCTAAATTCTTATCAGCATATGCCAAGCCATCAGCTAGAACTAAGCGACCTTCTGCATCTGTATCAATTACTTCAACGGTTGTTCCACCATAGTGAGTAATAACATCACTGGGGCGCTGGGCTGTGCCTGAAAACGCATTCTCTGCACACATCATCAGAGCTGTTACTCGAATATTTGGTTGTAATTCTTCTAGCGCAGTTAGCGTTGCCAGAATTGCTGCAGCCCCTGCCATGTCACTTTTCATCGGAATCATCAAGTCATATGGACGCTTGAGATTAATTCCACCAGTGTCATATGTGATTCCTTTACCCACTAAAACAACATGTGGAAGGGCATTAATCGCATTTTTCTTCTTTGCAGGTGCATAGCCCACTTCAATAAAACGCGGTCCAGGTTTAGGAGAAGAGTTACCAACTGCGCGCAATCCACCAAAATCTTTAAGCTCTTTTCCTGCAAGTACTTTTACTGTGAGCCCGGTTCCTTTGGCGAATTCCTGTGCTTTAGTAGCCATCCACGCAGGATTTTTAATATTAGAAGGCGTATGCACCAAATCACGAGCGCGCGTAATTGCTTTCGAAATAGTGATAGCAACATTTATAACCTCTTTTTCATTTGTGGCGACTATGAAAGTTGGCTTACCTGCAGGTTCTCCGGTTTTTAGATTCCATAGGTATGCACCTAACGTCAACGCAATTGCATGAGCCTTAACATCTTTATTACTAATTGCACAAGCTGAATACACCGTGGTGTTCTTTCCGCGAACTTTTCGAGCAATTGTTGTGGCAGCAACACGAAACGATGCTGTTGAAGAGTCACCAATTCCAACTAAAAAGATTCGATCTGTTTGAGCATCTTTAGCACTGACTGGAATTTCAAATAGTTCTCCTGCTTTGCCAGATGGTGAAAAGAATGAAAGCTCATCGACAAGATTGATTTCAAAAAACTTTTCAATATCCTCAACTAAGGTTTCAGGGCCTGAAAATGAAATGACACCTTCTGAATCTTTAGCAAAAGCGAGCGCAATTGAGTCAGCGTCTATCGCTAATGAGAGTTGAGGCTTGGCAGCTTTAAGTGTCCAGAACATGCGTTGAAGGCTATCGCCTGTTAGTGATTTACTTCTTAACTAATGCAACCGCGGCATGAAGTGCGGCGCTCAGATTATTAGCTTCTTCAGAGTTGAGTTCAACAACTAGACGTCCGCCACCTTCTAGTGGAATTCGCATCACGAGAGAGCGAGCCTCCTTGGTAACCTCCATTGGACCATCACCGGTACGAGGTTTCATGGCTGCCATGTGGGGACTCCTTCAAAGATGGGCGGGGAAAGTTCAAGAGGAGAAGTATCTCGTATTAAGAGCACAAGCGCGAAATCTTGCAGGGTTTATAAGCCGAGAAGCGCGCTCAATCTCGCTTTTCCCGTCGAAATCACGGCATCAACTGCGCGCTCTGGCACCTTCAGCATTAGGGCAATCTCTCCAGGTGACATTTGGCGCATGTAGTGCAAGGTCAAGATGATCCGCTCTTCTTCGGGCAGCGAGGCCAGCACCTGGGCCAATGTTGGGGACTCGCTCATGGTTATAAGGCTACTGGCTCTTAACGCCTAGGCGGGTGAAGATGGTCTTAGCGGAATGTTCGTGCAAAGCGGGATAAAGAGATGCGCACACCAATATAGAGCGCAGGAAGTGTTGCCAAAAAGAGTAAGCGTGGGGCGATAACTTCTTCTGACCAATCAAAGATTGTTGTCTTTGAAGTGAGTTCACGTAAATGAAATCGGCCTGTGCCTTTGATTATTTTGCCTGTATGAAGCACATCGCATGTGTGTGGGGGCTGCCATGCCGTTACTGTCATTGAATCTAGAACTCCTAATGGGCCTACTCCAGTAAATGCATTAATAGAAGTTCCAACGCCTTCGGTTATTTCTGATGTCACCCAGACTTTAGTCTGAAGCATCCATTCGCCTTGTTTTTCCCATTGCGCTAGCGAATCCCAAACCTTTTGGATTGGTGCATCAATCTTCAAAGAAATTGCAATGTGATTACTAGACATTTATGAGCACGCCTTAAGAGCCTGTGAAACATCTGTCGTCCAAGAAATTAATTCACGCATACCTGGCTTAATAAAGTTCTCAACTTCTAAATGTTCAACTAATTCATGTAATGGGTTATATATTCCAAATGGATCTAGGATTACAACTGGTTTATTGTGAAACTTTAAATAACGTCCTACCCAAATCTCGAAAAACTCTTCAAGAGTTCCAGCACCGCCCGGTAACGTAATAAAAGCATCGGCAATATCTGTAATCATTGCTTTGCGCTCACCCATCGTTTCAACGATATGTAGTTCATCGTTATCGTGATCAGCAAACTCAATATCAACAAGGGCTTGTGGAATAACACCGATAGTTCGCCCGCCACCCTGACGAGCTCCCCTAGAAACTGCGCCCATCATAGAAATATGACCGCCCCCGGTGACTAATTCCCATGAGTTGGCTGCAATGGCCTCGCCGAGTTCAAAGGCTAGGTCTACATACTTTGGGTCAATCGTTGGCGATGATGAACAAAAGACTGCGATGCGCATACGGGTAAGGATAGGGGTTAGGCTTAGGACATGACGACCATCGCATCAGGCCACGGCATTGCAACGATGGCTGCCGGGAAAACTCTCGATGTCTGGTTTCCGTCGCCGCAACTTGGTGCACTTGCAGCAACTGTTCCCAGTGAACTAGCCGCATTAGTTGGAAGCGATGATGCCCGTGGAGTAACACGTGAATTAGTTAAAGTTGAAATTGATATAACAGTGGCGCCAGCTGATGCCAAAGATGCTTATTTGCGTTTGCACTTGCTTTCACATCGCTTAGTTAAGCCTCACGGAGTTGTACTTGATGGCATTTTTGGCTTACTCAACAATGTTGTATGGACAAACTTTGGACCTTGCGCAGTTGAGGGTTTTGAATCAACTCGAGCGCGCCTGAAAGCTGCACACGGTCACGTAACTATTCTTTCGGTCGATAAGTTCCCACGTATGGTTGATTACGTAATCCCAAGTGGAGTTCGTATTGCTGATGCTGATCGCGTGAGGCTGGGTGCGTATTTAGCTTCTGGCACAACAGTCATGCATGAAGGATTTGTTAACTTTAATGCCGGAACACTTGGAACCTCGATGGTTGAGGGTCGCATCTCAGCTGGTGTGGTTGTTGGCGATGGTTCAGATATTGGTGGTGGCGCCTCCATTATGGGAACGCTCAGCGGCGGTGGAAAAGAAGTTATTTCAATCGGTGAAAAATCACTTCTAGGCGCAAACTCTGGTTGTGGAATTTCACTTGGCGATAACTGTGTGATTGAAGCTGGAACTTATGTGACAGCTGCCTCAAAAGTTCGTTTACCTGATGGAGAGATTGTAAAGGCCGCAGCACTCTCTGGTGGTAATAACTTACTCTTTCGTCGTAATTCACTTGATGGTGCTCTTGAAGCAATTAGCCGTACTGGTACTTGGGGCGGGCTTAATTCAATTTTGCACGCTAACTAAGCTAAACCAGGCTGAAGGTATTTTAGTTCTACTCCTAAAAGTTTCACCACGTAGCGCTACCTGCACGCCAGTGCTAGATGTTGCTTGAATCTGGGCAACGGTGCCACTCTCATTTACTCCCAGGATTTCTAAGCTGACTACATCAGGTAAAAGGAAAGCTGCAGCAATAACGCTCTGTGGAACTTCTCGACTCCAGGTGACAAAGCGTGGGTTAAGTATTAAATCTAAAGAACCTGGATCGTCAACAATCTGCGTATACGCCTTACTGCTTCCCCAGGCGTTTATTGCTAACTCTGTCTTTCCCCCTGATGAAGAGAAGAAATAAGCCGTAATTGGCAATCCCGATTGTGTAATTGTTAAGCCTGCAGTGCGCGTAACAATGTCCTTCCAAATCACTCCGTATTTCTTTTCAATTTCCTTTGCATAACCCAGGAATGTTTGATCCGAGATCGAGCCATATAAATCACAGTCACATGCACTTCTATATATGCCTGCTTTACTCAATGCATATGTGCGAGAAGCAATTGCTTGAGCCTCTAGCGCTGCAACTGGCCAAAAAGATGGCATCTCACTAATACCCCACAGATACTCATCAGCTAAGCGCACGGAGTTAGTCATTGCGATCCGGTACCCAGATGGGCTTTTGATTGCCTTTACTTGAATCTGCCCATAGCGAAATTTCTGCGTTACACCTGAGTGGCTCACTGAGATAAGGGTGTCAGGGCCCTCTAAATAGCGCGTACCAGCCCAGCGAATTGTGAAGGTTCTACTTCGCGTCAGCACCTGCGTTGTTTTTCCAAGAGTTACTCGCGGACTAACTGTTGAACCAATAATTGAGAAAGATATTGAATCAGCTAAAGAAGATACCGGGAGAACGCTTTCATTCCCCGCCTCACCTTGAATGATCTGAAGCTGAGAACCTTTGGTAGCACTTGAGATCTTTGCATTAGAGAGTAGGTGTCCGATATTAACTCGTAGGATTTTGGAGTCATCTCTTTGTTCTATTGCAACATCTTTGTAAAAATAGTTAATGATCTGCTCTGAGCTTTGTCCGGCTAGTGCCATAGAGCGCGCACCCATCTGACTTAAACCAACCCCATGGCCATATCCTGAACCTTGGAAGGAAAAGGTTGCAGGAGCATCTATTGCATGGGCAGCTGGAGTCAAAGATGAAAATACAAAAAGTAAGACAAGAAAAGCTTTAGACATCCTCATCGATGGCCGCGCTCTTTCCTACCTGCAAAAACTCACGATATGCATTTATTACAACCTTTGGTTCCCCGCGTTGAACAAGCTTTCCTTTATGGAGCCAAGCAACGTCATTGCAGACATCTTCTAGCGTTGCCATCGCATGGCTGACAAGAATAAGAGCGCGATCATCACTACGTAGTTCTTTTATGCGGTTAAGAGATTTCTCTTTAAACTTTGCATCACCAGTGCTCAACGCCTCATCAACAATTAAAATATCTGGGCGAACAGTTGCCGCAACTGAGAAAGCTAGACGGGCATACATACCTGATGAATACGTGCGCATCGGCGCATCGATTGCCTCTCCTAGTTCCGAGAAGTCAGCGATTTCTTGGAAGTGGCTATCAATTTCATCACGTGACATGCCTGCAGCTAATCCACCTAAATAGACATTGTCACGGCCTGACATGGATGGATTAAAACCAACTCCAAGTGCCAGCAAAGTGCTAACGCTTCCAAAGACTTCAATACGGCCCTGTGTGGGTGGCAAAATTCCGGCAATAACGCGCATCAACGAGGATTTTCCTGCACCATTTGTTCCAATAATTCCAAGTACCTGGCCATACTCGACATCAAGATTAACTTCATCCAGCGCGCGGATAACGCGAGTTTGTTTTCCTCCACGTCCCAATGACTTAACACGTGCTTTTAAAGTTGGTCTGCGATCGATTGCAGTCGTGTAAGTCAGGCCAAGGCCGCGAACTGATACGGCAATTTCATTAGTCTTATGTGAGCTAGAGACGGACGGCAAATTCACGCTCCCTTGATAAGAAGAAGTATGTGCCAATCAAGAAAATACCAACTGCCCAAGCAAGTCCAATAAGCATGTGAGAGGCAAGTGGGGCTTGTCCATGTACTAGTGCGCGAGACCAACTATCTAAAATTGGAAAAAGCGGATTAAAGAGTTCAAGTGTTCTTAACTGTGGTTTCAAATCTGAAGCTTCATACAAAATTGGTGATAAGTACAAAAGAGTGCGCGTCATGTATGGCAAGAAACTAGCTATGTCGCGAAAATACACATTGATACAGGAAATAGTCACTGCAAGACCCAACGCCAACAACATAGTTATTAGAAGTACTGGAATAGCCCATAACATCTGCCAAGAAAACGGCAGGCCTATAACTGTTCTGATTGCCAGAAAAACCGCCAGTGTTGGCAGGAATTTAAAGATTGCGATAACAACTGCTGAGACTGGCAACATAATGCGAGGAAAGGCCGTATTTAAAATCAAGCGCTGGCCCGCAGTAATTGATTTAACGCCACCTGTGAGTGAGTTAGCTACGAGGTAGAAAAGGAAAAGCGTTGCTGTTAGATGTGCATACCGAGTGCTATCAGATGATCCACTAATAATTACAATCAATAAGAAATAAACTGCCGATAACAACAAAGGATTTAGGACTAGCCATAACTGACCAAATGCTGAGTCAAAATGCTGTTCACGAAGTTCAGAGCGCGAGTATTCAGATATAAATGTCCGGCGTGACCATAGAGACTTCCAGTATTTCCTCAGTGGTGGCAGGCCAGCGCGAAATGGCTCATAGACCTGCGATGGAGTGCTCACGGTCGTAAGGTTACCGCAGGCGCTAACGACTTAGGCGAAGTTAGAAAGCCAATACCCCATGTCATATGCATTGTCAGCAAAATAAGTGGCAGTGAGACAAACTCACCGAGAGATTTACCAATTCTTGCCGATGCAATGAGAATAAATAATGCATATGTGAGCGCGGGTAAGAAGAGAATAGGTGAAACCATTACACCAAGGAGAAATGATGAAACAACCCCAATTACTGTAAATGGAGGTGCAAGATATCTGTAGTTGATTGTTCCTTCATGTCTGCGAGAAACAACTCGACGCCAGCGTCCATATTCAAAATACTGTTTCGCAAGTGCTTTAACAGTTGATCGTGGGCGGTAAGTAACAACTAATCGAGGATCGAAATAAATAGTTCCCCCAGCTGCACGCAATCGAAAATTTAACTCCCAATCCTGTGCACGTGTAAATCTTTCATCAAATCCCCCAACAGCCATCAAAGCTTGTTTTCTAAATGCTCCTAGATAAACCGTATCTACCGATGCTGCGCTACCACCTGTGTGAAAACGAGATGAACCAACACCTAATGGACTGCGCATTGCTCGCGCAACGCTGCTCTCAAAAACGGTGTGACCTTCTGCAGCCATAATGCCGCCAACATTGACAGCGCCAGTTTCTTTCAAGATCTCAAAAGCTAGGGATAGATAATCATGTGGAATTCTAGAGTGGCCATCTACGCGCACAATGATTGAGTATCTACTTGCAGCAACTGCCAGATTCAGACCTGCAGCAGTGCGTCCTGTGGGATTCAAAACAACCACAACACGCGAATCCGCTTTAGCTAATGAGTGAGCAATTACTTCTGTTCCATCATGGGAAGGTCCAACAGCCAAAATGATTTCAATCTCACCAGCAAAATTCTGATCAAGAACGGCCTTCACAGCCTCTTCTAAATATTTAGATTCGTTAAGAACCGGCAGGATGACTGAGATTTTGGGCTCCGGTGAGCCATATAACTCATTTGCTGATGTCGTCATAACCCCTACACCGTATCGTCCAAGTACTCTTACACGGTGAGAGCGACGCGACCAATACGCATTATTACCTCACTATCCCTTGCCGTTGTCGCCATCTCCGCGTTTTCTTGGTTGGGTTTGGGCCAAGTCAGCGGAGCAATTAACCGCATCGATGTATTCGGCTCACTGGGTGAACGCCCAGATAAGCCAAACTCTGCACTCAATTACTTATTGGTGGGTTCAGATACGCGCGAAGGTTTAACTAAAGAGCAATCAAAGTTATTGCGTGTAGGAACTACAAAGGCTGCAGCAGGTGCTCGATCAGACACCATGCTTCTTGTACACATTAGTAAGTCTCGTGACAAAGCAACAATTATCTCAATTCCTCGAGATTCACTTGTGACTATTCCAGAACATCCTTCTTCCCTCAATAAAGAAAAAATTGTTCCTGCAGCAAAGGGGAAAATTAACGCTGCATTTGCTTGGGGTGGGGCTCCATTATTAATTCAAACTATTGAACTAGAAACCAATATAAAAATTGATCACTATATTGAAATCGGCTTTGCTGGATTCGCAGGAATGGTTGATGCATTAGGTGGAATTGATGTTTGTACAAAACGCGATATTGATGATCCAAATAGTCACCTTGTTTTGAAAGCCGGTGTCCATACTCTTGATGGAATTGAATCACTCAAGTACGTTCGTACGCGTGACTTCGATGGAATGGGTGATCTTGGGCGAATGCAACGCCAGCAGCAATTCATGGGGGCGGTGCTGAGAAAAGTGACAAGCACTGGCGTTCTGCTCAACCCAATTAAGTTAATCAATTTCTTCAATGCAACAATTGCAACAGTTCGAACTGATTCACAGCTCAATCGAAATGACTTGATTGTTCTGGCTAAACAGCTCAAGAATCTCTCCCCAAGTAAAGTGCGCACTTTGACCATTCCTTTAGGTGATGCAAATGCGCGAGTACCAGGTCTTGGATCTGTTGTGATCTGGGATTCTGTTCTAGCACCTGATCTATTTAACCGTTTACGTGAAGATTTACCGTTAGTTGATGAAGTAACCCCTTCTCCCTCAGCATCATCAAGCGCATCAGCATCGCCAACTGTGATTGATAAATTTAAGACTCGTACTGCCGATGAAAATCCTTGCGGAACGCTGAAGTAAACTCACGCCCATGACATTGACTCTTTCAGTAGTTGGCTGCGGCTATCTAGGTGCAACACATGCCGCATGCATGTCCTCTCTTGGCTTTACCGTGATTGGCGTTGATACTGATCCTAATAAAGTGGCGATGCTTCAAAACGGTGAGCTTCCTTTCTATGAGCCAGGCCTAGATACCTTGCTTGCACAAGAAATGAAGACAGGCCGCCTTTCATTTACTACTGATTTTTCTGCAGTTAAAGATGCTGACATTCACTTTGTTTGTGTTGGAACTCCACAGAGTAAAGACAGTCTTGCAGCAGATCTGACTTACGTGCGCTCTGCAGTTGCTGAGATTGCGCCATATTTAAAGGATGGTTCCTTAGTTGTTGGAAAATCCACTGTTCCCGTAGGAACGGCTCAATCACTTCGTGAGCAGCTCGCTAAAACAGCACCGCAAGCAGATCTTGCCTGGAATCCAGAGTTCTTACGTGAAGGGTTTGCAGTTGAAGACACACTCACACCTAATCGCTTAGTAGTTGGCGTTGCTAACGATCGCGCAGAGCAGATTCTTAAGGAAGTTTATAAACCAATCATTGATTTGGGTACTCCTTGGATTAGAGCAGATCTTCCAACTGCAGAACTTGTAAAGGTTGCTGCAAACTCTTTCCTTGCAACTAAAATTTCTTTCATTAACGCTATGGCTGAAGTATGTGAAGCTGCTGGTGGTGACGTAACGGTCCTTGCCCAAGCAATTGGTTATGACCCACGCATTGGAAATAAGTTCTTACAGGCTGGTATTGGTTTTGGTGGTGGTTGTCTTCCAAAAGATATTCGAGCATTTATGGCCCGTGCTGAAGAGTTAGGTGCTAAACAAGCCCTTGAATTCTTGCGTGAAATTGATGCAATTAACTTGCGAGCACGCCAGCGTGTAATCGATGTTGTTCGCAGCGAACTTTCAGAGGATTTAACTCAATACAAGATTGCGGTTCTTGGGGCCACTTTCAAACCAGATAGTGATGATGTGCGTGACTCCCCGGCACTTGATATCGCTGTTCAGTTACAAGCAGCCGGAGCAGACGTGGTTGTTCATGATCCCAAAGGGATTGAACCTGCTCGCAAGCGTTTTCCAAAGCTTAAATACGCTGAAGTAGTTACAGATGCGGTTAAAGACGCTGATTTGATCTTGCACTTAACTGAGTGGAAAGAGTACCGAGCTATCGATCCAGCAACTCTTTCTTCATTAGTTAAAAGAAAAATCATTATCGATGGGCGCAATATGCTCAACCGAGAACTATGGCGCAAAGCCGGTTGGAAGTTCCATGCTTTAGGACGCACCGATTAACGAGCAAGAAAGCATCGATGCAGTCCTTGCAATGAAGACATGGGCTGTCGTTGGGCTTGGAAATAACCCTGAGCGTGCAGCTTTTGGTGTGGCAAAGCTTTTACAAGACAAAGGTCACCGCATTATTCCTGTTTATCATCGCGCAGAAACCGTGCATGGTGAGGTTGGCTATAAGACTCTTGCAGAAATTCCAGAGCCAGTAGATGTAGTTGATTGTTTTGTTAACTCCACCCTTGTCGGCAAAGTCGTAGATGAAGCTATTGCAATTGGGGCTAAGGCTGTATGGCTGCAATTAGATGTCATTAATCATGAAGCTATTGCTCGTGCACAATCTGCAGGCTTAATAACAGTGATGGACAGATGCCCAGCTATTGAATATAGAAAAAAACTAGAAACCAGTTTTTTGCCCACGGCGTGAATTCAAACTCGCGCCTTTAGCTTTAGCTTCAGCATTAATTTCCTTTAAAGCATCTCCAACTTTGGCACTAATTGCTGAATCAGAGATACCTAAAATTCGAGCGGCGAGTAGCGCTGCGTTCTTGGCATTACCCACTCCAACAGTTGCCACAGGGACACCTGCTGGCATCTGCACAATCGAGAGTAATGAGTCCATTCCATCAAGATTTTTTAGCGCAACAGGAACTCCGATTACTGGAAGTGTGGTTAATGAAGCAACCATTCCAGGTAAATGTGCAGCTCCACCAGCGCCAGCAATAATTACTTTAAATCCTTTACCCGCTGCGTTTTGTGCAAACTCAACCATTTCAAGTGGCATACGGTGAGCGGAAACAACATCTGCTTCATATGAAATTCCTAATTGATCTAGAACTTTCGCAGCCTCCTCCATTACCGGCCAATCAGAATCTGATCCCATGATGATTGCTACATCACTCATCAATTTCTCCGCTCATGTAATCAAGGGCATGTTGAACTTCTTGGGTTAATTCTACGAGGTTATCGCCCAGCAAATTAACATGGCCAATCTTGCGCCCAGGGCGCCCTTCTTTCTTATAGTGGTGAAACTTCAACTCTGGCGTGCGGGCCATGAGATGTAGATATGGACGATACATATCCACCTTGTCGCCTCCCAGGATGTTTCCCATTACGGCAATAGGGGCAGACATCTGTGGATTGCCAAGTGGAAGATCTAAAATAGCTCGCAGGTGTTGTTCAAACTGAGAAGTTATTGAACCTTCAATCGTCCAGTGTCCAGAATTATGAGGACGCATTGCTAATTCATTGATCAAGAGTTCTTCGCCTTTGACAAAGATTTCAACTGCCATAACACCGATGACACCAATTTCATTGGCAATATCTAGTGCTAATTTTTGGGCTTTCTCACTTAAATCATTAGATAACTCTGGAGCTGGCGTAATTGTCATGACGCATATGCCATCGCGCTGGATGGTTTGAGTTGGAGCCCACGTGGTTGCTTGACCATGAGGAGATCTGGCCACTATGACCGCTATTTCATAATCAAAATCAATGAGCTCTTCAATTAAAACTTTACCAACCTCTTTTAATACTGCAGCAAGCTCTGCTTGGTTATTAATTTTCCACACGCCGCGGCCGTCATAACCCCCGGAAATAGCTTTAGCAATTACTGGAAAATCAAGCACTTCTTCGGCTTTAGTTACGACTGAGTTCTTTGGAGAAGGAAAATTGCTTAACCGCGCACGCATTGCAGCTTTGTCTTGCGAATATATGAAGCTGGCAGAACTTGGGCGAACCACAACCCCATCAGCCTCTAAAGTTTTAATAATGCTCAGTGGGATGAGTTCGTGTTCAAAAGTAATCACATCACACTGACGCGCGAATGCACGGACAGTTTCTAGATCCCTATAGTCACCGACCACATGGTTTGTTATTTGTGCTCCGCTATCTTGAGCATCATGTGCAAGTAATAAGAGATTGACTCCCAGTGCTGCGGCGGGAGCAACGCTCATGCGAGCTAATTGCCCAGCACCAATCACGCCAACAGTTGGAAAATGGTTGCTCACCGGCTTATCGTAGATGAACTACGTCGCCTGCTTGAACATGGCTTCCTGAATCCAAAATCAACTCTCCGCGGGGTGAGATTGCCACTGCCAGGCCTTTTTCAATTTCTTCGTTTGGATAATGAATCTGCACCTTAGTCCCAAGGGTGGAGCTCAGCGATGTGTAGAGCTGCGCTACTGCATTATCTCCCCCATCCCAAGCGGTGAAGTTGGTTTCAAATAGCGTTAGTACTCTTGCCAAAATCTCATTTCTATTTGTATCACTTACGCCTTCTATGGCCAGAGATGTGGCTGTTGGAACAGGAAGTTCCTCCAAAGACATTCCAACATTTATCCCAATTCCAACGACAACTCCATCATCAACTATTTCTGCAATCAATCCAGATATCTTTTTCTCGTTGACCAAAATATCGTTCGGCCATTTAACGTTTGCCTTAACTTTATCTAACGCTTGCGCAACTGATGCACCAGCAATCAAAGCAATCCATCCCCAATCTTCTTTGCTTCTTTTTGGTTGAATATAGAAAGAAAATAGAAGCGCAGAGTTTTTAGGTGCCTCAAATGTCCTTGATAATCTTCCGCGCCCGGCACTTTGATAATTGGCAGCAATTACATCGCCAGCCTTAGCTTTTCCACTTCGTGCTAAAGCGGCAAGATCGTTTTGCGTAGAGGCGGTGACATCAACCACGCTTACTCGCCAGTACTGCGTGACTGAAGAGTTGATAACTGACTTATCAAGTGCCCCTCTTAGCATTTCAATGCCCATGACATGTACCGTAGGGGTATGAGCCGTGATCTGCATACAACTGCCGGGAAAATCGAAGATCTACGTGCGCGGGTTGAGGAAGCGGTACACGCTGGCTCAGCACGCGCCGTTGAGAAGCAGCATGCCAAGGGCAAGAACACTGCTCGTGAGCGTATTGAAATGTTAGTTGACCCAGATTCATTTACTGAAATTGATGAGTTTGCCCGCCACCGTTCAACACAATTTGGGATGGAAAACAATCGTCCATACGGAGATGGTGTTGTGATTGGTACTGCAACTGTAGATGGACGTCCTATCGCTTTGTATTCCCAAGATTTCACCATCATGGGTGGATCACTTGGTGAAGTTCATGCAGAAAAGATTGTAAAGATTGCAGAGTTTGCTTTAAAGAGTGGAATCCCACTCATTGGAATTAATGACTCCGGCGGAGCTCGTATTCAAGAAGGTGTTGCCTCCCTTGCAGGTTACGGAAAAATCTTCCGCCTTAATACTCGTTCTTCTGGTGTTATTCCTCAAATCTCTTTGATCCTTGGCCCATGTGCTGGTGGTTCTGCATATTCACCAGCACTCACTGACTTCACTGTGATGGTTAATGAGACTTCGCACATGTTTATTACTGGCCCTGACGTTATTAAAACTGTCACAGGTGAAGAAGTTGGAATGGAAGAGCTAGGTGGAGCACGAACTCATAATGTTCGCACTGGTAATTCACACTACTTAGCTGAAAATGAAGCAGATGCGATTGATTACGTTAAGGCGCTGCTTTCGTATTTACCATCAAATAACATGGATAGAGCCCCCCACCTTCCACCAACAGAGCTTTTAGATAAGAAAGCTTCAGATATCGCACTTGATACTCTGATTCCAGATAGCCCAAATCAGCCATATGACATGAAGGTTTTGATTCAAGCGTTAGTCGATGAAGCAGAGTTCCTAGAAGTCCATGCACTCTATGCTCCAAATATCGTTGTCGGCTTTGCTCGTATTGAAGGTGAAACAATTGGAATCATTGCAAATCAACCTAATCAGTTGGCTGGAACACTAGATATTAACTCCAGCGAAAAAGCTGCACGATTCTTGCGCTTTTGCGATGCATTCAATATCCCAATCTTGACCCTTGTTGATGTGCCTGGTTTCTTGCCGGGAACTGAGCAGGAATGGGATGGAATCATTCGCCGAGGAGCCAAATTACTCTATGCCTACGCAGAAGCATCCGTGCCACTTGTAACACTTATTACTCGTAAAGCATATGGCGGAGCATTTATTGTCATGGGTTCTAAATATCTTGGTAGCGATATTAACTTTGCTTGGCCAAGTGCTGAGATTGCTGTAATGGGCGCGCAAGGTGCAGTTAATATTTTATATCGTAAGGAAATTGCTGAAGCAAAAGATCCAGTTGCTGCAAGAGCTGAGTTAATCGATGAATACAACGAATCACTTGCAAATCCATACTTAGCTGCTGAGCGTGGAACTATCGATACAGTGATTGAACCAAATCAATCACGCGCATACATTACAAAGGCATTTAGGACATTGCGCACTAAGCGCGACACATTGCCTGCCCGCAAGCACGGAAATATTCCGCTGTAATGGAGTTTTCAATCATTAAAGGGGATCCAACAGCGCAAGAGTTAGAAGCACTCAAAACCGCTTTGGCCCAACACAAGCGTGAAGAACTAAAGCCTGTGAATCGTCGAAGCATTTATGGTTTGCCTCAACTGCGACAAGGGTTGTCCCATAAAATTACTTTCGGCGCCCGAAAGAACTCATAAACAATGCCAAGAATTGTTTTAGCTTCTGCATCCGTGTCCAGACGCCGTTTGCTTGAATCAGCTGGATTAAAGCCAACAATCATGGTCAGCCATGTTAATGAGGAAACCGATTTCTTCAACGCGATGAAGCCCGCCGATATGGTGATTGCATTAGCAATAACTAAGGCTCACACAATTCGGGAGCACATAGATTTTCCAGCGATAATTATTGGCTGTGATTCAACATTTGAATTTGATTCACAATCTCTTGGCAAGCCTGCAACGTCAGAGATTGCAATTGAGCGTGCCTCTAGAGTTCGGGGTAATTCCGGGCTACTCCACACAGGTCACTGCATTATTGACACAACAAAGGACAAGGAGATTTCAAGTATCGTCACTACAAAAGTAACTTTTGACAATATGACTGATGCTGAAATTGCAGACTATGTTGCTACCGGTGAACCCTTACATGTTGCTGGTGGATTTACTCTTGATGGATTTAGCTCTCCCTTCATCCCCTCAATAGAAGGTGACTACACAAACGTAGTCGGAATATCTATGCCCTTTGTGAGAAAAGCATTTGAGCAACTTGGCTACTCCTGGCCAGAGGTCAAGGCGATGCAATGAAGCGCGTTTTAATTGCTAATCGTGGCGAAATTGCCGTCCGAGTCATTCGCGCATGTAAAGATCATGGGTCAGAAAGTGTTGCGGTTTATTCAGAAGAAGACCGTAATGCAATTCATTCCCAGATGGCTGATGCTGCTTATTCTCTCCATGGGACAACTGCAACTGAGACCTATCTAAATATTGAAAAACTTATCGAAGTTGCTAAGCAATCAGGTGCTGATGCAGTTCATCCTGGTTATGGATTCTTATCTGAAAATGCCAACTTTGCTCAGGCCGTTATTGATGCAGGACTTATTTGGATTGGGCCTTCCCCTGCAGCAATTCGTGCGCTGGGGGATAAAGTCTCTGCACGTAAAATTGCAGCTAAAGCGGGAGCACCTCTTGTTGCAGGAACCAAAGATCCAGTTGAGGGGCATGAAGAGGTCCTAGCTTTTGCTAAAGAGTATGGATTACCTGTCGCAATCAAGGCCGCTCATGGTGGTGGTGGACGTGGATTAAAAGTTGCCCGCACCATGGAGGAGATTCCAGAGTTATTTGCATCTGCAGTTCGTGAAGCAATAAGCGGTTTTGGTCGCGGTGAATGCTTTGTTGAACGCTATTTGGATAAGCCCCGCCACGTTGAAACTCAAGTTTTAGTTGATAAACATGGTCATGCAGTAGTAGTCAGTACGCGAGATTGCTCGCTGCAACGCCGCCACCAAAAACTAGTTGAAGAAGCACCTGCACCATTTTTGAGCAAAGCACAAGAAGAAGAGCTCTATAGATCAAGTAAAGCAATCATGAAAGAAGCTGGTTATGTTGGTGCGGGTACTTGTGAATTCTTAATTGGTCTTGATGGAACAATTTCATTCCTAGAGGTAAATACTCGCTTGCAGGTAGAGCACCCAGTGAGCGAAGAAGTTACAGGGATTGATTTAGTGCGTGAACAATTCAGAATAGCTATGGGCGAATCACTTGGCTTTGATGACCCAGTCATTCGTGGACACTCAATTGAATTTCGTATTAACGGTGAAGATCCAGGTCGCTCATTCCTCCCAGCACCTGGACGCATTACTGACTGGGTTATTCCAACTGGACCTGGCGTCAGAGTTGATGCTGGTTTTAAAAATGGCGACACCATCGGTGGTAATTTCGACTCACTATTAGCAAAACTCATTGTTACTGGCGCAACACGTGAACAAGCAATTGAACGCGCTCGTCGTGCCTTGGCTGAATTCAAGGTCGAAGGATTAGCTACAGCGCTTCCGTTCCACCGTGCAATTTTGCAAGACCCAGCTTTTACTCAAGAGTTTAAGATCTACACCAGTTACATTGAAAATGAATTCAACAATGAGATTCCAATGTACCAGGCACCTGTTGTGCCACTTGAAACACATATGGCACCTGAGCATTTGGTTGCTGAAGTTAATGGAAAGCGCTTTGAAGTCTTAGTACATGCCCCCAAGCCAGTAGTGAAGCGCCATCGCGCAAAGCAATCCATAGCAGGTGGCGCAGGTGGCACTGCACTTACTAGCCCCATGCAGGGAACTGTTGTAAAGATTGCAGTTAACGAAGGCGATCGTGTTGAAGTTGGGGATTTAGTTATCGTTCTAGAAGCGATGAAAATGGAACAACCACTCATGGCTCATAAAGCCGGCGTTATTAGCAATTTGAGCGCAGTTATAGGGGCCACAGTTTCTAGTGGAACAGCTCTTTGTGACATCATTGATGCATGACAAATAGCGAACTCCTCTATTCAGATCCATTAGCCGCAGCCACTGCTGCAGCTAAAGAAATCACAGAGCGCACAGGAGTCGCATCCCATGATGTTGCCCTAGTAATGGGTTCTGGTTGGGTGAGTGCGGTTGATGCACTTGGAACAGCGCAATATGAATGCAATGCTGAAGACATAACTGGCTTCCTTCCTCCAACAGTTGTGGGGCACTCAGGAAAAGTTCGCTCCTATGAAATTGAAGCAAATGGCAAGAAACTCCGCGCCCTCGTCTTTCTAGGTCGCACGCATCTCTATGAAGGTAAAGGTGTTGAACCGGTCGTGCATAGCGTTCGGACAGCGGTTAAAGCTGGATGCAAAGTAGTTATTTTAACTAATGCGTGCGGTGGAATAAACAAGGCCTACAAAGTTGGACAGCCAGTTCTGATTCGTGATCATATTTCTTTAACCGCTGTATCTCCTTTATCTGGCGCAACTTTTGTTGATTTAACTGATCTCTATAGCAAGCGAATCCGCGAAATTGTAAAGAAGGAAGATTCATCTCTTGAAGAAGGTGTCTATGTGCATTGGCGCGGGCCAACATATGAAACACCAGCAGAGATTTTAATGATGCGCACTATGGGAGCAGATTTAGTTGGTATGTCCACAGTTCCTGAAGCAATTGCTGCTCATGCACTAGGTGCTGAAGTTCTTGGAATTTCATTGGTTACTAATGCAGCTGCCGGTGTTACTGGTGAAAAACTTAATCATGAAGAAGTTATTGCCGCTGGAAAGGCCGCTGCAGATCGTATGGGCGCTCTTCTCAAAGGGGTAATTCCGAAGTTATTCTAGGAACATGGATCTGACACAAGAAGTTCAAGCATGGATTGCTGATGATCCAGATCCAAAAACTGCTGCCCAATTACAGCAATGGCTAGATTCTAATAATGAAGTAGAACTACGTGCCTCTTTCTCTGGCTTTTTGCAGTTCGGTACTGCTGGCTTGCGTGGTCCCATTCGCCCGGGGCCTTCAGGAATGAACCGAGCGGTTGTCGGTCGCACAGCTGCAGGTATTGCGGCATATATGAAGGAACGTGATTTAACTTCAGTGGTAATTGGCCGTGATGCCCGTTATGGCTCTGAGGATTTCACTGTTGAAACTGCGCAAATTATGAGCGGTGCTGGTATGAAGGTTTATGTCTTGCCTCGCCCACTTCCTACTCCAGTACTAGCTTTTGCTACTAATGAATTGAAGTGTGATGTAGGAATTATGGTTACCGCAAGCCATAATCCCCCACAAGATAATGGTTATAAAGTTTATTTAGGTGGCACTATTGATGGAATCCATTACCGCGGTTCACAGATAATTTCTCCTACAGATGAGTCAATTGCTCAAAAAATTGCTTCAATCACATCTCTTGCTTCACAACCACGTGGAAAAGAATGGACAGTACTAGGCGAACAAGTTGTCCATAAATATGTCGGGATCACCGCAGCTCTTGCCCAGAGGCCTGGAAACCTAAAGATTGTTTATAGCGCAATGCATGGCGTTGGAACCGAAACCCTTCAACATGTTTTTCATAAAGCAGGATTCCCGCAACCGATCTTGGTGGATGTTCAAGCAAAGCCAGATCCTGATTTTCCAACAGTTGCATTTCCAAATCCTGAAGAACCAGGCGCAATTGATTTAGCTTTAGAGACTGCTCGAACATTTGATGCTGATCTAGTTATTGCTAACGATCCAGATGCGGATCGCTGCGCCGCTGCAGTTAAAGACCCGATTAAAGGTTGGAGAATGCTGCGCGGGGATGAGTTAGGCGTAATTTTTGGTGAAACTATCGCGCGGGCAACAACTAAAGGAATTCTTGCAAACTCCATAGTTTCCTCATCAATTTTGAGCAAAATTGCTGCTCACTACAAACTTGATTTTAAGGAAACACTGACAGGCTTTAAGTGGTTAGCAAAGATAGATGGGTTAACTTTTGGTTATGAAGAAGCTCTTGGATATGCCGTTGATTCAATTACTGTCAATGATAAAGATGGAATATCTGCAGCCATCAAACTAGCCCAAATTGCAACTGATTTAGCTGCGCAGAATAAGACTCTTCTTGATTTACTCGATGAGGTTTGGGCTCGTCATGGATTTCATGCAACTGAGCAAATCGCAATCCGCCTAACAGATCTTTCTCAAGTAGGTGTAATCATGGGAAATTTGCGCCGCAATCCCCCTAAAGAAATTGCTGGTCGTTCTGTTACATCAATTGACGACCTTGCCAAACCAAGTGATGGTCTACCCCCTACAGATGGCCTACGCATTTGGCTCGATGGTGGAATTCGAATAATCATTCGTCCTAGCGGCACAGAAGCAAAGATGAAGTGTTACATTGAGGCAATTGCAAAGGATTCTGCAACTGCGCAAGCGGTTCTGGATCAGTTACGAGCCCCACTTAAGGAATTACTATCGTGAGTTTTTATGGTTTAGTCGATGGTACTGAAACATCCCTAAAGAAATATCTAGGTTCGCTATCAGGAGTCGACCAAGTTGGCGCTGATGCTCGCGCAGCGATGCTGGCTACTCGTAGTATTAAAACAACATCTAAGCGTTGGGCAATCGATACGGCCATATCAATGGTGGATTTAACAACTCTAGAAGGCGCAGATTCTCCTGGAAAAGTTAGGGCCCTATGCACTAAAGCTGTGCGCCCAGATCCAACTGATTCATCTGTTCCAAGTGTGGGCGCAGTCTGTGTTTACAACGACATGGTCGAAATCGCCCGCACACACTTAGATCTCATTGGTGGCCAACATGTCGGTGTGGCCGCTGTTTCAACTGCTTTTCCATCTGGCCGTGCCTCAATGCAAGTAAAGATTCAAGATACGAAAGATGCAGTTGATGCTGGCGCCTCAGAAATTGATATGGTGATTGACCGTGGTGCATTTCTTTCAGGTCGATATATTGAAGTTTTTGATGAAATCGTAAAGATCCGTGAAGTATGTGGCACTAAGGCACATTTAAAAGTTATCTTTGAAACTGGTGAGCTTGTGACCTATGACAATGTTCGCAAAGCATCCTTTTTAGCAATGGCTGCTGGAGCAGATTTCATTAAGACCTCAACAGGTAAAGTTGCACCAGCTGCTACCGCCCCTGTTGTTCTTGTGATGCTTGAGGCAGTAAGAGATTTTTATGCAATGACTCAGGTGCGAATTGGTGTGAAGCCAGCCGGTGGAATCAGAAACACTAAAGATGCCATTAAGCAGCTAGTCCTAGTTAATGAGACCGCTGGGCCAGAATGGCTCAAACCATCTCTATTTCGCATTGGGGCTAGTGCATTGTTAAATGATTTATTAATGCAACGCATGAAAATGGATGATGGCTACTACGCTAGCCCTCAGTACGTGACGATCGACTAATGGGGGAAAAATTGTCTTTTGAATACGCGCCAGCTCCAGAGTCACGCGCCCTCGTCTCGATCAAGCCAAAGTACGGACATTTCATCGGTGGCAAGTTTGTTGCTGGAAGCAAGCACTTCCCCACAATCAATCCAGCTACTGAAGAAGTTCTTTCTCAGATTGCACTTGCTGGTAAAAACGACATCGATGCTGCTGTAAAGGCTGCGCGCAAGGCATACACAACTACGTGGTCAAAAATGAGTGGTAAAGAGCGTGGAAAGTACCTGTTTCGTATCGCTCGCATCATGCAAGAGCGCTCACGTGAATTTGCAGTACTTGAAACCCTTGATAATGGAAAGCCAATTCGCGAATCGCGCGATGTAGATGTTCCACTTGCTGCAGCACACTTCTTTTATCACGCAGGATGGGCTGACAAGCTTGAATATGCAGGCTTAGGAACAACACCTAAAGCTCATGGTGTTGCAGGACAGATTATCCCTTGGAATTTTCCATTATTGATGCTGGCCTGGAAGGTTGCACCTGCACTTGCTGCAGGAAACACGGTAGTTCTAAAGCCAGCTGAAACAACTTCACTTACTGCGCTTTTATTTGCTGAAGTTTGCCAACAGGCAGAACTTCCTGCAGGGGTTGTAAACATCGTTACTGGTGATGGTTCAACTGGCGCACTTATTGTGAATCATCCAGGAATCGACAAGATTGCATTCACTGGCTCTACAGAAGTTGGAAAGATTATTGCCCGCGCAGTTGCTCCAACAAATAAGAGTGTGACCCTAGAGCTTGGTGGTAAAGCTGCCAATATAATCTTTGAAGATGCAGCAATTGATGAAAGCGTCGAAGGCATTGTTAATGGAATTTTCTTTAACCAAGGCCATGTCTGCTGTGCTGGTTCACGCTTAATCCTTCAAGAGAGCATTGCCGATGAAGTATTAGAAAAGCTAAAAAATAGAATGGCTAAAATCCGTGTGGGCGATCCAATGGATAAGAACACTGATTTAGGTGCTATTAATAGCAAGGAACAGCTATTAAAGATTCGTGAATTAACTGCTGTCGGGGATTCTGAAGGTGCGCAGCGTTGGAGTGCGCCTTGTGATTTGCCAGGCAAGGGTTTCTGGTTTGCGCCAACAATCTTTACAGGCGTTACTCAAGCCCACCGCATTGCACGTGAAGAAATCTTCGGTCCAGTACTTTCAGTTTTAACTTTTAGAACCCCTCAAGAAGGTATAGATAAAGCCAATAACACTCCTTTCGGACTCTCTGCTGGTATTTGGAGTGAAAAGGGATCTAAGGTTTTATGGGCCTCTCAGCAACTTCGCGCCGGTGTCATCTGGGCAAATACTTTCAATAAATTTGATCCCACCTCACCATTTGGTGGATATAAAGAATCTGGTTGGGGTCGTGAAGGCGGACGTCATGGTTTGTCTGCGTATTTAAAAGGAGTCTCACATGAGTAATCGAATTGATGTGAAAAAGACATACAAACTATTTATCAATGGGGCGTTCCCACGTTCGGAGTCTGGACGCACATATGAAGTTAAAAATGCCAAAGGTGTCTTCATTGCAAACCCATGTTTGGCTTCTCGTAAAGATTTGAAAGATGCAGTTGTTGCAGCCCGCGCAGCCCAGCATGGATGGAACAAGGCAACTGCCTATAACAAGGGCCAGATTCTTTACCGACTAGCAGAAATGCTTGAAGGTCGCCGCGGGCAGTTCGTCGATGAGATTGTCACAGTCACTGGAGTTTCTAAAGCCAAAGCCGAAAAGGAAGTAACTGATTCAGTTGATCGCCTTGTTTGGTATGCGGGATGGAGCGACAAGATTTCTTCACTCTCGGGTGCACTCAACCCTGTAGCTGGTCCTTATTACAACTTCACAATCCCTGAAAGCATGGGAATTATTGCAGCCGTTGCTCCAGAGGCTCCTTGCCTACTTGGTTTGATTGATTCAATAGCACCCATCATTGTTGGTGGTAACACCGTGATAGTTCTAGCAAGCACAAAAGCACCGTTATCTGCCATGAGCTTTGCTGAAGTCATTGCAACAAGTGATGTTCCAGCAGGTGTCATAAACATTTTGACTGGAAAGAAGGATGAAATAACCCCTTGGATGGCCTCACATATGGATATTGATGGCTTAGATATCTCAGGTTTAGGTGCTAAAAAGCATGCAGAGATTAAATCTGCTGGAAGTGAAAACCTTAAGAGAATCTATAGTTTTAAAAGCGCTGATCCTGGACGCATTCTTGCCTTCATGGAAAACAAAACTGTCTGGCACCCAATAGGGCTATAGCCAGCCTTTATCAATGGTTTTAAACCACAACTGTTCAACTGCAGCAACATCTAGATCTAGAACTACTCGAACTGAAGCAGAATCAGCCAAATCAATTGGTTCTATGGACTTTAAAAATGGTGCTCTGCGATCACAGATAGTTTGACCACGTGCAGGTCCTTGTGATGTGTCAACCACAACATCGAAGACTTCGGTTGTAAATAGCTCTGGATGTATTACACACGCTACTGCGCCGTAATCTCCCAAGGTGATAGGTGAAATATGCAGTCGCTCGATAAATGCCTGTATGAGAGTTGCGGCAAATTGAGGTGCTGGATCAGAAGATTTCAATAATTGCGCTGCATTCTCACTAGTTGCACCTGGGCGCATAAAAACATCTAATCCATACATCGTTATTGGTACGCCACTTTGGAAAACAATTGCAGCTGCTTCTGGATCGTGCCAAACATTAAACTCTGCTGCAGCTGTTGCATTACCGGCAGATGCGGATCCACCCATCAATACGATTCTATGCAGTTTTTTTGCAGTCTCAGGAAATGCACGCAAAAATAAAGCAATATTTGTAAGTGGGGCGATAGGTACAAGTGTTACAGGCTCCTTTGATTTTTCAATGAGATCGCGAAGAAGTTCAATAGCTGAACGAGAATCAACTTTTCGATGTGATGGAGCAATGCCAAGATCGCCCATTCCATCGGCGCCATGCACGTATTCGGCGTATTCTGATTTACCAAGTAGTGGGCGAACTGCGCCTCTAGCAACTGGAATATCCCCAGCTCCGGCTGCGTCTAAAACCTTCAAAGTATTTGCAACAACCTGGTCAACATTGGTGTTGCCATCAACGCAGGTGACTCCTAATAAGTTGATTGCTGGATGCATCGCGGCAAAAAGTACTGCGAAGGCATCATCAACGCCGGTATCAACATCAAGAATGATTGAAGTTTTTTCCATAAGCGATAGCCTAGCGGTATGAGCAAAGCAGTAATAGCGGTAGTTGGCAGTGCAATGATTGATCTAACTGCCTATGCCAAAGTAATTCCTGCTCCTGGGCAAACCTTAGAGGGTGATCTTTTTACAACCGGTTTCGGCGGTAAAGGAGCTAATCAGGCCGTTATTGCCGCACATTGCGGAGCCCAAGTTCACTTTGTTGGAAAGTTAGGTAATGACTTATTCGGTGACTCCATTGCTGAAAATTTCAAGAAGCTTGGCATTGGTTCCGAATTTTTAGAACGCAGTGACACCCCCAACGGTGTTGCACATATCTGGGTCGATGCTAATGGTGAAAATAGAATCGTCATTATTCCTGGAGCAAATCATGAAATTGAATTAAAAAAAGCTGTTCAAGCTATTGAATCCATCGCTGATTTAGCAGTTGTAGTTGCCCAATGTGAAATCAAACAGGAAGTAACTTTGGCTGCATTTACCGCTGCAAAAAAGCGAGGCTGTGTAACTATTCTCAATCCAGCGCCATATCAACCTCTCAGTAAAGAACTACTAGAAGTAACGGACTGGATTATTCCTAATGAAACTGAGTTCAAAGAGCTCCACGGTCAAGCACCATCTAATGATGAAGTCTTAAAAGGATTTAGACCAGGCAAGAATTCCATAGTCACTTTGGGATCAGAAGGTGCTGTGTTGATTGCTTCTAATGGAAATCTGACTCGAGTAAGTGCGCCAAAAGTAAATGCTGTAGATACCACCGGTGCTGGTGATGCCTTCGTTGGAACCTTTGCTTTTGGTCTAGCAAATGGAAAAAGCCCTGAAGATGCCATGAAGCTAGGAATTAAAGTTGCTTCCATGAGCGTCACACGCAAAGGTGCACAATCCTCATATCCTTCTCAAGCAGAGATTGAGACGCTTTCATAACCTCGTAATACAAAAGT
>JBBAMY010000002.1:0-11207 GCA_040402235.1 Candidatus Planktophila sp. | reverse complement strand
CTCAAGTGCTGCAACCATTCCATTTCCAAATGCATTCACACTTGCCTCATGACCTGCGTTAAGTAAAAGCACACATGTTGCCACTAGCTCATGGGAGTTTAGCTTTTCGCCATTCTCTTCAACCATGGCTAAATCAGTAATCAGATCCTGACCTGGATTAGTTTTGCGGTGTTCAGCTAAAGTGCGAACATACTCAGCGAATTCACCAGCCGCCTTCTTAGCCTCAATTTGGTACTGCTCTGATGGATTTACTTCATACATCTTCACAATGGATTGTGACCATGGACGCAATAAGTGCTCCTCAGACTCTGGAAAGCCCAACAAATCAGCGATGATTTTCACCGGTAGAGGTTCTGCGTAATCTGCAATTAAGTCAAAACTCTCTCCTGACTTAACTTTCTCATCGATTGCATCCAACAGCTGCTGCGTGATGCGCTCTACAGCAGGTCGCATTCCTTCAATCTTGTTTCGATTAAATGCCTTTGCAACCAATGATCGCAAGCGTGTGTGCTTAGGTGGTTCACTATCTAAAATTGAGTCTGAGTGCAGCCAATTGAAAGTTTCCCACTCAAATTCTGGGCTCTTGTCAGTGAAAATGCGACCTAATGACTTATTTCTAAAGACATCATTTGCATCACTGTGGCGTGCTGCAAGAAATATCTGCATCCCCTCATGCCAGACGGGTTTGCCAATCTCACGAAGAGCCTTTAACTGCTCGTAGGGGTCGGCGACAAAAGTAGGATTATTGAAATCAATCATTACTCAGCAGAGATTTTCGCATAGCCAGGTTTGATAACACCATCAATAATCTTTAAACGCTCTGGATATGGAATAAACGCACTCTTCATTGCATTAATTGTGATGCGCTGAAGCTCTGCAAAATCCCAGCCAAATGCCTTTACTGCCTCTTCCATCTCAAATGACATTGAAGTCTGACTCATCAAGCGGTTATCAGTGTTCAGGGTGACTCTAAAGCGTAAGCGGGCCAAGGCCCCGATGGGATGCTCGGCATAGCTCTTTGCGGCCCCTGTTTGAAGATTAGAAGTTGGACATAGTTCAAGTGGAATTCTGCGATCTCGAACGTAGGAAGCGAGTTGTCCTAACTTTGGTTCTGGGCCTGAGAAATCAATGTCATCGATGATGCGAACGCCATGACCTAAGCGTTCGGCACCACAAAGTTGAATTGCTTCCCAAATAGAAGGTAGTCCGTATGCCTCACCAGCATGAATGGTGAAGTGAGCATCCTCTTTACGTAAGTAATCAAAAGTTTCTTTCTGATCACTTGGTGGAAAACCATCTTCAGGACCTGCAATGTCAAAGCCAACAACACCTTTGTCGCGATACTTGACCACTAATTCTGCAACTTCTTGTGAAAGTTTGTTCTGGCGCATTCCGCAGAGTAATGAAAAAACATGAATCTCTCGACCTTCAGCTTTAGCCTCTGCCATGCCTTGCTTATAACCTTCAATAGTTGCATCAACAACATCGGTCATTGATAAGCCTTTTTCTGTGAAGAGCTCAGGTGCACCGCGAACTTCAGCATAGACAACACCATCTCTCGCCAAATCTAATGCGCACTCACGGGCAACTCGGATAATGTCTTCACGACGTTGCATCACTGCGATTGTGTGAGAAAAAGTTTCTAAGTAGCGAACTAGAGAACCAGAATCACATGATTCACGGAACCATGTTGCAAGTTCTGCAGCATCAGTAGTTGGAAGTGCGGTGTAACCAATTTCGCCGGCGATATCAATAATTGTTTGTGGGCGTAATCCGCCATCTAGGTGATCATGTAGCAGTACTTTTGGAACACGTTTAATCTGGGCTGGTGAGGGCTTACTTGTAAGGCTCAACTGAAGGCTCTCAATCCGTAATTCGTTCGACTACTAGTGGCAATCTATCTATTTTTCCATTCTTTGGTAAATCGCCAATAGTTACAGAATTAGTAAGCGATTCCTGCGCACGGGCAAAGGCTGCTGGAGTATCAGTATGCAATGTGTAGAGCGATGCTCCAGCGGCCACAACATCACCTGGCTTAGCGTGAATCTGGATTCCAGCCCCGGCCTGGACTGCCTCGCCTTGTCGTGATCGGCCAGCACCTAAACGCCAAGCAGCCAGCCCCACCTTCATGGCATCCATTGAAAGAATTGTTCCACTTGATGGCGAAGTTATAACAAGATTTTCTTTTGCGGTTGGAAGTTTTGCATCAGGATCTCCACCCTGGGCGCTAATCATCTGGCGCCACACATCCATTGCTTTCCCATTTTTCAACATATCAGCTGGATCGACCTTAGTTATACCAACAAGTTCTAACATCTCGCGCGCAAGTAGAACGGTAAGTTCGATGACATCGGCTGGTCCACCACCTGCCAAAACTTCTACAGATTCTCGCACCTCTAAAGCATTACCTGCAGTTAAGCCCAATGGAATATCCATAGCTGTTACCAATGCAATCGTTTTTACTCCCGCTCGTTTTCCAAGACCAACCATCACATGCGCCAACTCTTTAGCCTTTTGAGGATCACTCATGAATGCACCAGCACCAGTCTTAACATCTAGCACTAGTGCACTTGTCCCTTCAGCAATCTTCTTACTCATAATCGATGATGCAATGAGTGGAATAGCCTCCACGGTGGCAGTCACATCGCGCAGTGCATAGAGCTTCTTATCTGCTGGTGCTAATCCTGCTCCAGCTGCACAAATAACTGCCCCACAATCCTGTAAAACTTTAAGCATCTCTTCATTTGATAGCGATGCGCGCCAACCAGGAATTGATTCCAACTTATCTAAAGTTCCACCCGTATGACCTAAACCTCGACCAGAGAGCTGTGGAACTGCAGCGCCACACGCAGCAACTAGTGGTGCTAGTGGCAAAGTAATTTTGTCTCCCACGCCACCTGTTGAATGCTTATCAACTGTTGGTCTCGTTAGCGCTGACCAGTTCATGCGCTCACCGCTATTGATCATTGCATCAGTCCATCGAGAAATCTCTCGAGATTCCATACCGTTGAGCAAAATTGCCATTAACAGCGCAGACATTTGTTCATCAGCTACCGCGCCACGAGTGTAGGCATCGATTACCCAATCGATTTGTGGATCAGTTAATGAATGCCGATCACGTTTTGCAGCGATTACTTCAGCTGCCGAGAAAGCCTCAACCTGCGACATTTAGCGCTCGTTGCGGTCTAAATCATCAGGGCCAAAAGCCCAAGGCAACATAGCCGCCATTGTCTGTGGCCCATCATCTGTCATCAATAGCGCTTTCGATCCGCCATGCTCAAATAAAAGTTGGCGACATCGTCCACATGGCGCCAAGTGATTTCCCTGTCCATCAACACATGAGATGGCAACTAAACGTCCGCCACCTGTTGCGATCAGGTTTGAGACTAATCCGCACTCTGCACAAAGTCCTAAACCATAACTGGCATTTTCAACGTTGCATCCAGAGACAATTCGACCATCATCTACTAAGGCTGCAACACCAACAGGAAACTTTGAGTAGGGTGCATAAGCGGTTTTCATTGCTGCTACTGCCGCAGTGTGCAGTGCATCCCAATCTATGGCCTTCATTACAATCCACCGCGACGGTATGGAATACCGTCAGCTGCTGGCATTCGTAGGCGTTGGGATGCAAGTGATAAAACCAGAAGAGTTGCAATATATGGCGTCATTGTTACTAACTGTCCCGGTAGAACATCGACGGCTAAGAAGAACCACATAAAGCCAGCAGACATCACGCCACCAATTGCTGCAGAAAGATATTTACCCTTGCGCACATCGCGATAAACAAGGTAAGCAAGAATGACAACAATCAAAAGAATGAGGGCATGGATTGCCGCTGAATCACGTAATTGCAACGCATCAGCAAAACCAAATAAACCAGCACCCATCAGAATTCCACCTGGACGATAATTTCCAAAGAGCAAAGCAGCAAGACCAATGTAACCACGCCCAGCAACTTGGTTTTCTTGATAGTGATTCGCTGCAACAATTGCTAAGAACCCACCACCTAATCCAGCCAAACCACCTGAGATGAGAACACCTGAATACTTCATTAAGTAAACATTTACGCCCAATGATTCAGCAGCAATTGGTGCCTCGCCAGCGCTGCGTAGTCGAAGCCCGAAAGATGTTTTCCAAAGAACGAAGAATGAGATTGGAACTATTGCAACTGCAATCATCGTTACATATGAGAGATCTCCAGTTAAACCACGGAGAATTGATGCTATGTCAGAGATGAGAAACCACTGTTTTTCAGCGATTGGAGTCAATACATCTGGACTCTTCCAACCAAAGTAAGTTCCACCTGAAAGCACAGGTACACCATTGTTTGAGATTGCACCAACATCTGGTGATTGCGATGGTCCTGGCCACGATCCACCTTGGTACAAGATTGTTGAAAGGTAGCGAACTAATCCTGCGGCGATGATGTTGATAGCGACACCAGAGACCACATGATCAACACCGAAAGAAATTGTTGCAATTGCATGGACAAGAGCACCTACTGCGCCAAAGAAAATTGCAGCCGCTAAACCAAGCCATGGTCCGTGCTTGGAACCAATGAATCCGCCAGCCCATGCACCAAGAATCATCATGCCTTCAAGGCCGATGTTTACAACACCTGAGCGCTCAGAGAACAAGCCACCCAGTCCTGCTAAAACAATTGGTACTGAAAGCAAGAGCGCCGCAGAAGCAGTTCCAATGCTAGTTAAGTCGTTCGCTCCAGTGATTAAGCGGATTATTGACATGACAAGAATGAGGAGTGTTGCGTTAAGTAAAAGCTTGGTTGCTTTAGCTTTCATGCTGCCACCACCTTTGCTAGCTCTTTGCTTTGCAGTGTTATCTTGTAACGGCGAATAACCTCATAAGCAATAACTGAGCTAAGTAAAATAGAGCCTTGCATAATCACATAAGTTTCAGGAGCTATATCGATAAGCTCAAGTGAACGTGAGCTCACTTCAAGGAAACCAAATAGCAATGCGCTAATTGCCATTCCTACTGCGCCATTTCGACCTAGTAGCGCCACAGCAATTGCTGAGAACCCAACTCCTGATCTAAATCCCATGGTGTAAGAATGAGTGTCGCCCAGAACTTCTGGAAGACCGGCCAAACCGGCAATTGCACCTGAAATAACTAGAGCTAGAAAAATCATTTTCTTTGAATTCACACCGCTTACGCGAGCCGCTATTGGATTAGCACCTGATGCGCGCAATTCAAAACCAAAACGTGTGCGGTTAACAATGAACCAGAATGCAATACCAAGTGCAATCGCGACCAGTAACATGCCATAAACACCGCCGCCAGGCTGATCTTCTACGCCTAATTTATTCAATAATGGCATCAGATCTGGAACCTGCGCAGAGGCTGGAAGCGTCTTGGTTGTTAAGTTATTAGAACCTTCAGTAATTTCTGCAAAGTACTGAGAAAATAGGAAGGATGTGAGGCCAACGGCCAGTGAGTTCAACATAATCGTTGAGATAACTTCGCTCACACCCCGCTTAACCTTTAGGTAGGCCGCAATCGCTGCCCACAACCCACCGACAGTCATGGCAATGAGAAACACTGCAAGCACGTGAAGCACAGGTGGCAAAACAAATTTTGCACTCAGGTATGCACTAAAGAGAGCGCCTAGACGAAGTTGGCCTTCAACGCCAATATTAAATAGACCGGCTCTAAAGGTGACTGCAATGGCAATAGCTGCAATGTAATAGGGGGTAGCTATGTTGAGAACTTCAAGTAAAGAGCCAGCTTGTGTACCAAACTCCCACATTGTCTTGTAAGCATCCATTGGGGATTTCTTGGATGCTAAAACCGCAAAACTAGAGATGACAATTGAAACGACGGCTGCAGCTATAGGCGCCGCAACTGCAAGAAGTACCTGTGTTGATGATGGTTTTTTCATTATGCACCAGTCATCGCAGAACCAAGTTGCTTAGGAGTTGTCTTTTGAGGATTAAGTTCAGCAGTAATTGCTCCGCGTAGCATCACTAGAAGTCGATCAGACATTCCAATGAGCTCTTCTAGGTCGGCTGAAATCAATACGATTGCCATTCCCTTTTCGCGTGCACGGCGAAGTTCTTCCCAAATTGCAGCTTGTGCACCAACATCCACGCCACGAGTGGGGTGTGATGCAACAAGGAGTGCTGGGGCCTTACTCATTTCACGCCCTACGATAAATTTTTGTTGGTTACCACCTGATAACGCTGTGGCCAAAGTGTGCGGGCCTGGTGCGCGGACATCAAACTCATCCATGATTACTCGAGTATCTGCAATTGTGGCTTTCTTATCCAGAATAAAACCGCGCATCACAGGCTTACTTCGCTGATGCCCAAGAATTCTATTTTCCCACAGTGGTGAATTCATCATTAATGCCTGTCGCTGGCGATCCTCTGGAATCAAGCCAATACCTGCATCATGGCGATGGGCCACGGTGTAGTGATCTATGTTTTCACCTTTAAATTCAATCTGGCCCGTGTAATCACGCAGACCCATGATTGCTTCGACTAACTCAGCTTGGCCATTTCCTTCAACTCCAGCTATGCCAATAACCTCACCAGCTTGCAGATCAAAGGAGATATGAGAAATCAAATCGCGACTACCTGATGTAGTTGGAATCGAAACATCTTTAAGAGAGAGTGTGGTCTCAGGACGGCGAGTATCACCATGGGTGGATGGCTGTGGAAGTTCGCTGCCCACCATGAGTTCGGCTAACTGCCTTGCAGTGATATCTTTTGCTTTCACTTGGGCAACAGTTGACCCTGCACGAACCACAGTTACATCATCGGCAACGCGTAATACTTCATCGAGTTTGTGAGAGATAAAGATAATTGCCATACCCTCGGCGCGTAGGCCTTTAAGTGCATTAAATAGGTCGTCAACTTCCTGAGGAACTAGCACCGCAGTTGGTTCATCAAAAATCAAAATTCGAGCGCCACGATAAAGAACCTTCAATATTTCAACCCGCTGGCGCTGCCCAACGCCTAACTCTTCAACCAAAATATCTGGATTAACATCTAAGCCATATGCTGCAGACATATCAGCAACTTTCTTACGGGCTGCAGCAAAGTCGATTGTAATTCCGCGCTGAGGTTCAGCACCTAAAATGATATTTTCTAAGACAGTGAAGTTATCTGCCAGCATAAAGTGCTGGTGAACCATGCCAATGCTGGCATCGATTGCATCATTAGGGTTTTTAAAATTGACGGCTTGGCCATTGACCAAAATTTCTCCGCCATCTGGGTGTTGCATTCCATACAAAATCTTCATTACGGTGGATTTTCCTGCACCGTTTTCACCAACGAGAGCGTGAACTGTCCCAGTTTCAACCTTCATAGAAACGTCTTTATTGGCGATTACGCCTGGGAAGCGCTTGGAGATGTGTCGCAGTTCAACAGCTACTGACACTTAAGGACTCTCCTTTGAGTTGATAATTAAAAAACATTTGGCCCAACAAGGAGATTTAACTCCATTGTTGGGCCAAATGCCACTATTTAGAAAGTGATTATGGCTTTGTTGGAACCTTAATCTTGCCAGCCTTAATCGCTGCTGCAGCCTTGTCGATCGCAGCCTTGTACTTGGTGATGTATCCGCCAGAGTATGAAACTCCAACGCCATCTAACGCCAAGTTGTATTGACGTCCGTAGATACCAGCAGTGGCATCGATGACGTCGTTAACTGAAGAACCAGCAACTGATGTTGCGATTACGTCATAAACAGCACGGTCAACGCGCTTGATCATTGATGTAAGCATGTTCTTCTTCTCATCAGCTGAAGCAGTTAGGTACTGATCAGAGTCAACTCCGATAGTCCAAACCTTCTTGCCAGCCTTTGCTGCATCTGTAGCAGCTGCGAAGTTACCCGCACCTGAACCACCAGCAGCTGAGTAAATAACATCTGTGCCCTTATCGATCATTCCCTTAGCAATAACCTTTGCCTTAGCTGGGTCATTGAAACCAGAGAAGTCTGGGAACTCAGTTACATACTTAACATCAACAGTTGCAGACTTCTTTGTTGCCTTAACACCAGCAACGAATCCTGCTTCAAACTTCTGTAGTAGTGGAATACGAACTCCACCGATGTAACCGATTTTTCCTGACTTTGATGCAAGTGCTGCTGCAACGCCAGCTAGGTATGAACCTTGCTCTTCAGAGAAGATAAGGCCAGCAACGTTGAGAAGATCTACTGATGCATCATCAACAATTCCAAACTGAGTGTTTGGGTAATCTGCTGCGACGGCCTTAATTGGGCCTGCATACAAGAAACCAACTGCGATGATTGGGTTGTATCCAGCCTTAGCGAGCAAGCGGAGCTTGTCTTCACGCTCTGAATCTGAACCAGTTGTAACTGTTACTTCTTTAGCAGTAACGCCAAACTTCTTCTTGGCAGCATCTAGACCAGCTGCAGCAGAGTCATTGAAAGACTTGTCTCCGCGGCCACCGATGTCATAAGCAAGTCCAACTTTTACCTTTGATGCTGCAGTTGCTGATGGTGCAATAAATGCAGTTGCGGCAAGAGTTGCCGCAGCAATAACTGCTACGAGACGAAATACTTTCTTCAATTTTCCTCCTTCAAGGGGCTCCCCTACGCCTACCAAAAGCAGGTATAGAAGCTCTGTGTGTAACTGAGCCTAGTAGTTTTGCATGAATAAACTCAATACTCGCCCTCAGGTTTTAAGGGGCCTATGTAACGTTTTGGATAAGTCTCAACCTGGAGTTGATACTGCTATTGCTGGGTTATTTAACGATCCCCAGGTTTTCATAGGCTTTTTCAAGGGTTTGGGAAGCCACTACGCGGGCTTTTGTAGCCCCGTTATGCAAAATATCTAGCAAATGCTTCTCATCGCTCAACAAATCAATTGCCTTAGCGCGAATTGGTCGGAGATATTCAACAACAACCTCAGCCACTGCGCCTTTAAAGTCGCCATAACCCTTTCCATCAAACTCTTTTTCAAGATCTGGGATGGATTGGCCAGATAAAGTGCTATGAATTGTGAGCAAATTACTAATTCCAGGCTTTTCTTTTTCATCAAATCTAACTTCACGTCCAGCATCAGTTGCCGCGCTCTTAATCTTCTTAGCATTTGATTCTGGGGTATCCATTAACTCAAGAACACCTGCGGCAGAGCCTGATGACTTACTCATCTTTGCTGATGGTTCTTGTAGATCTTGGATTTTAGCTGCGGTTTTTAAAATAAAGTTTTCAGGAATCGTAAATGTCTGCCCAAAGCGGGTATTAAATCGGCCTGCTAAATCTCGAGTGAGCTCAATGTGTTGGCGCTGATCTTCACCGACTGGAACTAAGTTGGCTTGATACAACAAAATATCTGCAGCTTGCAACATGGGGTAAGTGAAAAGCCCAACGCGCGCAGAATCAGAGCCACCCTTTGCTGACTTATCTTTGAACTGGGTCATGCGGCTTGCTTCGCCAAACCCAGCCATACACTCCATTAACCAACCGAGTTGATTGTGTTGTGGAACTTGTGACTGAACAAATAACGTTGACTTTTCTGGAGAAATTCCAAGTGCTATTAACTGCGCAGCTGATGCCAACGTCCGCTTTCGCAGTAGCGTCGGTTCAATTTCGCCAGTTAAGGCATGCAAATCTACGATGCAATAAAAGGCATCATGGTCATCTTGTAATTCAACCCACTGCTTAACAGCGCCTAAATAATTGCCTAGGTGGAAGGAATCACTTGTTGGTTGGATTCCAGATAAAACCCGCTTGGCGCTCATGCGTTAATTCTTTCACACATCATGCGCTACGAGAGATCAATAGCGCTCCAGCGCGCTTACCCTCCATAGAAAGCACTGTAATTCGTAGTCCATCAACCATTAATACATCATGTTCCTTGGGAATTCGACCTAAATGATGCATAACAAAGCCACTGGCGGTTTCATAGGGACCATCTTGAATTTCTAGGCCTGTCTGCTCAATCAAATCCTCAATAGAAATCAAGCCATCAACTTCAAAATCACCTGTGCGTGATTCCACGGCGATATCTGTTTCATCGACATCGTATTCATCTCTAATATCACCGATTAAACACTCCACTAGATCTTCCAGGGTCACGATGCCATCTGTGCCACCGTATTCATCTAGGACGATTGCCACATGTTGTCCTTGTTTACGCATCTCAGAAAGTGCCGGCAATATTCCTTTTGTTCCAGGCAAAAACATAATGGTTCGGACAAGTTCAATTATCTTTGTTTCCTTGGTGGCTATTGATGTATCAAGTAGATCTCGCACGTGAATAAAACCAATCACTTCATCAGATGAGCCACGAATGACTGGATAGCGTGAATGGGCTTTATCAACGGCTAACTCAATCGCCTTTCCAACAGTGAATGAAACATCCATAAAATCTACTTCTGTGCGCGGAACCATGACCTCATGAATCTGGCGCTCGGAGGCGTTAAAAACTTCTTCAACAATGTCACGCTCTTCATCACTTAATGCAGCATGGCCAGCCACAAGATCTAGTAGCTCTTCTTCAGAGATTTGGCTTCGTGCCTCTTTAGGATTTATGCCAAATGCGCGCAAAACAATGTCTGTAGATTTTGAAAGTAGCCAGATCAATGGGCGGAAAATGTTTGCAACGACATTAATGATTCCCGCCGTTGCCATTGCAATCTCTTCAGCCCTAAATAGAGCCACTCTCTTTGGAACTAACTCACCAAAGACTAAAGAGAAGTAAGCGATCACTAAAGTGACACCAATGAGAGAAATAGTCGTACTCCAGGCATTGGAAATGCCTAGAGACTCCAGCCACGGAATTACATAATCACCTAGTTGATCAGCTCCAAGGGCGGCAGAGAGAAAGCCGCTGACAGTTACGCCAATTTGAACCGCAGCCAGCAATCGGTTGGGGTGTGCGGCTAGGGCTGCAACGCGAGCGCCACGTTTGCCACGGGTCGCAATTTCTCGAACTTGGCTATCTCGCAGTGAGATGAGGGCGATTTCAGCTGCTACGAAGAATGAGGCCAGAACAATAAGGCCAGCAATAACTGCTAGATCTGCAAATAACGTACCGACCGAGTGAGACTCCATTAGGTGACCAACTATACGGCACCGCACCTCAGAGGCTGCCTGGCCAATTTCCCCCTTTACGCGTAACCTTCGTGCGTTGGCCCACCCGGGCCATCACCTTCATCCACGGACCGTCGGGCACGTACCTGCCCGGAGAAGGAGAGCAATCTCATGGCATCAGT
>JBBAMY010000001.1:65579-136880 GCA_040402235.1 Candidatus Planktophila sp. | reverse complement strand
TAGGTTTTCCTAACTTGGCGGTGTGGAAAGGTGATCAAGTAGTTGTCAGCATTAGCGCTGCATCTGTGGTCGCAAAAGTCACACGTGATCGCATTATGCGTCAAATGGATGCTGAGTTTCCGCTCTACGGTTTTGCCGGTCATAAGGGATATATCACCGCTGCTCATACACAGGCCCTGACTGAACATGGGCCTTGTGCACAACACCGCCAATCTTTCTCAAATGTAGCTGCACTTATTCACAAGCAGTAGTTTTTCCCAAGGTTTTTATCACCTGCCAGTTTTAACGTGGCGCCTTATGTATATACAAACACCTGCCTTTCTGACTCCCTATGAAGCTCGCGCCATTCTTTTCTCCGCCATTGAACCTGGGCATTTCTTCTGGACGGCCCAGATTTCGCAGTTCGGCCCCCTTAAAACTTTGGAATCCATACTTTCAGGGCAATATCCCGCTGAGAAAACTAAAGCGATCATCACCTCCATTCGAGCTGCTGACGTTGGCCAAATTCTCTATGAGATTGAGAAAGCGGGAGCCAAGTTTCTTACTCCTGAACATGAGCATTGGCCGCAAGGAGTTAATCAACTTATTAATCCGCCCATTGGATTAATCGTTGCAGGGGACTCAAATTCACTCACAACTCCAGCATTGGCCATTGTTGGCTCACGTAAACCAACTAACTATGGGGCGCAGGTTGCTAGTGAGTTTGCACGAGCTTTTTCAGATTTAGGCTGGACGATAATTAGTGGGGGAGCATATGGAATTGATTCCTTTGCACATCGTGCAACGTTGCAAGCCAATGGACGATCTATCGCAGTATTGGCAACGGGGATAGAAGTTGCTTATCCAAAATCAAACCAAAAGCTCTTTGATGAAATGCGTGTGAATGGTGCATTGATAAGTGAGCTTATGCCACATGAGAACGCGGTGCCCTCTAGGTTTCTGGTTCGCAATCGATTAATTGCATCGATAGCCAAAGCAACGCTAGTGGTTGAAGCTGCCTTTCAAAGTGGATCTCTTCGTACCGCACGAGATGCTGCAGAATTACTTCGCCCAGTTATGGCAATTCCAGGACCGATTAACTCTGCAATGAGCCAGGGATGTCATCGCTTAATTAGTGAACGTGCCGCAGAACTGATCACATCAGTTGCAGATGCTGTGGAGTTCATAGGCGCAAATCAATGAGAGAATAAGCCTATGAGTGATTTCCGTTCGGGCTTCGTTGCCATTGTTGGCCGCCCAAACGTTGGTAAATCAACTCTCATTAACGCTTTAGTTGGAAGCAAGATTGCAATTACTTCACATCATCCCAACACCACCCGCAGTGCTATCCGAGGCATTGTCCATGGTGATAACTTCCAAGCAGTTTTAGTTGACACTCCTGGAGTCCACAAACCTAAAACGCTATTAGGCCATCGCCTTAACGCTGTAGTTGATCAATCAATGGATTCAGTTGATGTTGTGATTCTCTGTATTCCAGCCGATGAGACCTCAGGTGCTGGGGATGCATACATCGCTCAAGAAATTGCCAAGCACCCGCGAGCAAAGAAGTTTGCAGTTATTACCAAGACAGATTTACTCTCTAAGGAAAAGCTGGCCCTTCGCTTAAGCGGGATCATGGAGTTAGCTCAAGGCTTTACGTGGGATGAAATCATTCCAGTCTCTGCGGCGATTCATGATCAAATTGATTTACTCAATGCGCTCATTGGAGCAGCGCTTCCTGCAGGACCTGCTTATTACCCTGAAGGCACCACCAGTGATCAAGCAATTGAGCAGTTGATTTGTGAGTTCATTCGAGAAGCTGCGCTGCAAGATGTTCGAGAAGAACTTCCTCACTCTATTGTTGTGACAATTGATGAGTTTGGTGAGCGAGAAGAAAAAGGATCACGTCCCTTTTATGATGTGCATGCAACTATTCACGTTGAACGTGACACGCAGCGCGCAATTCTGCTGGGTCATCAAGGAACAAGATTAAAGGAAATCGGAATCAGAGCACGAGCAGATATTGAGCGCGCACTTGTTGCCAAGATATTTCTTGGCCTGCATATTAAGGTTTCTAAAGAGTGGCAGCGTGATGCACGCATGCTAGACAAGCTAGGTTTTGAAGAGCGTCGCTAAACTTTCTCTTTGCGACTTGCTAAAAACGATCCCAGTAAAACCATGGGTAGACCCACGATAATTCCCAAGGTAATTGGCTCATCTAAGATGATAATTCCAAGAACAACTGCAACTGCTGTGTTGATATAGGTTGTTAATGAACCGCGTGCTACACCAATTTCAACGATAACAATAAAGAAGAGCATGAAGGCGATTGCAGTGCTGAATACACCTAGGGCTACTAGGGCCGCGATTGCTTCTGCTGAAACTGGATTACTTGGCCATGTGGCAATCGCAATCGGAGTGTAGAAAAGACAGGTAAGCCCCATAGCCACACCATTAATGGCAATTCCATCAACGCCTGGCAAGTTGGTCGTAATCATAAGAACTGCATATGCATACATGATTGCAGCCAGGATCACCATGGCAATCGCCTTTGGGTTGCTGGTTCCTGTTATAGATTCAATTCCAACCAAGGCAACGATTCCAACAAAGCCAACAACTAGACCAAAGATTCTCTTGGGTTGCCAGACACTGTGATCTCCACGCAGGGAAGAGAAAATAGATGCAAAGAAAGGCACCGTTGCAACTAATAGTCCAGCTAGACCGGATGAAATCTCTTTTTCAGCACTTGTTATGAGAATCCAAGGGCCAACCATTTCAAGAACAGCGTATGGAATTACATATTTAATGCCCTTAATGGCATCTTTAAATGTGTTTTTCTTAATTGCAATGGGAATCAAAATTGCAGCACCAATAAGTGTGCGACCAGCAACAATCAGGGGAGGTGGAATATCAGCCACAGCTACCTTCATGAGTAGATAAGGAATTCCCCACAAGAAGCCGACAATGCCGAATAAGATCCAGGATTTACGGGTCATTTATGCAATCACAGTGCGATAGTGATTGATGGTTGCAGAGGCAACGGCGTCCCAACCAAATTTCTTCATGGAGCCTACTCTACCAATTTGCAGTGTTATCTCGCAAAGTTCGATATTTATCCATTACATGTGGAGTTGCTTGTGAATGATGATGTGGAACTTTTCCTAGATCCCATGTTGGCATTTCTCCTAGTAGCGCCCATGCAGCTTGTTTAGCTGCGCCATCAGCAACATATTCTCCGGCCGGTGGCACAAGAACTTCACGGCCAAAGAGTGCACTAGCAATTGTTGGAATTGCCGGATTCTTTGCGCCTCCTCCGATGAGAAGTATGCGATTGACGTTTACGCCCAGTGCAATCAAAGAATCAACGGCATCGGCTAATCCGGCCAACATTCCTTCGATCATGGCCCGTGCAATATCGGCCTGATTGGAGTTATTCAAATTCATTCCAGAAAATACGCCAGTTGCATCTGGGCGGTTAGGAGTTCGCTCACCTTCAAAATATGGCAGAAGAGTTAAACCATTAGCACCTGGGGTCGCAGAGAGTGCAAGGGCTCCAACTTCATCATGAGTTTTACCAAGAATCTTTGTTGCAGCATCCATAATACGCGCCGCATTTAATGTGCAGACAAGCGGTAAGAAGCGACCAGTTGCATCGGCAAAACCTGCAACAGCTCCAGTTGCATCATGTGTAGGAGTTTGCGAAACTGCAAAAGCTGTGCCAGATGTTCCCAGTGAAACAACTACATCTCCTGGTTGTGCCTGCACACCTAGAGCTGCTCCAGCATTATCGCCAGCACCTGCAGCAATTGGGATTCCACTTGTTGTTGTTCCGCCAAAAGAGTTCGGTGCAATGATTCTTGGTAACCGAAGTTCTGAGTCGTGGCGCAGTGCTAGACGTAAAATATCTTCACGGTAGTGAGAAGTTGTTGGATCAAAATAGCCAGTTCCAGAAGCATCGCTGCGATCTGTAAAAAGCGTGGAGAAATCTTTACCGCCTTGTAGTTGCCAAGAGAGCCAATCATGGGGCAGGGCTACGGATGCAACTCGTGCTGCATTTTCTGGTTCGTTATCTGCCATCCAGCGAAGCTTTGATGCAGTAAAAGATGCAACTAAAACTGAACCAACTTTGCGAGCAATCTCAGCATTTCCGCCTTCTTCGCGGTTTAAATCTTCGGCAGCTTTGGCAGATCGTGTGTCATTCCATAGCAACGCTGGTCTAATTACTTCACCATTGTTATCGAGTGCGACCATTCCATGTTGTTGTCCTGCGATAGAAATTGCTTCGACATCTTCTAATCCACCTGCATCTTTTATTGCGCTATCTAGGGCGCTTTTCCAATGAATAGGATCAACTTCTGTGCCATCAGGATGTGCTGCTCGGCCTTGGCGCAGCAGCGCTCCCGTGCGGGCATCGCGCATGACTACTTTTACCGACTGAGTAGATGAATCCACGCCTACGATAATTTGTTGATTGCCCATGTGGCAAGGCTAGACTGTTCCAGTCAGCGTTGACCACAGGCCGGGCGCTTTTCTTAGCTCGAGCCCTTCATCATTTACTTTTTAATGGAGTTAATAATGCGTATTGGTGTGCTAACTGGTGGCGGAGATTGCCCAGGTCTAAATGCTGTGATTCGCGCCGTAGTTCGTAAAGGCGTAAAAGAGTACGGACATGAATTTGTTGGTTTCCGTGATGGTTGGAAGGGTCCACTAGAGGGCTTAACAATGCCTCTCAATATTGAAACAACTCGTGGCATCTTGCCTCGTGGCGGAACAATCTTGGGATCTTCTCGTACAAACCCTTTCAAGATTGAGGGTGGTGTAGAAAAGATTAAGGACAACTTGGCTAAAGCTGGAATCGATGCACTTATTGCAATTGGTGGCGAAGATACATTGGGCGTTGCAACAAAGCTTGATTCACTTGGCGTAAAAGTCATTGGTGTTCCAAAGACAATTGATAATGATTTGAACAATACTGACTACACATTTGGCTTTGACACAGCAGTCAATATCGCAGTTGAGGCAATCGATCGTCTACACACAACAGCAGAGTCACATCACCGTGCCTTGATTGTTGAAGTAATGGGTCGCCATGCTGGCTGGATTGCACTTCACTCAGGGCTTGCAGGCGGAGCGGCTTGTATTTTGATTCCAGAGCAGAAGTTCTCAATTGAGAAGGTATGCGATTGGGTTGAATCTCGATTCAAATCTCACTATGCGCCAATTATCGTTATTGCTGAAGGTGCTATTCCTCAAGATGGCGACATGAGTGTGAAAGATCAGACACTTGATTCATTTGGTCACGTGAAGCTTTCAGGTATAGGTGATTGGCTTGCGAGTGAAATTGAAGCACGCACAGGCAAAGAAGCACGCACATCTGTTTTGGGTCACATCCAACGTGGTGGATCTCCAACAGCATTTGACCGTGTTCTAGCTACACGATTTGGTCTACATGCAATCACTGCCGCTCATGAAGGTGACTGGGGCAAGATGGTTGCACTTCACGGCACCGATATCGTGCGTGTGCCGCTGGTATCTGCCACAGAACAGCTCAAACTCGTTCCCCTAGAGCGCTATAAGGAGTCAGAGATCTTCTTCGGATAATTGCGGTACGCGATTATCAATTGATTCTCTATTCTTATCCCATGACTTCTCCTCTAGATAATCTCTTCACGCCTGGTCTTGTGGCTGCCCAGCAACCACAGTGGCCTGGTGGTCCAGAGGGCGCTGCGATTAAATCAGCAGTTGCTGAACTTAAATCATTTCCACCACTTGTCTTTGCTGGTGAATGTGATGATTTAAAGGCACGCATTGCACTTGCCGCAGAGGGAAAAGCTTTTTGGTTACAAGGTGGAGATTGCGCAGAGACATTTGCTGCAGCAACAGCTGATTCAATTAGAAACCGTATTAAGACTATTTTGCAGATGGCTGCAGTTTTGCAGTACTACTCATCATTGCCGGTCGTTAAGGTCGGACGCATGGCGGGCCAATTTGCTAAGCCACGCTCTAATGACATGGAGACCCGTGGGGATGTAACACTTCCTGCTTATCGCGGAGATGCTGTGAACGGCATTGAATTTACTGAAAGCTCTCGCACACCAGATCCTCATCGTCTAGTGCGTGTTTACAACACTTCAGCTTCAACTCTGAACTTAGTTCGTGCCTTCACACAAGGTGGTTTTGCTGATCTGCGGCAGGTGCATGAATGGAACAAGGGCTTCATCCGCGACTCTTCAGTGGGGGAGCGCTATGAAAAGATGGCAAGTGAAATTGGCCGTGCACTCTCATTTATGAAATCTGCAGGAGTAGATCCTGAATCATTTAAATCAGTTGATTTCTTCTCAAGCCATGAAGCGCTCATTCTGGAGTACGAGAAGGCGCTCACACGTATCGATTCACGCACAGGTAATCCATATGATGTGTCAGGCCACTTCATCTGGATTGGTGAGCGCACACGTCAACTAGATGGTGCACACGTTGACTTTGCTTCTAAGGTTCGAAATCCAATCGGCATCAAGCTTGGACCTAAGTCCACCGTCGATGACGCACTTGCTTTAATTGACAAGTTAGATCCCAACCGCGAACCAGGGCGTATTACTTTTATTACACGCATGGGCGCAGGAAAGATTCGCGAAGCCCTACCTGCTCTAGTTGATGGCGTTACTAAATCTGGTGCAAAGGTTTTGTGGGTCTGCGATCCCATGCATGGCAATACTTATGAAGCACCAACTGGCTATAAGACCCGTAAATTTGATGATGTTATGGATGAAGTTAAAGGATTCTTTGAGGTCCACAAAGCACTCGGAACTCATCCTGGTGGAATCCATATCGAACTCACTGGTGATGATGTCACTGAGTGCGTTGGTGGTGGCGAGCAGATTTCACATGAGGATCTTGCCTCACGCTATGAAACTGCATGTGATCCGCGCCTGAACCACTCTCAGTCTCTAGAGCTAGCCTTCCTAGTTGCTGAGATGTTGCGCGACCGCTAATTTTCTCCTTGTGACGTTTTTAATAACTACCCATAAGACACCTGTGGGAAATCTGAATCTTCTAGCTGATGATCAGATTTTAATTGGTGCAAACCTTTCAACTATCAGCGCTTTTAAAGCTGGCAAAGATATAAAGATTGTTAAATCCATTCCCGTTATTAGTGATTTAATCAATGATTATTTTGATGGTGATATCAGCGCAATCAACGGAATTAAAGTCAGCCAACCAGGTGCTCCATTTTCACAAGCTGCTTGGAAGGCCATGCGCAAGATCTCTGGCGGCAAAGTTCTCTCCTACTCTGATATTGCCGAGCGCGCTGGATCTGCAGCGGCAGTGCGCGCAGCAGGTAGTGCATGTGCCAATAACGCCATTATGTTGGTTGTTCCATGCCATCGCGTTGTTAAAACTGGGGGAGCGCTAGGAAATTATGCTTACGGAGTTAATAAGAAAGAGTGGCTATTACGCCACGAGGGCTATCTTTAAAATCTCAATTGCTTCTGTGCATTGAGCATCATCAAAATCTAAGTGAGTTACAAGGCGCGCATACTTTGGACCCAGTGCGCTAATCCACAAACCCTTTTCACGACAGCGTGTTGCTAGTTCTGCAGCCGTTATAGGTAGGTGAGCTAGATCTAATCCCACGATATTTGTTTGAACCGTTGTTGGGTCAATGAGTGAAGAATCAATGGCGGCAATTGCAACAGCAATCTCTTTAGCCCGGCGATGATCTTCGGCTAAGCGATCAATGTTGTTATCGAGTGCATAGTGAGCACCAGCAGCAAGTAATCCCACTTGTCTCATACCGGCGCCATAACGCTTGCGCCACACACGTGCCTTTGTAACGCGCTCCTTAGTTGAAAGCATGACTGAACCAATAGGTGCACCTAAACCTTTAGATAAACAGACGCTGATGGTGTCAAAGTATTTTCCATATTCGATAAAGGAAACTTCACTTGCAACGTGTGCATTCCAAATACGGGCACCATCTAAGTGAAGGGCTAATCCCATTGCATCTGCCCCTTTGCGAAGGGCTTTAATTTCATCAAGTGGCTGCACAGTTCCGCCACCAAAGTTATGGGTGTTTTCAACAGCAATAGCAGTAGTTGAAACTAGATAGGGGCCAGAATCTGGGCGGGCAATTTCAAGTGCATCAGCAGCTTTTAGTAGTCCATGGGTTGCTGGCCACGTGCGGGTCGTAATTCCGCTAAAGACTGCCGCTGCGCCAAGTTCTGCGCGAACGATGTGTGAATTTGTCTCGGCAATAATCTCTTCGCCAGGATTAACCAACATACGAATTGCTAATTGATTTGCAAGTGAGCCCGTTGGTGTGAAGAGGCCAGCCTCTTTGCCAAACATCGCAGCAACTCTTTCTTCAAGAGAGTTAACGGTTGGATCATCGCTATATACATCATCGCCAACTGGTGCTGAAGCAATTGCCTCACGCATCGCTTGTGATGGGCGGGTGACTGTGTCAGAGCGAAGATCGATTGCCATAGTAGTGAGCCTACTTTGATTCTTTAATAACAATCAAATACATAGCAGTAACTACAAGGACTCCACCGAGTGCACTCTGCAGTGTTAAGCGCTCACCGCCAAAGATGATTGCAAAGACTGCGGCAAAGACAACTTCCATCGTCAAAATGACCGCTACCTTAGTTGGGCTCATATGTGCTTGGGCCCACGTCTGAATGATGAAGGCAATTGCAGTTGCAAAGACTGCCGTGAATATGACAACACCCCACACACTTGTATCAGGCGGCGGTGAATAACCTTCTGGAATTGATGCGATGCCAGCGAGCAGAGCACACATAAATAGCTGCACCACCGTCATGGCATAAACATCTCGGCCCGAGCTCCACTTGCTCAAGGCAATGATGTGGCAGGCGTAGAAGATTGCACTAATAAAGACTAGAAGTTCACCGATTCCAACAGAAAATCCATGTATTGATAAGAAGCCAAGGCCAACAGTTGCAACTGCGATGCAGCTCCAAGTGAATCTATTAATCTTCTCTTTCAAAAATAACCAGGCAAAGAGTGGAGTGAGAACTACATAAAGTCCGGTGACAAAACCTGTAATTGCAGCTCCGGTGCGGGCAAGTCCAAGTGTTTGGAAGATGTAACCAAAGCCCAAGAAAACACCGGCAGATCCAGCACGTAGGAGGAGATCCTTATTGAGCAGTTTTAAAACTTGTGGGCGAATGAGCACCATAACAACTGTTGCGAGTAAAAATCTGGTGAAAAGAAAATTGTTAACGCTCTGGCGCTGAATTGCATCCTTCATGATCACAAAAGCCCAGCCCCAAGCCATTGCAACGGTGAGAAGGGCCCACGGGGCAAGCTTCATCTTGAATAAATGTTTTGCTTCACTCACTTTTTATCTCGTAGCTTCTTCAGTAGCGCAACTTCAGGCTTGTGTTTTGCCTCCAAGCCCGGTGTTTCTAGAATCAAAGGAGCGTTAGCAATAGCTGGATGAGCAAGAAGTTCAGCAAATGGTTCTACTCCAATGTGGCCATCACCAATGTTTTGGTGGCGATCTTTAAGTGCTCCGCACACATCCATCGAGTCGTTGGCATGGACTAATTGGAAACGCTCAACCCCAGCGATTTGGACGAGCAAATCAATAGTGGCAGTCATGCCGCCCTTTATAGAAATATCGTGACCTGCAGCAAATACGTGACAGGTATCAAGACAGATAGCAACCTTTGGGTGATACTCAAGCGCTTTTAAGTAGTTTTCTAGATCATCGAGCTTCTTGACCAATGATTGGCCTTGTCCTGCAGTTGGTTCTAGTAACAAATAAGGCGCATCATCGGGCAGAGCGTTAAGGATGGGCATCATGCCTTCATGAATCTGCTTCCATGCTTTTTCTACATGGTTAACATCCACCGCAGAGCCTGTGTGAATAACTGCGCCTAACGCTCCGATATCTGCAGCGCGCTGGAGCGAATATTTAGTTGAAGCTAATGAGTTGATGTATGTGGCTTCAGTGGGTGAGCCCAAGTTAATTAGAAAGGGAGCATGGACATAAGTTTCAAGATCCATCTCTGCTGCTTTGATTTTATAAGCCTCATCCAGTTCAGGCTTTGCCGCAGGCATTGCCCACATACGTGGACTTGATGCAAAAACTTGAATTGCACTTGCGCCAATCTCTTGGGCATATTCAATGGAGCGCTTTGCCATTCCGCCAGTTGTTGGGACGTGGGCACCAATGCGTGGCTTCTTAGACTCCGTAGGCATTGGCTTACCCTACGGTAATTGTGACCACGCTGCCACGTTTAACTTTGCTGCCCACCTTTGGAGAGATATTTGTAACCTTCTTTACCTTCTTAGTTCCTAGTTTCTTGACAACTACCTTGAGCTGCAGATCCTGCAAGGTTTGAGTTGCTTTGATTTGATCCAAGGAAAAGACGTTAGGGATAAATACATACTGTGAACCCTTAGAGACAACTAGCGACACAGTTGATCCCTTTGGCGCTACATCCACACCGGCTGGAGTTTGAGAGATAACAACACCAGATAAAATCTTTTCATTAAAGACATAAGTAGATTCAACGTCAAAGCCAAGATCATTTAATTCATTGAGCGCTTGTTCTCCACTCTTACCTGAATAAGAAACAAGTGCCACAGTCTCAATACCTTTACTAATGACAAGTGAGACTGGGGTGTCACGTTTGACCTCTGTGCCTGATTCAGGCTTTGCCGAGATGACAAAACCTTTAGGAATCTCTTTATTAAATACTTCACTGTTTGTGCCAAGTATCAATGGGAATTTCTCGAGGGCAGTTGTGGCAGCCTCTGGTGTGAGTCCAGTTACGGAAGGAATGATGTATCGCTCTGGTCCTTTGGAGACGATTAGCTTAACTTCACCACCTGAGTCCACACGTCCCCCACCTGGGGGATCTGTTTCAATGATGGCACCTTTAGCAATATCTTCATCAAAGCGCTTCTCTAAAATCATTGTAGTTAAACCAAGAGGTGTAAGAGTGGAAAGAGCTTGGTCATATGTGCCACCTACTACCGATGGCACAACTACACGTGAACCTGGTCCAACTAATGTGTACCAACCGCCGACACCTAGAGCTATGGCAAGAATGATTGCAACTTTACGGTTGCGCCGCACGCGTTTGCTGGCCTTCTTTTTCTTTTCCTTTGCAGCCCTAATCTCTTGGGTAGTTTCTTTTACTTCAATACTTTCTTCTTTTTCTTCCTCAACCGCCTTCTTCACTTTGCCACGTGGCTTTTCCTTAATAGGCTCCATCGGAAGATCAAGAGCTAACTTCATCTGATTGGTTTTAGGATCAATCTCGTTCTGGATGGATTCCAGAGCCTTGAGGAAATCACCAGCTGTGCGGGGACGCTTATCTGGATCACGGTTGGTAGCTTGAAGAATCAATTCATCTAAGGCTTCTGGAACATCTTTGCGCTTCGTGCGAAGTGATGGAATCTCTTGATTAACGTGCATGTAAGCGATTTGGATGGGGGAGTCAGCTTGGAAGGGTTTTTCACCTGTAAGCATTTCAAAAGCCACGATGCCAACGGCATAGACATCACTTCTTGAATCTGCAACACCGCGTTGTACTTGCTCAGGCGAGAGATATGAAACAGATCCCAAGATGACGCTGGATTCGGCGGTCATGGTTGATCCAATGAGTTCACCTCGAGCTAAACCAAAATCTGCAATCTTCACTCGACCCTCTTTGGAGATCAAAATATTTTCAGGTTTCATATCACGGTGGACAATCCCCAAATCATGGGCGGCAGCTAGAGCGCTAAGGATTGGTGTGAGGTAGTTAATCGCATCTTTAATTTCAAATCTTCCACGCTCATTTAAATATTCACGAAGTGTGTGACCTTCGATCAACTCCATAACAATAAAGACGGCAGGTACTCCGTTTTGATTCCACCCTTGGTCCTGCACTGCAACGATATTGGGATGTGAAAGTGCAGCAGCAGCTTTAGCTTCTCTAATGAAACGGTTAACGAAAGATTCATCTTGGGCTAAATGGGGATGCATAATCTTTACTGCAACTTTTCGATCTAAGCGGGTATCGATAGCCTCATAGACGCTGGCCATTCCACCATTGGCGACCTGGCGGGTGAGTTGATAGCGCCCATCAATGAGCTCACCCGATAGATCTGACATATAGCCGATTTTAGGGCTTTAAAGCTTATGAGCTTTGAATGTGTTCCGCGTTTTCGCGTGTCTTATCTGCCATGAAATGAATCTCTTGCGCAATTTGCCACTGCTTCATCTGCGGTGCAATCTGATTGCCATCTCGATTCAATACCCGTTGTATTCCAACGTCAGCATCGATATCTAGCCAATACAGGGTTGCACCAGCATTTCGCACTACTTTTTGTCCAGCGCCTACGCCTTCTAAAATCAAGATATCAACAGGATTTATCATCGCCTTTGAATCAAAAGACATTGACTTCCAGTTGAAAATATCTATTTCAAGGCCAACCTTATTGTTATGCGCATTCACAATTGATTCTAAGGTTTGAGTTAATCCCTCACCCAACGCCTTTTCCCAACCGCTATAGAGATCATCCATATGAATGACTCCAACGGCTTTATCAATTGATAACTCATCAAAGAAGCGAGCAGCTAGCGTTGTCTTACCAGCACCGGCTCTGCCATCAATTGCTATTAAGGACATACCAGCGCTTCCAACCAATGATTGCCACCAGCGTGAAGAGTGCATACAAAGCGGCTGTGAACCAATAACCCAAGTAGGCGTATTGAACCGTTCCAGCCAAATCAATGATGAGCCAGAGAACCCACGCTTCAACTTTCTGATAAACCATAAGAATCTGAGCAACAAGTGAACCAACGAGTAAAAATGCATCAGACCATGTTGCCGCAGCACCTGCGCGGGCTAAGAGTGGGGAAAGAACTGAAACTGCGATAAGGGTTGCAACACCAATGAATAAGCGATGACGATTATTTATATAGCCAGGGGCTGCACCAGTTGGTGCCCAGTCGCGCCAACCCCAGATTGCGGCAATGATAAAAACTATTTGAAGAGCAGCACTTGCAAAGAGATCGACTTGATAAAAGAAGACCATATAGAGCGCACTGCTCAGTGCCCACCACGGCCATGTGATGCGCTTTCCGGTTGTGCCAAGCCAGACTCCAGTAATTGATGTAATTGCGGCGATAAATTCAAGTGCTGAGACTTCATAGCCCCAGGCTGTAAAAACGGTGAATGACATAGTTTCCTTTCCACGTCCGCATTACCGGACGGGTCAATCGGTCGGTTTGAATTTCAAACCCTCTCAGCCGCATGCGGCTCCCGTAGTTCTTAGAGTAGCGTAATCTCGTGCAAAAGTATGGATATCTAGCAATGATTGTTTTCACCGTCATTGGCTCATTTTGGCTAGAAGTGTTTTTAAAGGTCGGAGTTCTTAAGCAGTTTAAGCGAGTTGCTCTAGCCATAGCCCCGGTAGCTTTTCTCTTTATCGCATGGGATAAGTATGCAATTACAAATGGCCACTGGTATTTTGATAAAGACCAGATCCTGGGAATTTATGGCCCTTTCGGTATTCCATTAGAAGAGTATTTGTTCTTCATAGTTGTGCCCATTGCAGCCCTGATGACTATTGAAGCCGTGCGAACAGTTAAGAAGCATTGGCAGGTTTATAAGTGACCTATACACAAATCGCAATCTTTGCGGCTCTCTTTGCTATCTCTTTTGATCTCTATCTCTTCAATACACAGTTGCTTAAGCGCAAAGTTTTTTGGAGTTCATATGCAATTATTGTTGGTTTTCAGCTTCTCACTAATTGGTGGCTGACTTCAAGAAATATTGTGATGTATAGCCCGGATGCCATTATTGGCCTGCGCATCGCATCGGCTCCAGTGGAGGACTTACTCTTTGGTTTTGCTTTAGTTCTTGGCGTATTAACTAATTGGATACGGCTAGGCGCTTCAGATAAGCGGTAATAAAGACACGTAATCTGCGGGCGGTTGAAGTCTTGGCACGCTTGTTAAAAATGTCATAACCAATCTTTTCAACTTCATCAACAATGCCGCAATACAATTCACTCGCAGCTTCAATACATGGACGACTAGAGGCAGCAAGCATTTGAATTCCTGGGGTTGCTTCGGCTTGCAGTTGGCGCACACGGGAAATTTGAAATTTAAGTGCGCTTACGATTTGTGGCGTAAGAACTCGCTCTTCAAGCATCTCTCGTGTGACACCGTGCTCGGCTAACTCAGCAATAGGTAGATAAATACGGCCACGATCTAAATCTTCTCCCACATCGCGGATGAAGTTAGCTAATTGGAAGGCAATACCGAGCTTCTTGGCACATTCATAGGCAGCATCTTCAAGCACACCCAACACTGGCACCATTTCAAGGCCGATGACTGCAGCAGAGCCATAGACATACTCCACAAGATCTTCATAGGTTTGATATTCCTGCACAGATAAATCCATAGTCATTGAATGCAGGAATGCTTCAAAATGCTCGTAGGGGATTGAAAAGGTATTGACCGTATCAATGAGTGCCCGGCCGATTGCATCATCACTCTTGCCAGTTTTTAGGTCCTGCAGAATCTTTTCACCCCACACACCTAAGGCATCTGTCTTCTCCTGCACAGTAAGAGTTGATGCAAGATCATCAACTATTTCATCTGCATAGCGGGCAAAACCATAAAGGGCGTGAACATATTTTCGTTTAGCTTTAGGCAGAAGGAGTGTGGCTAAATAATATGTTTTACCGTGCAGAGAGTTTAATCTTTTGCATTCGGCATAGGATGCCTCCAGCTCATTCATTTACTTAACTGGTCCAACAATTCTCTCTGCAGCAAGGCGGCCTGAAATCAAAACCATTGGAACGCCAACACCAGGTTGTGTTCCAGAACCTGCAAAGACAACATTTTCAATTCCTTGTGCCATGTTGCGTGGTCTAAATGGTCCAGTTTGGAAGAATGTATGTGCGCTAGCAAATGGTGCACCCATCTCCATCCCCTGATTTTTCCAATCAAGGGGAGTGGTCATGACTTCAGTTTCAATGGAATCACCAAAGCCGCTGTATCCGCGCTCTTCAATGGTTTTAATCATTTGATCACGGTATGGCCCAGCTTGTTTGTTCCAATCGATATCACTATCTAAGTTAGGTGTTGGGAACAAAACATAATAAGAATGCTTTCCAGGAGGAGCTAAATTCGGGTCATCATGGGTTGGCACGGTAACCAAGATGCTGGGATCACTCATTAACTGCTTCTTCTTAATAAGTTCATCAAAGACGCCATCCCATGAGTGGCCAAAGTGAATATTGTGATGGGCAGCAAAGTCATATTTCTTACTTGAGCCGATTAATAGAGTCACACAGGATGGTGAGTACTTCAGGCGCTTGATTGTGACTGGTGATTTACCCAGTAATTCACGGTAGGCAACAGGTAGATCTGGATTCAAAATGACTGCATCGCACTCATAGCGCTCACCAGATTCGGTAATGACTGCTTTTGCGCGTCCATTGCTGACTTCAACATTTGTGACCGTGGTGTTGTATTTAAATACCACACCGTGTTTTTCAGCAGCTGCAGCTAGCGCTCTTGGCACAGCATGCATTCCACCCTTAGGGAAGAAGACTCCATTAACTGAGTCCATGTATGCAATCACTGCATAGATAGCTAGAGCCTGTTGTGGACTCACACCTGCATACATCGCCTGGAATGAATAAACCTTTTGTAGGCGTGGGTCCTTCATAAATTGATTTACTTTAGGAGAGAGTCTGCGAAAGCCTCCGAGTGCGATTAAGCGGGCAAGGTTTGGTGTGAGCAAGTTCAAAGGACTATCGATATTTCTATCGATAAAATCATTCATCTCATACTTATACAACTTTGTAACAAATTCTACGTATCTGCGATAGCCAGCAGCTTCGCTGCTACTAATGTGTTTAGCAATCTCTGCTTCCATCTCATTAGTATCTGCGTGAACATCTAGCTGTGAACCATCGGCATAGAAAGCGCGATAGAGCGGTGTGAGGGGCGTTAACTCCAACCAATCTTTCATATCTTCGCCCACGCAGTTGAATGCATCATTGATCAGTGATGGCATTGTTAGAACTGATGGTCCAGTATCAAAGGAGTAACCATCCTTTTTGAGTAGGCCATTTCGCCCACCAGGAACACTTTCGCGCTCTAATACAGTTACTTTTCGACCAGCTCCTGCAAGACGCAATGCAGCACTTAAACCTGCAAGGCCTGCGCCAACGATTACGACGTGATCGGTGGGGCCTTTAACTCGGGCAACCATTTACATACTCCGCTTCGTTGCAATCAGGGCTAGCTCATTGAGTAAATCGCGTCCAGCGTTATCGAGTACTGGATTTTCAATAGCTTTCAATGCCTTTGAGGTTAATTCCTCAATCATAGATTCAAGTTGTACCTTTGCGCCTGTTGAAACAATCATCTCCTGCAAGATCGCCACACCTTTTTCATCGATATCGTTTTTCCCAAAGTATTTACGGCTCTCGGCCTTCATGGCATCTGTGCTTTTGGCATCGGCCATTGCGATAAGGGCTGTGCGCTTTCCTTCACGCAGGTCATCGCCGGCAGGTTTTCCTGTAACGGATGGATCACCAAAGACCCCGAGCAAGTCATCACGGAATTGGAATGCCTCTCCTAGAGGTAATCCATACTCAGAAAGAGCTGCGAGCAATGCCGGTGATGCATCCCCGGCTAAGACTGCTCCCATGTGCAATGGTCGCTCAATTGTGTATTTGCCGGATTTGTAGCGAGCAATCTTGACTGATCGAGCAAGATCTGTGTTCTTCTGTGTTTGTTCATGAATATCTAAGAACTGTCCAGCCATTAGCTCAACACGCATCTCATCAAAGATCGGCATGACGCGGCGAAGTTGCTCAGTTGAAATTCCTGAAGTGTTAAGAAGTTGGTTTGACCAAACAAGGGCTAAGTCACCGAGTAAAACTGCAGAGCCTAAACCGTAGGCAGGTGCAAAACCTTCTAACTCATCTTGCACATGGATTGATTCAAAGTGGCGATGGATAGATGGCTTACCGCGACGTGTGTCAGAACCATCCATCAGATCATCATGAATCAGAGCACATGCTTGTAATAGTTCAAGTGAAGAAATGGCTTTAGTATTTGCTGGAGTTAAAGATCCGCCTGCACTTTTGATTCCGGCGTAGGCAAATAAAGGACGCAAACGCTTGCCGCTATCTAATAAAAATGAGGAGAGAGCGGAAGAAACTGGTTGTAGTTCAGGTGAGATTGAAAGCAGATACGAGCTCTGATCACGCATAAATTGAGTGAGTTCAATCTCTACGCAATCGCGTGTCTCTTGTAACTCTGACTTGGTCGCTGAACTCACAGCGTAAAGGTACTCTCACCCAGTTCTCTTTACCATTCTTGCCGCTCTAGCGAGCCTGCACTTCTATACTATGAATACTGCAAAGCCAGAAAAGGAAGAGAGAAAATGCTCAGTAAGCAAGAGTTCACCGCTACATGGAGTTCGTTACATAACGATGCCCCAGTAACTGGCGTTGTTGCTTGGTGGCTCAATATCTCTTATCGCTGCGGGCTGGTTGCAACGTTGCTCCGCATTTCACCAAACGTGCTAACGATGTTAGGACTTGTCGCAGCAGCTGCCACAGCTTTAACAGCAACCTCATGGTGGGCAGTTCTCTTTCTTGTTTTCTCACTTTTCTGTGATGGCATTGATGGCAGCGTCGCTATATTTCAAAAGCGCCAAAGTTCATGGGGTGCAACCCTTGATTCTGTAGTTGATCGTGTCAGTGAAGCATTTTGGCTCTACGCCCTCTATGTCATCGGTGTTCCAGCATGGTTAGTAATAACTTTATGGAGCGTTGCATCTTTCCAAGAATATGCACGAGCAAAGTTAGTTTCACTCGGTATTGCAGATATTGGTGTTGTCACACCAGCTGAGCGCCCAGTTCGGGCATCATTCTTGTTTGTAGTTTTAATTATGTGGCAGTTAAATCTTCCAGGAGTTTATGTGCTCTCTGTTGCTTTCCTAGCACTTCAAATTAGTGGCTTTTTAATGGTTGTCCGCTTTGCGCGCTCCCAATTGCATTAGCAACCATCTCAGCACTCAAGCCAACTAAAGGTAATCCGCCACCAGGATGGGCCGAACCACCAACACAATACAAAGATTTAATAGGCGAGCGGTTCTTAGTGCGCATAAAGGCTGCGCGCGCACCATTACTTGAAGTTCCATAGATGGATCCTCCAGGTGCTCTCACAGCGTTTTCTAAATCAGCAGGAGTTCTCATCGTCATTGATTCAAGGCGAGAGCGAACTGGGATCCCACGCGCTTCTATCTGATCAATAATTGTGTTGGCGTATTTGCGAGCAAACTCAGCATCATTCCAATCAAAGCTTTCGGCGCCGTGGGCAGGCGCGTTAACTAGAACAAACCATCCTTCTAGTAGTTCATCTTTAGACATCGCAGCATCACCAGGAGCGCAGATATAGATAGTGGGCTCTGCAACGGGCTGCTTGTGGGTAAATATCGCGTCAAACTCTGCGTCATAATCTTTCGGGAAAAGAACAGTGTGGTGATTAAGTGGGGCAGATCCATCCTTTCGTATCCCAAGAAGTAGTGAAAATCCAGCTAAAGAGGCATCAGCCTTCGCAATATTCTTTCGCACCTTCTTAATCTTTCTAATTTTTCCCTTTATTAGCACGTTATAGATCAGTGAGGCATCAGCGTTAGCAATAACTGCATCAGCTTCAATTACTTCACCGCTATCTAAAGTAATTCCCTTAGCCTTACCCTTTTTAACATCAATGGAAGCAACAGGGGAGTTAAGGTGAAAAGTGACTCCCACTTTCTCTGCTCGCTCATGCACCAGAGTTGCTAGCGTTCCAAGGCCACCTTTGATATGCCAAGCACCGAATGATTCTTCAACGTAGGCAATGGTGGAAAGAACTGCAGGTGCCCTGCGTGGATCAGAGCCGCTATAGGTTGCATAGCGATCTAGGATGTTTCGAAGATGTTCATCAGAGAGTTCTTGAGTAGCGATGTCTCTTAAAGTTTTCCACGGGGCGATTATTTTAAGATCTCTTATGAGTGAAAAGCGCTTGAGTAGAGAAAAAGGAGAGCGAAGTTCACTTTCAATAAATGGCACACGCGAAACATCCCACATCTTTTCAGCTCTGCGCATGAGCTGATCCCATTGTCGTGCTACAGGTTCGCCATAGGCAGCACGTAGATTATTGAGCGTGTGATACCTGGATAGGTTGGCAAACTTAACGCTTGTGCCATCTGCGAAGTGATAATCAAAAGATGGATCAACAGCCTGTATTTCACATAACAGACCTAGATGTTTGCCAGTGCGCGCAAAGAAATCTTTATAGACCGCAGGCAGAGTCAAAAGAGATGGACCTGTATCAAAGGCAACTTTGCCAATCCATTCAGTGTGTAGTTTTCCACCGACACGATCTGATGCCTCATACAAACTCACTTCATGGCCAGCTTTAGCTAAGCGTGCAGCTGACATCATGCCGCCCATACCTGCGCCAATAACAGCTATCTTCATAATGTGCGGCCTTTCCATTGCACCTGACCGCGCATCATCCAAGAGTAAATGATTAAGTAGATAAGAAGTGCTGATGAAATGGGGTGCAAAATCGCATCTAGTCCACTCTTACCTACTTTGATTGCACTCATGGTGCGCGTAAGAGTAACTGCGCCGAATGCATACCAACCAATTGTAGAACCTGTGATGCCTGCAATGAGAGGTGCTATACCGGTTAAAAACACAAATACGATTGCGATGCCTGACCCAAGGACTGAACCAAATGCTGCGTGCAAAGACTTGCCATATCCAGCCTGAATTTCTCTCCAGGATGAATACATGCGCGTGGATGCAATTGTTGCTCCATTGGCCACGCAGCCATGCGAACCATTCTTAACAAGAGATCTAGCAAGAACGACATCATCTAAGACTTTATTGCGCACTGATTCATAGCCACTCACTTGATCCAATGCAGCTTTTCTCACAACAAAGAACTGCCCGTTCGCCACAACCGTTGATGCGAGTGAGCTTTTCTCCGCAACTCTCAAGATAACTGTGGACATCCAAGACCATTGCAATAGCGGCTGAATGAGCCTTTCAGACCAGCTATATGCCAGCTGTTTTGGATAAGGGGAGAGGAAGTCCAATTGAGCCTTCTTTAATAATGTAACTGCCTTACTAATTGCATCTGGAACCAATCGCACATCGGCATCAATCGAGATAATAATTTCACCACTAGATCTTTCAACGAGTTGCTGTAATGCCCAGGTTTTGCCAATCCAGCCTTGTGGCAGCGTAGTTCCGCTCACTATCTGAAAGTTTGTTAACCCCAAAGTGTGTTGTTGTAATAAGGCCAGAGTTTCATCTTCAGAGTTATCATCTAGAAGCAGAAACTCAATATGAGACAGATTCTTTTGATTGTGAAGTGAGGCAACAAGTTCTGCAACGTTTTTAGCTTCATTGCGCAGGGGGACAACTACAGAGATTGACTCTTTAATTTGAGAGGATTTGTTAGGCGTGCGGATAGTGAGGAAGTTGATCAATGAGATGAAAAGGATAAAACCTGCTGGAATTGCTAAGAGGTAATCCATGGAATCTAAGGGCGTCCTAACCAGCGGTTGAAGAAGTAAGGGGCAAGGATGATTCCAAAGATAGCTCCGGCAAAGAAGGCAATACCTGGACGGCTGAAGAAGAATAAGTTGCTAATAATTCCTGAGAACAACGTCCACAACAGGAATGCGTCGGTGGTAAGAAATGTGGCGCCACCCTTTCGCTTATCGCGAGGGGTAATCAGATGCAATACGCCGATTAAAAACATTCCACTGAGTAACCAACCAAAAGTATTAGATAAAGGGATCTCAGGTTGAAAGGGAACATGTGCCCCGGTGACAACCCAGGTCCAACGACCCTCTACCACCATCATGGGATCTAAAAATAAATCCCATGCAGCAAGAGCAAATCCACCATAGAGAAATACCCAATTACCTGCAATGCGGCGGGCTGCAGTTAGCACTGGGTGCGCCATCATGATCCAAGCAAATGGAACAACGAGAGGAACTTCAAAGATCTTTAAACCTAAATCACCAGAGTATGAGTAGTTGCCAAAAGGCCATTGTGATACCACTCCAACATGTTCGATGGTGAGGGCGAAGAAGAAAGTAAAGAAAAAGTAAGTGATGGCATAGCGGGTGCCATATGCAAGAAGTGCGTGTAACAACATCGCACCTGCGCCCCAATAAACTACATTGATTGTGAGCAATCTCAATACTTCACCATCCACTAATGGATAGATGACTTGAAGCAGAATTGCGATGGCAACAACAGAGTTCAGTAGCCCATTTACGCGAGGCGATAATTGCCCATGGCGGCGCCGTCTTGGAGTGTAATGACGGATCGACATGGCTTAAGTCTGCCCTATATGACTACTTAACTATTAATCGAACCGCGAATATCCTTGAGCGCAAAGCGTGCAAAGAGCTCTTCTGAATACCAGTTATAGGTACTTGTGTCTGCAATCGCCTTTTGGTGGGCTGCGCCTTTGTATGCAAAATTCTTAATAGCCGCGCCAGACTCCCACAATGAAAAAGTGCCCTGCAAACCAATAGGTGCTTCACCAATTCCAATGGCAGATATCAATCCAGGAGCTGATTTTAATGACATTGTTACAGGAGGCACAGAGCTCCAGAAGCGAAAGTTTTGATGCCATTTAATACGCGCCCGTGTAATCGCTGCGACAGGACCTGTCCAATCTTTTGCCGTTGCAATAAATGGCTCCTGCTTTGCCCATTGACCATGAGATGAGATTGGTTCAAGAACGGCGCGAAATTCGCTCACACTGTTCTTGCGCCACTGCTTCACAACAAAAGATTGATCAAAGGTGTCAATGTCTTGCACTTGTGCAATCAAACCCCAGCGCAGTGCGTTGGCATCTGCAGGTGTGAATGTCTCACCTTTGCCCGTGCCAAGTGATTTAAAAAAGCCAACGTTTTTGGATAAACGCAAAACAAATCGATCCATAGCCATTGCAACTATCGCAAAGGGAATACGGCTAGGAGTAATTGTCCAGAAGTAGGCAATGATCATTTAAAACCAGCGAATCATTCCGATAATGCCTGCAGCTGCATAGAAGAACTGCAAGAAGAGAATTCCTTTGTGTTTTCCAAGGTATGCCCAGATACCAATCAGGGCAGAGGATGTGAGAAGCAATGTGAAACCAATGAACTCAGCTCCGATATTGGCAGCAACTAGAAGTGAATAAACAATGGCCGTTGTAACACCTAGCCACTCAAAAATCCTTGCCTTGGAGGCATCGCTATTTCTGTTCAATTAAATCCCACTTATTTCCATAGTTGTCTTTGAAAACCACAACCTGACCGTATTCCTCTTGGCGGGGAGTTTCAATGAACTCAATACCCTTAGATTTATAGCTTGCATACGTCTCGTTGAAATTGGTTGTATACATAAAAAATCCCACTCGACCACCAGTTGAATTACCTATTGCTGCTACCTGTGCCTCATTAGCAGCCTTTGCCAGCAAAATCTGAGCACCTTGTGAGCTTGGTGCAACTACCACCCAGCGCTTTTCAGGAGACAGGACTGTGTCTTCAATGAGAGTGAAACCAAGATCATTAACGTAGTGAGAAATAGCCACGTCATAGTCATCAACAACAAGGGCAACCATTCCTAAAGTATTCATAGTTAGTCCCCAACAACCATCGGCATAGCACCCGTTACTCGTGCTAGCTCTTCAAAAGACGTTGGATAAACAGAATGTGGGTGACCAGCTGCAGCCCAAGCCACGTCGTAATCATTGAGTGCTTGATCAATTAAAGTGATCTCTGGCTTGTTCACCCAGCCAACAGGGGAGACGCCACCGATGGAAAAGCCTGAGGCGTTTTTCACAAAGTCAGCATCAGCGCGGTGAAGTTTTTCAACACCTAAGTTTTTAGCCACTAGTTCGGTATCAACACGATGGCGCCCGCTAGTAATGACTAGCAGTGGATTGCCACTGGGGAGTTTAAAAACAATAGAGGATGCCACTTGTCCCACTTCAATGCCAAGAGCATTAGCGGCATCGAGTGCTGTGCGGGCAGAGTCAGAGAGGATTGTTACTTCACCAGAACAACCCAGCTCTTTGAGCAGGGCAGTTACACGGATAACTGAAGGGTTATTAAGAACTTCTTCCACTGTCTATGCAACACGGTTTTCTAATTTAAGGGCTGACATAAATGCATCCACTACTTCGGCCTTGCTCCATGGCTTTGGAGCCTGTGTAATAAAGAAGTCTTTAAGTGCGATTTCAGCTAGTTCATCAATGTCGCCTTCAACAAAGCCAAGGGATGAAAGCACAGGGAATTGCAGCTGGGCCAGGATTTTTCTCACAGCGTTCACGCAGCGAGATCCATCCTTAGTGCCATCTTGTGGCACGCCCATCGCATCTGCAACGCGCTCCATCTTTTCAGGCACAATCTTTGCTTCGCGGGTCAGTGTTTCAACTAGAACTAAGCCAATTGTTAGACCGTGTGGAACATGCTTTAAGCCACCGATTGCCTGGCCTAGTGAGTGTTCTGCTGTGCAGTCAGAGATGTTCATTGTTAGACCAGCCATCATGCTGCCTGATGCCATCCCAGCGCGAGCAACTTTGTCATTGCCATCTTTAAAGGCAGCAACTAACGCTGGAGTCATCATGCGCACTGCTTCATAACCGATTGCATCTCCAATAGGTGTTGAGCACTTGGCGATGATTCCTGCAATCGCTTGAGCAAGAGCGTCGATGCCAGTGTTGGCAGTCATTGATGGTGGCATTGAATATGTGAGAACTGGATCAACGAGTGCAACTTGCGCGCGAAGGTTTCCATTAGCAATACCTGCTTTGCGACCTGCTTCTGGATCTGAGATAACCGAGCCACCAGATACTTCAGAGCCAGTTCCAGCAGATGTTGGCAGTGCAACAAGTGGGAGCGTTGGTGCTGGATAAAGCGGTGGCTTTGATTGGAATTCACGGAATGTGCAGTTGAGTTGGGCGCAAAGACGGGCAGCTTTAGCTGTGTCAATAATTGAGCCACCACCGAGTGCAACAACAACATCAGAGCCTGCAGCCTTAAGTGCTGCGATTGAATCATCGACCATTTGAATAGTTGGCTCACCTGCAGGCTTTTCAAAGACAGTAACGGTGATGCCAGGGGCTGCCTTCATCTGATCGATGAGCTTTGCTGCCGCAGGATTGAACTTCTCAATATCTTTATCAACCATCAAAAAGACTTTGCTTGCACCAAGTTCTGCAACAACTGCTGGCAACGTTTGCGCAACACCTTCTCCAAAGCGGACCTTGACTGGAAGGTGATTATTGAAGGCTGTGATGTTGTCCACGGGGAGCTCCTTGTTGGGTTGGTATGGGTTTGATTCTATATCGCTGAAGGCTTTTTAGAGTTGGAAGTACCTGAAGGATAACGGGGGAGTGTAAGCAGACTAATAGGGCATTCTCAGTTACGGTTATCATCTTATGAGCAGTGATTTATTAAATAGTGCAACGCGTGCGCGTAAGGGGCTTTTGGCAACCTTTTTCTTTATGGGTGTTGTCTCTATGGCCTGGGTTGCTCGTATTCCTGAGATTCGTGATGCCAATGGTTTAAATAACGGACAGTTGGGATTAATCCTTATTGCAAGCACTATTGGAGCAATCCTAGGAGCGCAGTTAGCTGGACGCTTAGTGCATTCCTATGGCACAAAGGCAGTGATTCGCGTTGCAATCATCATCATGCCTATTGGGTTGATTTTGATGGGTTTTTCAACATCTCCTATTACATTAATTTTCGGTCTATTCATCATGGGTATTGGATATTCCAGTATGGATATCGCATCTAATACACAAGCTGTTGTGATTGAAAAGCTTTTGGGGCGTCGAGTAATGTCCTCATTTCATGCCCTGTGGTCATCAGGGGCATTTGCAACAACGGTTTTAGGTGGATCTATTGCTAAACATGTTTCACCTCGCGATAACTTGGTGAGCGTAGGCATCGTCTGCTTCTTCTTATTTATTCCTGCTGTGCGCATGCTTCTCACTGCTGATCAAGATGAACATAGTGGCGGAGAAGAAGAGACCGATGCCAAGATTCCATTCTTTGGAAAATCAGTTCTTCCGCTGTGGGGGATGGGAATTGGTTTACTAGGCGGGCTTATCGCTGAAGGTGCTGCAAGTGATTGGGGCGCAATCTTGCTGCGCGATGACATGGGCGTTGGTATTGGCGTTAACGCCTCAGCTTTCGCAGTATTTTCATTAGCAATGATTACTGCCCGTTTTATGGGCGATAGAGCCCTTGATTACTTTGGACCCAGAAAGACAGTGCTCTACGGCGGTTATTTAGGCGGTATCGGTTTAGGTGCAGGAATTGCAATTGGTGTTCCACTCTCTGACACGCAACCCATCCTGGCTTTAATCATTGTCAATATTGGTTTCGCATGCGCAGGCATTGGCATTGGTCCAATGTTTCCTGCCTACATTTTGGCCGCCTCTGAGGTTCCAGGGATTGCATCGTCGATTGCAATTGCGCGCGTAGGGGTAATTGGACTTGCTGGCTATTTCATTGGTCCATCTATAACTGGCGCACTAGCACAGTGGCTCACACTTCCAGTTGCAATGATGTATCCAGTGCTCATGCTTTTACTTGCTGGGTACCAATCCCACGTAATTAAAAAGTAAAACCCCCACAGATTTCTCTACAGGGGCTTTACTGACTAACTGTTTATAGGTTAAAGAATGCACCTGTGATGCTTGGACCAAAATCTGTACCAGAACCAACTAATGCGAAGATGATCAGCGCTGCGCCAGCAAGTGAGAGATCTTTAAAGAATCCAATAGTTTCATTTTGCTTTGCTGTTGCATCACTCTCTTTCCAGAATGCATGCATCATGAAAGCTGTTGGGATTAGAAATAGCGCGATAAGTAGTGCGCCAAGATCTGCATAAACACCAAATGCGATGTAGAGGCCGCCAACAAGAATCATTAGACCGGAAACGATCACGCTGAGCTTTGCAGCTGGGACTTTCTTGTATTGGGCATAGCCGGTCATTGCATCAAGCTTGGTGAGGTGGCTGATTCCGGAAGAGATGAAGAGGCCAGCAAAGAGGATGCGAGCGATTACGAGTACTACGTCCATGGGACTCCTTAGTTGGGTGAATACGAACTGGGGTAATAGTAGTTGAAATTTCAACTATTCTTTACCCTCGACACGCCTGCGCGCTTGCTATTTGTCAGTCCAGGGGGCTATTTTTCGAACATCTGTTCGAATACTACGAAAGGCTCCTCAGCTCATGATGCAGGTCAATCCCGCCCACGATGTCACCATCGATGGTGCAACAACGCCCATTGAATTCACCTTTAAGGGACGGCGCTTTCGTATTCATGCGGTCTTATCGCGCTGGTGTGAAGCAGGTGGATGGTGGAATCGCATTAGCGATGGCAAGTACAGACCTGATGATCAAGCACGTGCTCTCTGGCGCGTGGAGGCAGCACCTATTGGGGCGCTAACAACATTTGAATTAGAGCGCGATGAAATCAGCGGTCAATGGATTATCCGTAACGTATGAGCTTTATTCATTTAAACGTTGCTAGTGCTTATTCACTCAAATATGGCACAACCCAACCAGCTGATTTAGTAGAGCGGGCTGCCACCTTTGAAATGCCAGCGCTGGCCTTAACTGATCGTGATGGTTTAGCTGGTGCTATTGCCTTTGCACAAAGCTGTGTTGATTTTGGTATTGCGCCAATTATTGGAGTCAATCTGGCAGTTGATATGGGTGGTACTAATAATCGTCTGACTCTTCTTGCACATAGTGATGGGGGATGGCGCTCGCTATGTAGGTTGCTGACATCTCTTGCAATGACAAGTGATAGCCGCAACCCTGTGCTGACCCTTGATTTCTTACAACGCTTTAGCCACTACAGCACTAACGTCTATGCCCTGCATGGACCGCACTCTCTAGTGGGTTCACTCATTACCGATAATCGCATTGACGCAGCCTTCACCGCCTTTAATCAGACCCGTGATTTATTTGCAGATAACGCCATTGAATGTGTTTCCCATCTAGTGGCTGGCAAAGGCCCGCGCTCCACATCCCATGCAGCAAAGTCCTTAATTTTTGCCCGTGATCACGATATCGATGCCCTTATTACTAACGCAGTTCGCATGCGCGATAGGGCCGATGGTCCTGTGGCAGATGTTTTAGATTGCGCTCGCCAGCTAGTGCCCTTGCACCCGCGCCATATTGAACGGCGCAACGCTGAAGGCTTCTTAAAATCAAACGATGAAATGATTTCATTGGCCGGTGAAATCGCGCGAGCTGCAGGTGAGCGAACACCACGGCAGTTACTAGCAACAACGCGGGCCTGGGCCGAGCGCTCTTTGTTATCTCCCCAGCGAGATATTGGTTTAGGTGGTGCGCATCTACCTGAAGCCCATGTGGTGGGCGCAGATTCAGCCCATGAGATGCGCGTCTTGCTGCGCACGCGTAGTGAAGCTGCAATTAACTGGCGCTATAGCGATAGCGGGATGATTAAAAAAGCTCGCACACGCCTTGATGATGAACTATCAACAGTTGCAACCCTTGGCTTTGAGTCATATTTTTTAACTGTTGCAGACATCTGTGACATGGCACGTGGTGCTGGTGTTCGAGTTGCTGCACGGGGAAGTGGCGCGGGTTCCTTAATCTGTCACTTACTTGGAATCTCTGGGGTTGATCCGCTGCAACATGGTCTATTGATGGAGCGCTTTTGTTCACCGCTGCGCAGGGCTTTGCCAGATATCGATATCGATGTTGAATCACATAGACGACTTGAAATCTATGACATGGTTTTTAAACGCTATGGCAATACTGATTGGGATATGCCGGGCAATCAATCTCGATGTGCAACTGTTGCCATGGTTGATACATACCGTGCTCGCCATGCAATACGAGATGCTGGGGCGGCGCTGGGTTTACCTGGCATGGAGATTGATATGTTGGCAAAGTCCATGCCACATGTGAGAGCGCGCAATATCTCTAAGGTTCTAGAGAACTTGCCTGAACTGCGCTCTCTTAATATCTCTGCCCCATTAACTGCAATGACAATTGCGCTAGCTGAGCGCCTAGATGGTTTGCCACGGCATTTATCCATGCACCCATGCGCCATTGTTTTATCTGATGGCGGCTTACTTGATCGCACGCCACTTCTTTCTAATGCCAGTGGCTATCCCATGGTGGTCTTTGATAAAGATGATGTTGAAGCTATTGGCTTATTAAAACTCGATGTCTTGGGTGTGAGGATGCAGTCGGCTATTTCTTATGCCTTAACTGAGATAGAGCGCACGGAAGATCTCAGGGTGGATATTGATGCCGTGCCCTTAGATGATCCTGATACCTATGCCTTAATTCAATCCACCAATACTTTGGGTATATTTCAAATTGAATCTCCGGGCCAGCGTGAACTTGTTGGAAAGTTAGAACCTAAAACATTTACTGATCTCATTATTGATATCTCACTCTTTCGACCAGGACCAGTGAAGTCAGACATGATTACGCCCTTTTTAAAGGCGCGTCATGGCTGGGCTAAAGCCCAAATCATTCACCCAGATCTCTATGAGATCTTGCGCGATACCGAAGGTGTTGTTGTCTTCCATGAACAGGTCATTGAAATCATTGCAACGATGACGGGGGTTTCACTAGCTAGCGCCGATGAAAAGCGGCGGGGGCTGGGGGATAGGGATGGACAACAAGAAGTCTGTGATTGGTTCTTTCCTGCAGCAACGGCCAAGGGCTATGAGCTGCCTATCGTTAACGAAATTTGGGAAGTTCTGCGCGCCTTTGCATCCTTTGGTTTTTGTAAAGCACATGCTGCAGCTTTTGCCCTGCCCACTTATCAATCAGCCTGGCTTAAAACTCATTACCCAGCAGCGTTTTTAGCTGGTGTGCTCACACATGATCCGGGGATGTATCCAAGGCGTTTACTCGTTGATGAAGTGCGACAGATGGGATTAAAGGTTGCCCCACTTGATATCAATGAATCCGATGCGGTGTATCGGGTGGAAGATAATGGCAGCGCAGTTCGTATTGCACTCTCCACCATTACAAAGATTAGTGATGGGGAAGTTGCATCGATTATTGCTGGACGGCCCTATATAGATTTAACTGATTTTGTGCGCCGCTCTGGGTGCAGCGCACCTGTTACAGAAAGTGCAATCTTGACGGGTGCCTTTGATCGCTTGCATACCGATGTTAATCGCCGTGATTTGCTGCTGCATTTCTCTGATCTACAGAAATCACCTAACGCTGGGGTGACCGGGGCACAGATGAATTTAGCCTTTGCACCTCCAGTGTTAATGAGTAGTGGACTACCTGATATGAGCCCAGCTGAAATAGTTCAACATGAGATAGCGCGTTTAGGTATTGACATGTCTGAGCACCTAGTCAGCTTCTATAGCGATTTTCTCAACTCTATTGGCGCCGTGCGCTCCTGTGATTTACTAGCCCAGCGTTCGCGCTCTTCGGTATTAGTTGCGGGGATAAAAGTTGCGATGCAAACCCCACCGGTGCGAAGTGGAAAGCGCGTCATCTTTGTAAGCCTGGATGATGGATATGGATGCAGTGATTCAACTTTCTTTAGCGATGCCCAAACCGACTTTGCCAGCACCCTCTATTCCTCATCCCTGCTACTCATTCGTGGCATTACTCGTCGCACAGGGGCTCGCGGTATTTCACTACGGGCAACTGGGGCATGGGATTTACGCGCGGCCTATGAATCTTGGCGCACAAAAGAAAGTACGCTGGCAATATGAGTGAAGAAAACGCCACCCAGGCCACCATTCTTCATGTTGATATGGATGCATTTTTTGCCTCCGTTGCAGAGCGCGATAACCCAGAGTTAAAGGGAAAGGCCGTTGTTATTGGCATGGGAGCACGCGGTGTTGTCTCTGCTGCCAACTATGAAGCGCGCAAATTTGGTATTCACTCAGCAATGCCGGTGGGGCGTGCTCGCCGATTAGCACCGCATGCAATCTTTCTACCTGTTGATATGGCCCGCTATCAAGAAGTATCAGAACATGTCATGGAGATCTTCCATAGTTTCACACCGTGGGTGGAACCGATTTCCTTAGATGAAGCTTTTTTGGATGTCACCGGTTCACAAAAACTACTTGGCACGGGGCGCGAAATCGCAGTTGCTATCCGCAAAAAAGTAGAAGAGCAAGAGGGCATTACCTGCTCAGTTGGCATCGCACCCTCTAAGTTCATTGCCAAATTAGCATCGGCCAACTGCAAACCCAATGGAATGTTAGAGATAACAACTGATCGCATTCTTACCTTCCTCCATCCCCTTCCTATTCAAGCGATGTGGGGAGTGGGACCAAAGACTGCAGAAGTTCTAGAGCGATTAGGGCTTCGAACGATTGAAGATATTGCAAAGCTGCCGCGAGCCACACTTATCCGAGCACTGGGTGAAGCAAATGGTGCATCTTTATATGAACTTGCATGGGGCCGTGATTACCGAGATGTCACACCTGAAGAGCCTGATCGCAGTATTAGTGCAGCAGAGACATTTGCGCAGGATCTAGATAACCCTGAAGAGATATTGACTGAATTTTTGCGTTTAACTGAAAGAGCAACTGCCAGATTGCGCGATCGTGATTTATTTGCAAAGACAATAAGTATCAAGGTGCGCTTTGCTGATTTCTCAACGATTAATCGCAGTAAGACTTTGCCACTTCCAATTGATAGCACTCACGATGTCTATGAAGTAGTGAAGGGTCTCTATCAAGCACTTCGCATTGAGCGGGCCCGATTGCGCCTTGTGGGGGTCTCGCTAGAGAACTTAAGTGAAGAAGCACCCCACCAAATGATGCTGGGCGAGCGCGAAGTAGGGTGGCGCCAAGCAGAAGGGGCTATGGATCAAGCCAGAGCTCGTTTTGGCAAGGGTTCTGTGCGCCCAGCCCGCTTAATTAAGGATGCTGAGGATGAAGAAGAGTAATTTCTAAGTAGCCAGAGACGCTATTGGTGTTCTATTGTTGGGCCATGGCCTTATCTGATCATGAGAAGCGAATGCTCCAGGAGATGGAAGCTGCGCTAATGACGGAGGATCCACGCCTTGTTTCAGCACTTTCTGGTGAGGTTAAGCCCCTTGGTAAAAACCGCATTCTGCTGGGCCTTGGCCTTGTTGGCCTTGGAATACTGGTCCTCTTTACCGGTCTGATTTCAAAGACAACACCTGTGGGTGTGCTCGGCTTCATCATCGCTCTAGGCGGGGTCATCACAGCTATCTCATCGATCGGCCGTCCTTCAATGCCTAAGGGCAAGCGCCCATCATCGATTAGCGCTCGCCTCGAACAACGCTGGGATGAGCGCAATAACGGCTAAATAACCTCTACTTTCGATCCAAGGGCTCCCATCGGGGGCCCTTTTTTCATGCCTAAAAGCGTGGGGAGCGGTGGGGCGATTGGGGGTTCAAAAGGGTAAATAGTGGCGAAAGGTGGTTGAAAAAGGAGTAAAGTGGAGTAAAGTGGGGAATTAAGCGCGGATATTAAGCGCAGCGAACCTGGGGAAGGGGGCGCTAAAAATGTTTCTTGGCACCCACGAGCCACGCCTTGATGACAAGGGCCGTTTAATTTTGCCCGCGAAATTTCGCGAAGAACTCTCTTCAGGTTTAGTAATCACTAAAGGACAAGAACGTTGTCTTTATGTTTTTCCATCAGCAGAGTTTTCAGTAATTACAGAGACGCTAAAACAAGCGCCAGTCACTGCAAAATCAGCTCGCGATTACATGCGTGTGATGTTTGCAGGTGCACATGATGAAATTCCTGATCGTCAAGGTCGTGTAACTATTCCTCAAGGACTTCGCACATATGCAGGACTTGAAAAAGATTGCGTTGTTATTGGTGCAAATACTCGCGTTGAAATTTGGGATGCAACTTCTTGGAATGAATATCTAGCAGATCGCGAAAAGGGATTTGCCGATGTTTCAGAGGAGGTATTCCCAGGCCTGTTCTAACTCTCTCATCTGTGGTCACCGCCGACCTTTCGAAAATAACGGCGCCACTTCCCCGGCGCCGCTATAAAACAGATCCGTCGGCCGGCGGTGACCAGAGGTGAGAGCACTGCAGTAAAGCGCAATAAATAACTACGCATGAGTTGAAAGGGGGAGAGAGTGAATAACAACGTTGCACATGTTTCTGTGATGCTAGATCGTTGTATTGACTTACTGACCCCAGCAGTTCAAGCAAGTGAGCATCCAGTTATTGTCGATGCAACCCTTGGCGCAGGCGGTCACACCGAGGCGCTGCTTACTAGGTTCCCTCACTTAACTGTTATCGGTATTGATCGTGATGCAGATGCCCTTGCTGGGGCAACTGCTCGTCTAGCACCATTTGCCGATCGCCTTCGCACATCCCATGCAACCTTTGATCAAATAGCAGATGTTGTGGCATCTCACGGTTTCACAAAAATAGATGGCGCCCTCTTTGATCTGGGAGTTTCATCAATGCAGCTTGATCAAAGTGAACGTGGTTTTTCTTACTCACAGGATGCCCCGCTAGATATGCGCATGGATCGCAGCCAATCACTCACCGCTGCCGAGATTGTTAACTCTTATGAGCCAGGCCAATTAGTGAAGATTTTGCGCACATATGGTGAAGAAAAGTTTGCAACCAGAGTGGTGGAGAGAATTGTTAAGGCACGTGCCATTGCACCGCTTAACTCAACTTCCCAGCTTGCAGCTCTCATTAAAGAGGCGATTCCAGCGGCAACTCGTCGTACTGGCGGTAATCCTGCAAAGCGCACATTCCAGGCTCTTCGTATTGAGACCAATGATGAACTTGGTGCGATTACTCGCGCTCTTCCTGCAGCCCTTGGCCTTCTAAATATTGGGGCTCGTTTAGTAGTGATGTCATTTCAATCCCTTGAAGATCGCATCGTTAAAGAGCTATTTGTTGCATCCACAACCTCTGGCACACCACGCGGTCTGCCATTTGATCTGCCTGAATTTGCTGCCAAGTTCTCACTTGTTGTTCGTGGCAGCGAAGTTCCAACTACCGAAGAACTCAATGAAAATCCGCGCTCAGCATCTGTTCGTTTGCGTGCTATCGAAAGGGTGGCTGCATAATGGCAATGACAGCGTTTGCTCCAGCAATCATGCGCTCACGTGAAATCATCGCAACTAAGACTGCAGAAGTTGCACTCAAACTAGTTCCAGATGTTTCAGAGCAAACACAAGAAAACCGTAAGTATTTTGCCAAGTTTGTATCTGTTGTAGGCGTCCTTGCATTGATGTCCCTTCTCTTCATCAATACATTGCTTGCACAAGATGCTTTCACGCTCAGTAATTTAAAGCTTGAAGCAAAGATGGTCAGTGATCAACGTGAGGCAATCAATCGTCAGATTGATGCAATTGCAGCACCTGAGAACCTAGCAAAAGCTGCAACTGCGCTAGGCATGAAACCATCTGAAACCCCAACGTTTCTAAGCCTTAATCCACCAGTAACACCAGCAGAGAGTGTGGACAATGGGTAATTTTTCATTAGCTCATAATCGAATTAGAGCGCTCATCTTTTTACTTGCATTAGCGATGTTCGTATTTGGTTTGCGCTTAGTTCAGGTGCAGGCAGTGCAAGCGGGCGACTACCGCATGCGCGCTGTGAATGAAATGGAAAACACTAAATCTCTCCCAGCTCCTCGCGGTGAAATTACCGATATCAATGGAATCGCATTTGCTCGAAGCGTTGCTGCAACCAGCATTGTTGTTGATCAGACCCAAATTACAAACCCTGCTCGTGTTGCTGCCTTCATCGCACCGATTCTTGATATGCCGGTTGCCCAAGTACAAGCCAGCATCACCGGTAAGCGCAAATGGAACATGGTCTATCAAAATGCTAAGCCAGCACTGTGGCAGAAATTGACTCAATCTATTTCCCAGTTCAATTCACAGTACCCAGCAATGAGTCCAGATCGAATTATTGGCTTCTTCCCAGAGCGCGGATATATTCGTGAGTATCCATCAGGCTCACTTATTGCCTCGTTAGTTGGCTTTGTTAATCGTGATGGCAAAGGTGCAACTGGCCTTGAATCAAGTATGAATTCAATGATTTCAGGAATTGATGGCAAGTATTCATTTGCCAATGGTTATGGCGCTGAGATTCCAGGATCTCAATCAGAGATTATCCCAGCTCAAACTGGCACGACCGTTCGCTTAACCGTTGATCGAGATATTCAGTGGGTTGCATCGCAAGCTATCTCTGATGCCGTTAAGTCATCTAATGCCCTTAGTGGAACTGTCATTGTGATGGATCCAAAGACAGGTGAAATCCTTGCTCACGCAACTGCGCCAACGTTTAACCCTAATAACACTTCTAAAGTCGCACTTGTTGCAATGCGCAATCCTTCAGTCCAAGATGTCTATGAGCCAGGTTCAACGGGCAAGGTAATGACATTGGCTGCAGCCCTTGAAGAGAAGAAAGTAACTCCAGAGACAATAATCACGGTGCCATATGCACTCAAGCGCTCAACCAAGGTTTTCCAAGATCACGAAAAGCACCCAACACAGTACTTAACAACAGCTGGAGTATTGGCTGTTTCAAGTAACACAGGATCGATTCAAATTGGTGAACTCTTATCCAATGATAAATTCTATGAATACCTTAGTAAGTTTGGGGTTGGTTCAAAAACTGGTTCAGGTTTGCCAGGAGAATCCCGCGGAATTCTTCCAAAGGTCGCGGATTGGTCAGGAACTTCAGCGCCCACAATGGCATTCGGCCAGGGCTATTCACTGACAGCGATGCAAGCTACAAGTATTTTTGCAACCATTGCCAATGATGGTGTTCGAGTTTCACCCACAGTGATTGCAGGAACCCGTGATTCCAGTGGAAACTTCACACCTGCTCCAGGTCGCACAAGCCAGCGAGTGATTAGCGCAGAGACTGCGAAAATAATGCGTTTGATGATGGAGAGCGTGGTTTCTGGAAATGGAACTGCTCCAAGTGCAGCAATTCCTGGTTATCGCGTGGCAGGTAAGACTGGTACAGCCCAGCGCATTGATGACACATGCGGTTGCTACCGCGGATACACCGCTTCATTTATTGGTTTTGCACCAGCAGACAAGCCCGCCTACGTCATTAGCGTGACAATTCAGGATCCAAAAGGAATGCACTGGGGCGGTGTACTTGGTGGGCCAGTATTTAAGAAAGTGATGTCATTTGTTCTACAAAGTCGCCATATTGCACCTACTGGCACAGTATTTGATCCAATCCCTCTGAATAAAAAAGCTTTAGCTGCAAAGAAGGCCCAGGATGCAACGGCCAATAACTAGTCACCAGAAAAAACTCTCAGCGCTATGCGCCATTGTTGGGGCAGAGTCATCTTCCAAAGAGTTAGAAACAATTGAAGTCAGCGGAATTGCCCAAGCAAGCAATGCAGTATTACCTGGAGATCTCTTTATCGCTCTACCAGGTGAAAAATTCCATGGGGCGCATTTTGCATCCGATGCTATTTCACGGGGGGCAGTTGCAGTTCTTACAGATGCCGAGGGTGCTCAAGATATAAAGGGTGTTCCCGTTCTAATCTCAACAAATCCAAGGCGGGCTGCTGGAATTGCAAGTGCCTGGTTTTATTCCGAGCCAATGCGCGATCTCTATAGCGTTGGTGTCACAGGAACTAATGGCAAAACCACAGTAACAACGCTGCTTCACCAAATCATGACCGCTGCAGGACGTGAAAGCGGACTTATCGGAACTGTTGAAACTCGTATTGGCGTTGAGAGCATTGCAAGTAAGCGAACAACCCCTGAAAGCTCAGATTTACAGGCTCTCTCTGCGGTGATGCGTGAGCGCCATATGCGCAATCTCATTATGGAAGTTTCAAGCCATGCAATAACGCTGGAGCGCATCCGTGGCAGCCACTTTGCTGTCGTTGGATTTACCAATCTTTCACAAGACCACTTAGATTTCCATAAAGACATGGAAGATTACTTTGGGGCAAAAGCAAAGCTATTTACTTTTGAATATGCAGATGTGGCAGTTATTAACCTTGATGATCTTTATGGCAAGCGCTTAGCTGCACAAACAGAGCTACCGGTTGTTACTTTATCTAGATTAGATACTACGGCCACTTGGCATTACGCCTCGATCGCATCGGACTATGTTGGGGCATCTGTTTCTATACGCGGAAGTGGCGGCATCCTCATTGAAGGTAAAACTGCTTTGTATGGCGGCTTTAACTATGACAATCTTTTAATGGCAGTTGCCATTGCAGTTGAAAGTGGAATTGATCCCATTGATATCGCTGCCATCTTGCCAACCCTTACCGGGGCAGTTGGCCGCTTAGAGGCTGTGCGACTTGGACAAAAATTCACAGCCCTAGTTGATTATGCGCACTCACCAGATGCAGTAAAGCGAGTTTTAGAAACAGCGGCAGAGATAGCAGATGGCAAAGTTATTGCAGTACTGGGTTGCGGGGGAGACCGAGATAAAACTAAGCGCACCTTGATGGGTCAAGCACTTCATGAAGGTGCAGATATAGCCATCTATACCAGCGATAACCCACGTTCTGAGAAAGCTGAAGACATTCTGGTTCAGATGGTTTTAGATATAGATGTGGTCCCACCTAGTGAAGTAATTGTTGATAGAGCACAAGCTATTCGCACAGCGGTCAATTTGGCGCGAGCCGGGGATGTTGTGATGGTTTTAGGTAAGGGACATGAAAAGGGGCAGGAAATTAATGGGCTGATTCATGAGTTCGATGATCGCATTGAATTAGCTAAGGCGATTGAAGATAAGAAATGATTACGTTAACCGCTGGAGAAATAGCCCTTTTAGTCGGCGGGGAACTCTTTTGCGATAAAGATTTACTAGTTTCAAAAGCACCGGTCTTTGATTCTCGCTTAGCAACCCCTGGTTGTTTCTTTTTAGCACTCAAAGGTGTAAACGTAGATGGCCATGAGTTTGCCGCCGATGCGTATCGAAATGGTTCGATGCTCTCTCTCACTTCAGAGCGCATAGATGGCCCATGCATTGTTGTCAAAGATGTCCTTGCGGCCCTATCTATCCTGGCAGCATTTGTGAGGAAGCGCTTGGACAAACTAATAGTTATTGGCATTACAGGATCGCAAGGAAAGACAAGTACTAAAGATCTCTTAACGCACATGTTGGGCGCAGTTGGTCCAACTGTTGCACCAGCAGGCTCATTTAATAATGACTTAGGTCTGCCTATCACTTTGCTGCAATGTGATGATCGCACTCGCTTTTGTATTCTTGAGATGGGTGCACGGCATGTGGGCGATATCGCTCGTTTGTGTGAGATTGCAAAACCAAATATCGGTGTTGTTCTAACTGTTGGGACTGCCCACATTGGTGAGTTTGGGTCCCGTGAGGTGATTGCTCAGACTAAAGGTGAACTCATCGCATCACTTGATAAAGATGGTATTGCAATTTTGGGTACTTATGATGAATTCACACCCAAGATGGCCTCCCTGCATCAAGGTCAAGTAATTCTCTTTGGTGAAAAAGCAGATACTCAAGTAAGAGCTGCAGATGTTGAAATGAGAGAGGGACGACCACATTTTGATTTAGTAACTCCAGCTGGGCGAGATGCCGTTGGAATGCGCGCGGTTGGCGCACATCAAGTATCAAATGCCCTTGCCGTTGCCGCAGTTGGTACAGCGCTTTCACTTCCATTGGAGTTAATTGCTAGCTCTCTATCAACCGGTGAAATATCTAGTAAGTGGCGCATGGAAATCCATGAAAGCGCTGATTTACTCATCATTAACGATGCATATAACGCTAACCCAGAATCTATGGGTGCGGCCTTGCGTGCATTAGCCCTCTTTGCCCAAGAGCGTGGCGGTTCTGCGTGGGCTTTTGTTGGAAAGATGAATGAACTGGGTCAGACACAAGCACCACAGAGCGTTGCAATTGGGGCTCTTGCGGTTGAATTAGGAATTGATCATTTAGTTGAAATCGATGCTCCTGAATATGGAGAACCAGTTGGCGCGATGGTGGTTCACCAACGTCCGACCATTGAGTCAGCTCTTGATTTAGTTGATTACTTCGCTCCCGGTGATGTTGTACTAGTGAAAGCATCTAGGTCGCAAGGTTTTGAAGTGCTTGCAGAATCACTAGAGCGTGCCTGGAAAGAAAAGAGTGGAGTGGATTCATGAGACAGATCCTTATCGCAGGGGCTTTTGCTCTGGCCTTTGCCCTCTTTGGTACAAAAGTTTTAATTCGAATCCTTGCCGCACGTGGTTTTGGTCAGATTATTCGAGACGATGGTCCATCCACACATAAGGTAAAGCATGGCACGCCAACTATGGGCGGCATCATCTTTATTCTTGCTGCGATTTTTGGTTATCTCATGGCACATCTTCTTACAGGAAATTCAATGACCGCTTCAGCGCTATTGGTTATTGGGTTGGTTATTGGTTTAGGTTGTGTTGGATTCATAGATGATTGGCTCAAAGTTTCCCGTCAAAACTCTCGTGGACTTAAGGGACGTTACAAACTTCTGGCTCAAGCCTCCCTAGCCGGTGTCTTTGGATATGCGGGTCTGCAGTTTGCTGATCAAAACCAACTCACTCCTATTTCCCATTACCTATCAACGGTTAAAGAAACCTCTATCTATCTTGGCACAGCTTTAGTTATTGCCTTTGTAATCCTGATGGTGATGTCGGCAAGTAACGGTGTGAATTTAACTGATGGGCTAGATGGTTTAGCAACAGGCGCAACGATTATGACTTTCTTAGCATTTGTATTGATTGGTGTGTGGGAGTTTGGCCAAAGCTGCACAATCGGTGCAATAACAACAAGTAATTGCTATCAAGTTCGTGATCCACTTGATTTAGCTGTTCTGGCTGCAGCATTTGCTGGTGGTTGCACCGGATTTCTTTGGTGGAATACCGCACCAGCCAAAATCATTATGGGTGATACTGGGTCATTGGCCCTAGGAGCTGCTATTGCAGGCTTTGCAACAACGCTTCGCGTGGAAATGCTCTTGATTCCACTCGGTGGATTATTTGTTATTGTCACAATGTCAGTAGTTATTCAGACGCTTTACTTCAAGCTCAGTGGTGGCAAACGAGTCTTTCGTATGGCCCCGCTTCATCATCACTTTGAGTTAAAGGGATGGGCTGAGATAACTGTTGTTATTCGCTTCTGGATTATTGCCGGGCTCTGCGTTGCAGGTGGTCTTGGTCTGTTTTATGCACAGTGGGTAGTTAAGTAATAACCATGCCACTCTCTTTTGATGGCCAAAGAATTCTTATTCTTGGTGCAGGTGTTACGGGAAATGCTGTTGCCCGTTCACTTACAAAAAGAGGGGCAGTTGTCAGCATCGTTGATGAAAACCCAGCCGTTAAATCAGAACACAGAGTTATTGACGCAAAAAATGTAGTGATCAAAGATTTTAATTCAGTGGTTGTTTCACCAGGCTGGCGCCAAGATCATCCACTTGTTGTTGCGGCGATGAAAGCAGGTTTGCCTCTGCTTAATGAAGTTGATTTAGCGTGGCAGATAAAGAGTGAAATTGCACCTGGGCAAAAGTGGCTGGCACTTACCGGCACTAATGGTAAGACAACAACAGTTGAAATGGTTGCAGCGATGTTAAAGCGCGGTGGATTGAAGGCAACTGCATGTGGCAACGTTGGTGAGACTGTTATAGAGGTTGTGGATCGCAGTGATGCCTATGAGGTGCTAGTTCTTGAGCTCTCCTCTTTTCAACTGCACTGGTCAAAGCAGGCTCAATTTGTGGCAAGTGCCATCCTTAATATCGCCGATGATCATATTGATTGGCATGGAAGCTTTGATGAGTATGCAAAAGCTAAGCTCAGCATTCTAGATCGCGCATCCACAGCGGTATTAAATGCTGATGATGGCGAAATAGTGAAGCGCACCAGCCATTGGCAGGGGAGAAAAGTCTTTTATAGCTTAGATACTCCAGCACCAGGTGAGATTGGTTTAGTAGAAGAGCTCTTAGTAGATCGCGCTTTTGTGCCAGATCCCCAAGAAGCCTCTATGTTTGCTGAGTTAGCCGAAGTAAAGCCAACAATTCCGCATAATGTTTCAAATACACTGGCTGCAGGGGCACTTGCCCGCACTGTTGGTGTTTCTCATGAGGATATTCGCGCTGCAATCAAGGGCTTTCGGCCAGGGCGCCACCGCATTGAAACGATTTATTCTGCTGATTCAATCAACTGGGTTGATGATTCCAAAGCAACTAACCCACATGCAGCAACGGCATCACTACTCTCACATGAGTCAGTAGTTTGGATTGCTGGGGGATTAGCTAAAGGTGCGGTGATGGAAGAGTTAGTAGAGCGCACTGCCAAGCGGATTAAGGCTGCGATTCTTATTGGAACTGACAGAGGATTAATTGAGGCTGCACTTATTAAGTTTTGTCCACACGTTCCCCGTGTTCTTATCGATGGAGATTCATCCGAAGAGTTAATGGAAAAAGTTGTGATGGCCGCTAAGGGCTTTGCTAAAGCTGGCGACACGGTTCTTTTAGCTCCGGCTTGTGCATCTATGGATCAATTCATCTCCTATGCCGATCGCGGCGATCGCTTTGCAGCTGCAGTAAAAAAGGTCGTGAATAAGTGAAAACACAAAAGCGCAGCAATCTTTTCACTCGCCCCATCAATCTTTATTACATGCTAGTTGGAAGCACGTTTGCTTTGAGTATTTTTGGTTTAATTATGGTTTTTTCTGCTTCATCCATTTACTCTCTTGAAAATAAAGGCGCCACGTGGGCGATTCTCTTTCGCCAATTAATCTTCTTAGTTCTTGCAATTCCAATGGCATGGGCGCTCTCGCGCTTTTCTTTGGCTCGTTGGAAGTTCTTTGCGCGTTTTGGTGTGCTGGCTTCAGTGGGATTACTTGCTGTTGTGCAATTGCCTGGTGTTGGTAAAAGTGTGAATGGTAATAACAACTGGATCTCACTTGGCCTTGTCGATGTTCAACCCAGTGAAATCGCTAAGTTCTTAATGATTTTGTGGGCTGGCTCGATTTTGGCTAAACGTGAGGGCGCAGGAGATATTCAAGCTAATGTTCTTAAATTGATTGCACCCGCATTCTTACTCTGTATCTTCTTAGTTCTACTAGGAAGAGATTTAGGAACAGCTTCAGTATTTGCCTTCGTATTGGCTGGAATGCTCTGGGTTTCAGGAGTGCATCTAAGGTTATTTGCAGCGATTTCAGCTGTGGGCTTCGTAGGAATTGCAGCCCTGATTATCTCTGCTCCATATCGCGTTGCACGCTTCTCTGTTTTTCTTAATCCATTTGCTGAAGAACAATACAAATCAGTGGGCTGGCAGCCTGCTCACAGCCTTTTAGGCTTAGCTAGCGGTGGTTTATTTGGTGTTGGACTGGGAGCCAGTCGCCAAAAGTGGGGCAATCTTCCTGAAGCTCATACAGACTTTATCTTTTCAGTCATAGGCGAAGAGCTGGGTCTTTTTGGAACTATCGCAACTTTGTTATTACTCTCCACTCTTTTATTTTCAATATTTAAAATTGCTCTTCGCACCCAAGATCCCATGGTGCGCTATGTCTGTTCAGGCATCGGTTGCTGGATTGGTATTCAAACCGTGCTCAATATCGGCTCTGCAGTCAGCGTTCTTCCAGTGGTGGGTGTAACTTTGCCACTACTTTCCTATGGAGGTTCGGCGTTGATTGCTACTTATATGGGAATCGCATTTGTTATTGGCGCCGCCCGTAGAGATCCGGCAATTTATCAAGAGTTAGAAAAAACAGGCATACCGAAATGGCTTCGATAGTTCTTGCTGGCGGTGGCACCGCCGGCCATATTGAACCGGCATTGGCTGTGGCAAGGGTATGGAAGAGCCAGAACCCACACGATGAGATAACGTTTTTAGGAACAGCAAAGGGTTTAGAAAATTCTTTGATTCCAGCTGCTGGTTTTAGCGTCAGTAATATTCCAAAGGTAAGAATCTCAAGAACACCTTCACTTACCTGGGCCAGGATCCCCTTTGAACTAGTCGCTGCAGTAAAGGCCTGCCGCGCATTATTAAAAGGTGCTGATTTACTCATTGGCTTTGGTGGTTATGTCAGCGCTCCTGCATATATCGCAGCGCGCCTTCTTGGCCTTCCAACGATTATTCATGAAGCAAATGCAAAACCTGGTTGGGCAAATCGACTGGGCTCTCTTTTCACCCCTCATTTAGCAGTTGCACATGGGGTTAACACAGGCATGTTTAGCGGTGGGTTGATTACGGGTTTACCACTTCGAAGTGATGTGGCAGATGCGCTCAAGGCGGCAGGAGCTGATTGGAAGAATGCACGATCACAAGCAAAAACCCGTTTGGGATTTGATTCATTGCAGCCATTGGTATTTGTTATGGGTGGCTCACAGGGCTCTGTTGCTATCAATAAAGTGATTGAGCAGTCGGTGCCCACCCTTTCGAAAAAAGGCATTGCGCTGATGCATTCAGTGGGCCGTGCTAACTCTTTGCCGCCAGCAACAGCTCTCTATCGCCCAGTGGCATATGTGGACCAGATGGCAGATGCCTATCTAGCTGCAGATTTGATCATTGCTCGCAGCGGAGCAGTGACTTGCGCTGAATTTAGGGCCCTTGGCCGCTACGCTCTTTTTGTGCCACTACCGATTGGAAATGGAGAACAGTTCCACAATGCACGTGGATTAGTTGCAGATGGACGGGCAGAGGTAGTTGATCAAAAGCAATTTACTCATTCATATTTAGAAACTCATATCGATGCACTTCTTAAATCCAGCAGCTCTGCGCCATTAGAAGGTTCAGCACTTGATGCAGATGCTGCATTGAAAATTGCTGCTCTAGGAAAGCACGCCCTGGAACCACGATGAATAAGCCCACTCTGAAATCTCTCATTGGTAAGCGTGTTCACTTCATAGGTATTGGTGGCGCAGGAATGAGCGGTTTAGCGCGAATCTCACTTTCTCATGGGATGAGAGTGAGTGGTTCAGATGCTAAGGATTCATCGGTAGTCAAAGCCTTACAAGCCTTAGGTGCAACGATTGCAACTGAGCATTCGGCTAGCAATGTTGATGGTGCTGACTTAGTTGTTTATTCAACTGCTATCTCAAAATCAAACCCAGAGCTGATGCGGGCACAAGAGTTAAAGCTTGGCACTCTCACGCGAGCCGGCGCACTTTCAATTTTGATGTCAGAATCTAAAAGCATTGCTGTGGCTGGGACTCACGGAAAGACAACAACTTCTTCGATGATGGCAGTTGCACTACAAGCATGCGGGGCAGATCCATCCTTTGCAATTGGTGGAACAATTACTGCCTCTGGTTCTAATGCTCATCGCGGCACTGGCGAGATATTTGTTGCAGAGGCTGATGAATCCGACGGCTCATTTATTGAATATCATCCCTATGGCGCGATTGTGACAAATGTTGAACATGATCACGTTGATTTCTTTGCAACTCTAGAGGATGTGGCTGCTGCCTTTAAGGAGTTTGTAGCGACAATTTCCCCTGGTGGTTTCCTTACATACTGCGCAGATGATGAAGGGGCCAAAGCTTTAGCATCAAGTGTGACAACGTGTGAATTAATCTCCTATGGAATCGATGAAAGCTGCGATTTGCGTTTAGATTCCATTGATTTAGAGGCCATGGGCTCACGTGCCCGCGCAATTTGGCGGGGCAAAGTTGTTGGCTTCATTGAACTTCAAGTACCAGGCCATCACAACTTACTTAACGCAGCAGCGGTCTTGGCTACAGGGTTAAATCTTGGCTTTCCTGCCCCTGAATTATTAACGGGATTAGCTGTTTTTAGAGGCACTGGCCGACGCTTTGAACTTAAAGGCACCGTGCATGGAATTAGAGTTATAGATGATTATGGACATCACCCCACAGAAATCAATGTGACATTGCAGGCTGCTCGTCGTTATGCAGGAGATGGACGTTTAATTGTTATTTTCCAACCACATCGCTATTCACGAACAAAAGCTTTTTCTGCACAGTTCGCTAAGGCGCTAGATATGGCAGATAGGGCAATAGTTCTAGAGGTCTATGCAGCTAGTGAAAAACCAATCGCAGGTGTCACATCACGCCTAATCACCGATGCAATGAACCACGGGGAATACATCCCTAATTTTATTGAGGTGACCGATTCAGTCATTGATTCTGCGCAGCCTCAAGATGTGATCATCACTCTGGGAGCTGGAGATGTCAGCTCTTTGGCACCTATTATCGTTGACGGTCTGAGCCGTCGCTTCGGATAAATGAAAAACAAACGCCTTATTGCACTTGCTGCTGTAATCATTTTAGGCCTTGCCTCATATGGCCTGGGTTGGTCAAGCCTGTTTACCGTGAGCTCAGTTGAAGTCACAGGCACGGATCAATTCTTGCTGCAAAATGTCAAGATAGGCGAAAAACTTGCACGAGTAGAACCTCGCGCAGTTGCTGCGAGCTATGAAAAATTTGCCTTTGTGCAAGATGCCCAAGTGAGTAGAAATTGGATTTCAGGAAAAGTTACGATTTCGATTACAACTAGAACACCTGTTGCAATCTTTAATAATCAAGGGATTGATGATTCAGGAAAAGCTTTTGTGGTTAAGGGCAACCTGCCAGCCACATTGCCACAGATTCAGGCTGGCAACGTTGAAATTGCTTCCACGGCCGTGGAGTTTTTGACCTCATTGCCAGATGAGATCAGGTCAGCTCTGAAGATTCTTAAGGTCCGAAGTACCGGGGCATATGTCATGGAGGTTGATGTTGAGGGGCGCACGGTTGAAGTTCGTTGGGGATTTGCAACAGATGGTGAGTTAAAAGCTAAGGTTTATAAGGCTTTATTGGCACAACCAGAAAATGCAAAGTTAAAAAGGATGGATCTTTCTGCACCACATGCACCCATCGTTAAATAAAGTTTTTAACGACACAATAAATAAATCATGTCGGTGTTTGATTAAGAGCCTTGCGCACTTTACGTTCGCCTTATAGAAAACGTTGAATTATAAGGCTCAAGTAGAGGTTTATGGTTCTCAAGGAGGATACAAGTGGCTTCACCGCAGAATTATTTAGCAGTCATCAAAGTCGTTGGTATTGGTGGCGGTGGAGTAAATGCAATCAATCGCATGATTGATGTTGGACTCAAAGGTGTTGAGTTCATCGCAATTAATACAGATGCACAACATTTATTAATGAGTGATGCAGATGTGAAATTAGATATTGGTAGAAAAACAACACGTGGTCTCGGCGCTGGCATGGATCCAGAAAAGGGCCGCGAAGCAGCACTTGATCACGTAGATGACATCGAAGAAATTTTACGTGGTGCAGATATGGTTTTTGTCACCGCAGGTGAAGGTGGCGGAACTGGAACGGGTGCGGCGCCAATCGTTGCAAAGATTGCAAAAGACATCGGCGCATTAACTATCGGTGTTGTTACTCGCCCATTTTCTTTTGAAGCAAAACTTCGCTCAGCACAAGCCGATATTGGAATTGAAGCGTTGAGAGCAGAAGTTGATACGTTAATTGTAATTCCAAATGATCGCCTTCTCGCGATTTCAGATCGCACCATCACTTTGGCAGATGCTTTCAAGAGTGCGGACCAAGTTCTACTCTCTGGCGTTCAAGGAATTACAGAGATCATCACTCAGCCAGGTTTAATCAACTTGGACTTTGCTGATGTGAAGGCAGTGATGTCAGGGGCAGGTTCTGCGCTCATGGGAATTGGTTCTGCTCGTGGAGAAAATCGTGCACTGCGCGCTGCAGAGCTAGCTATCTCTTCTCCGCTACTTGAAGCATCTATTGATGGTGCTATGGGCGTCTTGCTTTCAATTTCTGGTGGATCAGATCTTGGTTTGTTTGAAGTTAATGAGGCGTGCGAGCTAGTTCAATCTGCAGTGCATCCAAATGCCAAGTTTATTTTTGGAACAACTATTGATGACGCCCTAGGTGATGAAGTCCGTATCACCGTAGTTGCAGCTGGCTTTGAAGGTGGAGAGCCTCGCAAGGTTGTTACACCAGTTATTGATGCTGCCACTTTGGGCGGGGTTGCTAATCCAATCCCAAGCAATGACCCAATCTCAGTTGCACTGGATTTAGACTCTGATTCAACTCCACGTCGCCGAGTCACTTTTGAAGAACTCGTAGCCGAGGATGAGATCGACGTTCCTGACTTTATGAAGTAGGGGCAATTGCCTAGCGTTTTCACCTCTAGGCGCAATGGCGCAAGCCTTGCGCCCTATGAGTCATTGAACTTAGCCCAACATGTTGGTGATGACGCAGAGAGCGTTGCAACCAATCGTCAACTCTTAGCAAAAATTACTGGGCCTGTTCAGTTTATGAATCAGGTGCATGGGGATGAAGTTGTAGAAGTAAAAACACTAGGTGATGATCCGACATGTGATGCACTCATTACTACCGTGCCAGGTATTGCGCTAGCGGTCATGGTTGCAGACTGCATTCCACTGTTGCTCTCATCATCAACTGTTGTTGGTGCGGTGCATGTTGGTAGGCGTGGGCTTATGAACTCGGTTGCAATTAAAGCGCTGGAAGCTATGAGAAAGCACGGTGCTGGTCAAATTCATGCCCTGTTGGGTGCATCTATTTGTGGGCGGTGCTATGAAGTTCCACAAGAGTTAGCCGATGAAGTAAGCGCCAAGCATCCTGCGGCAACATCATTAACTAATAACTTAACGCCAGCGCTAGATCTTCCTAGAGCTTTGATAGCTGACTTAGTAGCCCATGGTGTGACATATGAAGCATCACCAATATGCACCCTGGAAGATGATGAGTATTTCTCTTATCGTCGCCATAACATCACAGGTAGAAATGCGGGTGTGGTGTGGCTATAGATCGCAGAAGTGAGATCACTTCAAATTTAGAGGCAGTTCGTGATCAGGTATCAAAGGCTGCGTTAAGTGCGGGTAGATCACTTGATGAGATAACGCTCATTGCCGTTACTAAGACCTTTCCTGCAAGTGATGTTGAGATCCTGCGTGATCTTGGAATCATTGACTTTGGTGAGAACAGAGATTCAGATGCCGCACCAAAGGCTGCAACTGTGGCTGGAACTTGGCACTTTCAAGGTCAGATTCAAAGTAATAAGTTGAAATCAATTACTTCTTGGGCCAACGTTATTCATTCATTGGATGAGATTCGACATTTTGAAGTGATTGAGAAAAACGCCCCGCATCCATTGGATATTTTCTGTCAGGTTTCACTTGATGATTCAGTGGGGCGCGGGGGAGTCAGTGAGCAAAAGCTCTATGAATTGGCCCAGGCGATTGAAAAATCTGAGACCCACAGACTTCAAGGGCTCATGGCAGTTGCCCCACTGGGTGTTGATCCAACAGTTGCCTTCGCCAAATTATCACTAATACATAAGGCTTTTATGGCCGATTTTCCGAATGCCAATAAGTTATCAGCGGGCATGAGTGGGGACTTTAAAGAGGCGATTGCCTATGGTGCGACACATATTCGCATAGGTAGCCAAATCCTGGGTTCACGCTAGGGCTGCAGGTACCGTTGTCATATGGCTAATGCACTCAAGCGCGTCGCGAACTACTTAGGTTTGATGGACGACCCAGAATTCGATACACCAATTGCATCTACAACTTCTGCAGTGGCGACATCAAGTGAAGTGCGCATCAAAGCGCGCTTACCTCGTCAAGTTCCTTCAGTAGATGCAGCACCGCAATTAGATTTACCTGTTCTAGATCGAATCGTCACATTGCACCCACGTTTTTATAACGAGGCCCGCACAATCGGTGAGCACTTTCGTTTAGGCAATCCAGTCATCATTAACTTGACTGACATGGATGAGTCAGAGCACAAGCGCTTAGTTGACTTTGCAAGTGGACTTGCATTTGGTTTGCACGGAACAATTGAACGAGTGACAAAGAAGGTTTTCCTTCTCTCTCCTGCAAATGTTTCTATCGATGTTGAAGATAAATCAGCTGCAGCACAAGCAAGTTTCTTTAACCAGAGCTGATTTAAGTGCGCATCGGAGCTTTATTAGCTAACGTCCTGCAATTATTTCTTTTTGCACTACTCGCACGATTAATTCTGGATTATGTTCGTATGTTTGCACGTAACTGGCGACCAAAAGGTATTGGCCTGATGCTTGTTGAACTTGTCTATAGCATCACTGATAAACCAATGGCATTTGTTGGACGCTTCATCCCGCCACTTCGCCTAGGCGCAGTCAGCCTGGATTTAAGTTTCATTGTTCTCTTCTTTGGAGTTCAATTACTAATGGGGTTAGTTAGCTCGCTTTAGTAAGTTTGACAGCAATTCCAAGTTCATTATCTTCAATTGCAAGTGTTGAATCCTGAACCATAGATAGTGCTAGTACTTCATCCTTAATATGAGCTTCATCGCTGGCAATTGCGCTAGCTATTTGTGCTGTTGCATTCCATTTCACATCGATGCGATCTGAAATTTCAAAGCCATCGCTCTTTCTACGCTCTTGAATAAATCGAATCACTTCACGCACAGCTCCGGCAGCAATAAGTGTTGGGGTGAGCTCTAGATCAAGTGCCACACTCTCGCCTTCGTGTGAGGCAACCATCCAGCCAGTCTTTGGTACTTCTGTGATGACTAGGTCCTCCAGAGCAATTTCCCAACTTCCTAGCTGAGTAGTTCCAGAAGCACGCAGCGTTTTCACAAGAGCAGTTGCATCAGTTGCTGCGATTGCCTTAGCTATCTCTTGAACAGCGCCACCAAATTTGGCACCGAGTGTTTTGAAGTTAGCTTTAACGGAGATATCTACTAAATCTCCATCAGCGCTGGCGATATCTTGCAAATCAATCACATTGAGCTCATCTGCAATCTGCTCACGCATCTGTTCTGGCAATGCTGCCCATCCACTTGCGGCAATTAGTGCACGGCCCAATGGCTGTCGAATCTTTATGCCAGATTCTGCGCGTGATGCACGGCCAAGTTCAACGATGCGTCTTGTTAGCCCAACTTGCTTTCCAAGTTCGCGGTCAATCACTGATGTATCTGCAGTAGGGAAATCAGAGAGATGAACTGAAGCAACTGCTGATGAATCAGCTGGGATAACTAACTCTTGCCAGACTTGCTCAGTAATAAATGGCACCATAGGAGAGAGAAGTTGAGTCAGAGTCACTAAGCACTCATGAAGTGTGGAAAGGGCGCTGACATCACCATCCCAAAACCTGCGCCGTGAACGGCGCACATACCAGTTAGAAAGATCATCAATAAATCTAGCAAGTGCGCGTCCGGCGACCTGAGAATCAAAATCAGTAAGAGCGGCGTCCACTTCCTCAATCAGAAGATTGAGTTCAGAGATAATCCAGCGATCCATGAGTGGTCGATCTGCGACCTTTGTGCGCTGACTTAAATCAAACTTTGATGCATTGGCATAGAGAGCATGGAAAGAAACGGTGTTCCAATAGGTCAATAAAGTTTTTCGAACAACTTCATTAATTGCATCATGGCCAACACGACGCGCAGCCCATGGCGAACCTGCGGCCAACATGTACCAGCGCACGGCATCTGCGCCGTGTTGATCCATAAGCGCCATTGGTTCTAAAACATTGCCAACGTGCTTACTCATCTTGAGGCCATCTTTATCCAAGATATGTCCAAGGCAAAGAACGCTCTTATAAGAGGATTTATCAAAGACCAGGGTTCCGATTGTCATGAGTGTGTAGAACCAGCCACGCGTTTGATCGATTGCTTCACAGATAAAGTCTGCTGGGTAGGACTCTTTAAACTTTTCAACAGAGCCTTCCTTGTGCGGGTATCCCCATTGAGCAAATGGCATTGCGCCAGAGTCATACCAGCAATCGATTACCTCTGGCACGCGCACCATCGTGGAATCACACTGCGCACATGAAAAAGTAATGTCATCTACAAATGGTCGGTGTGGATCTAGTTTTGATAGCTCTTGACCTGCAAGTGCGCCTAATTCAGCTAATGAATCAACGCAGATCTCATGTTTGTTTTCACAGCGCCAGATAGGCAGGGGAGTACCCCAAAAGCGATTACGAGAAAGTGCCCAGTCAATATTGTTATTGAGCCAATCACCGTATCGGCCTTCTTTAATCGTCTCTGGATGCCAATCAGTTGCTGCGTTTTCGCGAAGTAGAGCATCTTTAATTGAAGTTGTGCGGATGTACCAGGATGGTTGTGCGTAATACATCAAAGGTGTGTGACAGCGCCAGCAATGTGGATATGTGTGTTCATATGCTTGGTGCTTATAGAGAACACCACGAGCTTTTAACTCTTTCACCAGTAACTTATCGGCTTCTTTAAAGAAGATTCCGCCAACTACTTCCACTTCCTTTAAGAAGTGTCCATCTGGTGCAATGGGATTAACTACGGGCAAACCATATGCACGGCAGACCGCTAAGTCATCGGCACCAAATGCTGGTGATTGATGGACTAATCCAGTTCCATCTTCTGTGGTCACATAGGTTGCAAGAACAACGTAATGCGCATCAGGAATCTCTACGAAATCAAAGGGACGCTTATAGGTTGTGCGCTCAAGTGATTTGCCGAGCATTTTCTTCACAATCTTTTTCTCGCCCTTAACACTCTCTAGCAGGGCTTCAGCAACGACTAGTACTTCACTGACTTCATCTACAGTTACTTCAACAGCTACGTAATCAACCTCTGGGTGAACTGCAATTGCCGTGTTTGATACCAAGGTCCATGGGGTCGTTGTCCAGACAAGGAAACTGGCCTTAAGTGCTACTAACTCCCCAGAAGTAATGGGAAAGCGCACAAAGACTGAGGGATCTGTAACTGTTTCATAGCCTTGTGCTAATTCATGATCTGAGAGTCCAGTTCCACAGCGCGGGCAATATGGCGCAACGCGATGATCTTGAACTAGTAATCCTTTTTTCCAGATCTCTTTGAGAGACCACCACACACTCTCAACATATTCAGGTGACATGGTCCAATACGCTTCATCAAAATCAACCCAGAAGCCCATGCGATGTGTCATGTCTGTGAATGCACCAACATGGCGTTGTACTGATTCACGGCACTTGTCATTAAATGCTGCAATTCCATATTTTTCGATATCGCCTTTACCGGCAAAGCCCAGCTCTTTTTCAACTGCGATTTCAACTGGCAAACCATGACAATCCCAACCAGCTTTGCGGATTACATGCTTTCCCTTCATTGTGTGAAAACGTGGAAAGACATCCTTAAACACACGTGCTTCAATGTGGTGAGTTCCTGGCATTCCATTTGCAGTTGGGGGACCTTCATAAAACATCCATGCAGGTGCGCCTTCACGGGCAGAAACAGTTTTTTCGAAAATCTCGTTATCGCGCCAGAACTTTAATATCGCATGTTCGACGGCAGGCAGATCAACAGCTGCTGGGATTGCGCGAAACGACATAAAAAATCCTCCACGAGTAGGAAAACAACTCTGGAGGGACGTGACCTGCTGGCGCAGATCTCGCGGTACCACCCGCCTTGCGTGAAATTCACGCCACTTCACTTTTTCTATCCGCAGCTAGTTCTAGATGGTTTTCACCATTTCTTCTAGCAAACTCGTGAGGTGATGGCCCCGTCAATGCTCATATGCGGTAGTAGGTCAATACTATCGCCTACTTAAGCCAAAATATCCCCGTGGCTAATTGGTAACAGCCCCTTAAGGGCATTAAGGTTCGCGACATGCCTAAGAAGCCGGGTAAGAAAGCATCAGCCAAGAAGGCTGCTGCCAAGAAGGCCCCTGCTAAGAAAAAGCTAGCTAAAAAAGCTCCCGCCAAAAAGGCTTCAGCTAAGAAAGCGGCAGCCAAGAAGGCCCCTGCTAAAAAGTCCTCAGCCAAGAAAGCAGCGGTAAAGAGCATCCCAGTTAAAAAAGCTCCGGGTAAGCCATTTCCATCTAAGACAACTTTGACTGTTGATGAGAAATCTCAAACAGTGTCAGTCTCAACTATTTCTGCCCCAGTTGCTGCGCCGGTAGTTGAAGAGCGCCGATTGGTAATGCCACCACCACCACGCCCGGTTAAAAGTGGAAAGAAAGCTGCGCCACTTAAGCCAATCAAAGTTGCTCCAACACCCATTGTGGTCAGTGATAGTGAGTCACCATGGACTGGAGCAGAGCTAAAGAGCATTCGTACTGAGATTTCTAAAGAGTTAGCTCGCCTTCGTGTTGAACTAGCTAAGGTTGAGTTAGAGATGGACTCTCTTATTCAAGAATCTGGTGAAGGCGCCGGAGATGATCAAGCAGATGCTGGAACTAAAACTTTTGAACGCGAACATGAAATGTCACTAGTGATTAATGCCCGTGACATGGTTTTGCAAACAGAGCGTGCCTTGGATCGAATCGACTCTAAGAGCTATGGAAACTGCGAAGAATGCGGAAGTGCAATTGGTAAGGCCCGTTTACAAGTATTTCCTCGGGCTACTTTGTGCATGATCTGTAAGCAGAAGGAAGAACGGCGCTAGCAGTGCGCGTGTGGCGCACACTCTTAGGTGTTGCCTGGCTTATCTGGCTTGCAGATCTAGCTACCAAAATCTGGGCAGTGGATTATTTGTCTAATCGTGGTCCAGTAAAAGTTATCGGTTCACTCTTCCAACTCAACTTCATCAGAAACTCTGGCGCTGCCTTTTCATTTGCTACAGGGGCAACCTTGTTTCTCTCTCTTTTTGGAATCGCCGTATTAATCGCAATCACTTATTACGCACCTTCACTGACCTCAAAGGGATGGGCAGTTGTTTTAGGCTTAGTTATGGGTGGGGTTTTAGGAAATCTGACAGATCGCATTTTTAGAGAGCCAGGATTGCTGCGGGGCCATGTTATCGATTGGATGCAACTGCCCCATTGGCCTATATTCAATATTGCAGATACTGCAATCGTGGTCGCAGCCTTTATTTCGGTTGTTTTAACTGCGCGCAACATCCCACCTATTAAAAAAGAAGAGTTGATATGAGCAGTCGAGAACAGCGCACACTTTCAGTGCCAGAAGGCGTTGCTGGTGAGCGAATCGATAGTGCTCTCACCCGTGTGCTGGGCCTTTCCCGCACTGCCGTCGTCAAACTCCTAGAAGATGGCGATATCACTACATCTGGAAAAGCTATGGCTAAATCAGATCGCGTGGCAGCCAACCAAGTCATTGAAGTGTTAATGCCAGCTCCCATTAACCAAGATCCAATTCCGCTCACTCCGCTAGAGGGCCTTTCAATTGTTTATGACGATGATGCCATTGTTGTTATCGACAAGCCGGTGGGATGTGCTGCTCACCCAAGTCCAGGATGGACAGGACCAACTGTTGTTGGCGCACTGATGGCAGCAGGATATTCAATTTCAACTAGTGGTGCTGCTGAGCGACAGGGGATTGTTCATCGCCTAGATGTTGGTACGAGTGGGTTAATGATTGTTGCAAAGAGTGATCGTGCATTTACAGTGTTAAAGGACGCCTTTAGAAATCGCACTGTGGACAAGATTTATCATGCGCTGATTCAAGGACATATGGATCCCACCACTGGAACAATTGATGCACCTATTGATCGGCATCCAAAAGAGGATCATCGTTTTGCTGTGGTGGCCACAGGAAAAGACTCCATCACGCACTATGAAGTTATTGAGTTTTATCGAGGTGTTTCATTAGCCAAAGTTGAGTTAGAAACTGGGCGCACACACCAAATCCGTGTTCACTTCTCAGCACTTAACCATCCGCTAGTTGGAGACACTACATATGGGGCAGATCCGGTATTGGCTAAATCTCTAGAGATGAGACGGCCATGGCTACACGCCAAGGAGCTCATGTTTGACCACCCTATTACCGGTGAGCATCTGAGTTTTAGCGCGCCATATCCAGCCGATCTCACACGCTCATTAGCGTTGCTATCTGATGCCGTTCTGCCTTAAGTAATAATCTACGACCACCATGACTTCTGAGAATTTCGTACATCTGCACGTCCATACCGAGTATTCAATGCTCGATGGTGCAGCGCGTGTTCCCGATTTAATGGAAGAAGTTGCCAGACAAGGTATGCCTGCCATTGCAATGACAGATCATGGAAATGTTTTTGGTGCTTATGAGTTTTATAAGCAGGCGAAAAAAGTGGGCGTTAAGCCAATTATTGGAATTGAAGCCTACGTTGCCCCTGAATCTCGCTTTGATAAAAAGAGAGTGCAGTGGGCTAGCGGTGGTGAAGATGATGTTTCAGGTGGTGGTGCTTATACGCACATGACTATTTTGGCCGAAAACAATGTTGGCCTAGGCAATCTCTTTCGCTTATCTTCCCTTGCATCCCTTGAAGGCTATTACTACAAGCCCCGCATGGATCGCGAACTCCTTGCTCAGTATTCAAAAGGACTTATTGCAACAACTGGTTGCCCAGGTGGAGAGATTCAAACGCGCTTGCGCATGGGTGCATATAAAGAGGCAATCAAGGCGGCAAGTGATTACCGAGATATTTTTGGTGAGGGTAATTTCTTTTTAGAGGTTATGGATCATGGCATTGATATTGAAAGCCGTGTCAAAGATGACCTATTAAAGCTTGGAAAAGAGTTAGGTCTTCCACTTCTTGCAACTAATGATCTGCACTACACATTACAAGCAGACTCTGGTGCGCATGAGGCTCTGCTCTGTGTTCAATCAGGTTCTACATTGGCAGATCCCAAGCGATTTAAATTCGATAACGACTCTTTCTATGTCAAGACGCCGGCGCAGATGCGAGAGCTCTTTAAAGATATTCCAGAGAGTTGCGATAACACCTTACTTATTGCAGAGCGTTGTGAAGTGACTATGCGTGAAAATGAAAATCTTCTTCCACAATTTAACGTTCCAGAGGGAGAGAGCGAGGATTCGTGGCTTAAGAAAGAAGCTGTGCGCGGGATGAAAGAGCGTTTAGGCGAAAAGCTGACGCCAGCACATGAATCTCGTCTTGATTATGAACTGGGTGTAATGGAGAAGATGGGTTTTCCTGGTTATTTCCTCGTTGTTGCTGACTTAGTAGGACATGCAAAGAAAGTTGGTATTCGTGTTGGGCCAGGTCGAGGATCAGCTCCTGGCTCTTTAGTTGCCTATTCACTTGGTATCACTGGCTTAGATCCACTTGAGCATGGACTTTTGTTTGAGCGCTTTCTTAATCCAGAACGTATCTCTATGCCTGATATCGATTTGGACTTTGATGAGCGTCGTCGCAGCGAAATGATCCGATATGCAACCAATAAATATGGTGAAGACCGAGTTGCTCAGATCATCACTTATGGAACTATTAAATCCAAGCAAGCGATTAAAGACTCAACACGTGTTCTAGGTTACCCATATGTCATTGGAGAGAAGTTAACTAAGGCTCTACCGCCATCTGTGATGGGTAAAGATATTTCTCTTGGTGGGATATTTGATTCTAAAGATGATCGCTACGGTGAAGCCGGGGAGTTCCGCTCACTCTATGAATCAGATCCAGATTCAAAACGAGTGGTTGATACGGCCCGTGGTCTTGAGGGGTTAAAGCGCCAGTGGGGTGTTCACGCAGCTGGAGTTATTCTCTCTCGCGAACCGTTGCTCGATGTCATTCCTATTCATCGCCGCGAAGCAGATGGGGCAATCATTACGCAGTTCGATATGGGAGCTTGTGAATCTATTGGTTTGCTCAAGATGGATTTCTTAGGTCTTCGAAATCTCTCTGTTTTAGATGATGCCTTAATTAATATCAAAGAGAATCAAAATATTGATGTGGTGTTAGAGGATTTAACGCTCGATGATAAAAAGACATATCAGCTGCTCTCTCGAGGTGACACCCTCGGCGTCTTCCAACTCGATGGTGGGCCAATGCGAGCCTTGCTTAAATCAATGTCGCCAGATTCATTTCAAGATATTTCTGCAGTTATCGCTCTTTATCGCCCAGGTCCTATGGGTGAAAATGCTCATAACAACTACGCCGATCGTAAAAATAAGCGCAAGCCAGTTGAACCAATTCACCAAGAACTTTCACAACCATTGCAGGAGATTCTTGGTGACACATACGGCCTAATTGTTTATCAGGAACAAGTAATGGCGATTGCCCAAAAGGTTGCTGGTTTCTCTCTGGGCCGCGCAGATCTATTGCGCAAGGCGATGGGTAAGAAGAATAAAGATATTTTGGATAAGGAATACATTCCTTTTGAAGCGGGCATGAAGGCCAATGGTTTCTCAACTACCGCTATCAAACGCTTATGGGACGTTCTTATTCCTTTCTCTGATTACGCTTTCAACCGAGCACACTCTGCCGGATATGGAGTTGTCTCATATTGGACTGCTTATCTAAAAACTAATTACCCAACCGAATACATGGCCGCGCTTTTGACCAGTGTTCGAGATGATAAAGATAAGTCAGCTTTGTATTTGAGTGAGTGCCGCCGAATGGGAATAAAAGTGTTGCCACCTGATGTCAATGAATCAAATGGTGAATACACCCCCCGCGGGAAAGATATTCGCTTTGGTCTTGCAGCCATTAGAAATGTTGGCGAAGGCGTTGTGGCATCGATTAAGGCTGCGCGTGAAAGTAAAGGGCGGTTTGCATCATTTGGAGATTTCTTGGCAAAAGTTGATGCACAAGTGTGTAATAAGAAAACGATTGAATCTTTGATCAAAGCTGGAGCATTTGGTTCTTTAGGCTCTACTCGCAAAGGTTTGATTGCTGTTCACCTTGAAGCAATTGATTCAGTAATTGAGAGCAAGCGTGCTGAGGCGATTGGTCAGTTTGATTTATTTGGCGGGGAAGCTATTACAGAAGTTTCAGGTTTGGATATTGAGATCCCGACAGGTGAGTGGGATAAGGCTATGTTGCTCAGTTATGAGCGTGAGATGTTGGGGCTATATGTTTCTGATCATCCGCTCTTAGGCGTTGAACATGTGCTTCGAGCAAATACAGACATGTCTATCAGCGAACTCGTTGATGAAGGAGCTGTGAATGAATCTGTCGTGACTATCGGAGGTTTAATTACCAGCGTTACTCGCAAGGTTTCAAGGCAAGGTGCTTCATGGGCCGTTGTTACTATTGAAGATCTAGAAGGATCTCTAGAAGTTCTCTTCTTCTCAAATACCTATAATCAATATTCAATGTCATTAACTGAGGATCGAATTGTGACCGTTCGTGGTCGAGTTGATCGCCGTGAAGAGAATCTGCGATTTACTGCCCTTGAAATGTCAATGCCAGACATTTCAGCCGGTCCTACTGGTCCTTTAGTAATTTCAATTCCAATGTCTCAGTGCACACCACCTGTGGTTGATCGCATTAAGGAAATTCTTCGCTCACATCCTGGAAAGCGAGAGGTACATCTTTCGCTAGGTGAAAATGGAAGCAGTACCGTGATGAAGATTGATGCATCGGTCACAGCTTCACCATCATTGAGCGCAGATCTCAAATCAATTCTTGGGCCTAACTGCCTGGTTTAAATTCAAGTCCGCCGTGAAGAGCGCAGCCGTTACAATTGCTAGGTGATTCGCACGGTAGATCTTCGTGGCAAAGCCCTCTCTAAGGCTGGATATAACGCCGAACTTCCACGTGCGCTCTTAGATGTTGCCCAAGCTATGGCCGTGGTTGAGCCAATTTTACGCCGCGTAAAAACCGGGGGTGAAAGTGAACTCATTAAGTTGGCCCAAGAATTTGATGGAGTTACTCCAGCCTCTATTCGTGTCCCACAGAAGGCTTTAGATTCGGCGTTAGCATCATTGGATCCTGCAATTCGAACTGCGCTCGAGATTTCTATTGAGCGGGTGAGAAAAGTTCATGATGATCAGGTGAGAGTGGATAAAACCACAGTCGTCGTTGATGGTGGAAGCGTTACTGAGAAGTGGATTCCAGTTGATCGCGTGGGCCTATATGTTCCAGGTGGTCGTGCGGTTTATCCAAGTAGCGTTGTCATGAATGTTATACCGGCCCAAATTGCAAAAGTTTTATCGATAGCTGTTGCATCACCGCCTCAAAAAGAGTTTGCAGGATTACCTCACCCAACTATTTTGGCCACGTGCGCACTTCTTGGTATTACCGAGGTATATGCCGTTGGGGGAGCCCAAGCGATTGCGATGTTTGCTTATGGTGTTGAAGGTTTGTGTGAGAAAAGTGATCTTGTTACAGGACCAGGCAATATCTATGTTGCTGCAGCCAAGCGTGCGCTACGGGGGGTAATTGGAATTGACTCAGAAGCTGGACCAACTGAGATAGCGATTCTTGCAGATTCTTCCGCGCGAGCAACAGATGTTGCTGCAGATTTAATTAGCCAAGCAGAGCACGATGTTATTGCTGCAGCCATTTTGGTAACTGATTCACATGAGTTGGCTAAAGCGGTTGAATCTGAGTTGAAAATACAAGTGGGAAAGACGAAGCACAAAGAGCGTATTACCGCTGCTCTTTCTGGTGTGCAGTCAGCAATTGTTTTGGTTGATGACATGAAGCAGGGGATTGACGTTGTTAATGCCTATGCTGCAGAACATTTAGAAATTCAGACTAAGAATGCGCGCGAAGATGCTTCACAGATTAGAAATGCTGGAGCAGTATTTATCGGTCGATTCTCGCCAGTATCACTTGGAGATTATTCAGCGGGCTCTAATCACGTGTTGCCTACGGGTGGGTGCGCTTGCCATTCAAGTGGCTTATCAGTTCAGACATTTCTGCGCGGTCTGCACTTTATTGAATACAGCGAAAAAGCTTTCACTGACTTAGTGCCAACCGTTGTGACCTTAGCAAATTCTGAAGACCTGCCTGCACACGGTGAAGCGATGTCTATCAGATTGGAAAATTCATAAATGAATTGGCCAACATGGTTGCCACTGCGCAAGGAGTTAACTCCGCTTACTCCTTATGGCGCACCGCAGGTTCCTGCTCAAGCATCACTGAACACTAATGAGAATCCATATTCACCATCATCTGCTCTGCAGAAAGCGATCGCTGATGCTGTGCTGGTTGTGGCAGCGAATTTAAATCGCTATCCCGATCGTGACGCCAACGAGCTTCGCAGCAAGTTGGCTGGCTATATCAATGCCAGCGCAAATGTGAAAGTTACTTTAGATAACATTTGGGCAGCTAATGGCAGTAATGAAATTATCCAATCCATCTTTTTAGCTTTTGGGCAGGGTAATGCACTTGGTTTTACACCTTCATATTCGATGCACCCACTGATTGCTAAGGTGTGTGGGACTACATGGATAGATGGAAAGCGAAATGCAAATTTCTCACTCAATGTGCAATTAGCAGCCGAACAGATTGCCGAATCAAAGCCGGTATTAACTTTTATTACGACTCCTAATAATCCAACGGGTGGGTCTGTTTCAATATCTGAGATCAAGTTACTTGCTGATGCTGTGGTGAAGGTGAACGGCCTACTTATTGTGGATGAGGCATATGCTGAGTTTTCATCAGAGGAATCTGCGATTACTTTGATTGATAAGAATCCTCATGTCGTTGTGATTCGTACCATGAGCAAGGCATTTGCATTTGCAGGAGCACGAGTGGGTTATTTGGTCAGTGATAGTTCGGTCAAAGATGCCATGATGCTTGTGAGATTGCCGTATCACTTAAGTGCACTCACTCAAGCTGCGGCATCGGTTGCTATCGATTTTAAAGATGAACTGCTGGGATATGTCTCTGAGTTAGTTCAAGCTCGGGAGTCATTGACTGCGCAACTACATGCATTGGGCCTTGCAACTGTGCCGAGCAGCGCAAACTTCATCCTATTTACAGGATTTAGCGTCGATGCCCCTAAACTTTGGCATGAACTACTAGGTAAAGGCGTCCTAATTCGAGATGTCGGCCTACCAGGGTATTTGCGCGTAACTGTTGGCAATGAAGCCGAAAACACATTATTTATATCTGCATTAAAAGAACTCATCTAAGGAGAGGCCACCATGAGAACAGCACGAGTTGAAAGAGAAACTAAAGAGTCACATGTTTTAGTTGAACTTAATTTAGATGGACAGGGCGTTATCGACGTTTCAACAGGTGTGCCATTTTTTGACCACATGATGTCTCAGCTAGGTAAGCACTCTGGCTTTAATCTCACGATCAAGACAACAGGTGATGTTGAGGTTGATTCTCACCACAGCGTTGAAGACACATCACTTGCATTTGGCCAAGCCCTACGTGAGGCGTTAGGGGATAAGGCTGGCATTCGTCGTTTCGGTGATTCCATGGTTCCCCTTGATGAAGTCTTAGTTCAAGCAGCTGTTGATCTTTCTGGTCGTCCTTATTTAGTTCACCGTCAGCCAGAGATTGTTGAACTCATCGGAACCTTTGATACAACACTTGGAAAACATATTTGGGAATCAATTGTCGCCGAAGCCCACATTGCTTTGCATATTCGTGTGCTTGAAGGAAGAAATGCACATCATGTTTTTGAAGCGCAGTTTAAGGCAGTAGCACGTGCACTGCGTGATGCAGTTTCACTTGATGGAAGAGTTGCAGGTATCCCGTCAACTAAAGGCTCTCTTTGATCGCAATTCTTGATTATGGTTCAGGCAACTTACGTTCGGCGCAAAGAGCATTTGCTACCTCTGGTGTCGATGTCGTTGTTACGGCAGATCGCGCCGTAGCACTTGAAGCTGATGGTTTAGTTGTTCCAGGCGTTGGCGCTTTTGCTGCCTGCATGCAGGGATTACGAACTGTTGATGGTGCATCCATTATTCGTGAACGAATTGCCAATGAGCGACCAGTATTGGGAATATGTATTGGTATGCAGATTCTTTTCCAAGAGGGCAGCGAGCATGCTGAAAGTGGAAATCATGCAGGTGTTGGAGTCTGGGAGGGTGAAGTTTCTAGCATTAATGCTCCAATACTTCCTCATATGGGTTGGAATAGCGTTGAGAGTGATCCGAACTCCAGGCTATTTAAAGGTGTTGCAGGGGAATCATTTTATTTTGTTCACTCTTATGCAGCTAAGAAAGCAGTTGGAAAAATGCAGGGGTGGAGTTTTCATGGTGAAAAGTTTTTAGCCGCTGTTGAAGATGGCTATGTTTCGGCAACGCAATTTCATCCAGAGAAATCAGGGGATGCTGGTTTAGCGTTAATTAAGAATTGGGTGAGCGCTCTATGAGTTACCTAGAGCTCCTACCTGCAGTTGATGTGAAAGATGGACGTGCTGTGCGCTTGGTGCAAGGAGAACTTGCTAAAGAGAGTATTTATGGAGCGCCATTAGAAGTTGCACTTGAGTTTCAGGCTGCAGGCGCTGAATGGTTGCACCTAGTTGATCTAGATGCTGCTTTTGGTCGCGGCAGTAACGCTGCGTTGTTGGCACAGGTTGTTGGAGCCTTAGATATAAAGGTGGAGCTCTCTGGTGGCATTAGAGATGATGAATCTTTGCGTAGAGCACTTGCAACAGGGTGTGCACGAGTAAATCTTGGAACTGCAGCGTTGGAAGATCCGGAATGGACTGCGCGAGTCATTGGTGAATTCGGAGATCGCATCGCTGTTGGACTTGATGTGCGCGGTCATGTTCTTGCTGCACGTGGGTGGACCAAAGAGGGCGGAGATCTTTTTGAAACTCTTTCAAGGCTAGATAAAGATGGATGTGTTCGCTATGTAGTAACTGATGTGACAAAAGATGGCACCCTTGCTGGCCCAAATTTAGAACTACTCAAATCTGTGTGTGCAGCAACTACCAAACCAGTTGTGGCTAGCGGTGGAATCTCTTCTTTAATCGATATTCAAGCTTTGTGTGATCTCAATGCAACAGGTGTTGAAGGGGCAATCGTCGGTAAAGCTTTATACGCCGGTGCCTTTACCTTGCAAGAAGCGCTGAGAGTTACAGGGCGATGACACTTTCAGTTCGCATCATTCCCTGCCTAGATGTCACTGATGGTCGAGTGGTTAAGGGTGTTAACTTCACTAACCTGGTTGATGCAGGTGATCCAGTTGAAATGGCTGCTCTTTATGGAGCAGAAGGCGCCGATGAGTTAACTTTTCTTGATATCTCAGCAACTGTTGATGGACGTGAGACAACTTTGGATGTTGTGCGCCGCACGGCTGAGCAAGTATTTATTCCACTTACCGTTGGTGGGGGAATTCGAAATGTTGCCGATGTAGATCGCTTACTTCGAGCTGGTGCTGACAAAGTTTCAATCAATACTGCAGCCATTGCACGTCCAGAGTTGATAGCTGAAATTGCAGATCGATTTGGTTCACAAGTACTTGTTCTCTCAGTTGATGCTCGTCGTGCTCGGACAGAGTCAGGATTTGAAGTTACAACTCATGGTGGCCGAGAGGGCACAGGTATCGATGCAATTGAATGGGTTGAGAAAGCATGTGCACTGGGTGTGGGAGAGATTCTTCTTAACTCAATGGATGCAGATGGAACCCGTGCTGGCTATGACATTGGAATGATTACAGCTATGCGTTCAGTTTCAAAGGTGCCATTGATTGCAAGCGGTGGTGCTGGAACTTTGGCAGATTTTAGTGCAGCCCTGGATGCTGGCGCAGACGCACTTCTTGCAGCCAGCGTGTTCCACTTCGGAATTCACCGTATTGGGGATGTGAAGTCATACCTTGATTCGCACAATTATCCCGTGCGCGCCGTGGCCGTAAGGTAAGGCAGAATTAACCCATGAGCGCTCTAGATCCAGCAGTTACGGCGATGCTTAAAGATCCAACAACGCTCATTCCTGCCGTTGTGCAAGATTCAACTTCCCATGAAGTTTTGATGCTTGCCTATATGAACTCTGAGTCATTAGGGCTCACTCTTAGCACTGGCAAAGCCACCTACTGGTCACGCTCTCGAAATGAGCTCTGGGTTAAAGGTGCAACATCTGGCCATCATCAAAAGGTAGTTTCTGTTTCATTGGATTGTGATGGCGATGCATTACTTATTCTTGTCGAACAAACTGGTGTTGCTTGCCATACTGGTGAAAAAACCTGTTTTCATACACCCTTAGCGCTGGGTAAGTAAGAATGAACCTAAAAGAGTTTCGTGCTTATGCAAAAATTTCAAATGTAATTCCAGTTTCAAGACGTCTGCTTGCAGATGGTGAAACACCATTAGGCGTCTATAGAAAATTAGCCAAGAATGCTGCCAATACCTTCTTATTGGAATCGGCTGAACATGGTGGTGCATGGTCACGGTATTCATTTATTGGTGTGCGAAGTGAAGCTACGCTGAGTGAAAAAGATGGAAAGGCTTACTGGCAGGGCACAGCGCCTGCTGGTGCACCAACTGGAATTGATCCACTGGAAGCCCTACGTCTTTCTGCAGCGCATTTGAAATCACCGACCATTGCTGGATTGCCTCCACTAACAGGAGGCTTAGTTGGTTTCATGGGCTATGACGTTGTCAGGCGCTTAGAAAAACTGCCTAGCCTTTCAAAAAAGGATCTACCGCTTCCTGAGTTAAGTTTTATGTTAACTAGCGATTTAGCGGTTCTCGATCACAGTGATGGAACTATTACTTTAATTGCCAACGCCATTAACTGGGATGGTAGTGATGATCGTATTGATGAAGCTTTCAATGCATGCAACCAGCGCTTAGATCGCATGCAGGCAGATTTAGCTGTGCCGCTGGATGGAGATATTGCACAGATTGATTCGCATGCTTCACCAACCTTTGATGCCAACATGAGCCCTGATGAGTTCAAAGCAAAGATTGCTGTTGCCAAAGAGGAGATTCTGGCAGGGGAGGCTTTCCAGATTGTTCTTTCTCAACGCTTTTCGATGCCATGTTCTGCTGATGCAATCGATGTTTATCGTATGCTACGTCTTAATAACCCAAGTCCATATATGTATTTATTCCGGTTCAATGAGGGAATCACAATTGTGGGTTCAAGTCCTGAAGCGTTGGTAAAAGTTAACCAACGTGAAGTGATGATTCACCCGATTGCAGGAACGAGAAAGCGTTCATCTTCTCCAGAAGAAGATCACCGCTTAGGTGAAGAACTCCTGGCAGATCCAAAAGAGCGCGCAGAGCATTTAATGTTGGTTGATTTAGGACGAAATGATCTGGGACGAGTGTGTGCTCCAGGATCAGTAGAAGTTATTGATTTCATGCATATTGAGAGATATTCACATGTGATGCATATCGTTTCAACAGTTACAGGCACATTGGCAGATAAAGCGACACCAGTCGATGCACTCTTTGCAGTCTTTCCTGCTGGCACTTTATCTGGAGCACCTAAGCCTCGGGCTATGGAGATTATTGAAGAACTCGAGCCAACTCGCCGTGGTGTTTATGGGGGCATTGTTGGTTATTTAGATTTCACTGGAAACATCGATACATGTATTGCGATTAGAACCGCCCTTATTCATGATGGCGTTGCTTACGTGCAAGCAGGAGCGGGAATCGTTGCAGACTCTGATGCAGAGTCAGAGAATCAAGAGTGTAGAAATAAGGCAGCGGCCGTATTAATGGCTGTGGATTCAGCAAATAGATTGCGAAAGAGCTAATGGAGCAATCAATCGCCATTGGAGTGAGCATCCTTGTTGTTTATGCGATTGTTCTTCTTATAGGTAAGAAGTTCAAACTATCTTCACGCTATGAGAGAAAACCCCGTGTGCTAAATACCTGGAGCGCACTTGATGAAGGTATTGACCCAACTGTGCAGGATAAAAAATGAGCGTTCTCGATTCAATCATTGAGGGAGTTCGCGAAGATTTAGCAGCTCGCAGAAAGCCATTAGCTCAGCTACAAGAGGCGATGGATGTAGCGGCCCCTGTACGCGATCCACTCAAGACGTTACTGAGCAACGAGCTTTCAGTAATTGCTGAAGTTAAACGCTCTTCTCCGAGCAAAGGCGCACTTGCCACAATTGCAGATCCGGCAAGTTTGGCTGAGCAGTATGAAAACGCTGGAGCAAGCGTCATTAGCGTGTTGACTGAAAGACGGCGCTTTGGTGGTTCACTGGCTGATCTAGATGCTGTTCGTTCACGTGTGAATATTCCAGTATTGCGTAAAGATTTTATGGTGGATGAGTATCAATTCTTTGAAGCCCGTGCGCATGGCGCAGATGTGGTACTTCTTATTGTTGCTGCCTTAAGTAAGTCACAACTGAACGATTTTTATCAACTATCAGAAGGTTTAGGTATGCGGGCACTTGTGGAAGTACATACCCATGATGAACTCGAAAGAGCCCTTGAAATATCACCACGCATTGTCGGTATTAATTCCCGCAACCTCAAGACTTTAGATGTTGATGCAAAAGCATTTGCTGAACTGCTGCCACTGATTCCAACAGATGTGGTGCGCGTCGCAGAGTCGGGGATCTCTACGCGGGCCGAGGTGGAATTTGCACAAAATAATGGTGCAACTGTGATTTTGGTGGGTGAGGCATTGGTGCGCGCTGCCAATCCAGAGCTGGCAATGCGTGAACTTCTTGGCGAGGATAGGATTGGCTCATGACAATCCAGACAAGTGATGTGCTTGGCCATTTTGGTCAATACGGTGGACGATTTGTGCCTGAAGCACTTATTGGAGCCTTAGATGAGTTGGAAGCTGCGCATAACGCAGCGAAAACCGATCCAGTTTTTCAAGCAGAGCTTGCCGAACTTCATCGCACATACACAGGACGTCCAAGCATCATTACAGAAGCTAAGAGATTTTCTCAACATGCCGGCGGAGCAAGAATTCTGCTCAAGCGCGAGGATCTCAACCACACCGGTAGTCACAAGATTAATAACGTTTTAGGTCAAGCTCTGCTTACTAAGAAAATGGGCAAGAAGCGCATCATCGCTGAAACTGGTGCAGGACAACATGGTGTTGCTGCAGCAACGGCTGCGGCGTTAATGGGACTTGAGTGTGTTGTTTACATGGGCGAAGAAGACACGCGCCGCCAATCACTCAATGTTGCCCGAATGAAATTGTTAGGCGCTGAAGTATTTCCCGTGACTTCAGGATCTCGCACGTTAAAAGATGCCATCAATGAAGCAATGCGCGATTGGGTAACAAATGTTGCAACAACACATTATATGTTGGGCACCGTTGCTGGACCACACCCATTTCCAACGATGGTGCGCGATTTCCATAAAATAATTGGTGAAGAATCCCGCGAACAGGTTCTTGCGCTGACCGGCAAATTACCTGATGCTGTTCTTGCCTGCGTTGGAGGAGGATCCAACGCAATAGGAATTTTCCATGCATTCATTCCGGATGTAGGCGTGCGCCTGATTGGTTTGGAAGCAGGTGGCGATGGAATTGAAACTGGTCGCCATGCAGCAACAATTAGCGGTGGTTCAGAGGGTGTTTTGCACGGGACTCGTTCTTATGTTTTGCAGGATGAAAACGGACAGACCGTTGAATCTCATTCAATCTCTGCCGGTTTAGATTATCCAGGCGTTGGTCCAGAGCATGCCTACTTGCATGACGTTGGTCGCGCCGAGTATCGCGCGGTTAATGATGATGCTGCCATGGCCGCGTTCTCTCTCTTTTCTCGGACTGAAGGAATAATCCCAGCCATTGAGACTGCTCACGCATTAGCTGGCGCTCTAGTAATCGGAAATGAACTAGGTCCTAATGCGACACTACTTATTAACCTTTCTGGACGTGGAGATAAAGATGTTCAAACTGCTGCAGATTACTTTGGAATTCCACTGTGAGCACGGCTTTAGATTTAGTCTTTGAAAAAACTCGTGCAGAAAATAGAGCAGCACTGATTGCGTATATCCCAGCAGGATTTCCTTCCAAGTCAGGTTGTGAAAAAGCTATCAAAGCTTTGGCTGAGGCTGGCGTTGATGCTATTGAAATTGGATATCCCTACAGCGATCCGATTATGGATGGCCCAACTATTCAAGAAGCAGCAGAGATATCCATCAAAGGTGGGACAAATGCTGCAGATGTTTTTTCCGCACTAAAGGTGGCTAGTGCAACCGGTGTTGCAGCAGTTGTTATGACCTATTGGAATCCGATTGAAAAATATGGTGTGAATGAGTTTGCGCAATCCATTGCAGACAATGGTGGCTCTGGGGTTATTACGCCAGATCTAACAATTGAAGAATCTGGACGCTGGTTAGAGGCAGTTAGCAACTCTGGGATCAATCCGATTTATGTTGTTGCACCAAGTACTTCAGATGCTCGCTTGACTCAAGTAACCTCTAAAACAGGTGGCTTTGTTTATGCAGCATCTGTCATGGGAGTAACGGGAGCAAGAACTAATGTGTCAGTTGATGCCAGTGCCTTAGTTGCACGAGTGAAAAAGACTACGGCGCTTCCAGTTTCAGTTGGTTTAGGTGTTTCAACGCGTGAGCAGGCAAAGCAAGTTGCGGCCTATGCCGATGGGGTCATTGTCGGTTCTGCATTTATTAAACTACTTTTGAATGCAAAATCTGAACAAGAAGGACTGGATGCGATTTCAGCATTAGCAAAAGAGTTGGCGTTGGGAGTGCGTGAAGGCCGATGAGTACTTTGCATAAGAAGTATCAACCTTTTATTACTCTGATTTGTCGCCTTCTTTTAGGTGGAGTGTTGTTAGTAGCAGGAGGATTAAAGGCCTTCAAACCATCTGAGTCGGCCGGAGCCGTTGCTGCCTATAAAATCTTGCCAACAGATCTTGCGCACCTAATAGGCTACGCATTGCCGTGGCTAGAGATCGCTCTTGGAATTCTTCTCATTATTGGCCTGACCACACGATTGGCTGCAGTAGTTGGCACTGCCATAATGATTGTTTTTATCGCCGCAATTATCTCGGTGTGGGCCCGCGGCATCCTCATTGACTGCGGATGCTTTGGCAGGGGAGGCGAAGTTGATCCAAGTAAAGCTGCCGAGGCACATAGCGCCTATCTCAAGGATATTCTGCGCGATTTAGGTTTGGCTTTGTGTGGTACTTATCTATACTTTTTCCCCTACGGACGTTTCAGCATTGAAAAACCACTTCACAATATCGAGGAGCAGTAAATGGCAAAGCAGGCTAAGGCAACTAAAGCATCTGGCGGAGATAACTTCACACGATGGTTAGTAATAGGAATGGTCACCCTGGTTGTTGCATCGGGGGCTATTTTCAGCGTTGTTGGTGAAAAGAGTAAAGCCAATGAGTCATTTGCGATCTTGAACGATTTTAAAGTTGGACCAACAGTTACTTCAACAGTTGATGATGCTAATGGTGCTGGCATTACATTTAACAATGGCGCAGCAAAAACTGTAGATATTTGGGAAGACCCACAGTGTCCAGTCTGCAATACCTTTGAACAGGCCAATGGTGAGTTTATTGATGATTTAGTGCGTGCTAAAAAAGCTAATGTTGTTTATCACGTTCTCTCTTTCTTGGGCAATGAATCAGTCTCAGCCGCAAATGCTGCTTACTGCGCTGCCGATGAAGGCCGTTACCTTGATTTTCATAAGGCTATGTATTTGGTGCAGCCGGTGCTTGAAAATTCAGGCTTCTATTCAACAGAAAACTTAATCAAAATCGGTAGTTATGCAGGCCTTAAGTCAGAGAGTTTCATTGATTGTGTGACTAAAGGTTCAAAGCTAGATAAAGTTAAAGCAGCTTATGAGTCAATGGGCAAATACAACGTTCAAGGAACTCCAACCGTGTTCTTCAACGGTAAGTTGTGGGAGCGCAAGAACAATGGATTCATACTTGAAGAGTTCACTGCAGCGTTCGAAGCTAGCTAAACCTTGATTCGCTCAATTCCATCACCAACACTCTCATCGTTGGAGTTGGGCCCATTTACTGTTCATCTATACGCATTATGCATAATTACTGGTATTGCCATCGCCATTTGGTTGGGGGATAAGCGCTTTCGTGCTCATGCACCGGAAGCTAAATCAGTTGTTTCAGAGGTTGCCATCACTGCCGTTCCTGTAGGAATAATTGGTGGGCGCATTTATCATGTGATCACCTCACCAGATGCATATTTTGGTTCTGGAGGAAACCCAGTTGATGCTCTCAAAATCTGGGAAGGTGGATTGGGTATTTGGGGTGCAATTTCACTCGGTGTTATCGGTTCATGGTGGAGGTATCGCCAATTAGCTAAGCGCACGCAATTGCCGAATTTTGCTCACTTTTTGGATGCGCTAGCCCCAGGGATTTTGTTCGCACAAGCAATTGGAAGATTTGGTAATTGGTTTAACATCGAATTATTTGGAAAACCGCTCATAGCTCCTTGGGCGTTAGAAGTCCCAGCGCAATATCGACCTACGGGTTACTCTGCTTTTGAAACCTTTCACCCAACATTTCTCTATGAATCAATATGGTGTGCGGTTTTGGCCTTTGTGCTTATCAGATTAGGAAAGCGCTTAGCACCGGGGCAGATCTTTTCCCTCTATGTAATGGTGTATTCATTGGGCCGATTAGTAATTGAATCTATCCGTATTGATTTTGCTCACACAATTGCTGGCCTGCGCCTAAATATATGGGTCAGTTTGATTGTTGTCCTGGGTGGGGCCGTGATATTTCGCATGCAGTCGCGCAAAGTCGATTGACTTTCAGGTAGACTCGTTTGTATGGCGCTAGAAGAGGTATACCAACGCAATCTCCACCACCGCACTCATCGTGCAGGTTGGTTGCGTGCTGCAGTTCTTGGTGCAAACGACGGCTTAGTCTCTACAGCATCTTTGATGATTGGTGTCGCTGCGGCCGGAAGAACTGATTTACTTATTACAGTAGGGCTTGCAGGAATTTCTGCAGGTGCAATGTCTATGGCTGTTGGAGAATATGTTTCGGTTCGTTCTCAAAACGATGTTGAAGAATCAGATCGCCAATTAGAAATCGAACATCTTGCTGCAGATCCTGAAGGAGAACTTATAGAACTCCAACACATTTATATCGCTCGAGGTCTTTCACCTGAGCTTGCATTGACTGTGGCACAAGAGATGCATAAGAAAGATCCACTTGCTGCGCACTTGCGTGATGAGTTAGGTCAGTATCCCCACACAAAAGCCCGCCCAATTCAAGCAGCAGTTGCCTCGGCGCTAAGTTTTACGGCAGGAGGATTCATTCCATTCTTGGGAGCCCTCGCACCATCTATCGGTGCTCAAGCATGGAGCATTGTTGGCTTCACAGTAGTTGGCTTACTTCTCACCGGAATACTCAGCGCCAGGACTGCGGGCTCAAAGCTCTTGGTGCCAACGATCCGAGTGATCATCGGAGGCTGTTTGGGCATGCTCATCACGGCGGCAATAGGAAAGATTGCCCATATCTCTGGGATTTAACTGATAGAGAAAAAATCACATTTGTTGCTACCCTTTACCAGTACGACAGGGCCAAGGTTGTCCCACACATCATTTTCGACAACAGGAGCTCTGACGCCGTGGCTTTGCCTTCCAATTACCCGCATGCACAAGGTCTCTATGACCCTGCGCAAGAACATGATGCCTGCGGTGTGGCAATGGTGGCAACGCTCAATAAAGTAGCAACACATGAGATTGTTGCAAAAGCGCTCACCGCGCTTCGCAACTTAGAACACCGCGGTGCCTCTGGAGCAGAACCAGATAGCGGTGACGGTGCAGGAATTCTTATTCGGATTCCAGATAAGTTTTATCAAGAAGTAACAACTTTTGATTTACCAGCAGCTGGCTCCTATGCATCCGGTATTGCATTTGTTGAAAAGGGCGTCGATATTAAAGCTGCGATAGAAAAGATTGCATTAGAAGAAGGCTTGAAAGTTTTAGGTTGGCGCGAGCTACCAATTAACTCAAAATCACTTGGCAAAACAGCACTGTCAGTCATGCCAAATTTTCAACAGATTTTTGTATCAGGCGTTAACGCAGAATCTGGCTTAGTTTTAGATCGCATGGCCTTTTGTTTGCGCAAACGTGCCGAACATGGTTTGAAAGTGTATTTCCCTTCTCTTTCATCCCAAACAATTGTTTATAAGGGCATGCTTACAACTGGACAGCTAGAAGAATTCTTCCCAGATCTCTCTGATGAGCGAGTTGTTTCACCACTTGCACTCGTTCACTCACGCTTTTCAACTAACACTTTTCCTTCTTGGCCACTGGCGCACCCTTATCGCTTTATTGCCCATAACGGCGAAATCAATACTGTTAAGGGAAACCGAAACTGGATGAGTGCACGCGAGTCATTGCTTGAAAGTGACTTGATTCCCGGAGACCTTAAGCGTTTGTTCCCAATCGTTGAAATGTCAGGTAGTGACTCGGCTTCCTTTGACGAAGTTCTAGAACTGCTCTATTTGGGTGGTCGCTCTTTGCCCCACGCAGTTTTAATGATGATTCCTGAAGCGTGGGAAAATCATGAAACGATGCCGCAGAATCGCCGTGATTTCTATGCATTCCACGCATCGTTGATGGAGCCATGGGATGGTCCTGCATGTGTGACATTTACTGATGGGCATCAAGTCGGAGCGGTTCTTGATCGAAATGGTTTACGTCCATCACGTTTTTGGGTAACAAATGATGGACTTGTTGTACTTGCATCTGAAGTTGGTGTTCTGGACATTCCTGCCGAAAACATTGTACGAAAGGGACGTTTGCAGCCAGGCAAGATGTTCTTAGTGGATATCGAAGCAGGACGAATTATTGAAGAT
>JBBAMY010000001.1:2795-65479 GCA_040402235.1 Candidatus Planktophila sp. | reverse complement strand
TAGCTGTCGTCAGATCTCCCTAGCATTTCCGGTTATCGATAATGATGAGTTAGCAAAGATTATTCACGTTAACGCTGATGGTGATTATCCAGGGTTAGCTACACATGTGATTCGTGGCTTGTTCTTTGTTGCAGATGGTGGTGATTCACTTCGTGAGCGCTTAGAAGAGATTAAAGCTGAAGTTTCACAAGCCATCAATGATGGTGCACATATCATCGTTCTCTCTGATCGTGATGCAGACGCTGAAGAAGCACCGATTCCATCTCTTTTATTGACTTCTGCTGTGCACCACCATTTGATTCGTGAAAAGACACGCACCAAGGTGGGACTTGTTATTGAAGCTGGCGATGTGAGAGAAGTACACCACGTTGCTCTCTTAATCGGATATGGAGCAGCAGCTGTTAATCCATATTTGGCTATGGAGACAGCTGAAGATTTAGTTCTGCAGGGAGTAATTACAGGAATTACACCTGAGAAGGCTGTGCGCAACTTGATTAAGTCTTTAGGTAAAGGTGTTCTCAAAGTTATGTCCAAGATGGGAATTAGCACCATTGCTTCATACACGGGAGCTCAAGTCTTTGAAGCCATTGGTTTGAGCCAAGAGTTAGTCGATGAGTATTTTGTTGGCACAACATCTCGCTTAGGTGGCGTCAATCTAGATGTCATTGCCCAAGAGACAATTGCGCGTCACCACATTGCATATCCGCCAGGGGGAGCAATTCCTGGAACTAAGCGATTGCCTATTGGTGGGGAATATCAGTGGCGCCGTGAAGGTGAACCACACTTATTTGATCCAGAGACAGTCTTTACATTGCAGCACTCCACTCGCAATAAGCGCTATGACGTCTTCAAGCGATATACCGATCGAGTCAATGATCAGAGCACACGGTTAATGACATTGCGCGGACTCTTTGGTTTCAATGAAGGCGTGCGTCCTGCCATTTCAATAGATGAAGTGGAATCTGCATCAGAGATTATCAAGCGCTTTTCAACTGGTGCGATGTCGTATGGTTCGATTTCTCAAGAGGCCCATGAAACGTTGGCAATTGCTATGAACCGGTTGGGTGGTAAGTCAAACACAGGTGAAGGTGGCGAAGATCCAGAGCGCTATCTAAAGATGGCTAGTGGAGATTCAAAGCGTTCTGCAATCAAGCAGGTTGCATCGGGCCGCTTTGGTGTGACAAGTGATTATTTGGTTAATTCAGATGACATTCAGATCAAGATTGCACAGGGTGCAAAGCCAGGTGAAGGTGGACAACTTCCAGGTAACAAGGTGTATCCATGGATTGCAAAGGTTCGCTATTCAACCCCTGGCGTAGGTCTTATTTCGCCTCCTCCACACCACGATATTTATTCAATTGAAGATCTTGCACAGCTTATTCATGATTTAAAGAATGCTAATAAGAATGCACGTGTTCACGTCAAACTTGTGGCAGAAGTGGGTGTTGGAACGGTTGCAGCTGGTGTGAGTAAGGCACATGCTGATGTTGTTCTTATCTCTGGTCATGATGGTGGAACTGGCGCATCACCGCTTACATCACTCAAGCATGCAGGTGCTCCATGGGAGCTAGGTTTGGCTGAAACACAGCAGACACTATTGCTGAACAATTTACGTGATCGAATTGTTGTTCAAGCTGATGGTCAGTTAAAGACAGGTCGCGATGTCGCCATTGCCGCACTTCTTGGCGCAGAAGAGTTTGGTTTTGCTACCGCACCGCTCGTAGTTTCTGGTTGCATCATGATGCGCGTGTGTCATTTAGATACATGCCCGGTTGGTGTTGCAACTCAGAACCCTGAACTGCGCAAGCGCTTTACCGGTAAGCCTGAATTCGTTGAGACTTTCTTTGAATATATTGCTGAAGAGGTACGAGAGATTTTGGCCAGCCTTGGCTTTAAGACTCTGCTTGAAGCAGTTGGCCATGTTGAGTTTTTAGATACAAAGCGCGCAGTTGATCATTGGAAGGCCAGCGGACTTGATCTTTCACCGTTGCTGACCCGACCAGATGTGACCAGTCCACTTCACAACACTTCAGCGCAAGATCATGGACTCGATGCTGCGCTGGATAATCAGCTGATTTCACTCTCTGATGCTGCCCTAAAGAACAAGGAGTTAGTGCGTATTGATCTTCCTGTTCGAAACGTAAATAGAACTGTTGGAACGATGTTGGGCGCTGAAATCACGCGTAAGCATGGGGGAGCCGGTTTGCCTGATGACACTATCGATGTGACTTTGCATGGCTCAGCTGGGCAATCACTCGGAGCATTCATTCCACGAGGTTTAACTATTCGCCTTTATGGTGATTCAAATGACTATGTGGGCAAGGGAATTTCAGGCGGTCGCATCATTGTTCGACCTGATGAGAAATCTACTTTTAATTCATTTGAGAATGTTATTGCTGGAAATGTTATTGGTTACGGCGCAACATCTGGTCAGATCATGATTCGCGGTGTTGTCGGTGAGCGCTTCTGTGTTAGAAACTCAGGAGCCACAGCAATTGTTGAAGGTATTGGTGATCACGGCTGTGAATATATGACCGGCGGAAGCGTTGTTGTTCTTGGGCGCACAGGTCGTAACTTTGCTGCTGGAATGTCTGGTGGTCGTGCTTTTGTTTTAGATCTTGACCCAGCAAATGTGAATACAGATATGGTGGACATTCTGGCTCTTCCAGAAGATCAAAAAGAGATTCTTCGTTCTTTGATTTCAGATTTTGCCGAAGAGACTGGTTCTGTTGTTGCTAGTGAGCTGATCAAGGATTGGGACAGTGCAATCAAGAGAATCTCTCTAGTGATGCCTCGCGACTATGCACGCGTCCTAGATGCGATGGCACGGGCAACACGTGAAGGTTTACCAGTAGATGCATTGGTGATGGAGGTTGCTGTAAATGGCTGATCCCAAAGGCTTTATGACAACTGAGCGTGAAACTCCAACGCGCCGTCCAGTAGATGTTCGCATTCAAGATTGGCGCGAAGTTTATGAGCCACAAAGCTTTGAGCACCTGCAAAAGCAAGCAGGGCGTTGCATGGATTGCGGTATTCCCTTTTGTCATTCAGGTTGCCCACTCGGAAACCTGATTCCTGAATGGAATGACTTGATTTGGCGCGGGGATAAGACTGAGGCGATTAATCGCCTGCATGCTACAAATAACTTTCCTGAGTTCACTGGACGTTTGTGCCCAGCTCCATGTGAGACTGCATGTGTTGTCGCGATCAATCGCGATGCGGTGACAATTAAGCAAGTAGAGCTGCGCACCATTGAAGAAGCTTTCGATAATGGTGAAGTTAAGCCTTTAGCTCCAGATCGCATCACTGGTAAGACTGTTGCTGTGATTGGTTCAGGACCTGCAGGTTTAGCTGCAGCCCAACAACTCACGCGCGCCGGTCACACCGTGGCCGTTTATGAGAGAGCCGATAAAATTGGTGGACTTCTTCGTTATGGAATTCCAGAGTTTAAAATGGAAAAACACATCCTTGATCGCCGTTTAGTACAGATGGAAAAAGAAGGAACACGTTTTCGTGCCGGCGTTGATGTCGGAGTTGAATTAACAGGAGCCGACCTTCGCAAGAAATACGATGCAATTGTTCTTGCAGTGGGCGCAACTAAATGGCGTGACTTGCCAATTCCGGGTCGTGAATTTAAGGGTGTTTACCAAGCAATGGAGTTTTTGCCTTGGGGTAATAAGCAGGCGTTGGGTGAGATAGAAGTTTCACCCATTAATGTTGCAGGTAAGCACGTAGTGATTCTGGGTGGTGGTGACACTGGAGCAGATTGCCTAGGAACATCAATTCGCCAAGGAGCTGCAAGCATTACTCAATTAGAAATTATGCCTCGACCAAGTGATGAACGACCAGATTCACAGCCATGGCCCACATATCCAATGATTTATCGAGTATCAAGTGCGCATGAAGAAATAGATAACCGCATGTTTTCAGTAAGTACTGAAGAGTTTCTAGGTGATGCTGAAGGAAATCTGCGGGCAATTCGTATTGTTGAAACAAGGTTTGAAAATGGAAAGTTTGAGCCAGTAGAGAAATCACATAAAGAGATTCGCGCAGATTTCGTATTTCTTGCATTGGGTTTCACAGGTCCTGAACAATCAGATCTCATTTCGCAGCTTGAAGTAAAGTTAGATGATCGTGGAATCATTGCCCGTAATGCAGATTTTGAAACAAGTGAAGAAGGTATTTTCGTCGCAGGAGATGCAGGGCGTGGACAATCACTGATTGTTTGGGCAATTGCAGAAGGCCGAAGTGCAGCCGCAGCCGTTGACAAATATCTCACTGGTGAGACTCAGCTTCCATCACCGATAGAGCCAACAACCCGTCAACTCATGGTTTAAGGTAGGCACATGCGTAGAGCAAAGATCGTGTGCACGATGGGTCCAGCCGTTGATTCTCCTGAGAAGGTGAAGGAGCTCATTGATGCTGGAATGAATATGGCACGGTTGAATCTCTCTCACGGTTCATATGAAGAGCATCAAGAGCGCCTTGATTCTGTTCGCAAGGCAGCAAAAGCTGCTGGGCGCTCAGTTGCCATTCTTGTTGATCTTCAAGGCCCAAAGATTCGCCTTGCTCGCTTTAAGGCAGGACCTCATGATTTAGCACGTGGTGACATATTTGTTATTACAACTGATGAGGTTGAGGGAACAAAAGAGCGCGTGGGGACAACTTATAAAGGTTTACCAGGAGATTGCAAAGTTGGAGATCGAATACTAATCGATGATGGCAAAGTAACAGTTGAAGTTGTTGAAGTTAAGGCAAATGATGTTGTTACTAAGGTTATTGAACCGGGCGCAGTGAGTAACAACAAAGGAATAAACTTACCTGGTGTGGCAGTTTCAGTTCCGGCGTTATCTGAAAAAGATATTGATGACCTTCGCTGGGGCTTGCGCGCTGGCGCCGATTTCATTGCGCTCTCATTTGTTAGAAGTGCCGATGATATTAAAGATGTTCATAAGATCATGGATGAAGAAGGCATTCGGGTTCCAGTTATCGCCAAGATCGAAAAGCCACAGGCCGTGGAAAACCTCGTTGAAATCGTTGACGCCTTTGATGGCATCATGGTTGCTCGAGGCGATCTAGGCGTGGAACTTCCCATCGAAGATGTGCCATTGGTACAAAAGCAGTGCATTGAGTTAGCCCGAGACATGGCAAAGCCAGTAATCGTTGCAACACAGATGCTTGATTCCATGATTACAAATTCACGTCCAACGCGCGCGGAAGCTACAGATTGTGCAAATGCAGTTCTAGATGGCGCAGATGCTCTGATGCTCTCAGGTGAAACAAGTGTGGGAGAGTTTGCAATTGAAGCCGTTCAAACAATGGCACGGATCATTCAAAAGACTGAAGAAGGCGGCTTAGATCGTATTCGCCCAATAAAGACAGCGCCCCGCACTAAAGGTGGAGCAATAACAAAGGCCGCAACCGAGGTTGGCGCAATCGTTGGGGCAAAGTATTTAGTGGCATTTACACAAAGCGGAGATTCAGCACGTCGTATGTCTCGTTTGCGCTCACCTATTCCAATTCTTGCTATGACTCCAGAGGTTGGAACATATAACCGTCTTGCACTTTCTTGGGGCGTTGAATCAATGCTCACTCCTATCGTTGGTGCAACTGATGAAATGGTGAAATTGGTTGACACTGTTCTTATTGATTCAGGTCGCGCTCAATTAGGTGATCAAGTGATGATTGTTGCTGGATCTCCTCCTGGAATTCCAGGAGGAACGAACGCGATGCGCGTTCACCGTGTGGGAGATGCTGTTGGTGGGGTAGCTGCGGCTTACCGCTAAGATTAGGGACGTTCGGCTATCGCTTAACGCCTCGGTACTCCAACGGTAGAGAGGGCAGTCTCAAACACTGCACAGTGTCGGTTCAAATCCGACTCGGGGCACATGACACATAAGGTTCGCATCCTCGTTGCCGAAGATGAAGCACTCATTCGCATGGACCTTGTTGAGATGTTGCAAGTCGCTGGCTATGAGGTTGTAGCAGAGGCAACCAATGGCCAAGAAGCAATTGATTTAGCAAATGAACACAAACCAGATTTAGCTATTCTTGATGTGAAGATGCCAGTATTAGATGGAATTTCTGCTGCTGAGAAAATTATTGATCTTGCACCTGTATTGATGCTGACAGCTTTTTCTCAGAAAGAATTAGTAGATAGAGCGCGCGATGCCGGAGTCATGGCATATGTTGTGAAGCCTTTTACTATTGGAGATTTAGTTCCGGCAATTGAAATTGCAATTAGTCGTCATACACAAATGCGCTCACTTGCTGCTGAAGTTGCAGATCTACATGATCGCCTAGAAACACGAAAGATTATTGATCGGGCAAAAGGAATTTTGATGAAAGCACTTAATCTCTCTGAGCCAGAAGCATTTTCTTGGATTCAAAGAGCGGCCATGGACCGCCGATTAACTATGAAACAGGTGGCCGAGGCCGTGATTAGCCCTGAGGCCGTGCCCGAGAGCTAACTTCGGTAGTTCTACCAAAACGTTACATAACTGCAATCAAAGCCGGGCTTTTCATGCTCAATCGGGCTTGTTAAACCCTCATCCCTGCCATTACCCTGAGCGCCTCCCTGTCCCGGGACACAAGAACAGGAAAGGCATTAAATGAACAAGAAGATTAAGAGTTCACTTGCCATTGTTACTGCTGCAGCCGTTGCTTTTGGCGTTGCATCAGTTCCAACAGCTAGTGCAGCTGTAAAGACTTACACGATCGGTTACCAAGGCCCACTTTCAGGTGGAGAAGCATCAACAGGTACCGATGAGCAAAACGCAGTTAAGTATGCAATCAAACTATTCGAAGCAAAGAACAAGAACATCAAGATCAAGCTAGTTTCAATCGATGACCAGGGAGACCCAGCAGTAGCTGGAACAGTTGCTCCAGGTGTTGCTTCAAACAAGAACGTTCTTGGCGTTGTAGGACCTGCTTACTCAGGTGCAACAATTGCTTCACTTCCATATTACAAGTCAGTAAACATGGCGTTGATTTCACCATCAGCAACACGCGTGTCACTAACTGACCCAACATCTCCTGACTTTGGTGGGCCAATTTTCCACCGCGTCGTAGGTAAAGATGACCTTCAGGGTCCAGCTTTGGCTAAGTACGCAACAGCAGGCGTTTCAGCTGCAAAGGTTTTCGTTTTCGATGACCAATCAGCATACGCAGTACCTCTTCGTGGCTTCGTTGAAGCTGGTTTGAAGAAGGTTGCTGGAGCATCAGTTGTTGGTGGAGACTCAGTTCCAAACACAACAACAGATTTCAGCCCAACAATTGCAAAGATCAAGACATCTGGCGCAACTGTTGTTATCTACACTGGTTACTACAGCCAAGCTGCTGTGTTCATCAAGCAGCTTCGTGACTCAGGTTCAAAGGCAGTATTTGCTGGCGGCGACGGAGTTTTCAACCAGGAGTTCCCAAAGCTTGCAGGAGCTGCAGCTGAAGGTTCAAAGGTAACTGGCGTGGGCGGACTTGCAGGAATCGACAAGAAGATGGAAGCTGACTTCGTAAAGAAGATGGGCGTTTCATCTGGTGTTTATTCAGTTGAGTCATTCGATGCTGCAAATATCTTGCTTTCAGGTATTTTGGCCGGAAAGACAACACGTACAAAGATGCTTGCTTATGTAAAGGCTTACAAGGGCAAGAGCATCTCTGGAAACACAATTAAGTTCGATGCAAATGGCGACATTTCATACGGACTATTTGCTGGTTTCACAACTAAGAATGGTGTTCTAGTTAACACAGGTATCATCAAGTAATTAACTAGGACTGACGCTTAATAAGTTGGTGGGTGTTTTGGAAATCTCTTGAAAAAGAGGCCAAGACACCCACCACTTGCGTAACATCTTCCTTTATACTCGCGCAGAGACATCAGCGAAGGAGAACAATGTTTGCAGTACTAATTGATCAGTTCTGGTCGCTGACAATTGCAGGAGTAGCCCTTGGATTTATCTATGTTTTGATCTCCCTTGGATACACCATGGTTTATGGAGTGCTACGCATGATTAACTTTGCGAACTCCGAGATCTTTATGTGGGGAACATTTGGAACTGTAATAACATCGCGCGATATTTTTCATTACACACAGACTTCAGAACCTGCAACGGGTGCAAAGCTAGCCTTAGTACTAATCACAAGTTTGTTCATGTCAATGTTAGTTGCCGGGCTCACTGCAGTCTTTGTTGAATTCGTGGCTTATCGTCGCCTACGCATGAAGGGCACTAACCGACTCGCAACTCTGATTTCGGCAATTGGTATATCAATTGCTCTGCAAGAAGTGATGCGTCTGTTAACAGACTCACGACCAGTGGGATCTCCTCGCGTACTTGAAAAGATTATTTTGACTGAAGTGTGGGGCGCAAACATCCGCCTCGACACAGTGATTACGATTATTGCAGCAGCATCTATTTTCTTTATTTTAGAGCGCTTCATTAAGCTCTCACGTATGGGTAAGGCAATTCGTGCGGTATCCCAAAATGAAGATGCAGCAAAGCTCATGGGTGTAAACCTCAACCGTGTTATCACCACAACATTTCTTGTGGGTGGTTTAGCAACAGGTGCTGCAGCCTTCTTCTACATCACAGTATTTGAATACACTAAATTTAATATTGGTTTCACAATGGGCATGGCAGCATTTACCGCAGCTGTTCTAGGTGGAATTGGAAATATCCGAGGAGCCTTCTATGGTGGCCTTAGCCTTGGACTACTTGAGGTGTATGCCTCGGCTGTGCTTGGTACACAGTGGAAGGCAGTAACTGTCTTTATCGTCTTGGTTCTTGTCCTTCTTTTCAAGCCAAATGGTTTATTTGGCGAAGCCGTCCAGACAACGAGGGCATAACCCATGAAAATTAGAAACTATTGGAATCTTCGCGACTGGGGCGCAGATATTTGGGAGCGCGCTAATCGCCCTAAGCGAATTGCAATTGCAGTTGGCTCAGTCATTCTTGTTGGACTTCTTCCATTTGCGGGAGCTTCATTCTTAGCAACTCCTATTGCTGCCTACGATGCGGTTTTGGTTTATCCAGTCGGAATCTTCGTGCTGATGGCACTTGGGTTAAATATCGTGGTGGGTAAGTCAGGAATGCTCGATCTGGGTTATGTGGCTTTCTTTGCAATCGGTGCTTACACAATGGCGATTATGGGAACCACAACCGGCCTTAACACCTGGGAAATCATGCCATTTGGTATTGGCTTTGCAATGTTGGCAGGTGTGATTCTTGGTCTTCCAACACTTCGCTTGCGTGGTGATTACCTTGCCATTGTTACTTTAGGTTTTGGTGAAATCGTTCGTCTGGTATTACTTAACTCATCATGGAGTAAGGGACCAAATGGAATTGCAAACGTTCCAATGCCTCCAGATATTGGACCATTGAAGTTTAAGTTAGATGATCAAAAAGTCTTTTTCTGGGTAGTAATCCTCATGATCTTGCTGACTATCTGGATGATTCGTCGTCTGAGTGTTCGCCGTCCGGGTCGTGCATGGGAGGCAATCCGCCAAGATGAAGATGCTGCCGAGCTCATGGGTGTTCCGACCCTTAAGTTCAAGATTTGGTCATTTACATTAGGCGCAGCCGTAGGTGGCGCAGCCGGTGTTCTTTATGCATCTAAAAACTTATTCATTGCACCTGAAATGTTCACGCTTAACGTTTCTATTTTAATTCTCTCCTGCGTGGTATTTGGTGGAATTGGGAATATCTGGGGCGTTGTTATTGGTGCAACGATTCTTGGATACCTCCCAGATCGTATCCGTTTCATCTCTGATGCACGGCTTTTGGTATTTGGATTAGTTCTTGTAGTTGTGATGAACTTCCGACCAGATGGATTGCTGCCACGTAAAAAGCGTGAAAAGGTAATTGTGAAGAAAGGGGTACATGCATAATGTCTGAGACACTTCTTTCACTCCAAAACGTCACAATGAAATTTGGCGGCGTGACAGCTCTTGGCGAGGTTAATCTTGAAGTCAAAAAAGGTGAGATTCTTGCTTTGATTGGTCCTAATGGTGCTGGTAAGACAACAGTCTTCAATGTTGTTACAGGCGTTTACAAGCCAACTAGCGGAACGATTACTTTTGCCGGAACTAAAATTGACAAGCAGAAGCGTTTTGAAATCACCAAGATGGGTATTGCGCGTACTTTCCAGAACATTCGTTTATGGGGAGACATGACCACTCTTGAGAACGTTATTACAGCAACAGATGTACACAAGAAGAGTGGCTTAGTTGGAGCCTTGTTTGGCACTCCACTGGCTCGCCGCGAAGAGCGTGAGAACCGTGAGCGCGCACTTGAAATCTTAAAGTTCATCGGAATAGATGAGTATGCAGATCGTTTGGCAAAGAACCTTCCTTATGGTGTTCAGCGCCGTCTTGAAATCGCACGTGCTATGGGAACAAGCCCACAGCTACTTCTTCTCGATGAGCCAGCTGCTGGTTTTAACCCTGCAGAAAAAGTTGAACTTGCTGCATTGATTAAGCGAATCCGCGATGCTGGTTACACCGTTCTTCTCATCGAACACGATATGTCATTGATTATGGGGATCTCAGATCGTGTTGCGGTTCTAGATTTCGGTGTCAAAATCGCAGATGACCTACCAAGTAAAGTTCAAAAAGATCCCAAGGTGATTGAGGCCTATTTAGGAGTGCCAGCTGATGCGTCTTGAAATTAAAGATCTCCATGTTCACTACGGCAAGATCGAAGCGATCAAGGGAATCTCAGTAGTTGTAAATGAAGGTGAAATTGTTACCTTGATCGGTGCTAACGGCGCCGGAAAGACAACAACGCTCAAGACAATCTCAGGTCTTCGCAAAGTCTCATCAGGATCCATCATCTTTGATGGTCAAGATATTTCTAATGTTCCAGCTCACGAGCGCGTCGACCTTGGAATATCACAAGCACCTGAAGGACGCGGAATCTTTCCTGGTATGACAGTTCTTGAGAATTTAGAGATGGGAAAGTTTCACCGAAAAAACCGTAAAGCTGAGATGAGTGAGGATCTCGATAAGATCTACACACTCTTCCCACGTTTAAAAGAGCGCGTTTCACAAGCTGGCGGAACACTCTCTGGTGGAGAACAACAGATGTTGGCTATTGGCCGTGCTCTCATGTCTCGTCCACGGGTCTTACTTCTAGATGAACCATCGATGGGACTTGCACCTCAGATGATCGCCAATATCTTTCGCATCATTACTGAGATCAATAAGCAGGGTGTGACAATCTTGCTCGTTGAGCAAAATGCTCAGCAAGCCCTCCAACGAGCACACCGTGCTTATATTTTAGAGACTGGAAATGTAGTCAAAGAGGCTAAGGCTTCAGAGCTACTCAATGATCCTGCAGTGCGCGAGGCATATCTGGGCACTGGGGCACATTCTTAACGAAAAAGTTACTTCCCACGCGAGGCGATTTTTGGCCTTGTGAGCGTATTTGCCCTACCCTTGAAGCTTCCCCATCCCGGGACAGCTATATCTAATGGAAGGCTTTACATGAATAAGAAGATCCAACGGTCCCTCGCCGTTGTTTCTGCCGCTACGTTGCTTTTTGGCGTTTCAGCAGTTTCATCAGCGGGTGCTGCACAAAAGACAGTTTATTTAGCATTTCAGGCACCACTGACAGGAGCTAATGCTCTCACTGGTCAAGATGAGTTAACGGCGGCAAGGTTTGCACTCTCTGAGTACAACGCCACCAACCCATCAGTAAAGGTTGAACTTGTAATCGCAGATGATCAGGGATTAGCAGAGGTCGCTGCAGTAGTGGCCCCTGGTATCGCTGCTAACAAGAAGGTCATCGGTTTGATTGGACCAGCTTTCTCTGGTGCAACTCAAGCTTCTTTGCCAGCATATAAGGCAACAGGACTTCCAATGATCTCTATGTCTGCAACACGTGTGTCACTCACAGATAAGAAAGCCCCAGTTAACGGCTTCCCAATCTTCAAGCGTGTTGTTGCTAACGATAAATTCCAAGGTCCAGCACTTGCTCGCTACGCGATCAAGGGCGTTTCTTCACCTAGCGTCTATCTCGTTGATGATAAGACTGCTTACGGAAAAGGTCTAGCAGATTACACAAAGCCAAGCATTGTTAAAGATGCCAAGATTGCAGGAAGCGATAGCGTTCCTGAAAATACAAGTGATTACACATCAGTAGTAGCAAAGGTCAAGGCATCAGGAGCTAACGTTGTTATCTACTGTGGCTATGCACCAGATGCCGCCAAGTTTGTAAAAGCACTTCGCGATGGTGGATACACAGGTATCTTCGCCGCAGGTGATGGAGTGCTCAAGGCTACATTCCCTAACAATGCTGGTAACACAGCTGCAGAGGGTGCACGCCTAACAGCTGCAGATGTTCCTTTTGAGGACGTAGCAACAGCAGCACAGATGGTTGCATATACAAAGTTGACTGGTATTTCAAAGCCAGGTACTTATGTCACATCAACTTACAATGCAACAAACATCTTCCTTACTTGCATCAAGCAGGGTGTTACAACCCGCCCAGGAATGCAGAACTGCCTCACAGCAGGAAGCTTCAAGGGTATTGCTGGAGACACAATTAAGTTCGATCGATATGGTGACATCATCGGTGGAGCAGCAGTTGGTGCCTTTACAATCAAGGCTGGAAAGATTGTGTACGTAGCAGTTGCATAACAGATAAACATGTATCAAATAATCGTAGCCGTCTCTTGTTAAATTCAGAGGCGGCTACGATTACTACAATGAAGTGGATATTATGAATTTACAGGTTCTTGAAAGCCAATTCTGGTCTCTCTGTCTTCAGGGACTAGCGCTGGGCTTTATCTATGTTTTAATCTCACTTGGCTACACCATGGTGTATGGCGTACTACGCCTTATTAACTTTGCAAACTCTGAAGTCTTCATGGTTGGAACATTTGCAACTGTGGTTGCACAGGTTGGTATTTTACAAAACCAGACTGATGCACAGCCGCTCAATGGTTTTAGATTGATTTATACACTTACCTTTGCTCTTGTCTTCTCCATGCTCATTTGTGGATTTTTGGGTATTTTGGTCGAGCTGGTGGCTTACAGACGGCTGCGAGCCCTCGGTGCCAAACCCTTAGGCTTTTTAATCTCTGCGATCGCAACATCGATAGTTCTTCTTGAGACGACACGTATTCTGACTTTTTCTCGTCCCCAGACATCTCCGCGTCTTTTAGACAAGTGGTCATTTGGAGAGTTTGCTGGTGCTAATTTTAGAATTGATACAGTGATGGTAATCATCTCCGGAATTGTCATTTTTTTTACTCTTGATCGTTTCGTCACCAAGACTCGACTAGGAAAGGCAATCCGAGCTGTCTCTATGAGTGAGGAGATCTCCAAACTCATGGGAATCAATCTCAATCGCGTAGTCTCACTGACCTTCTTTATAGGAGGCCTCACAACGGGTGCAGCCGCGTTTTTCTACACCACCGTCTATGAGACAACGCAGTTCAATGTTGGCTTTAACCTAGGTCTTGCTGCTTTTACTACGGCAGTTCTGGGTGGAATCGGAAATCTGCGTGGTGCTTTCTATGGGGGCCTGTTCCTGGGCGTTCTTGAACAATTCGCATCGGCTATTCTTGGCTCACAGTGGAAGTCTGTAACAGTCTTTACAGTGCTTGTACTTGTCTTACTCCTAAAACCCAATGGCATCTTCGGTGAAGCCGTCCAGCAAACGAGGACCTGATGATAAATCTGCGTGATAAGGGTGCTTCTGTCTGGGAGAACTGGAGCCCACCCGCTCGATCTAGTTTCGTTCTCATCGTAATTACACTCGTCGCACTACTTCCTTATGCCGGTGATTTTGGTCCTACCTCATTTCTTAATACTCCTATCTCCTCCTATCAGGCAGTTCTTGTTTATCCCATCGCATTATTTGTTTTAATGGGTCTTGGACTCAATATCGTGGTCGGAAAGTCGGGACTCTTAGATCTTGGCTACGTTGCCTTCTTCGCAATCGGTGCTTACACCATGGGCATTATGGGCACGATGACATCTCTGAACACATGGGAAATTCTTCCCTTTGGAATCTTTTTTGCAATGCTTGCAGGTTTGTTACTTGGCTTACCGGCTTTGCGTCTACGCGGTGATTACTTAGCTATCGTGACACTTGGCTTTGGCGAGATAGTTCGCATCATCGCACTTAACCTCGAAGTAACCGGGGGTCCTAATGGAGTTGTTGGTGTTCCTACACCTCCACCGATACTGGGGCAGAAGTTTGAGTTAGATGATCACAAAGCCTACTTCTGGGTTATTTTGATAATGATTTTGCTCGTGATTTGGATGGTGCGCCGCTTTACTGTGCGCCGTCCGGGACGTGCATGGGAGGCAATCCGCCAAGATGAGGATGTTGCAGCTCTTATGGGCGTCAACTTACTCATCTACAAACTCTGGTCATTTACAATCGGGGCTGCAGTCGGTGGTGCTGGAGGGGTGATCTATGCATCCAAAACGATGTTTATCGCTCCCGATATGTTTACATTTAATACCTCAATTCTTGTTTTAGCCTGCATAGTCTTTGGTGGACTAGGCAATATTTGGGGAGTAATTCTCGGCGCATCCATACTTGCCTATCTTCCAGAGCGCATCCGCTTCATTAGCAACGCACGCCAACTTGTCTTTGGGCTTGTACTTTTGATTATCATGAATGTTCGCCCAGATGGTCTATTGCCCCGTAAGAAACGGGAAAAAATTCTACAGAAGGCGGTCAAATAAATGAGAGAGAAGATTCTTGAACTCAAAAACCTGACAATGCGCTTTGGTGGGGTTACTGCACTAGATAACGTGGACTTAGATGTCTTTAAGGGAGAAATCTGCGCCCTTATCGGCCCTAACGGCGCTGGCAAGACAACTGTCTTTAACGTCATCACCGGTGTCTATCAGGCAACGGCCGGTGAGATTATCTTTGAAGGCAAGAACATCCTTGGTATGAAGCGCCACAACATAGCAAGAGCAGGCATGGCTCGAACTTTTCAGAACGTTCGTTTATGGGGGGAGATGACGGCGCTAGAGAACGTGATTACCGCAACCGATGTTCATAAGCGCTCAGGTTTAATAGGCGCCCTGTTTGGTCTTCCGCGCTCTCGCAAAGAGGAAAAGCGAGATCGTGTGAGGGCACAAGAGCTCCTCGATTTCATGGGTATCGGGCATCGTTCTGATCAGTTAGGTAAGAACCTTCCGTACGGAGATCAGCGCCGTCTTGAAATCGCACGTGCTATGGGAACAAGCCCACAGCTACTTCTTCTCGATGAGCCAGCTGCTGGTTTTAACCCTGCAGAAAAAGTTGAACTTGCTGCATTGATTAAGCGAATCCGCGATGCTGGTTACACCGTTCTTCTCATCGAACACGATATGTCATTGATTATGGGGATCTCAGATCGTGTTGCGGTTCTAGATTTCGGTGTCAAAATCGCAGATGACCTACCAAGTAAAGTTCAAAAAGATCCCAAGGTGATTGAGGCCTATTTAGGAGTGCCAGCTGATGCGTCTTGAAATTAAAGATCTCCATGTTCACTACGGCAAGATCGAAGCGATCAAGGGAATCTCAGTAGTTGTAAATGAAGGTGAAATTGTTACCTTGATCGGTGCTAACGGCGCCGGAAAGACAACAACGCTCAAGACAATCTCAGGTCTTCGCAAAGTCTCATCAGGATCCATCATCTTTGATGGTCAAGATATTTCTAATGTTCCAGCTCACGAGCGCGTCGACCTTGGAATATCACAAGCACCTGAAGGACGCGGAATCTTTCCTGGTATGACAGTTCTTGAGAATTTAGAGATGGGAAAGTTTCACCGAAAAAACCGTAAAGCTGAGATGAGTGAGGATCTCGATAAGATCTACACACTCTTCCCACGTTTAAAAGAGCGCGTTTCACAAGCTGGCGGAACACTCTCTGGTGGAGAACAACAGATGTTGGCTATTGGCCGTGCTCTCATGTCTCGTCCACGGGTCTTACTTCTAGATGAACCATCGATGGGACTTGCACCTCAGATGATCGCCAATATCTTTCGCATCATTACTGAGATCAATAAGCAGGGTGTGACAATCTTGCTCGTTGAGCAAAATGCTCAGCAAGCCCTCCAACGAGCACACCGTGCTTATATTTTAGAGACTGGAAATGTAGTCAAAGAGGCTAAGGCTTCAGAGCTACTCAATGATCCTGCAGTGCGCGAGGCATATCTGGGCACTGGGGCACATTCTTAACGCTCTGCCAGGATTAAACAGGTAATACGCGCCGTACATGTGCGTTCACCTGCTTCATTTGTAATAACGATTTCCCAACTGCATAACGTCTTGCCCAAAGAAATTGCTGTGGCAACACCAGTAACTAATCCAGTTGTTGCTGATTTGTGGTGGGTTGCATTGATGTCCACACCAACAATTTTGCGATGAGGACCGGCGTGGAGCGACGTTCCGATTGAGCCAAGGCTTTCAGCCAAAACAACACTTGCTCCACCATGTAAAAGGCCCATGGGTTGGGTGTTACCTTCAACAGGCATTGTTCCAACGATGCGGCCTTGCTCAGCTTCAAGAATCTTGATACCCATCTTTTGATCTAGTGCGCCGCTACCGCGTTCTTTGTAAAACTCTACAAACTCTTCGTTGATCATGAGACGTATTCTAGTGCGCAACCTAAGATGTGCCCATGAACAAACGCCTATTACTTATCGATGGGCACTCCATGGCATATCGCGCTTTTTATGCCCTCCCTGCGGAGAACTTCACTACGGCATCAGGCCAACACACCAATGCAATTTATGGCTTTGCCACGATGTTGCTCTCACTGCTGAGCAGCGAGAAACCCACTCACGTTGCCGTGGCTTTTGACGTCTCTCGTAAGACATTTCGCTCTGAGATCTTTCCAGAGTACAAAGCTAATCGGGCAAAAACTCCGGATGAGTTTCGCTCCCAGATGTCCTATCTACATGAATTAGTGAGTGCTTTTGGTATCACGCAGTTTGAGGTTGAGGGATATGAGGCCGATGACATCCTGGCCACGATAACCAAGCGAGCGGAAAAGGAAGGCGCAGAAGTATTCATCTGCACGGGAGATCGAGATTCCTTCCAGCTCGTCAATGATAAAACTACGGTGCTTTATCCCAAGCGCGGGGTGAGTGATTTAGCTCGAATGACACCAGATGCCGTGCAAGAAAAATACGGAATGTCTCCTTCGCAATATCCAGATTTTGCAGCTCTTCGCGGAGACCCCAGTGATAACTTGCCATCAATTCCAGGTGTGGGGGAGAAGACTGCAGCCAAATGGGTTGTTGAATATGGATCACTTCAAGAACTTTTATCGAATGTAGATAAAGTTGGTGGCAAAGTCGGCCAAGCGCTGCGAGATTCCATTGATAATGTCATTCGCAATCGAGAGCTCACACAACTTGTCGCAGAAGTACCTTTGGATTTGAATATCGATGCACTTGCATGGTCTGGCGTCGACGAGAATCTGACTAATCCGTTATTTGATCGCTTAGAGTTTAAAACCCTTAAGGATCGTATGAAACCTATTCTTCTCAAAGGCACATCCAAAGCTGCAGAACCAGAGTTTCAACTCTTTCCCGATGAAATGAGTGAGGGTGTCTTAACTCCAGTTGAGTTGGATGCAAAGGTCGCTCAGCACAAAGGTGCCATTGCAATTACTTTTTCTATAGTTGAAGAGAAATTGCATCAATATGCCGTTGCATTTTCTCAAGAAGATATCTTCCTCGTGCATTCATCAGCGATGGGGGATTGGGCACTTGATGCCTCAATTCCAAAGATTGCCCATGATGCTAAGTCTCTAGCGCGCAGTAACGGCATTGTCGGTATTGAGTTTGATACTTCACTTGCTGCTTATTTGGTTAATCCAGGTGTCCGAGCTCAAGAACTTAAAGATTTACAAGAGCGCTGGGGAGATGGCAGTGCTATTAACTTTTCATCCCCTGAACAGGAACTACTGACTTCAGCTCGCGCACTCTTCACACTGCGTGATTCCTTGACGCGTGAACTCAAAGAGCGTGGACTGTGGAATTTGTTTGTGGACATGGAACTACCCATTGCAGCCCTTCTAGCCAAGATGGAAGCCTTGGGAATTGCCGTTGATAAGAAAGAGTTAGACAAACTTGCTGCCTACTTTGAAGGTGAAGTCAGCAGAGAAACAAAAGCGGCTCATGATGCCGTGGGACATGAATTCAATGTGGCATCACCCAAGCAGCTACAGGTTGTGCTCTTTGATGAGCTCAAGCTTCCTAAAACAAAAAAGATTAAGACTGGGTATACAACCGATGCTGAGAGTTTAGATTGGCTGCATCAAAAGAGCGGTCATCCTGTACTAACTTCACTTTTGCGCATTCGTGAGACAAAAAAGCTTGGAACAACAGTTGAAGGTTTAATCGCAGAGATTGCCAAAGATGGTCGCATCCATACACATTTCCAACAGACCGTTGCAGCTACTGGGCGCTTGTCTTCCACAGGACCAAATCTGCAAAACATTCCAGTGCGCACAGAAGAAGGTCGCACGATTCGCAACTGCTTTATTGCAGGTAAGGGTTATGTTGGACTCTTAACTGCTGACTACAGCCAAATCGAAATGCGCATCATGGCTCACTTATCTCATGATGAGAAACTGCTCAAAGCTTTTGAATCGGGAGAGGATCTGCATGCAAGGATTGCTGGAGAGATATTTGGTGTTAAAGCCCATGATGTTGACCCTGAAATGCGCAGGCAGATCAAGGCAATGTCATATGGGCTTGCTTACGGCCTCTCCTCATATGGTTTATCTGCTCAACTTGATATCTCGCCACCGGCTGCACAAGATTTGATGGATAAATACTTTGAGCGCTTTGGTGGGATTCGAGATTATTTAAAGGTTGTTGTTGAGGATGCTCGCAAAGTTGGTTATACCGAAACAATCATGGGACGTCGTAGATATTTGCCTGATCTAATGCATGATAATCGCCAACGCCGTGAAGTGGCAGAGCGCATGGCACTTAACGCCCCTATTCAGGGATCAGCTGCTGACATTATCAAATTAGCGATGCTTAAGGTTCAGGCTGCAATAGAGAAGGAGAAACTTGCTTCAAGGTTATTGCTACAGATTCATGATGAGTTAATCGTTGAAGTTGTTAAAGGTGAAGAAGAGCAGATAAGTGGGCTAGTAAAGCGGGAGATGGGTGCGGCATATCCGCTTCGAGCACCTCTTGATGTGAGCGCTGGATTAGGGCTTACGTGGCACGAAGCGGCACATTAGTTACTTAACCTCATTTGAAATATCTTTAATTGCTTGCAAATCTTCTTCTTCAGTCGGTACATCATTAGCGGCAGCCAAACGCTTCTTCCCCAATGTAAGAATTAATAATCCGCAGAAAAGCATTGTTGGAAGCAACGCCAAACCAACTTGTGGTGAATAGTTCTCTGAAATCCAGCCGCCTGTCGCTGCGCCAACTGCCATGAAAGATCCTTCAACACTCCAGATCCATCCGAGGGAAGATGTTTGCGAGCCTTGTGGTCGAACGGCTTCAAGAACTTCAAAGTAGAAGACTTGAACGGCTCCACCCAAGAGTCCAATGAACGTTCCTACCAATGCCATGGTCCAATCTGGATAAGTAAAGGTGATTGGAATACAAGTAATAAACCAAACGAGATAAGCGTTTCTCAACGCTGATAGTGGTGCTAATTTCTTAGAAACTAATCCACCCAAAAGGCCGCCAATAACTGTCGCAACACCGAAGGCGGCAAAGATCCAAGCAACACGTTGTTGCACTCCTTCTTGGGTTGCATAGGCTGGAACAGCTACATCAAAAACTCCCCAACCAAATCCAATGAAGCAGCCTTCAAACATAAGAAGTTGAATTGCTCTATCACGCCATAGCTTTTGCTGACCTTTGGCTTTCTTTTCAGGAATCCAATTGCGAGAGACTGAAGTAAGGGCTAAAGCCGTGCCACCGATGATCATGAGTGCTGAAGTTACGCCTAATGCCAAAGCAGGATGTGATGAGAGGGCAAGTGATGTCACCACTACTGGTCCAAATACCGAAGTCGAATTCATCATCGATGAATCAAGGGCATATGCAGTTCTTAGAAAATTTTCAGGAACGATGTCTTTCCACAATGGTCGAACTGACAAGTTAATCGGGGGAGCAGAGATTCCTAGTACAAATGCTGTAATCAAAATCGATTCTTTAGAATGCATTGAATTCAGGGCCAAAATCAAAGATGCATAGCAAGGAACGAGAATACGTAGTGGCCATTTCTGGCCCCATTTGTCCATCAATGAGCCACGAATTCCGGCGGTGAGAGAACCAGCTAATGAGTTCAGGCCTATTGCTAATCCAGCTATAGCAACTGAGCCAGTTTCTTGTTCTGCCTTAAAAAAGATTCCCAAGCCAATCATCGAATAGGCAAGGCGTGCTGGAAATGCCGCTAATGCCAAAGTCACAACATGCGGAAAGGCCAGAAGCTCTTTGTATCGTTTCATCGTTATGGCAATCCTATCTGCGAGCCTGATTTTCCCGCATGGATTTGCTCAAATAGATGCGCAAACCGTACCCTTGCCCTCCAGCCGCGAAAGCGGAAACTACTACTCATCTATCCCTACGGAGCAACTTGACTACAGCACCTGTAATTGCAGTAAATGACATTGGATCAGCTGCCGACTTTCTAGCAGCAATCGAAGGCACAATCAGAAATTTTAATGACGGAGATCTAGTAACAGGAACAATCGTCCAGGTTGGACGCGAAGAAGTTCTTGTCGACATCGGATATAAAACTGAAGGTGTTATTCCTTCACGCGAGCTTTCAATTCGCCACGATGTAGATCCAAACTCACTCGTCAAGGTTGGCGAGACTATTGAAGCTCTTGTTCTTCAAAAAGAAGATAAAGAAGGTCGTTTGATTCTCTCTAAGAAGCGCGCACAGTACGAACGCGCCTGGGGAGACATTGAAGGCAAGAAAGAGCGCGACGAAGTTGTAATCGGAACTGTTATTGAAGTTGTTAAGGGCGGACTTATTGTTGACATCGGACTACGTGGCTTCTTGCCTGCATCTCTTGTTGAAATGCGTCGTGTTCGCGATCTAACTCCTTACATTGGTAAGCAGGTTGAAGCTCGAATCATTGAACTTGATAAGAACCGTAACAACGTTGTTCTTTCACGTCGTGCATTCCTAGAGCAGACACAATCTGAATCACGCACAACATTCCTTAACCAGCTACAAAAGGGTCAAGTTCGAACAGGTGTTGTTTCATCAATCGTTAACTTTGGTGCATTCGTTGACCTTGGCGGCGTAGACGGACTTGTCCACGTCTCAGAGCTTTCTTGGAAGCACATTGATCATCCAGGTGAGGTTGTTGAAGTTGGCGATGAAGTAACTGTTGAAGTTCTTGAAGTTGATTTTGAGCGTGAGCGCGTTTCACTTTCACTCAAGGCAACACAAGAAGATCCATGGCAAGCATTTGCTCGCACTCACACAATCAATCAGGTTGTTCCAGGTGTGGTCACAAAGCTTGTTCCATTCGGAGCATTTATTCGCGTTCACGAAGGCATTGAAGGCCTAGTTCACATTTCAGAGTTGGCAGAACGCCACGTTGAAATTCCAGAGCAGGTTGTTCAGGTTGATGATGAGTTGTTCGTAAAGATCATCGACATCGACCTAGAGCGTCGTCGTATTTCACTATCACTCAAGCAAGCTAATGAAGGACATGAGATTGAGATCGAAGCATTTGATCCAACTCAATACGGAATGGCTGCTCGCTACGATGCTGCAGGAAACTTCATCTATCCAGAAGGTTTCGATTCAGATTCACAAGAGTGGAAGCCAGGATATGAAACTCAGCGTGAAGAGTGGGAAAAGCAATATGCCCAAGCGCAGGAGCGTTTTATGGCACATAAGAAGCAGAAGGCAGAAGCTAAAGTCGCTGATGCTGCTGCAACTCCAGCCGAAGATACTCCTGCTGCTGAGTAGTAATAATTAAGATAAAAGGACTCGACTTAATCGTCGGGTCCTTTTTCTTTTCCAATCGGGTTATCCTTATTCCATGAGCGTAATCGCTTTAACTGGTGGCATTGGCTGCGGCAAATCACTTGCTGCTGAGTACTTTGCTGACCTTGGTGCAATCGTGATTGATGCAGATCAGTTGGCGCGTGCGGCCATAGAGCGAGGTTCAACTGGCTTTGATCAAGTGGTAAGCATTTTTGGTGATTCAATATTGAAAAATGGTGAAATCGATAGACGCGCCTTAGGGCAGTTGGTCTTTAAAGACCCCACATTGAAGGTGAAGTTGGAAAACATCATTCACCCTTGGATTCGCCATGAGTTTGAAGAAGCAGTTGTGTCCCTAAAAGCTGGTCAGACATTGGTCTATGAAATTCCACTTCTTTTTGAAACAGGCGGACAAGACCGTTTTGATATTGTCATCACCGTTGAATCAATAATGGAGAATAGAGTTTCACGATTGCGTGCAAGGGGCTTACATATCTCTGAAATAGAAGCGCGCGTAGCTGCCCAGGCAACGAGAGAGCAGAGGGAATCGATAGCTGATTTCTTGATTGAAAATGATGGCAGTGAAGATGAATTACTGCGTAAAGTGGAAAATATATGGGATGAACTCGCGGAGAAGGATGTAAAAAAGTAGGCTTGGCAAATGCGCCCGGTCTCAGAACTCCAACGTCGAGTCGAGCCATTTCAGGTAATTAGTGACTATGTTCCAGCTGGAGATCAGCCTGAGGCCATTGAAGAGATTGCCCGACGAATCAATGCTGGTGAACAAGACGTGGTTTTACTAGGTGCAACTGGCACAGGAAAATCAGCTACAACTGCCTGGTTGATTGAAAAACTCCAACGCCCAACTTTGGTCTTAGCTCCCAATAAAACGCTGGCTGCGCAGTTGGCAAATGAATTTCGAGAGCTACTTCCAAATAATGCCGTTGAGTACTTTGTCTCTTACTACGACTATTACCAACCAGAAGCATACGTTCCACAGACAGATACCTTCATTGAGAAGGATTCAAGTGTCAATGATGAGGTAGAGCGCTTACGTCACTCGGCTACAAACTCACTTTTGACTCGCCGTGATGTGATTGTGGTTGCGACTGTCTCTTGTATTTATGGACTTGGCACGCCACAAGAGTATGTGGATCGCATGATCAAACTTCGCGTAGGGGATGAGATTGAACGTAATGCTCTTCTGCGCAAGTTCGTTGATGTGCAATACAAGCGCAACGATGTTGCTTTTGAGCGTGGCACTTTCCGCGTTCGGGGAGACACCATCGAAATCATCCCTATGTATGAAGAGTTAGCGATTCGTATTGAGATGTTTGGTGATGAGATTGAAAAGATAACTACTCTGCATCCTCTTACTGGTGAAATCATGCGCGATGAAACGGAGATGTATATCTTCCCGGCTACCCACTACGCAGCTGGACCTGAAACGATGAAGCGAGCAATCGGTGACATTCAGGATGAACTCCAAGTTCAACTCAACTTATTTGAAAAGCAAGGCAAACTCCTAGAGGCACAGCGACTTCGGATGAGAACAACTTTTGATATTGAGATGATGGAACAGATTGGTTTTTGTAGTGGAATTGAGAACTACTCACGACACTTAGATGATCGTGCGGCTGGATCTGCGCCAAACTGCTTGTTGGATTATTTCCCTGAGGACTTTCTTGTGGTTATCGATGAAAGCCACGTGACTGTGCCACAGTTAGGTGCAATGTTTGAAGGCGATGCTTCTCGCAAGCGCACTTTGGTTGAGCATGGTTTTAGATTGCCCAGCGCGTTGGATAATCGCCCTTTGAAGTTTCCTGAATTTATAGAGCGCACAGGACAAAAGCTCTATCTCTCTGCAACGCCAGGAAAGTATGAGATGGCAAAAGTTGATGGTGATGTTGTTGAGCAGGTTATTAGACCAACTGGATTAGTTGACCCACAGATTGTTATTAAGCCAATTAAGGGCCAGATTGATGACTTGCTCAATGAAATTTCCATTCGCGCTGAGAAGAATGAACGTGTTCTAGTCACGACGTTGACTAAGAAAATGAGTGAAGATTTGACGGATTATTTGCAGGAGAAGGGAGTGCGAGTTCGATATCTGCACTCTGAGGTAGATACTCTGCGCCGTGTTGAACTCTTGCGCGAACTACGAACCGGTGAATATGACGTCCTTATCGGCATTAACTTGCTTCGTGAGGGCCTTGATCTGCCCGAGGTCTCCTTAGTAGCAATTCTGGATGCAGATAAAGAAGGGTTCCTTCGCTCTGCCACATCACTCATTCAAACTATTGGTCGCGCGGCTCGAAATGTTTCAGGTGAGGTGCATATGTATGCCGATAACATGACGGCCTCTATGGAAAAGGCTATTGATGAGACTAATCGCCGTCGTGCCAAGCAAGTTGCATACAACCTAGAAAAAGGCGTGGACCCACAACCGTTGCGCAAGAAGATTGCTGATATCACTGATCTCATTAATCGTGAATCTGAGGATACGGATGAGCTGATGGCATCAAATAAGCGGGCAAATCAAAAGAGTGCAGCAACTGCTGGACTCTATGTGAAATCCCTGGCTTCATTGCCGCGCCAAGATTTAATGGCGTTGATAGGCTCGCTCACTGATCAGATGCGCGCTGCTGCAGGGGACCTTCAATTTGAAGTGGCTGCACGTTTGCGTGATGAGATAAAGATTTTAAAGAAAGAACTACGTTCAATGGAAGAGGCTGGGGTTTAGTGACTATCGACAAACTCATTGTTCGCGGTGCTCGCGAGCATAACCTCAAAAACGTCTCCATTGAGCTGCCACGTAATGCACTCATTGTCTTTACAGGTCTATCAGGCTCAGGTAAATCATCGCTAGCTTTCGACACCATTTTTGCTGAAGGCCAGCGTCGATATGTTGAATCTCTATCAGCATATGCCCGTCAATTTTTAGGCCAAATGGATAAGCCGGATGTGGATTTCATCGAAGGACTTTCACCAGCAGTATCTATTGATCAGAAATCAACGAACCGTAATCCGCGTTCTACTGTGGGAACGATTACTGAGGTTTATGATTACTTGCGTTTGTTATTTGCACGCGCTGGTCGCCCTCACTGCCCAATCTGTGGTCACGCAGTTACAAGACAATCTCCACAACAGATTGTTGATCAGATTCTGACCATGCCAGCAACAACAAAGTTTCAGGTTTTAGCTCCAATAGTTCGTGCACGTAAGGGTGAGTTCGTTGATCTCTTCGCTGACTTAATTACTCAGGGATTCTCACGTGCTCGCGTGGATGGTGAAGTCATTCAGCTCACCGATGTTCCTAAGCTAAAGAAGCAGGAAAAGCACACGATTGAAGTTGTGGTTGATCGCCTTACAGCTAAGCAAGAGTCCAAGACCCGCCTGACGGATTCAATTGAAACTGCTCTGCGCCTTGCATCTGGCATTGTTCTTTTGGACTTTGTGGATGCCAAGGCAGATGAAAAAGAGCGCACCTATAGCGAGCACTTGGCTTGCCATGATTGCAACCTTTCCTTTGAGGAGTTGGAGCCTCGTTCATTCTCATTCAACTCACCATTTGGTGCATGCCCTGAATGTTCTGGCATTGGAACCAAGCTCGAAGTTGATAATGATTTGATCATCCCTGATGACTCGATCTCGATTAATGAAGGTGCAATTGCGCCTTGGTCAGGTGGGCAATCATCTGATTACTTCCTGCGCTTATTAGAGGCGTTAGCAAAAGATGTTTCATTCTCCCTAGATACACCTTGGAAGAAAATCTCAGTTAAAGCTCGAGATGCGATTATTAATGGCTATGAGTATGAAATTAAGATGAAGTACAAGGGCCGCTACGGTACTAAAAACTACACAACAGGCTTTGAAGGTGTTGTTCCATTCATTCACCGTCGCCATAGCGAGACTGATAGTGATTACAGCCGTGATAAGTATGAGGCTTATATGCGTGAGACGCCTTGTGATGTTTGTAAGGGTGCACGTCTTAAGCCTGAAGTATTGGCAGTTTCCCTGGGCGGCAAGAACATCAGCGAGATTACTGAACTTTCGATTATGGATTGTGCAGAGTTCCTCAAAGCGATCAAACTCAATAAACGTGAGGCGCAAATCGCTGAACGTGTAATGAAGGAAGTACATGCCCGTCTTGGATTCTTACTCGATGTTGGTTTGGACTACCTTTCACTTGCTCGTCCGGCCGGAACGCTATCTGGCGGTGAGGCACAGAGAATTCGCTTAGCTACACAGATTGGTAGTGGGTTGGTTGGTGTGCTCTATGTGTTGGATGAACCAAGCATTGGTTTGCACCAACGTGATAATCGCCGCTTGATTGATACGCTGACTCGTCTACGTAATTTGGGTAACACACTTATTGTTGTTGAGCATGATGAGGAAACAATTAGAACTGCGGACTGGGTAGTAGATATCGGCCCTGGTGCTGGTGAACATGGTGGCAATGTTGTTGTCTCGGGTAGTTACGAAGACTTGATCGCTTCTAAAGAGTCGATTACTGGTGCATATCTTTCTGGTCGTAAGTCAATCGCGATTCCTACCAAGCGACGTAAAGTGGATCCAAAGCGCCAATTGGTTGTGAAGGGTGCGAAAGAAAACAACCTACAAAACATTGATGTGGAAGTACCACTGGGTGTATTTGTTTCAGTTACCGGTGTGAGCGGTTCAGGTAAATCGACTCTGGTGAACGACATTTTATATACGACTCTTGCTAATAAACTCAATGGAGCACGCTTAGTTCCTGGACGACATCGCACAGTCTCAGGCATTGATTTACTCGACAAGGTTGTTCACGTCGATCAATCACCCATTGGTCGAACACCTCGTTCTAACCCTGCTACATACACGGGTGTATTCGATAAGGTGCGTGCCTTATTTGCCGAAACTTCAGAGGCCAAGATCCGTGGCTATCAGCAGGGACGTTTCTCCTTTAACGTCAAAGGTGGACGCTGTGAGAATTGTTCAGGTGATGGCACCATCACAATTGAGATGAACTTCTTGCCTGACGTGTATGTTCCTTGCGAAGTTTGTCATGGGGCACGTTATAACCGTGAAACTCTTGAAGTGCATTACAAAGGCAAGACAATCGCCGATGTTTTAGATATGCCTATAGAACTTGCCGCTAGCTTCTTTGAATCAGTTCCAGCAATCTCCCGCTATCTCAAGACTCTCAACGATGTTGGTTTGGGCTATGTGCGCTTAGGTCAATCAGCACCAACACTTTCCGGTGGTGAGGCACAGCGCGTGAAGCTGTCTACAGAGTTACAACGCCGTTCAACTGGTCGCACTATTTATGTTCTAGATGAACCAACAACAGGCCTGCACTTTGAAGATGTAAGCAAGTTGCTGGGTGTGCTCAATCGCTTAGTTGATACTGGCAATACTGTGGTTGTTATCGAGCATAACTTGGATGTTATTAAATCCTCTGACTGGGTTATAGATATGGGACCAGAAGGTGGATTCCGTGGGGGATTAGTGGTTGCGCAAGGAACACCTGAAGATGTTGCCAAAGTAAAGGCCAGTTACACCGGACAGTTCTTGGGCGAAATTTTGGCTAGTAATCGCAAAGTAGCGACTAAGAAGTAATCGATATGGCAGATCCCCAAAGCTATCGGCCAACGGATATACCTAAACTCCCTGGGGTCTATCGATTCTATGATGCCACGGAGACAGTTATTTATGTTGGCAAGGCAATCAACTTAAAGAATCGGTTGAGCAATTACTTTCAAGGCAACTTAGCTGAAAAGACATATCGCATGGTGCATCAAGCCGTTCGAGTGGACTGGACGATAGTTGATACAGAGGTTGAAGCTCTGCAGTTAGAGTTTTCATGGATAAAGCAATACGCACCGCAATACAACGTGCAGTTTAGAGATGACAAGTCATATCCCTATCTGGCAATCACGAGTAAGGAAGAGTTCCCTCGAGTTTTCATTACCCGTAATTCTAAGCGTCCTGGTATTTCATACTTTGGACCCTTTACTCACACCTGGGCGCTTCGAAGCACTTTTGATGTTGTCTTAAAGACTTTCCCAATTCGCTCCTGCACAACAAGTAACTTTGAGAGAGCTCGTCGGACTAAACGCCAATGCTTACTGGGTGATATCGGAAAGTGCGCTGCTCCTTGCGTTGAATGGATAAGCAAAGAGGATCACAAAGCACTCTCTGATCGTTTAGTGAATTTCATGTCTAATGGAAATACTGACATTGTTCCAACGCTGCGAGCAGAGATGGAGCTGGCCTCTAGCCGTGAAGAGTTTGAACGTGCTAGTAAGATTCGAGATTCTATAGATGCAATAGAGCGGGCACAGGAGTCTGCAGAGGCTGCATTGTCAGAGAATTTAACAGCAGACATCGTTGCTATTCATCATGATGGTGCACATGCTGCAGGATCGATCTTCATCGTCCGCGGCGGTGCTATTAAGGGTTCACGTTCATGGATTGTGGATCAAAGTAAATCCCTAGAGGGCGATGATGAGATGGGGGCACTTTTCTACTCCATCTATAGTCAGAGTGCGCCTAGTGATATTCCTGCAGAGATTATTATTAATGAACTTCCTCTAGATGCGACAGCCCTTGAGATTTGGCTGAGTGGTTTGCGTGGTGCTCCAGTAACACTAAAGGTGCCACAACGCGGTGAGAAAGTTGAGATTCTGGCAACGGTTAAGCGAAATGCCCAGTACTCACTTATACAGTTCTTAAGTAAGCGTGCAACCGATGCTGCAGTGAGTGGAAAAGCGCTTCTAGAAATAGAAGAGGCCCTGGATTTAGCCCGCACGCCACTTCGCATTGAATGCTTTGATATCTCCAACATCTCGGGCACATCCGTTGTTGCATCCATGGTTGTTTTTGAAGATGGATTAGCAAAGAAGAGTGAATATCGCCGTTTCATCATCAATACCGAAGAAGGCTTTGATGACACTCGAGCGATGCATCAAGTGATTACTCGACGGTTGAAGAGATTGCTCGATGATAGATCTGTGGATGAAGCTGAAGTGGCAGAGCTGGGTGGAAAGTTGAGTAAGTTCTCATATCCACCACAACTCATTGTTGTTGATGGTGGGCAGCCTCAGGTCAATGCAGCAGCACGTGCATTAGCAGAACTTGGAATCACTGATATTGCCTTATGTGGTCTTGCTAAGAGGTTAGAAGAAGTATGGGTTCCAGGTTCATCAGATCCGCTGATCCTTCCTCGCTCTAGTGAAGGTCTCTACTTATTACAACGCATCCGCGATGAGGCACATAGATTTGCTATTACATTCCACCGCTCACGTCGCTCGAAGGTGATGTTGGAATCTATTCTTGATGAGATTCCACAGTTGGGACAAGCACGTAGAAAAGCATTGCTGGAACGATTTGGTTCAGTAGCTGCTATTCGTAAGGCAACGGTGGAAGACATCGCTGCAACTCCGGGTATAGGAGGCAAGATTGCAGCAGTGATTAGTGAACAGCTTTTGACTTTGAGTTCGAGCAAGGTAAATACCCAAACCGGGGAGATTTCTGAGAGCCTATAGTGACTATAGAAGAGCGTGTTGGCGGGTTCTTGACAGGTGTAAGAGGATAAAGCCATGACGAGCAATGAGACCTTAGTCCTGACGGGGATGTCTGGAGCCGGACGTTCAACGGTTGCGCATGCTCTAGAAGATTTAGGTTGGTATGTAGTTGATAACTTGCCGCCAGCATTGCTTCCAGCTCTAGTTGGCAAAGGCACAGGCTCTCAAGGCAAAGAGTATGCAGTTGTGGTTGATGTTCGCGGAGGACATTTCTTTGATGAGTTAACTGCAGCGTTAGCAGAGCTAAAGAAGAATGGTTCGGATTACCGCCTAGTTTTCTTAGATGCTACAGATCAAGCATTAGTACAGCGCTTTGAATCCACTCGCAGACCACATCCATTACAGGGCGGCGATCGCATTGTGGATGGAATAGCACGCGAGAGAGCCAAACTTGAAGAAGTTCGTGCTGAGTGCGATATCGCAATTGATACGACAAATCTAAATGTGCACCAACTTGAGAAGAGAATTGGTGAGATTTTTGGTGGGGGCAAGATTCAGGGGATCCGCATTAACGTCCTCTCATTTGGTTATAAGTATGGAATCCCAGTTGATTCAGATTTAGTTTTGGATTGTCGCTTTATTCCAAATCCACATTGGATTCCAGAACTTAGACCTCTTACTGGATTGACAACTGCGGTGAGTGAAAAGGTTTTGGGCAGCGAAGGTGTGAGTGTGTTTGTGAAGGACTACGTTGCACTTATTAACTCAATGATTCCTGGATATATGAATGAGGGTAAAAAATATGTAACAATTTCTATTGGCTGCACAGGTGGAAAGCATCGAAGTGTTGCAATAGCCGAAGAGATTGCCAGTCAGCTCAGTTCTAACGATCGCTCTGCCTATGCAACCCATCGAGACGTTGGGCGAGAATAAGTAGTGCAAAAAGTAGTTGCGCTCGGGGGAGGCCATGGCCTTGCTGCAACTTTGTCGGCGCTTCGCCAACTTACTAATGAGATAACTGCAGTTGTCACAGTTGCTGATAACGGTGGCTCTAGTGGTCGCTTACGTGAAGAGTTTCCTATCTTGCCTCCTGGTGATTTACGTATGGCACTTGCTGCATTGTGTGCAGATGATGAATGGGGCCGCACATGGGCCCACATCATGCAACATCGCTTTGAAAGTGAAGGACCACTCAACGGTCATGCGATGGGCAATCTCTTGCTGGCATCGCTATGGAATGAGAATGAAGATCCAGTTATTGGTTTAGATCGCGTGGGTCAGTTGTTAAAAGTTATTGGACGAGTTCTACCGATGGCTGCAACACCGCTGGATATTGAAGGCACTTTTAATACTTCAACGGGGCGCATAGTTGTCAGAGGACAAAAAGAAGTTGCTACAGCAAAGGGCCGTATTGAATCCTTGCGTGTGATCCCTGAAAATCCACAGGCGAGATTAGAAGCACTCACGGCTATCCGAGTAGCGGACTGGATCACTATGGGGCCAGGTTCTTGGTTTTCATCAGTCATGCCGCATCTGCTGGTGCCGATGCAGCAAGATGCTCTACTTCGTACAAAAGCTAAAAAGATTTTGATCCTCAACCTTGATGCCACAAATACAGCAACTGGAGAAGAGTTTGCCGGCTCTACACCAGAGGAACATTTAGAGTTTTTCCATTCATATGCCCCTGAATTAAAGATTGATTATTGTCTGGTGGACTCATCTGTGGTCCGAAATTCTGCTGCCCTTGATGAAGCGGCCGCGAAAATGGGTGGAAGAGTGATTGCTGCCGATATTCGCAAGGCACCGGGAAGTGTTCATCATGATGTTGCAAAATTGACTCTCCATTTAGGCCACATCATGGGCCCAAAACTGGTTGGATAAAGCCATGGCAATGACGGCATCAGTGAAGGACGAACTCAGTCGTGTTTCTATTACCAAGCCATGTTGTCGCAAAGCCGAGGTTTCCTCACTGCTTCGCTTTGCTGGCGGTCTGCATATTGCTGCAGGCAAGATTTTGATTGAAGTTGAGTTAGATACTTCTCAAAGTGCGCGCAGACTCAGAAAAGATATCGCTGATATTTATGGTCATGGATCTGATTTAGCAGTGCTCTCATCTAGTGGCCTTAGAAAAGGATCACGCTATGTTGTTCGTGTCATCGAGGCGGGGGATGCACTAGCTAGACAAACAGGTTTAGTAGATGCCAATGGTCGCCCTGTTAGAGGGTTGCCCCCTCAAGTAGTCTCTGCTGCCATCTGTGATTCAGAGGCAGCATGGCGCGGTGCTTTTATTGCACATGGTTCACTCACTGAACCTGGACGCTCTTCTTCATTGGAGATTACATGCCCAGGCCCAGAAGCGGCGTTGGCATTAGTGGGTGCGGCGCGTCGAATGGGAATTGTGGCAAAAGCTAGGGAAGTGCGCGGTGTTGATCGTGTTGTGATTCGCGATGGTGATGCAATCGGAGTTCTACTCACACGTCTTGGTGCACATGAATCAGTACTTGCATGGGAAGAGCGCCGTATGCGCCGCGAAGTTCGTGCAACAGCTAATCGCTTAGCTAATTTTGATGATGCAAATCTGCGTCGTTCTGCTCGAGCAGCAGTAGCTGCAGCAGCACGTGTGCAGCGAGCGATGGAGATTCTTGGTCCAACAATTCCCGATCACTTAAAGGAAGCGGGAGAACTTCGCATTAATCATGGTCAAGCATCATTAGAAGAGTTGGGTTCACTTGCCACACCGCCAATGACTAAAGATGCGATAGCTGGGCGAATTCGCCGCCTTTTGGCGATGGCTGACAAACGAGCGGGAGAACTCGGTATTCCTGATACTGAGAGCGGGCTTTCCCCTGATTTGCTGAATTAAGCACCTTTTTTACTGAAGAGTTCACGCAATAGTCACTGATACTATTAGCACCAAGACCCCAACGTTGTGGCAGATTTAATGCATATTTCAACGTTTGGGCTTTTTCATTGTGAGCCCCATGAGTAGCAAGGACACAGAAAGTGATAAATGTCGGAATTAATGGTTTTGGACGAATCGGGCGCAACTTCTTTCGCGCATCTCTAACTAATCCAGATATCAATATCGTTGGAATCAACGACCTCACACCCAATGAGACTTTGGTTCATTTACTCAAGTACGACTCAATCTTGGGTCGTTTGGGTCTTGACGTTACATTCACAGATGATTCAATCACTGTTGATGGCAAGACCATCAAAGTCTTCACAGAGCGCGATCCAGCTAACTTGCCTTGGGCCTCAGTTAAGGCAGATGTAGTTGTTGAATCAACAGGTATTTTCACAAAGGCTGCCGATGCTCAAAAGCACATCAGCGCTGGTGCCAAGAAGGTAATCATCTCTGCACCTGCAACTGATGAAGACATCACCATTGTTATGGGTGTTAATCATGAAAAGTATGATGCTTCAAAGCACAACATCATCTCTAACGCATCGTGCACAACTAACTGCCTGGCTCCAATGGCCAAGGTTCTCAACGATAACTGGGGCATTGTTAAGGGCTTCATGACAACTATCCATGCCTATACAAATGACCAGGTAATCCTAGATTTCCCACATAAGGATCTACGTCGCTCTCGTGCAGCTGCACTTAACATGATTCCAACATCAACAGGTGCTGCAAAGGCGATCTCTTTGGTTCTTCCAGAGCTCAAGGGCAAACTGGATGGTTATGCAATGCGCGTGCCAGTTCCAACTGGTTCAGCAACAGATTTAACTGTTGAACTTGCTAAGGAAGCTACTGTCGCAGAGATTAACGCTGCAATGAAGGCTGCTTCACAGGGCGCGCTCAAGGGATACCTTTCATACACTGAAGACCCAATCGTTTCTTCAGATATCGTCACTGATCCATCATCTTGTATCTTCGATTCAGGTTTAACAAAGGTAATTGGTAACCAGGTCAAGATCGTTGGTTGGTATGACAACGAATGGGGTTATTCAAACCGTCTTGTGGACTTGATTTCATACGTTGGCAAAACTCTTTAATGTCAGATCTTGCACACTTTGATGTAGCGGGAAAGCGGGTTTTTTTACGCTGTGATCTCAATGTCCCATTAAAAGATGGTGTCATTAAAGATGATGGTCGTATTAAAGCCTCGCTTCCTACTATTCACACTCTGCTTGAAAAAGGTGCATCGATTGTGATTGCCGCACACTTAGGTCGTCCAAAGGGTGAAGTGAAACCAGAGCTATCGCTAGAACCAGTTGCTAAGCGTTTAGGGGAATTACTAGGGCAAGAGATTATTTTTCCGAAGCAATTTGTTGGGGATGTAGTCACAGCAGCAGTTCAAGGTCTAAAGCCTGGTCAGATACTTCTTTTAGAAAACATTCGCTTTAGCGCAGCAGAGACAAGTAAAGAAGAATCAGAACGTGCAGAGTTTGCAGGTCAATTAGCAAAGCTAGCTGATACATACGTGGGTGATGGTTTTGGCGCAGTACACCGCAAGCATGCTTCAGTCTTTGATCTCCCAAAACTCTTGCCACATGTTGCCGGCACCTTAGTTGCAGCCGAAGTTGAAGTATTGAAGAAACTGACTCAGAATCCAGAGCGTCCTTATGGAGTGGTTCTAGGCGGAGCAAAAGTTTCTGACAAATTAGGTGTAATCGAGAATTTGTTGGGCAAAGTTGATGTTTTGGCAATTGGCGGGGGAATGGTTTTCACTTTCCTTAAGGCCCAAGGCAAAGAGATTGGAACATCCCTAGTTGAGATTGAAATGCTCGATGTCGTTAAGGGATTAATTGAAACCGCCAAGAACAATGGCGTGAAGCTTGTTCTTCCAACTGACATAGTTGTTGCACCCACTTTCTCCGCAGATGCCAAACCCACCCTCGTTTCTGTGGATGCAATACCAGCAGATCACATGGGTCTAGATATCGGCCCTGATTCAGCTGCAGCTTTTGCAATTGAAATCAAAAAATGTAAGACAGTATTTTGGAATGGTCCCATGGGTGTATTTGAATTTGCTAACTTTGCTGCTGGCACAAAGACAGTTGCAGCAGCGTTAACCAAGGTTTCTGGCATTTCAGTTGTTGGTGGGGGAGACTCGGCGGCAGCAGTGCGTGCTTTGGGATTTGCAGACTCAGAGTTCGGTTATATTTCAACTGGCGGCGGAGCATCGTTAGAATATTTAGAGGGCAAGGAACTTCCTGGTCTTCAAGCACTTGGCTTATAAGGAGCATTCATGCGTAAACCATTGATGGCTGGAAATTGGAAGATGAACCTCAATCACCTCGAGGCGATTGCAGTTGCCCAGAAGCTGGTTTATTCACTCGATGATAAGGATTACGACGCCGTTGATGTTGCGATCATTCCTCCCTTCACAGATATTCGCTCCATCCAAACTTTAATTGATGGAGATCGCTTGCGCCTTACTTACGGTGCTCAGGATCTCTCACCAGAGGCAAGTGGAGCATTTACTGGAGATATCGCTGGATCTATGTTGCACAAGCTCGGTTGCACATTTGTTTTAATCGGTCACTCTGAGCGCCGTGCAGTCCATGCTGAATCAGATGCACTCATTAATCGCAAGATTAAAGCAGCCCTTGCTAATGAAATTATCCCAATCTTTTGTGTTGGTGAAGAGCTAGCGATTCGTGAATCAGGCGCACATGTCAGCCATGTGATTCGCCAAGTGCGCGCAGGACTTGAAGGCTTTACTAAGCCAGAGCTAAAAAAGATTGTTATTGCATATGAACCAGTATGGGCAATTGGTACTGGCAAAGTCGCAACACCGGAGGATGCACAAGAAGTCTGTGCTGCAATTCGTGAAGAGATTGAAAATATCGGTTCTGCTGAAATCGCTTCAAATATGCGCATCCTCTATGGCGGTTCAGTGAAATCTTCTAACATCGCAGAGATCATGAAAAAGAGCGATGTGGATGGCGCCCTTATCGGGGGAGCGAGCCTAGACCCTGAGGAATTAGCCAAGATTGTGAAGTTCTACGCGCAATCCGAGTAAGGCTTAGCCGGTTTTTACAGGTATCCTTACCCTCTACGAAACAAGGAGTTCGACAACGTGAAATTAGCACTATCAATCTTGCTCGTCATTACAAGCGTCATCATGATCCTGCTCGTCCTTTTGCATAAGGGCAAGGGCAGCGGACTATCCGACCTCTTTGGTGGCGGAATCTCAACTAACTACGGTGGGTCATCAGTAGTAGAGCGCAACCTCGATCGCATCACAATCGTTGCTGGTGGACTTTGGTTTGCACTCGTTGTTGCCTTAAGTCTTGTTCTTAAGTAAATCTTTTTATACAAATCTCTAAAGGAGTAATACATGGCAAGTGCAATTCGTGGAAGCCGAGTCGGCGCCGGCCCAATGGGCGAGGCAGAGCGCGGTGATTCGATTGCTCGCGCATATGTTTCATACTTTTGCGCAAATGGACATGAAGTTCGTCCATCATTTGCTGTTGAAGAGACTGTAGTTATTCCAGCTGAGTGGGATTGCCCAAAGTGTGGTTACCCAGCAGGACGCGATCGCAACAATCCACCAAGCCCGGTTAAGAATGAGCCATACAAGACTCACCTTGCTTACGTTAAAGAGCGTCGTACTGATGCTGAAGGCGAAAAAATTCTGGAAGAGGCTCTACGTAAACTTCGTGGAGATGACGAAGACTAAATCTTTTTAACTGCTTCAAGTAGTTGGTCTATACCCGCACTACGATTTGTTAGATTAAATCGCAGGAGCGGGTATTTTCTTGAAGCAAGGGCTTTTCCATCTCCTAATGCTTGAGCAGCAACGAGAGTTTTAAAACCAAAGATCTGTCCAGGGATTGCTATGTCTATTGAGGGTGTTCCGGTGATTTGTAAGAAGGAACCGTTCTGCTGCCCACCCTTATGAAACTGCCCGGTGGAGTGAAGAAAACGTGGGCCCCACCCGAAGGTAACTGGCTTACCGATTTTTTCCGAAAGTATGGATCTAATCTGAGCAATCTTTGCATCATCTTTTCGATCAAGGTAGGCCATGATGGCTACGTAGCCATCTTTGTGGATACCTTGGATGAATGTCGCTAATGCGTGGGCAACATCAACGCCCTCTCCAAATATTTCAACAGCACCATCGGTGTGTGGGGCAGTAAAGATGGGTAACACGCCACCCCATTCCTTAAGCAAAGAAGATGTCTGCTCTTTTGCTTCAGTAACATTGGGTTGATTAAATGGATCAATCTCTAGTGCGGCTCCAACGAGTGCAGTTACCCACTCCCAAATAATGAATTGAGCGGCTAGGTCAGCCTCAACAACCAAATCAGCAGAACCGGCATATGCAATGGAAAATACATCTGCGGTATGTGCAGCTTTTTCAATTACTACAGGAAGTCGTCCCAATTGATTCTTACCAGTTGATTCGGCCACCAACTGTTCAGCCCAATCACTCAATCCCGGCATAGCAGAGCCATCATCGGTATAGGAAAGGTATTGACCGGCGTGATGAGCCAAAAGGTATGCGATATCAACTACCAGCGTTGGGTCTTTAAGGAATGCAACCTTGGCATCACTGGCGCTATCTAGTAAGACAGAAACGTCTACACCGATCAATGCCGATGGGACTAAGCCGAAAGCACTCAGAACGCTAAAGCGCCCACCAACATTTGGATCAGCATTTATAACGCTGTAACCAGCTGCTCGACTTTGCTTATCCAATGGCGAACCAGGATCAGTAACTATGACCATGTGGTTTTGTGGAGTGAGAGATGCCTGGGTAAATGCAGATTCAAAGAGTACGCGCTGAGAGGCTGTTTCAATTGTTGATCCAGATTTCGAGCTGACCACGACGAGGGTTTTGGCTAAATCATTATTCAAGGCATGGGCAACATAATCAGGGTCAGTAGAATCAAGAATGAACAGCTTCTTCTTAAAGCTTTGCGCAATTACTTCTGGACCAAGAGATGACCCACCCATGCCACACAAAATCACCGTGCTTTTGTCGCGATGCTTTGCATAGAGGGCATCGAGTGCGGGTAAGAGTTCTCTTGAACTCTCTGGAAGATCTATCCAATTCAAACGCATAGTGGCTTCTGCCTGAGCGGCAGATCCCCAAATTGTTGAATCCTTCTTAGCTAGCCGTGAATGAACTTCTAATAAGGCCTTATAGCGTGCATCACCGCGATCAATTTTTGAGATCGCACTTCCTGAAATCTTTATCATCCCGCTTGGGCTGCCTTCACATTAGCGAGTAATTCATCCCATGCTTGGGCAAATTTGTTCACACCATCGATCTCAAGTTCAGTTGTTACGGTATCGAGTGAGATGTTGAGAGCTGAGAGTCCTTTCAGGACCTCCACCGCCGCTCCATAGCGTGAAGTAATGGTGTTGCCTCGCACTTTGCCATGATCAATAACGGCATCTAATGTTGATTGAGGCATGGTGTTCACGGTGTCTGGGGCAATAAGTTCAACAACGTAGCGAGTGTCATCGTATGTGGGATCTTTAACGCCGGTTGATGCCCAAAGCGGACGCTGCTTATGTGCACCGCGTGCACTTTGAGCTAGCCATCTAGAAGAAGAAAACTTCTCTTCAAATAGTTGATAAGCAAGATGGGCGTTAGCAATTGCCGCTTTTCCTAGTAGTGAAGTAGCGGCCTCTGAACCATCTTTTTTAAGTAGTGCGTCAATAGATGAATCGATGCGGCTAACAAAAAACGATGCAACTGAATGCACATGTGTTGGATTTGTCGCAGCTTCTATTCCGGCCATGTAAGCATCTATGACCGCCCCATAGCGCTTGACCGAGAAGATCAAAGTGACATTAACGCTAATACCTGCCCCGATAAGTGCGGTAATGGCAGGTAAGCCTTCAAGAGTTGCAGGAACTTTAATCATTAAGTTAGGACGATCAATAATCGACCACAGTTCTTTGCCTTGAGCAATTGTGGCTTCGGTGTCATGGGCAAGACGTGGGTCAACCTCAATGCTCACGCGTCCATCAACACCCTTAGAAGTGGAGTGGATACCCTTGAAAAGATCACATGCTGCGCGCACATCATCAGTAGTTAGTTTTTTGACTACATCATCAACCGATGAGTTCTTCATGGCTGCAATATCTGCTGCGTACTCATCTGCGCCAGCGATTGCTGCGCCAAAGATTGAAGGGTTAGTTGTAACTCCTACGACACCAGAGTGGGCGATACGAGATGGTAGTGAATGTGCATCACTGCCTGAGATTTTGGCTCTAGATAGATCATCGAGCCAGATAGATGTTCCTCCCTGTGCAACATCGGCTACAGACATTTACAGGCCCGCCTTCACCTTGGCAACGATTGCCTCGATGGAGAAACCGAACTCTTTAAACAAGCGTTTAGCATCGGCAGAGGCACCGTAATGCTCGAGTGAAATAGCGATTCCGCCGTCACCAATTAACTGGTGCCAGCCTTGAGCAATTCCGACTTCAATGCTGACCTTTAACTTTATTGAAGGGGGTAGTACTTCATCCTTATAGCTTTGCTCTTGTTCGCTAAACCATTCAAGACATGGTGCACTCACAACACGAACTGCAATTCCCTCACTAGCCAAAGCACTCTGCACATCAATTGCAAGGGATACTTCAGAGCCAGTTGCAATCAGAATCGCCTTTGGATTAGCAGCATCTTTAAGAATATAGGCACCCTTGGAAGTGCCAGAGGCAGGAGCGCACTGGCTGCGATCCAAAACAGGAAGGTTTTGGCGCGATAATAGGATTCCTGCAGCGCGGCCTCGAGTAAGAATCTTCTTCCAACTCTCAGCAACTTCATTGGCATCTCCAGGGCGGATGACATCTAAACCCGGAATTGCGCGCAAAGCCGCGAAATGCTCAATGGGTTGGTGAGTCGGTCCATCTTCGCCCACACCGATTGAATCATGCGTCCAAACAAATGTGGAAGGGATATTCATCAACGCTGCAAGGCGAACTGCAGGGCGCATGTAATCGCTAAAGACCGCAAAGGTTCCACCAAATGCGCGAGTTAATCCATGGAGTGCAATTCCATTGAGAATTGATCCCATGGCATGCTCGCGAATTCCAAAGTGAATAATTCGACCATAAGGATGAGCACCCTTCATCGCACTTGTCGCAGGCAAGAATGAACCGCCACCCTCAATACTGGTGTTGTTGGATCCCGCTAAATCTGAAGACCCACCCCAGAACTCAGGCAGATGTTTGGCTATTGCATTGATTACTTGGCCAGATGCTGCCCGAGTTGCCACATCTTTCCCTGGAGCAAAAGTAGGGATGTCTGCATCCCAACCAGCAGGTAAGGCTTTAGTGCGCAAACGTGTTAGTAGTTTTGACTGTTCTGGATTACTAGATTGCCATGCTGCAAACTTCGCATCCCACACTTTGCGCACCTGTGCAGCTCGATCTTTTACTAAGCGAGCATGGGCCAGAAGATCTGCAGGCATTGCAAATTTTTCCTCTGGATTTAAACCTAGAGCCACCTTAGTTGCAGCTACTTCCTCATCGCCAAGTGCAGAGCCATGAGAGCTAGCTGTTCCTTGAGCTTGAGGTGCTGGCCAAGCGATAACTGATTTCATACGAATGAGAGATGGCTTAGTTGTTTCTTTCTTGGCAGCAACCATCGCAGCATCAATAGCTGCGATATCTACATTCCCATTTGCAGAAGCTGCTACATCTATGACATGCCAGCCATAGGCGCGGTATCGAGCAGAGACATCTTCAGTAAATGCAGTATGTGTATCACCCTCGATCGAAATGCGGTTGTCATCATAAATTACATTTAATGCACCAAGCTCTTGTGTTCCAGCTAATGAAGATGCTTCGGCGCTTACGCCTTCTTGCAGATCGCCATCAGAGCAGATAACCCAAATACTGTGATCAAAAACAGAGGCTCCAGCAGATGCTTGCGGATCGAGTAGTCCGCGCTCAAACCGAGCTGCCATAGCCATGCCAACAGCAGTTGCAAGACCTTGACCAAGGGGACCGGTAGTCATTTCTACGCCGGCAGTATGCCCAAACTCTGGGTGACCCGGAGTCAGCGAACCCCATGTGCGAAACTCTTGAAGATCTTTTAACTCAAGACCGTAACCACTTAAGAAAAGTTGAGTATAAAGAGTCAATGATGAGTGGCCGCACGAGAGTATGAATCGGTCGCGACCTATCCACTGTGGATCTGAAGGATCATGAACTAGGTGGCGCTGAAAGAGCGTATAAGCGACTGGGGCTAAGGACATAGCGGTACCTGGGTGACCATTACCAACTTTTTGAACCGCATCGGCTGCTAAGGCACGAGCATGCGCAACTACGCGATCATCCATCTCTGACCAACCAGACATTGAACTCATTGAGCTATTTCCTTGTCTTTAAATTGAACGGATAGCCAGATTTGCCACGCTGCAATCCAAACTAAAGTAGAACCTAAGATATGAAGTCCAACCAATAACTCTGGCACACCGAGAAAGTATTGGATATAGCCGAGGACTCCTTGAGCAAGTGAAATACCGAAAAAAATACGGAGACGTCTTTTTGTAAGCGCAGATATATCTTTGCGCCTGTAATAAGCGATCGAAAATAGAATGAGAACATATACAGAGATAGAGTGCATGCGTGTTATCTCTTGGATTTTCAGATCCAGGCGGGGTACATCTCTATCTCCAGCATGAGGACCTACTGCAGTAACAATTGTTCCTAAGGAAATGACAAGAGCAGCCCACAGAATGTGAAATTGTGAATACCTATGTAACCGTCCACTCACTTTGGTTTTTACGGCAGCCCTTTTGCGTCGTGAATGAAGAGAAGTGGCTGCAGCGATCAAAATTATCGATAGTAAGAAATGGGCAGCAACTGTGATTGGATTGAGATCAGTTAACACAGTGATTCCACCTAGGACTCCTTGACCAAGTATTCCTAGGATTTGTCCTGCAGCAAGCGGGCGAAGATCTTTTCTTCCTGAACGCAACACTGCAATCAAAGTAGCTAATGCAAAGAGCACGAGAACAAAAGTCAGTAGTCGATTACCAAATTCAATCCATGAATGAAATACGCCTTCGACTTGATTCTCAACCGGAAAATATGAGCCCGGCGTGCACTCAGGCCAGGTTGGGCAACCAAGGCCTGAACCTGTGAGACGCACCGCGCCCCCGGTTACGACAATGGCAGCCTGGGAGATAAGCAGGGCCAAGGTCAGGGGAGTAAGTGCTCGAGCCGCGCGCATGGATGCCATGGCTCAACCCTATGCCTAGCCAGCGCTCAGGCGGGCCGAGTGGCCGAAGGTGTCGAATTACGACACAATAGTGTTGTGAAAATGAGCGGCCAAACAAGCCCAGTCCCAGGTGATGATCTACGCACCCGGGATTTAGTGGCGCGCTCCATTCTAGAAAACGGCCCATCAACGGCTGCAGTTCTTGGACAGCGTTTAGGTCTGACTCCCGCAGGTATTCGTCGTCACCTTGATCTACTTGTTGCAGATGGAGTTCTGCAGGGACGCGAACCACACTCTGCGATTAATCGCGGCAGAGGTCGACCTTCAAAAGTATTTGTGATGAGCGATAAGGGCCGTGAACAATTCGAACATTCCTATGATGATTTAGCGGTAGCTGCTTTGAAATTTATGTCGGTGCAATCTGGCGCACATTTGGTTTCAGGTTTTGCGCAGTTGCGCGCCGACGATATAGAAAGAAAAGCAACCCTTGCTCTGGAGAAGAAGAGTAATAAGAGCGAAGCACTTGCCCAATTTCTAACGGAACAGGGCTATGCCGCCAGTATTGCTAAAAAGCCAATGGGTGAGGAGCTGTGTCAACATCACTGTCCCATTGCACACGTTGCTTCAGAGTTTCCTCAACTATGTGAGGCTGAGACTGAAGCACTCTCACGTATTTTGGGCACTCACGTTCAACGTCTTGCAACAATTGCACACGGTGACGGAGTGTGTACAACTTTTATACCCACAACCACAGCAACAACAAAGCGAAAGGTACGCGCATGACTATTGCACATCCAGAACTCGAGGGTATCGGCAACTATGAATACGGTTGGTCAGATAAAAGCGATGTAGGCACTAATGCTAAGCGTGGCCTGAGTGAGGATGTCGTGCGCGACATCTCCTCTAAGAAATCCGAGCCTCAGTGGATGCTAGACCTTCGCTTAAAGGGCCTGGCTCTATTTGAGAAGAAGCCAATGCCTAACTGGGGTTCTGACCTATCGGGAATCTTCTTCGATACGATCAAATACTTCGTTCGCTCCACCGAAAAGCAGGCTGCAACGTGGGATGACCTTCCAGATGAAATTAAGAACACATACGATCGTCTAGGTATTCCTGAAGCTGAAAAACAGCGCTTAGTTTCAGGAGTTGCTGCTCAATACGAATCAGAGGTCGTCTATCACTCAATCCGTGAGGATCTAGAGAAGCAGGGCGTTATCTTCCTTGATACAGATAGCGCACTCAAGCAGCACCCAGAGCTATTTAAAGAGTACTTCGGAACAGTTATTCCAGTGGGAGATAACAAGTTCGCAGCTCTAAATACATCTGTGTGGTCAGGTGGTTCATTTATCTATGTTCCAAAGGGTGTTCACGTTGATATTCCTTTGCAGGCATATTTCCGCATTAACACTGAGAACATGGGTCAGTTTGAGCGCACATTGATCATTGCTGATGAAGATTCTTACATCCACTATGTTGAAGGCTGTACTGCCCCTATTTATAAGTCCGATTCACTTCACTCAGCCGTTGTTGAAATCATTGTGAAAAAGGGTGCGCGCGTTCGTTACACCACAATTCAAAACTGGTCGAACAACGTTTATAACTTGGTTACCAAGCGCGCAACATGTGCTGAGGGCGCAACCATGGAATGGGTTGATGGAAACATCGGTTCTAAGGTCACCATGAAGTACCCATCTATCTTTTTGATGGGTCCACATGCCAAGGGTGAGACGTTATCTCTTGCTTTTGCTGGTGAAGGACAACACCAAGATTCAGGCGCCAAGATGGTTCACGCCGCTCCATACACATCATCATCTGTTATCTCTAAGTCAGTTGCACGAAATGGTGGACGTACTTCTTATCGTGGACTTGTTCAAGTTCAAGAAGGTGCTCATCATTCAAAGAGCACAGTCAAGTGCGATGCACTTCTAGTTGACACAATTTCTCGCTCAGACACTTATCCCTATGTTGATATTCGTGAAGATGATGTCTCAATGGGCCATGAAGCAACTGTTTCTAAGATCTCTGATGATCAGCTCTTCTACTTGATGTCTCGTGGATTAACTGAAGATGAAGCTATGGCAATGATTGTTCGCGGATTTATTGAGCCAATTGCGCGTGAACTACCAATGGAATACGCCTTAGAGCTCAATCGCCTCATTGAACTTCAAATGGAAGGCGCAGTTGGTTAATGTCTGTTTTAGCTACTAATTACTTAACCCCAACTGGGCGCGAGGAAGCTTGGCGTTTCACACCGCTCAAGCGCTTGCGCGGTTTACACGATGGCTCTGCTGCCATTGGTGAGCGCAATTCCCTGGTTGCAAAAGCTGGATTACCAAAGGGTGCCAGCTTTAATCGTGAATCATTAGCACCTCTTGCCGTTAGCGATGATGTCATCATCGAGCGCATCCGAGGAGAAGTCTCTGATGTTTCGCATTTGGCCATTGAGGCAAATGCAGAGATTAAGGAGCCAATCTTTCTTACTCGCTCAGCTGGGGCCTTAGATTCAGCGGAACTTTCGAGAGTGCGTATCTCACTAGGTAACCATGCTGTTGCAACGGTAATCGTTGAAAATATTGGCGATACATTGCTGGCCGAAGATCTAGAGATTGCATTAGCTCCAGGCTCATCGCTAACTTTTGTATCTTTGCAAGAGTTTGATTCAAAGAGTGTTTATACAGCTCGTCATCATGCAGTTGTTGATAAGGATGCTGTTTTTAAGTCAATTACTGTAACTGTTGGGGGAGATGTAGTCCGAATTCTTCCAACCGTTGAATTTACTGCCCCTGGTGCATCGGCTGAACTTCTTGGAGTTTATTTTGCAACAACCGGACAGTTCTTTGAGCATCGCATGCACGTAGATCATGCTGTGCCAAACGCAAAATCTCGAGTCAATTTCAAGGGTGCTCTTGCTGGTAAAGATGCCCATACAGTGTGGATCGGTGATGTATTGATTCGTGCTGTTGCAGAAGGCACTGATACATATGAGCTCAACCGCAATCTTTTGCTCACAGATGGAGCTCGTGCTGATTCTGTTCCAAACCTAGAGATTGAAACTGGTGAGATCGTCGGTGCGGGCCATGCAAGCACCACGGGCCGCTTTGATGACGAGCAGTTGTTCTATCTGATGTCACGTGGAATCACGCTAGAAGATGCCCGCCGACTTGTTGTGCGCGGTTTCTTTAATGAAATCATCACTGAAATCGGAAATGAAGAAGTACAAGAGCGCCTTATGGAACGCATAGATGGCGAACTTGAAAGAGCTGGTGCATAAATGGCCGACATGATGTTGGATCAATTAGAGGTCGGCAAGCCGGTCAAGATTGAAAAAGATGGCAAAACCATCTGCGTTGCCAGAGTCGGCGATGAGGTATTTGCTGTTGACGATACGTGCTCTCACTCAGAGGCATCTTTATCAGAAGGTGAAATAACAGATTTCAAAATTGAATGCTGGCTACATGGTGCTGAATTCGATTTACGTACCGGTGTGGCGTTGACCTTACCGGCAAATATAAGCCTTCAAACATATGCAGTGAAGATCGACGGAAATTCCGTCACGGTTGAGATTTAGTACACGAGTAGAAGAGAGAAAATAATGAGCGTTCTAGAAATCCGCGGACTACACGTATCAGTGAATACTGAAAATGGTAGTGTTGAAATTCTTAAGGGTGTTGACCTGACTATTAAGTCTGGTGAAACACACGCAATCATGGGTCCAAACGGATCTGGTAAATCAACTCTTGCTTACTCAATTGCAGGCCACCCTAAATACACAATTACTAGTGGCTCTGTGACTCTAGATGGCGCTGATGTTTTGGATATGACCGTTGATGAGCGCGCTAAAGCTGGCCTGTTCTTAGCTATGCAGTATCCAGTAGAAGTTCCTGGTGTTTCAGTCTCTAACTTCCTTCGCACAGCTGCAACTGCACTTCGCGGTGAAGCTCCAAAGCTTCGCACCTGGGTTGCAGAAGTTAAAGGAGCGATGGAAGCACTTAACATGGATCCAGCATTTGCAACACGTAACGTCAACGAAGGCTTTTCTGGTGGAGAAAAGAAGCGCCATGAAATTATGCAGCTTGAGCTACTTAAGCCAAAGATGGCCATCTTGGATGAAACAGATTCAGGGCTAGATGTTGATGCACTGCGTATCGTTTCTGAAGGCGTTAATCGTGTGAAGGCTAATAATGATTTAGGTGTCCTTCTGATTACGCACTACACACGTATCTTGAAATACATCAAGCCTGACTTTGTTCATGTTTTTGCTAATGGCAAAATTGTTGAAGAAGGTGGACCTGATCTAGCTGACAAGCTAGAAGCCAATGGCTACGCAGATTACGTGAGTAAGTAGGGCTCTAATGAGTTTTTCTGTCGCCGATGTACGTAAAGATTTCCCAATCTTCGAACGTACTATTCGCGATGGTAAAAGGTTGGTGTATCTAGATAGCGGTGCTACTTCTCAAAAACCTTGGGTAGTCATTAATGCAGAGAGTGATTTCTACTCTAAGCACAATGCCGCCGTCCATCGTGGGGCTCATCAATTGGCTGAAGAGGCAACTGATGCTTATGAGGGCGCTCGTGCAATAGTTGCGAATTTTCTTGGGGCAAAAGATAGTGAGATTATTTTTACAAAAAATGCAACTGAGTCAATCAACGCGATCGCCTATGCAATGGGTAATGCCGAGCCGGGTAACCGCTTTGCTTTAACTTCATCAGACTCCATAGTTGTAACAGAGATGGAGCACCACGCAAATCTGATCCCGTGGCAGGAGTTAGCCAAACGGACTGGAGCCAAACTTAAGTGGTTCAAGGTTACTCAGGGTTCAAGGTTAGATCTATCAAACATTGATCAGGTTATTACTGCCGATACTAAAGTCGTTGCCATCACTCACCAGTCAAATGTCTTGGGTACTATTATCCCACTAGATGCAATTGTTAAGCGGGCACATGAAGTTGGAGCAGTCGTTGTTCTAGATGCCTGTCAATCAGTTCCGCATATGAGTGTGAACGTTGTTGAATTAGATATTGATTTTTTAGCCTTTTCTGGACATAAAGCAGTAGGTCCAACGGGTGTTGGAGTTTTATGGGGTAAAGCTGAACTTCTAGATGACCTGCCTCCTTTCCTTACTGGTGGGTCTATGGTGACAGCTGTGACAATGGAGACCGCTACGTGGGCGGCAGCTCCTCAAAAATTTGAAGCTGGCGTCCCGAATATGGCCCAAGCAGTTGGGTTGGGCGCTGCACTCAATTACCTGTCTAATATTGGAATGGATGCAATTGCCGAGCACGAGCGTTCATTAACTGGATATGCGTTAGAGAAATTATTGGCAATTCCGGGATTGCGAATCGTAGGTCCTGAAGAAAATATTCAACGTGGAGCAGCTTTATCCTTTACTCTCAAAGATATCCACCCACACGATGTTGGCCAATATGTTGACAGTCAGGGAATCGCGGTTCGTACGGGGCATCACTGTGCTTGGCCATTAGCAAAAGTTATGAATGTGCCTGCAACCACACGCGCATCTTTCTATCTATACAACGATGAAGATGACGTTGACGCCTTGGTAGAGGCATTACTGGGTGCACAAAAATATTTCGGAAAATTTTGATGGAATTAGATTCGCTTTATCAAGAGGTGATTCTGGATCACTACAAGAATCCTCAACATAAGGGCCTGCGCAGTGATTTTTCAGCCCAAGTTCACCACGTCAATCCGAGTTGTGGTGATGAAATTACTCTCAATCTGACGGTGTCTGGTGATCAAATCTCAGCAATCTCATGGGATGGCCAAGGTTGTTCAATTTCTCAAGCTAGTGTTTCCATGCTGAGCGAGTTGCTAACGGGAAAATCATTGTCTCAATCAGAGGTGATTGTTAAGTCATTTTCAGAGTTGATGGCCAGCAAGGGCACAGCAGCCGGTGATCCAGACGTCCTTGAGGATGCAGTGGTGTTTGCAGGAGTTTCAAAGTTTCCAGGCCGTGTAAAGTGTGCACTGCTTGGTTGGATGGCCTTTAAAGATGCAGCGATTCAGTCACAGGGAGAGAGCAAATGACAACGAGTGTTGAAGATGTAACAGAGGCGATGAAAGATGTTGTCGACCCAGAATTGGGAATCAACGTTGTTGATCTAGGTTTAATTTATGACGTTATGGTTGATGAAGCCAACATTGCAATTTTGAACATGACGCTGACATCGGCAGCATGTCCACTTCAAGATGTTATTGAAGATCAGACCCGTTCAGCATTGGCGGGGATGACAACAGATGTGAAAATTAACTGGGTGTGGATGCCACCCTGGGGCCCAGACAAGATTTCTGATGATGGAAGAGATCAGCTTCGCGCTCTCGGTTTTACTGTCTGAGGTATAACTCAATAAGGTAGTCATATGTCAATGCATGCGGCTTGGATGACCCACAGATCGATGACCGCAGACCCATCGGTCAAGCAGCAAAAGCTCAAGGCCGGAACGGTAAAGCGAATCTTTACTTTCGCAAAACCGTATCGCCTTAGCATCTGGATCTTTCTCATAACCGTCGTCATTGATGCAGCGTTAATTGTTGCCACGCCGTTACTCCTGCGCCAACTCATTGATGAAGGGGTTATTCCAAAAGATGGCGCGCTGGTTACTCGCTTGGCCATCTATGTTGGGTTACTTGCAGTTGCAGATGCTGCAATGAGCATGCTGGGTCGATATTTTTCATCCCGCATTGGTGAAGGCCTTATCTATGACCTGAGATCACTGGTGTTTGGGCATGTGCAAAGACAATCAATAGCGTTCTTTACTCGCACACAAACAGGTGCGCTCATATCCAGAATTAACTCTGATGTGATGGGAGCTCAGCAGGCCTTTACTGCGACACTTTCAGGACTTGTAAGCAACGTTGTGAGTTTGGTTCTAGTCGGTGTGACCATGATGATTTTGTCGTGGCAGATAACAATCTTTTCACTTCTGCTTTTGCCCGTATTTCTCATCCCAACTAAATGGGTTGGTCGAAAACTTCAAGAGTTAACGCGTGACTCCTTTAATACCAATGCCGAGATGTCGAGCACGATGACCGAGCGCTTTAATGTCTCCGGTGCAATGCTCGTTGCACTCTACGGAGAACCCGATAGAGAGCGTGAATACTTTAGATCCAGAGCGCGCAAGGTTGCAGACATAGGTATCAAGACGGCAATGCTCAACCGTCTTTTCTTCATTGCCCTCACTAGCGTTGCAGCCATCGCTACTGCTTTCGCCTACGGAATTGGTGGTCACTTGGCCATTAGCGGGGGAGTAACAGTTGGAACATTGCTAGCGATTACCGCGCTCTTGGCCAGACTTTATGGTCCGCTAACGGCGCTATCAAATGTGCGCATAGATGTTATGACATCACTTGTTTCATTTGAACGAGTATTTGAAGTCTTGGATCTAGAACCAATGGTCAAAAATCGCGAGAATGCAATTGGTCTGAAACCTACACATCCAAAGATTGAGTTTAAGGACGTTAGTTTTTCCTATCCTCGAGCTGAAGAGATTTCACTTGCTTCCCTTGAGTCAGCTGCAAAGCCTGAGACGATTCAAAGTGGTGAAGTACTTCGTGGTCTTTCATTTACCGCAGCCCCTGGAACGTTAACAGCATTAGTCGGTCCATCTGGTGCAGGTAAGACAACGATCAGTGCGCTGCTGCCAAGACTTTATGATGTTACGACGGGGGTAATTGAAATTGATGGACATGACATCCGTGACCTGACCCTTGAATCTTTGCGTGGTGCAATTGGTGTTGTTATGCAGGATGCGCACTTATTCCACGAAACAATTGCTGAGAACTTACGCTATGCAAAAAATGATGCAACAGAGGATGAAATGCGTGTTGCCTGTGAGTCAGCACAGATTTGGGATTTGATTAAGTCACTACCTAACGGTTTGGACACAATGGTGGGTGAGCGCGGACATCGCTTATCCGGGGGAGAAAAGCAGAGACTTGCGATTGCCAGATTGCTGCTTAAATCACCGGCAGTGGTCATTCTTGATGAGGCTACTGCGCATTTGGATTCAGAGAATGAAGCGCTAGTTCAGGCGGCTTTACAGAGCGCACTTAAGGGTCGCACTAGCATTGTTATCGCACATCGCCTGAGCACTGTGCGAGATGCCGATCAGATTCTTGTTTTGGAAAAGGGTCAAATAGTTGAGCGCGGAAAACACGATGAACTTGTTGCTCGTGGAGGTCTATACGCCGATCTTTATAACCGTCAGGACTTAACGGGTTCGCCGAATTAATATTCGCCCGTAAATTACTAATCCGGCAAAAAAGAGCCATTGCAAGGCATATGCCATGTGCGGACCATCACTGAGTTCAGGGAGTTGGGCAGCAGATTTTGGCGTGAGTGAGTTTTCAGATCCACTAAGCAGGTCGATGTAGTAATTCTGAGTTTCGAATTGAGACTGGGCATCTAGCTTTGAGATTAATCCATCGCCATTTGCGGGTAATGCAAAAAATGAACCGCGGGGAAGTGATGAATCTAAACGCAGTCTCCCTGTGATTGATACTTCATTTGTTGGCGGGGGAGTAATAGTTGGTGCAATTGCGGCAGTGGCTCCGGCTTTAACCCAACCGCGATCCACCCAGAATCTTTCGCTATTGGGGGTTGTGAACAAGGTGAGAACTTCAAAGCCATAGAAGCCTTCGCTATAGCGATTTTTTAAAAGTATTTGCTGTGTTGCATCAAAAACACCTTGCGTCGTTACGGTCTGCCACTCAGCGGCAAGGGGTGAATCTTTGACTGAGTCCAAAGCAACCGGAGCTAGAGCGATGTGTTTTACAATGATTGCGTTACGCGCATGTCTATCCACACCGCGCTGATACTGCCATTGGGCGGCTATACAGCAAAGAACAATAAGAGCTAGAGCGATGAGTGATTTAAATATTGCATATGGTTCGCGAACTTTTGCCATGATTAATCAAGTGATAAAGGTTTGTCTTCGATAATCTGATTTTTGCGAGTAATAGTTTCACGCCCAGCATTTGCAATCACTACAGCGAAATATGGCAATCCGACGGCACCAGCCAGAGCAAACCAGCGATATGGACTCGGCAAAATTACGGTCAAAACAAAACATGCAGTTCTCACCATCATTGAAATGAAATACCTTTTTTGACGAGCGGCTTGATCTCGGGTCAGGGCTAAAGGTGCATCAGTTATCTCGAAAACTTTCTTTTTCTTAGCCATGTATCAAGAGTAGTGCTCGGCGCACGGAAGCGCTTCTTTTGAATACCTAGCGGTAACCAGTAAGTTTTGGCTATGAGTTCAGTGGCCTTGGTAACAGGTGGAAATCGTGGCATCGGTTTGGCAGTTGCGCAGTCACTGGCTGCTGCAGGTCACGATGTCGTCGTCACCTATCGCAGTGGCACGCCACCTGTTGGTTTTAAGTCCATCATCATGGATGTGACCAGCACAGAGAGTGTTGATAAAGCCTTCGATGAGATTGAATCAGCGTGGGGAATCCCAGAGATCATTGTGGCTAATGCAGGCATAACTAAAGATGGGCTTGTTATGCGGATGAGTGATGAGGATTTTGAATCTGTTATTGATGCCAATCTCACTGGAGCATTTCGTGTGGCACGCCGTGCAACTAAGGGCCTCCTGAAATTAAAGAAGGGACGTTTGATATTTGTTGGCTCTGTCGTTGGAGCTTCAGGTTCTGCTGGACAAGTGAACTATTCATCCTCTAAATCAGGCCTTGTTGGAATGGCCAGATCTTTTGCACGCGAAATTGGTAGCCGTGGCATTACGGCAAATGTTGTCGCCCCTGGCTTTGTCGAAACAGATATGACGTCGACTTTGGATGAAAAGCGCAGAAGTGAAATTGCTGGATCTATTCCGCTGGGTCGTTTCTGCTCGGCACAAGAGATTGCAGATGTCGTCACCTTTATCGCTTCACCACAAGCCAGCTACATCTCTGGAGCTTTGATTCCAGTTGATGGCGGATTAGGAATGGGTCATTGATATGGGTTTACTTGATGGCAAGAAGATTCTTGTAACAGGAGTTCTAACAGATAGTTCCATTGCATTTCACATTGCACGAATAGCCCAAGAACAGGGTGCACAAGTTGTGCTGTCCTCTTACGGACGCGTCCTCTCCTTAACTACACGTATCGCTGGGCGTCTGCCACAGCCAGCTCCAATTATTGAACTAGATGTTACAAATGAGGCTGATCTAGTAGCTCTTGAATCAAGAGTGCGCGCGCATTTTCCAGATGGTCTAGATGGTGTTGTTCACTCAATTGGCTTTGCTCCAGAGGCAGCACTTGGTGGAAATTTCCTCAACACTTCTTGGGAAGATGTCTCAACTGCCATGCATGTTTCGGCCTATTCGTTGAAATCTTTGACGATGGCTGCTAAGCCACTCTTTACTGGCGGCGGATCTGTTGTGGGCCTTGATTTCGATGCAACGGTGGCATGGCCAAAATATGACTGGATGGGTGTTGCAAAAGCTGCGCTGGAATCTACTTCTCGTTATTTAGCCCGTGATTTAGGTGCTGAAAATATCCGTGTGAATTTAGTTGCTGCAGGTCCAATCCGCACGATGGCAGCAAAATCTATTCCTGGCTTTGATGAGTTTGAAAAAGTATGGAATGAACGTGCTCCGCTGGCATGGGATGTCAATGATCCAGTTCCTGCTGCGCAGGGTGTAGTCGCACTGCTTTCTGATTGGTTTCCAAAGACCACGGGCGAGATCATCCATGTTGATGGTGGCGTCCATGCCATGGGTGCCTAAGCCTGCTTCAGAGGCCAATTTCACCTTTTAGCCCCCAGCGGGTAATCTTTGCCCCAGACCAGTGGCCTAATAATCACTGCAAGAGGAGTTACCGCTCCCACCTTCTTCGCCACTAGTGCGAGCTGGTTTGTCGGATGAGAGATTTACTTCTCTTTTTCCTTGCGGTTTTCTCATGCAGCGCTGTTAGACCAAAGCGTTAAACGAAGCCGAAGGAGCACAAATCACAACTGACCCGCGCATTAATGATCGTATTCGCACACCCGAAATTCGTCTTATCGGTTACACCGGTGAACAAGTGGGGGTTGTAGATATCGATACCGCGTTAAAGATGGCAGATGAAGTTGGTCTCGACTTAGTCGAAATCGCACCAGATGCTAATCCACCCGTTTGCAAGATCATGGACTTCGGAAAGTACAAGTACGAAGTTGCACAGAAGGCACGGGAAGCGCGTCAGAACCAGACCCACATTGTGGTGAAGGAAGTGCGTTTAACACCAAAGATCGAAACTCATGATTACGTTACTAAACGAAATCAAGTTGAGAAATTTCTCAAGGGTGGCGACAAGGTGAAGGTGACGATGAAGTTCCGCGGCCGCGAACAAACGCGACCTGAGATGGGCTACAAGCTATTGCAGCGTCTTGCAGAAGATGTCGCAGAGTTTGCCTTTGTTGAGTTCGCCCCTAAACAAGAGGGACGAAATATGACAATGGTGTTAGGCCCGACAAAGAAGAAGACAGAAGCAGTAGCTGAAGCAAAAGCAGCGCGTAAGGCAAAGGCCGATGCCGCAGCAGAGACAACGGATGGAGCGTAAGAAATGCCAAAGATGAAAACACACAGTGGTGCGAAGAAGACTTTCCGCATCACAGGTACTGGAAAGGTTATGCACGAGCGTGCTGGAAAGCGCCACTTACTCGAGCACAAATCTTCACGAGTCACCCGCCGTCTCTCAACTGAGAAGTCAGCAAAGCCAACCGTCACAATGACAGCCAAGCGCATGCTTGGCTTGAAGTAAGGAAGTGTGAATTAAATGAGAGTAAAACGCGGAGTTCACGCTGCTAAGAAGCGTCGCACAACATTAGAACGTGCCAGTGGTTATCGCGGACAACGTTCCCGTCTTTTCACAAAGGCGAAGGAGCAAGTTACGCACTCAATGGTTTATGCCTTCAACGACCGTAAAGATAAGAAAGGCGATTTCCGTCGCCTATGGATTCAGCGCATTAACGCTGGATGCCGCGAACATGGTCTTACATATAACCGCTTCATCCAAGGCCTTAAGGCCGCAGGAGTGGAAGTAGATCGTCGTGTTCTTTCAGATCTTGCAACAAATGATCCAGCTACATTCAAGACACTTGTTGATGTTGCTCGCAAGAGCCTTGTATCTGCTTAATAGATCCCAATGATTGAGAGCCTTAACTCGCCACATATCGCGCGAGTTAAGGCTCTAATTGGTTCTAGGGGCACAAAAGAGCGTAAATCATCGGGACACTTTGTTGCAGAAGGTTTGCAATGTGCCAGAGAAGCAATAGTTGCCACTACTGGCCCAAGAATTGAAACCTTGTATGTGACACCAAGTGGACGAATAAAAGTAGAACAGATTGCAGACCTAAGCTCCTTCAATGTATTTGAAGTTAGTGATGACGTCATGAAAGCTATGTCAGAGACCATTACGCCGCAGGGAATTCTGGCAGTGTGTTCTATTCCTGCTTATTCCCTAGATTCAATTGCGCTCAATGGAACTCGCAAATTTGTTTATCTTTCAGAGATTCAGGATCCAGGTAATGCGGGAACGATTATCCGCTCAGCCGATGCCTTTGGAATAGATGCAGTTATTACATCTCCAGGGAGCGTGGATCTCTATTCTCCAAAAGTTGTCCGTAGTACTGCGGGCTCACTCTGGCACACACCCGTGTTTGAAAACGTAGAGTTATCTGCAGTTCTAGCACTAGGTGTTCAAGCTTTCACCTTGGCATCAGAAGGTCAAAAATCATTGAAGGACCTGAAGATCACTAAAGATTGTGTGGCAATTTTTGGCAATGAGGCCAAGGGATTATCAACTGCCCAAGGCGTATCTTCTATTGAGCAAGTCAAAATATCGATGCCTGGTAATGCCGAAAGCCTGAATCTTTCGGCTGCGGCAACCATTGTTATGTATCACCTAGCAAATCTCCCATCTTCCTAAACTCTCACAGGATAGAGTTGGCTCTATGCGCCAAGAAGATGTCTCACAATGGGTTAAAGATGCCCAAAGCGCTTTTAACGCCGCAAGTGATTTGGACTCTCTCAAAGCTGCTCGTCTAGCCCATTCCGGAGATAAGGCACCGATTTCACTTGCCTCACGAACTCTTGGTTCTCTTTCACCGGATGAAAAAGCTAGTTTTGGAAAAATAATCGGCGATGCGAAAGCGGCAATAGCTCTTGCTCTAGCTAAGTCCACAGAAAAGCTCGAAGCCGAACGAGATAAAAAGGTTTTACTAGAAGAAGTTGTAGATATTACTCTGCCTGTTAATCGCAGACATCGTGGGGGATTGCATCCGATTTCTATTATTAAAAACGAAGTATCTGATTTCTTCATTGAGCAGGGTTATGCAGTGGCTGAAGGTCCAGAGCTTGAATCTGGTTGGTTGAACTTTGATTCACTCAACATCCCTGCAGATCATCCAGCTCGCACAATGCAGGACACATTCTTTGTTGAGCCAGTGGAATCTGGAATGGTGCTTCGTACTCATACATCACCCGTGCAGATCCGCACGATGCTGACTCAAACACCACCAATCTATGTCATCTGTCCTGGGCGAACATTTAGAGCAGATGAGTTAGATGCAACGCATAGTCCAGTTTTTCATCAGGTAGAAGGCCTAGTTGTTGATAAGGGCATCACGATGGCGCACCTGAAAGGAACGCTCGATAATTTTGCCCGTCACATGTTTGGTCCTGATGTGACAACACGTCTTCGCCCATCCTTTTTCCCATTCACTGAGCCAAGTGCTGAAGTCGATGTTTTCTTTAACAACCGCTGGATTGAATGGGGCGGCTGTGGCATGGTGAATCCAAAGGTTCTGCAAAGCTGCGGAATAGATACAGATGTTTTTAGTGGCTTTGCTTTTGGAATGGGACTAGAGCGAACTTTGATGGTGCGACATGGCATTACAGATATGCATGACATTGTTGAAGGAGATCTGCGTTTCACGCGCCAGTTCGGGGTGGGCCTCTAATGCGCGCACCGTTATCGTGGATTAAAGAGTTTGTAGATATCCCTGCAAAGGTAAGTGCCGATGAGATCTCTGATGGTCTTATTCGTGTGGGCTTTGAAGTTGAAGAAATCATCTACCAAGGTGCTGATTTAACTGGACCACTTAAGTTCGCAAAAGTACTCTCTATTGAAGAGTTGACCGAGCACAAGAAACCGATTCGCTATGTGGGTATTGATTGTGGTGAGAACGAAACTCGCTATGTGATTTGTGGTGCTACGAATTTTGCAGTGGGGGACATGATTGTCGCAGCTCTTCCAGGGGCTGTGCTGCCTGGTAATTTTGCTATCGGTGCACGTGAGACCTATGGCAAAACTTCCAATGGAATGATTTGTTCTGCCCGTGAACTTGGCATCAGTGATGAGCATGCAGGGATTATGGTCTTCTCAGCAGCAGATGCAAAGGTTGGCGCAGATGCAATTGAGGGCTTGCAGATTAATGATGTGATCTTCGATGTTGCTGTTAATCCTGATCGCGGTTATGCATTAAGTATTCGAGGCATAGCACGCGAAGTTGCGGGTTCACTTGGACTTAATTTCACAGATCCAGTGGATGCGCTGCGTTCATTAAAGTTTGAAGAGTCCGGTAAGGGTGTGAGTGCAAAGATTGAAGACAAGAGTTCGGCCTCAGTTTTCTATTTGCGAACCATGTCTGCCTTTGACCCAAAAGCCATTACGCCCCTCTGGATGCGCAGACGAATTGAAAAGATGGGTATGCGCTCAATTTCACTCGTTGTTGATGTTACAAACTATGTCATGTTAGAACTTGGGCAACCTCTACACGCTTTCGATAAGTCAAAGATTAAGGGTGGTCTAACAATCAAGCGTGCTGGTAAGGCACAAAAGTTTGTTACTTTGGATGAACAAGAGCGCACATTAGATCCAGATGATCTGATGGTGTGTGATGATGATCAACCTTTGGCTCTAGCTGGAACCATGGGTGGGCTTTCATCAGAGATCACGCAAACAACTACAGAGATTGCATTGGAAGCTGTTCGATTTGATCCAGTCTGTATTGCAAAGAATTCACGCAGGCATAAGCTTTCTTCTGAGGCATCAAGGCGCTTAGAGCGAAGTGTTGATCCATCATTGGCCGAGTTCGCATCAGCGCGATTTGTTCAACTATTAACGGCGCATAGTTCTGCCGTGCATGTTGCAACGGTTGTGGCAGGAGAGCCTGTTTATGCCCCTGTTGTGAAGATTGAACCGAGTCATATCTCGAAGATTTTGGGCTTTGAAGTGCCGAGCGCTGAAGTCGCCCGCATCCTTCGCCTGATTGGTTGCGATGTGGATGAGAGGAGTTGGGCCATTGATCCGCCATCGTGGCGCGCAGATTTATTGGGTATTGCAGATTTTGCTGAAGAAGTAGCGCGCATGATCGGCTATGACAAGATTCCATCGATCTTGCCGCCTCGTCCATTGCACGCATCGTTAACCCCAACTCAAAAGCGTCGCAGAGCCGTTGCGACAATGCTTGCAAGTCGTGGATTAGCCGAAGTTCAAACCTTTCCATTTACAAACCAGGAAACAATTGATGCAATGGGCTTTGTTGGTGAGCGCGCTGCTACTTATGCAATAGCTAACCCAATGTCAGATGAACTCCCATTGATGCGCGTGCATTTAGTTCCGGGATTGATTGAGGTTGCACAGCGCAATATAAGTCGAGGAGCCAAGGATTTTGCGATCTTTGAGATGGGATCTATTTTTCGAAGTAGTCAGAAGTTAGTACCAGCAATTTCACCTGATTTAACCAAGCGACCAACTCAAAATATCATTGATGAGATTTTTGCTTCCGTTCCATCACAGGCTTATCACGTTGCTGGTTTGTTGGTAGGTAAAGTTGAGAATGAGAATTGGCAGGGAAAAGCGCGCTCTTACACCTGGCACGATGCAATTGAGTATGCCCAAGACATTCTGGCTCTATGCAATCTTGAGTGGAGTATTAAGCGCTCTGATTTTGCACCGTGGCATCCAGGGCGCTGCGCTGAACTAATTGTTGATGGCAAAGCCGTGGCTCATGCCGGAGAGCTACACCCACGAATTGTTGCTAAATATGGATTACCTGAGCGAAGTGTGGCTTTTGCTGTTGGATTGAGCGCTCTTCCAGATTCATCGTTAGTGCGTCCAACACGTGTTGGAACAATGCCAGCAGCCCTACAAGATGTTGCACTAATTGTTGATGAGAAAGTGACTGCGGCCCAAGTTCAAGCGGCGTTAACAGAGGGTGCTGGAGATTTACTTGAGTCCATTTCACTCTTTGATCGCTACGACAAGATTGGCGATGGCAAGATCTCCCTGGCTTTCACTCTTGTCTTTAGAGCACCGGATCGCACGCTGACTGGCGATGAGGTTTCAGCCATGCGCGAGGCGGCTACTGCGGTGGCAGCCAAGAAGTGCGGAGCAGTAGTCCGTACCGCATAAATATGCAAGTAATTGCATAAATATCGAACGTCATATATCCTAGGGCCATGAAAACAGCGGTCATTGGTGCGAGCGGCTATGCCGGGGGAGAACTCCTTCGTTTGCTAGCAGTACATCCACATTTTCAAGTCACGGCTATTAGCGCTCACTCGAATGCTGGCGAGCTAGTCACATCCGTCCACCCACACCTAACAACTCATAATGGTGAGAAGTTTTTAGCTGTTTCAGAGATAGATTTTTCAGATATCGAATTAGTTTTCATCGCCCTGCCACATGGGGAATCAGCATCACTGATTGCAAAGATTCCAGCTACGGCAAAGATCATCGATCTGGGAGCTGATTACAGACTAGAAGATGCTTCGCAGTGGGAGAAATACTACGGAGGAGCACACGCTGGTGCTTGGGTCTATGGGCTACCTGAGCTATCTCCGGGGCAACGTCAAGCTATTTCTAAGGAGAGCAAAATCGCCAATCCTGGTTGTTACGCGACCGCTATTACTTTAGGAATAGCACCTGCTGTTAACCATGTCGATGTGAGCGATGTTGTTGTAGTTGCAGCATCGGGAACAACTGGTGCGGGTAGAAGTGCCAAGATTAATTTGATTGCAAGTGAAGTGATGGGTTCTCTGACTTCCTATAAGTTCGGTGGAGTTCATCAACACACACCAGAGATAGAACAAGCTGTATCTGCAGTTGCCCAAAAGCCAGTAAAGATCTCTTTCACACCAATTCTGGCTCCAATGCCTAGAGGAATTCTGGCAACCATCACAGCCAAATTAACCAAGCCTATGAGTTCTAAACAGGCACACGATCTCTTTGCTAAGCACTATCAGGGGGAGTATTTCGTAGATGTATTACCCCTTGGCCAGATGCCTAAGACTGGCTCCGTCACAGGATCTAACAAGGTTCAAATGCAGGTAGCTGTTGATGATCACACTAACCGTCTAGTCATCAGTGTTGCCCTGGATAATTTAGGAAAAGGCGCAGCCAGCCAGGCAATTCAAAACGCAAATATCATTACTGGTTTTCATGAGGGTTCTGGTTTATCAAATGATGGCTTAGGCGCATGAAACTACCTGAGGGATTTGTAGGAGCTGCTTGTGCTACTGGTTTAAAGAGCACGGGAGCACTTGATTTAACCCTGATTGAAAACACAGGGCCTACCTTTTTCGGGACTGCCGTATTCACATCGAACAAAGTCGTTGCAGCACCGGTCATTTGGAGTAAGCAAGTGGTTAAAGGCCAGATTGTTAGAGCGGTAGTGCTCAACTCTGGCGGGGCAAATGCTTGCACCGGACCTCAAGGATTTGCTGACACTCATGCAACGGCGGAGTTAGTAGGGGAGTTACTTGAAGTTTCATCGGGCGAAGTAGTTGTCTGCTCAACTGGCCTCATTGGGGAGTTACTTCCAATGGCAAAGATTGAAAGCGGAATTAGATCTATCGCAACGGTACTCAAATCAGATTCATTACAAGAGTGTGCTCAAGCCATTATGACAACTGATTCAGTACCAAAGATCGCACAGGCAACACTGGGTAAAGTGCAAGTGGCAGGTATCGCCAAAGGCGCTGGAATGTTGGCCCCAGCACTAGCAACCATGCTCTCTGTTGTTATGACAGATGGGCAAGTTGGTTCCAATGCCGCAAAGATATTTGCTCAAGTAACTGATCGAACCTATAACCGAATAGATTCAGATGGTTGTACATCCACCAATGACACAGTCCTATTCATGGCATCAGGTGCCTCAGGACAAACACTTTCTGATTCAGAGTTAGAAGTTCTGTTGATGAAAGTCTGTGGATCACTTGCGGCCCAACTCATTGAAGATGCAGAGGGCTCTACCAAATCAGTTGCGATTACAGTGGACAACGCCGTGAGTGAAAAGGATGCTGTCGAAGTGGCCAGAGCGTGTGCTCGCAACAACTTACTCAAGGCTGCAATCTTTGGTCGAGATCCCAACTGGGGCAGAGTACTAGCTGCCGTTGGTACGGCTGATGCGCATATGGATCCGCTTACAATTGATGTCAGTTTGAATGGCATTCAGGTTTGCTCGAATAGCGCACCGGATGCCGATAAGAACAAAGTTGATTTCAGTAACCGATTAGTGCAGATAGTTATAGATCTAAAAGTTGGCAAAGCCAGTGCAACTGTGATGACTAATGATCTTTCACATGACTATGTGCATGAGAACTCGGCGTATTCAACATGATCGTCGTTAAATTCGGGGGGCATGCCATGAAGGATGAAAACGGGGCGTTTGCTCACGCAATTGCAGCTGCTCAGACAACGGGAGAATCCGTTGTTGTAGTCCATGGTGGTGGACCTCAAATTGATGCAGCGTTGAAAGCTAAGGGAATTGAAAGCTCTTTCATTGGTGGTTTTCGTTACACAACGCCAGAGATTTTTGAAGTTGTTGAAAGAGTCCTAGCGAATGAAGTTGGACCTAAGGTCGCACAGACATTGATTCAGGGCGGTATTAAGGCTCAAGCACTATCCGGACGCGCACTGCCCACTCTGATTGCGAGAAGGAAAACCACATTAGTAGATGGGAGTAATGCCGATCTTGGGCACGTGGGTGATGTTGTCAGGGTCGATGTTTCAGCGCTAAAAGAATTGATCAGTAAAGGAATAGTTCCAGTCATCGCACCCATTAGTAGTGATGAAGGTGGCGCTGGTGGTTTGAATGTGAACGCTGATTTAGCTGCGGCAGCAATTGCTGGAGCGCTAGATGCTTCCGCATTAATCGTTATGACTGATGTTGCTGGCATTTATCGTAGTTGGCCAGATACTTCTTCATTAATTGAGTCGATTTCATCAGAAGAGCTCAGCGCCATAAAGGCAGGATTTGCTGAAGGTATGGCACCTAAAGTCCAAGCCGCACTGGACGCAGTTGCAGGTGGTGCTAAGGCTGTGAGAATTATTGATGGAACTGACCCACATAGTTTTGCAGATGCACTACTGAGTAAAGGTGGAACGCTGGTGACCGCATGAAAAACACAGATCTCATAAAGCAGTGGAAGAACACAACCCAGAACAACTACGGTGTGCCATCCCTTGCTCTTATAAAGGGCAAAGGCGTCGTCGTTACTGATGCCGATGGAAAGCAGTATTTAGATTTCTTAGGTGGAATCGCCACTAGCATTTTGGGACACGCACATCCAGCCATTGTGAAGGCTGTGAGCAAGCAGATTGCACTGCTAAGCCATGTGAGTAATCTCTATGCCCACCCCAACGCCGTTGCTTTAGCTGCAAAGCTAATTGAAATGACGGGTGATAAGAGCGCACGAGTTTTCTTCTGCCAATCTGGTGCTGAGGCTAATGAAGCTGCACTCAAGCTGTCTCGTCGCACAGGACGTAGTCGAATCATTGCTGCGCAAGGTGCTTTCCACGGTAGAACAATGGGTGCACTTTCAATGACTGGACAACCCGCAAAGCGTGAACCATTTTTACCTTTGGTTAAAGGCGTTAAGCATGTTGCCTTTGGTGATATTGAAGCAATGCGTCGTGCTATCTCAAGGAAGACCGCAATGGTGATCCTTGAACCAATCATGGGTGAAGCCGGAGTGATAATTCCACCAGTTGATTACTTGGCACAGGTGAGAAAACTCTGCGACACATATGGGGTATTACTAGTAATTGACGCAGTGCAAACGGGAATGGGTCGAACAGGCGATTGGTTTGGATATGAGTACTCAGGGATAAAGCCTGATGTGATTACTTTGGCCAAGGGCTTAGGAGGTGGATTGCCGCTAGGCGCCATGATCGCTTTAGGAAAGGCAGCATCTCTTTTTGAAGCCGGAGATCACGGCACAACATTTGGTGGCAACCCAGTAACTACTGCTGCAGGTCTTGCGGCAATTGCAGTCATTGAAAAAGATAAGCTTATTGAGAAGACAGTTCTGCATCATGAATACCTGTTAACAGAGTTAGCAATGGTTAAGGGTGTGAAAGAAGTGCGTGGGGCCGGTCTGCTGATTGGAATTGAGTTGGATTCACCTACTGCAAAAGATTTTGCAGCCAAGATGGCTAAGGCTGGGGTTTTGGTGAATGCGGCCAATGAATCAACTATTCGTATTGCACCTGCCCTCATTGTTACTCAGGCACAGCTGGTGAAGTTTGTTTCTACTTTTAGAAAGGTGATCAGTGATGGCAAGTAATGCAACAAATGTTTCTGCGCGCAGAGCAAAGGCAATTGCACTGATTCAATCTGGAATCATTCATTCGCAGTCTGATTTGGTGGTGGCACTCAAGAAGAGTGGATATCGAGTTACTCAGGCAACTGCTAGTAGAGATTTAGAGGAAATAGGGGCAGTTCGAGGACGTGGTCGAGATGGTGAATCTGTTTATCAAATCAGAGAGTCATCTGATGATGCTCTCTCTCGCATTAATCCTGTGCCATCAAAGTTGATTCTCTCCGTTGATCACAGTGCCAATCTGGCCGTGATTCATACTCCACCAGGAGCGGCGCAGTTCGTTGCTAGTTCACTCGACCACGCCAATCTCACAGGTGTTATTGGCACGATTGCAGGCGACGACACGATTATCCTTGTGTCCAAGAAAGCAACAGGTGGGGCGCAATTAGCGAAAGAATTACTCGCTTATGCGGCAACTAAGAACGGGAGAAAGTAAATGGCGCTCTGGGGTGCACGCTTTAGTGATGGCCCAGCCGATG
>JBBAMY010000001.1:0-2695 GCA_040402235.1 Candidatus Planktophila sp. | reverse complement strand
AGTCGGTGGAGCACTTCGAGCGGGGCGTTCTCGTAATGATCAGGTCACAACAGATCTTCGTCTTTTTGCCATCGATCACATGTTGGAAGTTGCTTCATTGATTACTGCGTTGAATACCGCAATTTTGAATAAAGCTAATGAGTATGTCAACGATAGTGCTCCAGGGTTCACTCATATCCAACATGCCCAACCAGTTTCATTTGGTCATGAATTAGCCAAGCACGCACATGCATTTGCAAGAGATCTTGATCGCATTAACGACTGGCTTAAGCGCACATCAGTGAGCTCACTTGGTGCTGGCGCACTTGCAGGTTCATCACTTCCACTCGACCCAGCAAGTACTGCCAAAGAGCTTGGTTTTGATTCTAGCTTTGCTAACAGCATTGATGCAGTCAGTGATCGTGATTATGTTGCTGAAGCATTATTTATCTGCGCAACAATAGGTTTGCACTTATCCCGTATTGGTGAAGAGTGGACCTTATGGGCATCAACTGAGTTTGCGTGGGCCAAGGTTGCAGACGAGTATTCAACTGGTTCATCAATCATGCCTCAGAAGAAAAACCCGGATATGGCAGAGCTGGCACGGGGTAAATCGGGACGTTTGATTGGAAATCTTGTTTCTGTAATGACGATGCTCAAAGGTCTGCCTTTCGCATATAACCGAGATTTACAAGAAGATAAAGAACCGCTCTTTGACAGCATTGACACTTTGCTTCTTGTTCTACCTGCAATAACAGGAATGGTTGCTACAACTGATTTTGATCGAGAGAAAATGGCAGCAGCAGCTCCAACTGGTTTCTCACTAGCCACAGAGATAGCCGATTACTTGGTTCGAAAGAATGTTCCCTTTGCATCTGCCCATGAATCTGCAGGCAAGTGCGTTGCTTTATGTGAAAAGAGTTCTCGTCAATTACATGAACTCAGCGATAATGAGTTCAAAGCAATCCATCCATCTCTAGATGGGGGAGTCAAAGATGTACTCACCGTCGCTGGGGCATTGAATTCACGGACCACAGCAGGAGGAACTGCGCCAGCCTTAGTTGCCGATCAGATTAAATTGGCATTGCAAGAAAATCTGACGCAATCTAAGAAAATAGCCGCCAAAGCCAAGGCCTTTTCAGAGATGATGGGGGCATGAACCTTCTCGAAGATCTGCGCTGGCGCGGGCTTTTAGCCCAGTCCACCGATGAGGCAGCACTACTTGAATCACTGAAAAAGCCCATCACTTTGTATGTGGGCTTTGATCCAACTGCGCCATCACTACATGTTGGCAACCTCGTAGTTCTACTTGTGCTGCGCCGCTTTCAATTAGCTGGTCACACACCTATTGCCCTTGTGGGCGGTGCTACAGGATTAGTGGGAGATCCCAGCGGTAAGAATGAAGAGCGCACACTCAATAGCACTGAAATTGTTGAAGGCTGGGTTAACAGAATTCGCACGCAAGTTTCAGCTTTCCTAGATTTTAACGAAGCGAAAAACAAGGCGATAGTTGTTAATAACCTTGATTGGACATCACCCTTAAGTGCAATTGAGTTTTTGCGCGATATTGGTAAGCATTTTAGTGTCAACCAAATGCTTTCTAAGGATTCAGTCTCTGCCAGATTAGAAGCAGGTGGAATTTCCTATACTGAATTCTCTTATCAAGTGCTTCAGTCCTATGACTTCTTAGAACTTTATCGCCGAAACAACTGCACCCTGCAGCTAGGTGGCTCAGATCAGTGGGGCAATATCGTTGCAGGCTTAGATTTGATTCGCCGTGTTGAAGCAGGCAGTGGTCATGCGCTAACGGTGCCACTTTTAACTAAAGCCGATGGAACAAAGTTTGGTAAAACTGCTGGGGGATCGGTGTGGCTAGATCCTGCAATGACTTCTCCTTACGCTTTCTTCCAATACTGGCTAAACACCGATGATAAAGATGTCATTAATTTTCTTAAGGTCTTTTCTTTCAAATCTCATGAGGAAATTACCGCACTCGAGAATGCCCATAAAGAGAATCCTGGTTTGCGTGAGGCACATCGAGCCCTTGCTCGTGAACTGACTGCACTTGTGCATTCACAAGCAACAACTGATCGAGTAGAAGCAGCCGCTAAGGCACTATTTGGTCAGGGAGATCTGACAGAACTGGATGAAGAAACGTTGGCTGGTGCACTAGCTGAACTACCTCGGACTACTGTGTCAAAAAATGATGCAATTCCAACTTGGGTAGATCTCCTCGCAGCAACTGGTGTTGTTGATTCAAAATCAGCAGCGCGTCGCATTGTTAAAGAGGGTGGCGCATATCTCAATAATGAAAAGATTTCTGGAGAGGATTTTGCACCACAGAAATCTGACTTTTTATGCGGTAAATATGCGGTTTTGCGAAAAGGCAAGCGAGATTTAGCCGCTGTGGAGCTGATCTAAAAACCACCCTTTTTGCTTTAAAACGCTGGCGGGCTAACGTTTTTCTAAGTGTGCGAAACAGTGCAAAAGCTTCGAAAACCCCGATTTGACCCCCTTGGCCCAGGGGGTTATAGTTTCGCTCTTGCTGTGAATCGGACGATTGAGGCCGAACAGCATTGACTCCCCAATCTAGAGCTCGCAAGGGCGCGGTTTGACCGTGCTCGCGTGTATGCACTAGGTTTGGCGGTCTGCCCTGAAAAATAGGAGAAATCCTAGGACTCAGTGCGCATCCGTACCTTGAGAACTCAACAGCGTG